>JBBRLS010000008.1:0-102877 GCA_038231215.1 Burkholderiales bacterium | reverse complement strand
TCGCTCACCGGCTACTCGATGCCGATCTTCTGGTGGGGCCTGCTGCTCATCCTGACCTTCTCGGTCGGCCTCGGCTGGACGCCGGTCTCGGGGCGCCTGGCGATCCAGTACGACATCCCGGCCGTCACCGGCTTCATGCTCATCGACTCGATCCTCTCGGGCGACAAGGGCGCGTTCCGCAGCGCCCTCTCGCACCTCATCCTGCCGGCGATCGCACTCGGCACGATCCCGCTCGCCGTGATCGCGCGCATGACGCGCTCGTCGATGCTCGAGGTGCTGCGCGAGGACTACGTGCGCACGGCGCGCGCCAAAGGCGCGGGGCCGTTTCGCGTCGTCGCCATCCACGCCTTGCGCAACGCACTGATCCCGGTCGTGACGACGATCGGCCTGCAGATCGGCACGCTGTTCGCGGGGGCCATCCTCACCGAGACGATCTTCGCCTGGCCGGGCATCGGCAAATGGCTGGTCGAGGCGATCCACCGGCGCGACTACGCCGCGGTGCAAGGCGGCATCCTCTGCACGGCGACGATCATCATCGGCGTCAACCTGATCGTCGACGTGCTCTACGGCGTCATCAATCCGCGGATCCGGCACGCATGAGCGGGGCGGGTGACCCTCACCCCGACCCTCTCCCGCAGGCGGGAGAGGGGGCCGTTCTTCACCGCGCGGCTGACGCGGTCGCTCTTCTCCCTCTCCCTCTCCCTCTCCCTCTCCCTTTCCCGCTCGCGGGAGAGGGCCGGGGTGAGGGCCGCGGTGCACCGCCCTCGCCGGCGGTCGAACTGTGGCGCGATTTCCGGAGGAACCGAGGCGCGGTGATCGGCCTCGTCGTGCTCGGCCTGCTCGTCTTCTGCGCGTTGTTCGCCAACCTGATCTCGCCCTACGACCCGAGCGAGCAATACCGCGACGCGACGCTGCGCGCGCCTTCGCTCACGCCCATCGGCGGCCACGTCTTCCTGCTCGGCACCGACCCGGTCGGCCGCGACGTGCTCTCGCGTTTGATCCACGGCACGCGGCTCTCGCTCGTCATCGGCCTGGTCTCGGTCGGCCTCTCGCTCAGCGCAGGCGTGCTGCTCGGCCTCGTCGCCGGCTTCTATCGCGGCCGCCTGCCCGAGTACGTCGTCATGCGGCTGATGGACGTGATGCTGGCGCTGCCGAGCCTGCTGCTCGCGGTCGCCGTGGTCGCCGTGCTCGGGCCGGGGCTGGCCAACGCGATGTACGCGATCGCCATCGTCATGCTGCCGCACTTCGTGCGTCTGACGCGCGGCGCCGTGCTCGGCGAGCTGGCGAAGGACTACGTGCAGGCGTCGCGCCTCGCCGGCGCCGGCGCGGTACGACTGATGTTCGACACCGTGCTGCCGAACTGCGCCGCGCCCTTGATCGTGCAGGCCACGCTCGGCTTCTCGTCTGCGATCCTCGACGCCGCCGCGCTCGGCTTCCTCGGCCTCGGTGCCCAGCCGCCGACGCCCGAATGGGGATCGATGCTGGCGAGCGCGCTCGAGTTCATCCAGAGCGCGTGGTGGGTCGTGACGCTGCCCGGCCTGGCGATCCTGATCACGGTGCTCGCCTTCAACCTCACGGGCGACGGATTGCGCGATGCGCTGGACCCGAAGTTGAAGGCATAGACATGCCTTCAACCTCGGCTCTGCCGACCAGGGTTGCACCCTCCCTTGCTCCGCAAGGGAGCTTTCCGTGTCGTGCACCCTCCCCGCTACGCTCCCCTCCCGCCGGGCGGGAGGGGCCGGACCCTGCGGGTCCGCTTTTGGGAAGGCCCAGCGCGTGAGCCTGCTCGCGATCGAGCATCTGTCGGTCGAGTTCGGCATGCCGGGCGCGGCGCTGCAGGCCGTCGACGACGTGAGCTTCTCGGTGGCGCCGGGCGAAGTCGTCGGCATCGTCGGCGAGTCGGGCTCGGGCAAGAGCGTGACGGCGCTCGCGATTCTTGGCTTGGTGGACGAGCCGGGCCGGGTGCGCGCAGAGCGCCTCGTATTCGACGGCCGCGACCTGCCGACCATGGCGGCACGCGAACGGCGCGCCCTGCTCGGCGGCGACATCGCCATGATCTTCCAGGACCCGATGACAAGCCTGAACCCCTCGTTCAGCGTCGCCTTCCAGCTCATGGAGACGATCGCCCTGCACGAAGGCGGCTCGCGCAAGGCACGCCGTGCGCGCGCGCTCGAACTGCTGAAGGCGGTCGAGATCCCCGACGCCGAGCGACGACTCGACGCCTTTCCGCATCAGCTCTCCGGCGGCATGAGCCAGCGCGTCATGCTGGCCATGGCGATCGCCTGCAACCCGCGCCTGCTTATCGCCGACGAGCCGACCACCGCCCTCGACGTGACGATCCAGGCGCAGATGCTGGCCCTGCTGCTCAAGCTGCAGCGCGAGCGCGGCATGGCGCTGGTGCTCATCACGCACGACCTCGGTGTCGTCGCCGAGGTGGCCGAGCGCGTCATCGTCATGTACGCCGGGCAAGTCGTCGAGACCGCCGCCGTGCCGGCAATCTTCGAGACGCCGCACCATCCCTACACCGAGGCGCTGCTCGCGGCGCTGCCCGAGCGCAACGTCGGGCAGCGGCGATTGAAGTCGCTGGTCGGCGTCGTGCCCGGCGCTTTCGACCGGCCGGCCGGCTGCCTGCTGGCGCCGCGCTGCGCGTATGGGCAGGCGCGCTGCGGCGTCGAGCGGCCGGCGCTGTACGAGCTCGACGCGGGCCGGGCGCGCTGCTTCTTTCCCTTGCCGACGCACGAAGAAGTGGACGGCACGCGATGAGCGACGCGAAACTCGCTCCGGTGCTCGAAGCGGAAGGGCTGACGAAGCACTACGCCGTCTCGACCGGATTCCTCAAACCGCACGCGACGGTGCGCGCGCTGGAGGCCGTGTCGTTCTCCCTGGCCGCGGGCTGCACGCTCGCTGTGGTCGGCGAATCGGGCTGCGGCAAGAGCACGCTGGCGCGCCAGATCACGATGCTGGAGACGCCGACCGCCGGTCTGCTCCGCCTGGCAGGCAACGACGTGGCGCATGTCGACAGCGCCAGCCGCAAGGCTTTGCGCCGCACCGTGCAGATGGTGTTCCAGAACCCTTTCGCGAGCCTCAATCCGCGCAAGAAGATCGGTCAGGCGCTCGAGGAGCCCCTCGCCATCAACACCGACCTGGCACCTGCCGATCGCGAAGCGCGCGCCCGCGCCATGCTGGCCCGCGTCGGCCTTCGCGCCGAGCACTACGCGCGCTACCCGCACATGTTCTCGGGCGGGCAGCGGCAGCGCGTCGCGATCGCCCGCGCCCTGATGCTCGAGCCCAAGGTCGTCGTTGCCGACGAGCCCGTCTCGGCCCTCGACGTGTCGATCCAGGCGCAGGTGCTCAATCTGCTGATGGACCTGCAGGAAGAGACCGGCGTCGCCTACGTCTTCATTTCGCACAACCTCGCCGTCGTCGAGCTGATCGCCGACGAGGTGCTCGTCATGTACCTCGGCCGCGTCATGGAACGGGCACCCAAGCGGGCGCTGTTCGACGCGCCGCGACATCCCTACACGCGCGCCTTGCTCGCGAGCACGCCGAAGGTCGGCGCGATGCGCGGCGAAGCGGCGCTCGCCCGGGCCGCGCGCACGGCTCTCTCGGGAGAGTTGCCGTCGCCGCTCGCGCCGCCTTCGGGCTGCGTCTTTCGCACGCGCTGTCCGCACGCTATCGCTCGCTGCGCCGAGGTCGTTCCGCCGCTCGTCCCCGTCGAAGGCGGCGATGCGCACGCCGCCGCGTGCATCCGGCTCGACGAGATCGGCTGAACGATCGAGCGACCGCGTTGGCGGCCCCGAAGGCGCTCTGCCATCGGCTTCGGACCCCGGCGCTCGCGGAGTCTGAAACAATCCGGACATGACCGCTGCCGACCTGCAAGCCGCCATCGCCCATATGGGCGCCGCGGCGCGCGCGGCCTGCGCGAAGCTCGCCGCCTCGCCGGTGGCGGCGCGCAACGGCGCGCTGGCCGCGCTCGCGCGGCAGCTGCGTGCCGGAGTGCAGGCGCTGCAAACCGCCAATCGACACGACCTCGATGCAGCAGCCGCCGCGGGTCTCGACGCGCCGTTCGTCGATCGTCTGAAGCTCGACGCGGCGGCCATCGAAACGGTCGCCGTCGGCTGCGAGCAGATCGCCGCCATGGCCGATCCGATCGGCGAGATCACGGGCCTGCGCCAGCAGCCGAGCGGCATCCGGGTCGGCCGCATGCGCGTGCCGATCGGCGTCTTCGCCATGATCTACGAGAGCCGGCCGAACGTGACGATCGAGGCCGCTGCGTTGGCCATAAAGAGCGGCAACGCCTGCATCCTGCGCGGTGGATCGGAAGCGCTGCAATCGAATCTCGCGCTCGCCGCGCTGGTGCGCGAATCGCTCGTCGAAGCCGGCTTGCCGCCCGACGCCGTGCAGCTCGTCGGCACGACCGACCGCGCCGCCGTCGGCTTCCTGATCGCGTCGCCGGAAGCCGTCGACCTCATCATCCCGCGGGGCGGCAAGGGCCTGATCGAACGCATCGCGCGCGAAGCCAAGGTGCCGGTGCTGAAGCACCTCGACGGCAACTGCCACGTCTACGTCGATGCCGAGGCCGACCTCGCCATGGCGCTGGCCATCGTCGACAACGCCAAGACGCAGAAGCTCAGCCCCTGCAACGCTGCCGAGTCGCTGCTCGTGCATGCCGCGATCGCGCCGCGCTTCCTGCCGGCGATCGGCGCCGTGTTGGCGAGCAAGGGCGTCGAGATGCGCGGCGACGCGGCCGCGCTCGCCCTGCTGCAAGGCGTGGCCGGCGCCCGGCTCGCCATCGCGACCGAGGCCGACTGGAGCGAGGAATACCTGGCCGCGATCATCAGCATCAAGGTGGTCGACTCTCTCGACGAGGCAATCCGCCACATCGAGCGCTACGGCTCGCATCACACCGACGCCATCGTCACCGACTCGCACGCCCACGCCATGCGCTTCCTGCGCGAGGTCGACTCGGCCAGCGTCATGGTCAACGCCTCGACGCGCTTTGCCGACGGCTTCGAGTACGGCCTCGGCGCCGAGATCGGCATCTCGACCGACAAGCTGCACGCGCGCGGCCCGGTCGGGCTCGAAGGCCTCACGTCGCAGAAATGGGTCGTGCTCGGCCAGGGAGAACTCCGTGGCCGTTGACCCGCGCCGGGCCCTCGTGCTCTTTTCCGGCGGCCAGGACTCGACCGTCTGCCTGGCCCACGCGCTCGATCGTTACACGCACGTCGAGACGGTCGGCTTCGACTACGGCCCGCGCCACCTCGCCGAGATGGAAAGCCGCCTGCATGTGCGTTCCGAATTGCACGGCAAGTTCCCGCACTGGGCCGAGCGGCTCGGCGGCGACCACATGCTCGACCTGTCGTTGCTGACCCAACTTTCCGACACCGCACTCACCACCGAGCGCGAGATCGAGCGCAACGCGGGCGGCCTGCCCAACACCTTTGTGCCCGTCCGCAACCTCCTGTTCTTCACCGTCGCCGCCAGCGTTGCCGACCGGCGCGGCTTGAGCGTGCTCGTCGGCGGCATGTGCGAGACCGACTATTCGGGCTATCCGGACTGTCGCGACAACACCCTCAAGTCGCTGCAGGTGGCGATCAGCCTGGGCCTCGACAAGTCGATGACTATCGAGACGCCGCTCATGTGGCTCGACAAGGCCGAGACCTGGGCGATGACCGAGCGACTCGGCGGCGAAGCGCTGATCGATCTGGTCATCGAGCACACGCATTCGTGCTACCTCGGCGATCGAGAGCACCGCCACGCCTGGGGCTGGGGCTGCGGTCTGTGTCCGTCGTGCGACCTTCGCCGCAAGGGCTACGACGCCTGGCTCGTCAGTTGACGCGCCGCCGGTCCCCGTCGCGCCGCGTTTCTCGAGTGCCACGCATGACGACGTCGCAGATCACCGCCGGCGCGCTGGTCGCCGTGATCGTGTTCTGGGTGGTCGGCGCCTACAACCGGATGGTGAGCCTGCGCAACGCGCTGGTCGCGCGCTTCAGATCGATCGACGATCTTTCGCGCCAGCGTCATGCACTGCTCGATCGGCAGATCGGCCTGCTCGCCGCGGCGCTAGCCAACGCCGCGCCACGCCTCGATGCGCTGCGCGCCGCCGCGCAACAGGCCGAGGCCGCGCGCGAGCACGCGCGGGCGCGGCCGGCGTTGGCAGGTGCGGTGACCAGCCTGCGCGTCGCCGAGGAGATCCTGGCCGACGCGCGTGCCCGCCTGCCAGTGCAGACGGTGGCCGGCGCGGAGCTGCCCGACATCAATGCGCAGCTCGCCACCGGCGACACGACGCTGGCCTTCGCGCGTGGCGAATTCAATGCCGCGGTGGCTGCGTACAACACAGCGGTGTCGCAGTTTCCGACCGCCCTGATTGCCTGGCTGTTCGGCTTTCGGCCGGGCGCCACCTTGTAGTCGCCAACGGCGCGATCGGGAGGGCTCGATGGTCGACACCTACGCCGCCAACCACGCCGCGAACGATCCGGAGCGCGACGCCGCCGACCGCCTGACGCATCTGCACGGCGCCCAGGAACTGCAGGCGGCGCTGCTCGCCCTCTTGCTGCCGCCGGGCAGCAGGCGCTCGGCACGCGCCTGGGACATCGAGACCGCCGGGACGCCGGGCGTCGAGGGCCTGCGCAAGCACACCGCCAAGCTCTCGGGCGCGGCGCGGCTGCCGTGGTTCGAACTGCTGCTTTCGCGCATGGCCCTGCAGCCGATCGCCGCCAAGCAGAGCCTGCTGCGCGCGACGCGACGCGTCATGGGCGCGCGCGGCGTGGTTCGCCCGGTCGATCGATTGCATTGGCTCGCCATGCGGCGCGGCCTGGGCGAAGTGCCACCGCTCGCGGCGCGCGCCGAAGCGAACGCCGAAGTCATCGAATGGCTGGAGACCGACGTGCTCGCGCTCGCCGTCTACACCGCCTTCCTGGCACGCATGGTCGTCGACGAGACGGCGGACAGCGAAACCGCCGCCCGCTGGTACGCCGGCGTCATGCACCACTGGCAGCCGCACGCGCCGGCGCCGCCGTTCGAAGCGCCCGACGCCGAAAGCGTGTTCGAAGCGCTGGCGCGCCTGCAGACCCTGTCGTGGATGCAGCGACCGGTCGTCGTTCGCAGCTGGGTGGCCGCGGCATTGAAGGCCAACGGCGGCGTCCGGCTGGGCGACGCCGCCGCCGACGCGTTGCGCCTGACTTGCATCCTGCTCGATTCGCCGCAGCCGCCTGAGCTGCTTCGCCACTACATCACGCTGCCCGGCGACACGGCGAAGTGAGCGCCCGGGCCGGGCACGCCAAGTGCCGTGCCACGTACTGTTCATCCACCCCGTCCGCGCATCGCCGCACGATCGAGATCCCTCCGTGAATCACAAGGACGCGGCCGCAGACGGCGCGCCAGACGCAGACGCCCCGCGGCAGCGAGTGCTCCTGCACATGCCGGTCGACGTTCGCAACGTCGCGCTGATCGTCATCGCCGTGATCGCCTCGGCCTTCGCCCTGCAATGGGCGAAGGCGGTCTTCATTCCGTTGCTGCTCGGCGTGATGTTCAGCTACGCGCTGACACCGCTGGTCGATCGGCTCGAACGCTGGCGTCTGCCGCGCGCGCTCGGCGCCGGCGTGGTCCTCGCCTCGATCGTCTTCGGGCTCGGCTGGGGCGCCTGGTCGATCAGCGACGACGCCAACGCGCTCATCGACAGCTTGCCCGAGGTGGCACAAAAGCTCCGCTACCTGGCGCAGAAGCCCGGGCCGAATTCGGGCTCGACGATCGCCAAGGTCCAGCAGGCGGCCGCCGAGATCGAGCAAGCCACCGAGGAGAGCGGCGCGCCGGCCTCGGGCCCGGCCGCCAGCGCGGCCTCCGCAGTCGCTTCGGCCGCAGACATGGGCAAGCCGCGATCTGCCTCCGCTTCCACCTCGGCCAGAGCCTCCGGCTCGGCCCCGACGGCCACCGTTGTGCGCAAGGTCGAGACGATATCGGTCGTGCTGCCGTCGGCACCGCGTGGGGTGACGCGGGTCGTCGTCGAGAAGACTCATGTCAACGTCAAGGACTACCTCTGGACCGGCACGCTGGGCCTCCTCGCGTTCATCGGCCAGGCAACGCTCGTCGTCTTCATCGCTTTCTTCCTGCTCGCCTCGGGCAACAGCTTCCGGCGCAAGATGGTCAAGCTCGCCGGGCCGCGGCTGAGCCAGAAGAAGATAACGGTGCAGGCGCTGGACGAGATCCATGCCCAGATCCAGCAATACCTGCTCGTGCAGGCGGCAACCAGCGTCGTCGTCGGCGTATTGACCGGCCTGGCTTTCCTGGCGCTCGGCCTCAGTCATTCGCTGGTCTGGGCGATCCTCGCCGCCGTGACCAATCTCATCCCCTACCTCGGCGCGGTCGTGATCGGCCTCGCCTCGGCGGTCGTCGGCGTGGTCCAGTTCGACTCGATCGATCGCGGCCTCATCATCGGCGCGAGCTCGTTCGCCATCCACACGCTGGTGGGCAACCTGCTCACCCCCTGGTGGATGGGACGAGCCGCCCGGATGAGCGCGTTCGCGGTCTTCGTCGGTGTGCTCGTCTTCGGCTGGCTCTGGGGCGTCTGGGGTCTGCTCCTCGGCGTGCCGATCCTGATGGTCCTGAAATCGATCTGCGATCGCATCGACGAACTCAAGCCCGTCGGCGAGTTGCTGGGCGCCTGACGCGCGCTTCGAGCCGCGTCAGGCGGCGGGCGGCGGCACCGTCGGACCGGATCGCGCGAGTCGCCAGACCAGCACCCCGAGCCCGAGCACGCCGACCACGAGCACGCCCCATAGCAGCCAGGGGCGCAGCCGGGCTTCACGCTCGGCACGCTCGGCGGCCAGCGCGACTTCGGGCGCCTCGCCAAACGCGCCGAGTGTCGCCCGACCGAAGCGCGACCGCTCCTCGTCGAGCAGCGGCACCAGCGTGGTCGCGGGCAGCGCACCGGCAGCCGCATCGAGCGAGCCGGCCAGCAGGCGAAACGGCGCCTCGCCGCTCGCCGCGAAGACCAGCGATGCCAGGCGCGCGTGCACGACGAGACGCGTCTGCTGCGCGTCGAGCGCAGCGGCCCGCTCGTCAGGGACGATGCGCAGGAAGCGGGCGTGCGCCGCGATCGCCACCGCAGGAGATTCGGCCACCGTGGCTTCGCGTTCGAGCCGATAGAAGACACCACCTCCGAACTCCTGCCAGGGATCGGCGGCACGGTTGCGGCCTTGCACCCGAACCGGTGCGACATGCGTGCCCGTGGCGAAGCGAAGGTCGATGTCGACCAGCGGCAAGTCGCCGCCGAGATCGAAGTGCAGCGCGCCGCGCGCATCGTTCGCCGTGCTGCGCGCGCTGGCCGGCTCCGCGCTGGGCGCGAAGCCGAGTTCGCTGGCGCTGGCCGCGGCGACAAGGCCGTGCGCCGGAGCGTATGCGGTGGCCCCGGCAAGCACGGGCGCCGCGGCCGGGTCTAGCCAGGTCAGGCGAACGAAGCGGCCGGCCGCATCGGGCAGGGCGACGATGGGCTGCGTGAGCGCGCCGCTCGCCGACTGCAAGGCCATGAGTTGGCCGCCGGGGCCGGCACGCCAGTTGCGCAGATCGGCGCTCGTCTCGATCGCATAGGCGGCCGAGAACTCGGCGGGCACCGACCAGCGAAGCTGCAAGCGGCGCGGCAGCACGTCGCCGGACCGTTCTTCGCCCATGTCGATCAGCCAGCCCGGCGCTTCGCGCACGGCTGCGGCCGAGGCGGCAACGGGCGCGCCGGAATGGCGCACCGAAATCCGGTCGCCCTCGACCGTCACCTCGACAGGCAACGGCCACGTCGTCGCACCCACGGGACGCGGCGGCAAGGGATAAAGCGTCGCTTCGCGGACCTGCTCGCTCGGCGCGGGCGCAGCGCCCGGCGCGAGCAGGGCGAAGGGAACGCGCTCGCCGCGCGCGTCGACGATGCGCAGGTCGCGCAGGTCGCCTTGCAGCGTGTGCGCGTACGCGGCCGGTGGCAACGCGACTTCGATGAACGGCGCGCGCTTGACGATCTCGATCGGCGCGGCGTGGCGATACGGGGTCGGCTCGGTCGTCGCGGCGGTGCAAAGCGTCGGCGACAGAGCCGCGGCGGCGATCGCCAGCAGGCTGCGCATCCTTCGTTCAGGCAGAGACATGGTTCACCTCCTTGGCCGGCAGCGGCGCGACGAAGCCGATCACCAGCATCAGCACGCCGACGCCGATGAAGGACACGATTCGCGTCACGGTGCCGGTGCCCGACAGGTCGACGAGCAGCAGCTTGAAGACAACCGCAGCGAGCAGCGCCGCGCCGACGACCCACGGAACGCGCTCGCCGCGCCGCGCACCGACCCACATCGCGACCAGCGCGGTCAGCGCCCAGAGCAGGGCGATGCCGGTCTGCACGGCCAGCGAGCCCAGCCACGCCTCGACGTGATACGGCACACCACCGTAGTGATGAAAGCCGCGAACCAGCATGGCGTTGAGCCAGACGAATCCGGCCGCGGCGACAAGGCCGAGCGGCGCACCGGCGGCGCGGCCGATGGCGCGCATCCACAAGAGGATCGCCACCAGGGCGAGCGCGACGCCGACATCGAGCGGATTGAGCAGCGGCAGGTGCGGCAAGGGCGCGGCCGTGCCGTCGGACGCGAAGTTGGCGATCAGCGTCCAGAGCCAGAGGCCGGCCGCGAGCAGCGCCGCGGCGGCGAACCGGTACGCCGTCGGCGCGGCGCGAACCGGCCAGACCTCCGCGCTTCGCGGGCGCGCGAGCCAGAGCAGGAGCGCCGCCGGCGCGACCAGCCAGCCGAGCCACGGCCAGGCACTTGCGGCATCGCCCCAGTCGGCAGTCGCGGCCCGACCGAGCAGCGCACCGAGCAGGGCGAGGGCAACGACGCCGGTCACGTGCACGGCATTCGCCACGGCGTCGGGCCAGCGCAGCGCCGCCGATCGCAGCACAAGCGCATGCACCGCGAAAGCGACAGGCCACGCCCACGCGCCCCCGTCTCGCAGCGGATTGGCGAGCTGTCCGGCGACGATCGCCGCGACAAGGAAGAGCAGTGGCGCGTGCGCTGCTGCCGGCCAGGCGATCGACGGCCAGTCGAGACGTGCCGCGAGCAGCACATAGACAAGGGCGATGGCGCTCGCGGCGACCAGCGTCGCGGCGAGCGTGAATCGCGATTCGACGAAGGCCGAGATCTGCACCCCCGCCGTCGAGACCAGCCAGAGCGTGGCCAGCGCGACGAGCAACGGCTCGGCGACTTCTTCGCCGCTCGACAGCATGCCGTCGTGCCGACTCCGATGCACGAAATACGCCGCGGCGATCGCGCCGGCCGCGGCCATCAGGCCGTTGAAGAGGTAGGCGTTGAAGACAACGGCTGGCACCCCGTAACGCTCATGCGCGAGCAGCATCGAAAGGCCGGCGATGAGAAACAGCAGATAGCCGAAAGCCCGCGGCAGGCCGCGCCGCTGGCGAAAGCCGATCCAGACGAGGCCGGCGCCCTCGAGCGTCCACGCGCCGGCGGTGCTGCGCTCGTCGAGGGCAAACGGGATGACGAGCGTCAGGAATACCGTCGCGATGGCCAGGCTGGCGTCGAAGGTGATGCCGAGCTCGGGGCGCTTCTTCATCCACGATGCAAGCAGCACGTAGAAGCCAGCGAGCGCCAATGCCGAGAGCGCAGTGCCGAATGGCGTGTCGCGAACCAGCCCGTACTGCAGCGCGAAGACGATGGTCGGCAAGCCGAACAGCAGGCTGCTGTTGACCCAGCCGTCGCTGCGATGCGGCGGCGACGCGACCGCGGCGCGCCGCGCCGGCAACAGCATGATGAGGACGAACAGAAGGAAGAAGGCGATGAGGAAGGACTCGCTCATCGCGAACGAATCGGCGCGGTAGCGCTGCACTCCCCACGCCGTTCCAACCAGAAAGGTGGCGAAGAAGCCGACGAGGTTGAGCGAACGCCAGGTCCTGAACCACGCGACGGCGGCGATGCCGGTATCGAGCACGAAGTAGTAGGCGAAGAGCGCCGCCGCGTTGTCGGAGCCGGTCGAGACGATCAGCGGCGTCGCGAAGCCGCCGAGCGCGCCGATGACGGCCAGCGAGCGCGCGTCCTGCAGGACGGCCAGCGCGGCCGCGAGTGCGGCGACGGCGACCATCAACCCGAACGCCGGTCCGGCCGTGAGAACGCCGTAGTAGCGAAAGGCGGCGAACAGCGTCAGGTAGAGCACCGCGACGGCGCCTCCCTGAAGCACTTGCGCATAGCCGGGCCGCGACAGGCGCAGCCGCCAGCCGAAGCCGAGCAGCACGATCGCGGCAGCGCCGATGGCCGCGAGGCGAAGCTCGGGCGGCACCTGCGTGTGTTCGGCCGCGTACTTGGCAAGGAACGCGAGGCCGACGAAGAGGATGGCCACGCCGGCCTTGACGATTGTGTTGCCGCCGACCAGCCATTGCCGCAGCGGCTCCCAGGCGGAAGGATGCGGAGCCCGTGGCATGGTGCGATCCGGCGGCAAGGCGGGCGCGACCGGCGCTTCGGGCATCGGCACGGTGTCGGGTCCGTCGGATGAAGGCTCGACGAGCGCAGTCGCCACCAGCGCCGATGTCGTGACCGGCGCAGGCGCTGCTTCGATCGCGATATCCGTCGCGGCATCGAAGCCAGTCGTCGCGAGTCCTCCAGCTCGAGACGCGCCGGCCCTCGCGAAGTCCGTATCGACCGACGCCGACCGCGCCGCCGCCGGTGCTGTCGCGACCGCATCGGCAGTACGAAATGCCGCGACCGTGCTGCGCAACGTGGCGACCTCCGACTGCAGGCGCATCACCCGCACGAGCAGCCAGCCGAGCGCAGCGCCGACGAACAGTCCGAAGCCGCCGGCGCTCGCCGCTCCGATCACGGCACCGACAAAAATCGCGATGAGCTGGGCCATCTCGCACTCCCTGAAACGTCGGAAAACTCTAGCAGCGGGACTCGCTCGCGAAGGCCCGCGGATGGGGAGATACGGACCGCAGAGTATGGCGGTCGCGGCACGCGCGCCTTGGCGTAGCGCGCGCCGCGACCGGCGCGAAAGCGCGTCAACGACGATCGGGCGCGGGGCGCTCGCGTCGCGCCATTCAGAGTCTTCGCCGATGCTCGAGGGCCGGCAGTTGCGCGCGGACCTCGGCGATTCGCTCGCGGCGCATCTCGCCCGACACCACGCCTTCGCCTTCGGAAAGCAGGGCGACGACCTCGCCCCAGGGATCGACGATCAGGCTGTGCCCGAAGGTGCGACGTCCGTTCTCGTGTCGTCCGCCTTGCGCCGCGGCAATCACGTAGCACTGGTTCTCGATCGCGCGCGCCCTCAGCAGCACTTCCCAATGCGCCGAACCGGTCGGATGGGTAAACGCCGAGGGCACGCAGAGCAGGTCGCACGGCGGCGTCATCAGCGCGCGGTACAGCTCGGGAAAGCGCAGGTCGTAGCAGATGCTGAGGCCGACGCGCCAGCCCGCCGCGTCGAAGGCCACGGTCTCGCTGCCGGCGCGCAGCGTGCGCCTTTCGTCGTACTGCTCGTGGCCGTTGTCGTAACGAAAGAGATGGATCTTGTCGTAGCGCGCGACCTGCTCGCCGGCCGGCGAGAAGACGAGGTTGGCGTTCATGACGCGGCCCTCTTCACCGCTCGTCAAAGGCAAGGTCCCACCGACCAGCCAGACGCGATGTCGACGCGCCGCCTCGGCGAGCATGTCCTGAATCGGGCCGGTGCCGGGCGCTTCGGCCACTGCGAGCTTGTCTCGATCGCTCCGGCCCATGAGACAGAAGTACTCGGGCAGAACGAGCAGCTCCGCACCTTCAGCGGCGGCCCGTTCAACGAGGCCGCGCGCCGCGTCGAGGTTGCGCTCGACGCTGGGCGTCGAGACCATCTGCAATGCGGCAATCTTCATGAAGCTGCGATCACTGGCGCGTCGTCGTCGCGGGCGGCTCGGCGGCAACGGTGGGTGACGGCTCGGCCGCAGGCGCCTCGCTGAACACGCTGCGCTCGACACGGTCGACCTTGGGTTCGTCCCACGGCCCGGTGACGTGGAACTCGCGCGTGCCTGCCGCCGCGAGCGGCTTGCGCAGGAAGTACTGCGCCAGGAAGGTGCCGAGCCCGACCGCGGGATTGATGATCGCGAAGGCCAGCGAAGCGGTGCCGGCATTGATCTCGGGAACGACGACGACGCGAAGGTCCTCGGTCTCGCGCTCGAGGTCCGCGTTGCCTTCCATCAGCACCACGGCAGCGCTGCCGCGCATGCGCAGGTTGTCGGTCGTCGCCACGCCCAGGCCGATCTTGACGTCGCCGGTGACGTTGTCGAAGACAAAGCCTGCTTCGAACACATCGCGAAAATCGAGCAGCAGGCGACGCGGCAGCGATTGCAGGCTGAGCACGCTGAGCAGGCGCGCCGCGCCAGGGCCGGCCTTCAGGAACTGGCCGGCGTCGATGGCAACCTTGAACTGCCCCGACATCTTCGACGTGTCGGGCGAGAGCGGCGAGCCGGGCCACGACACGCTGCCGGCGAGCGAGCCCTTGCCGCCGCGCACCACCTTGCCCATGCCCAGCCGTTCGAGCAGGGCGCCGCTGTCGATCAGGGCGAGCGTGAAGTTCATCGAGGCACGACGCGGCGCATCCGGCGCCGCGCCGGCGCCGACGCCCCAGGTACCGGTCGCCGTGAGCTGTGCTTCGGGCATGACCAGGTTGAACTTGGAGAGCTGCCACTCGCGAACCGCATCGCGACCGTTCACCGCGCGGTTCGACGCCTCGATCTCGAGCCGGCCGAGGCGCTTGCCGCGCAGCTCGAAGTCCTCGACGACGATGTCGAGCGCAGGAACGCTGGCCGGCTGCTCGTCGAGCAGGCTCTCGACCCGCTCGGCTTCGCCCTTCGGCAGACTGAGGCGCGACAGCCGCGCGAAGACTCGGCCGGCGCCGGCCACCGGGCCGGTCGTTGCGGCCGCGCCGCGCCGCGCCGGTCGGTACTCGATGTAGCCGTCGAGTTCGTTCGAATCGACATTGGCGCGCCAGAGGCCGTTCTCCTGCGACAGTCCGGCGGTGAGATTGCTCAGACGCCGCCCTCCCGCCTCGAACTCGCCGACGCGCAAGGCGATGCTGTTCGGCACGTAGCCGGCGCCGCCGCTGGCGTCGAAGACGAGCGGCGACGCATTGCGGCCGGGCTCGGCGAACATGCGATTCGCCGCCGCCTCCCATTCGCCCACGGCGAGTCGCTTGAGGGCGATCGTCGCGGCGACCCCCGCCGCAGGCAGCACCAGGGGCTCGACCGTCTCGGTCGCGCCGGGCGCCGCCGGCTCGACCAGCCGGATCGCGCCACGCGCAACGTGCGAGGCGTCGCCTGTGCCCTCGCGCACGAAGCGGGCGACGAGCAAGTTGCCGAGCTCGACCTGCAAGGTCTCGCGCGGTCCGTTGCCCGAAGGCGTCGACACCGCGTCGTCGAGCGTGGTCTGCACACGCAAAGCGAGCAGCGTCGCCGCGGCTTTGCCGAGCGGATGCGGCAGCTCGATGCCGAGCCCGACCAGGTTGCTCGTGACGCCGATCTGCGGCTGCCCGCCGATGAACGCGAGCGTGCCGCGATAGCTCGTCTGGCCCGTCAAGGATGCGGCCAGGTGCGACAGCGAACCGAGCTCGGGCGCGTTGCGCAACGCCTCGGCGGTGACCGTGCCCTGGCCGCTGAAGCGCTGCGCATCGCCTTGCGAGGCGCCTTCGAACGCGAGCTCGCCGCCGAGCACGCGGGCGCTCGCCGCGCTGACGGTGAAGCCGCTTTGCGTGAAGTCGACGCGGCCTTTGGCGCCGGCGAGCAAAGGCGTGTCGGGCGTCATGCGAAGGTCGTTGCCGGCGAGTGTGACGCTGCCCCTGACGCGCGTCAGGTTCGCGTCGTCGAGCGGAATGGCGAGGGCGAGCTTGAGGTCGGCCGCGCCGCTCGCGTTGGTGGTGGCGAGTGCGCGCCCGATCCAGCGGCCGATCGGCGTCGCGTTGACGTAGCGCAGCATGTCGGCGAGCGGGCCGCGCGCGCTGCCTTCGATGTCGAGCCGGGCGTGGTCGCCGAGCTGCGGGATGACGCCGTGGATGTGCATCCACTCGACGCCCGCGAGACGGGCCCGGACATCGCGGATCTCGAGCGCCGTGCGGTCGACGATGAGCTCGCCCGAGGCGGCCGTGAAGGGCGGCCAGACCGGCCGCGCCGCATCGCCCGACCCGCCACGCGCACCCTCGGCCGGCACGTAAGCGAACGCCAGATCGTCGACCTTCGCGGCGATGCGGAACTCGCCGTCGCCGTTGCTCTTGGCGTTGTGAAACGGAAAGTCCGAGAGGTCGCCGCGGAGGCGGAAAGACGCGCTCTGGATTGTGCCGCCCAACACAGCGCGACCGACGTAGCTGCGCACCGAGTCGGGCAGGCCGAGCGGCAGGTAGCGGACGGTGCGCACGGCGCGGCCGTTGGCGATTTTCCCGTCGAGCTCGAGTTCACCCGGGAAACGCCCGCCTCGTGCTGTGCCGGCGCCGCTGCCGGTTTGCCAGGTGGCGCTCAACTCGCCTTCTGCATCGGCGTTGGCGAAGCGTGCCTCGCGCACGCGGGCCGTGATCTTGGGCAAGGCGCCGGGGCGCGCTTCGATCTTCCAGGCGAGCTTGGCGTCGAGCCGATCGAAGGGCAGCGCCGGCTCCTCGAAGACGCCGGGAAATTCGAGCACGCCTTGCGCGACGCTCAACCGCGCTTCGCCGCCGGCCTCGTTCGCGTCGAGCTGCAAGGTCGCATTGCGCAGCCCGGGGCGGCCCACGGCATCGGCACGGGCCGCCGCCCTTGCGGTGAGCGAGAGGCCCGAGAGCAGGCCCTTGACGCGGTAGTGCGCCGGCACGTCGACCGGCCCGTCCCAGCGCGCGCTGAGCTGGGTGATGATGCCTTGCGGATGCACGTCTGCAAGCAACTCGCGCAAGGCGGCGCCCAGTGGAACGCGGCCCGCGATCTCGGCCATGACGCCGACGTCGAGCCGCTCGGCGCCGAATTCGCCACTCGTCACGTCCTGACCTTCGGGCTGACGCCAAGCGACGCTGAGGTCGCCGCGCGGCCAGCGGATGCCGTCGCCGGTGACGAAGCCGAAGCGGTGCACGTCGATGGCGATGCGGTCGCCCTTCTTGTGCGCATCGAAGCGGCCCTCGATCTGCTCGAACTCGAGCGGCTCGACGCTCTTGTCGAGGCGCAGCGCCACCGCGCGCAAGGCCAGGTCGACCGTCGCGCTCTCGGGCTGGCCCTCGTGCACCTCGAACCAGCCGCGCAAGGCGCCGTCGCCCTCGCTCAGCTCGAAGGGCAGCTTGAGGTAGCGCCGCAGCTCGCGCACGTCGGCGCGCGGCAGGTCGGCGAACAGGCTTCCGCTCCAGCGCCGCCAGTCGCCGGCGCGCGCGAAGAGCGGCTGCGAGAAGCGGCCGCGCAGGCTGAAGCGTTGGCCCCAGGCGGCGGGCGGCGTGGCGTCGATGCGAATGTCGTGCTCGCGCAGACCGTTGCGCACGACCAGGTCGACGCCGTCGAGCACCAGCGGCGGCGCCTGCCGCTGCTCGTCGATCCAGCGCACCTTGCCGCCGCGAATGACGAACTCCTCCTGCTTGAAGAACCAGTGGGCGGCGTCGCCGCCGTCGTCGGCGCCGGAATCCTTGCCGCCGAAGTCGAGGCCCGCAACGCGGATGTGCCCGGCCGCGTCGCGACGGATGTCGAGGCTGGGCGCGTCGATCAGCAACTGCTCGAAGCGCGGCTCGAGCGCGAGCAGCGAACGCGGCGATAGCGACGCCGAGACGTGCGGCAGGCTGAGCGCGACACGCTGCTCGGCATCGAGCACGAGCACGTCGTGCAACTCCAGCGCAGGCACCCAGCCGCTCGAGCGGACGACGATCGCGCCGATCTTCACGGGCGCGCCGAGCAGGCGGCTCGCGCGCGCCTCGATGGGCACACGCCACTCCTCGATGTGCGGCAGAATCAGCCAGTGAAGTGAGAGCCAACCTACGAACAGCGCGAGCAACGCCGCGCCGAACAGCCCGAGCAGCAGGCGCACCGCAAAGCGGATCGGCGCCAGGCGCGATGACCGCGTCGCGCGCTTCGGCGCGACGGCGTGAGCGTCGGGGGGATGGAGTGACATGAAGACAGCGTCGCGCCGGCCGGCAAGGCGTCAGGTTTGCGATCGGCTTGCCGTCGTTTGGGCGACGGCGCGGCACGGGCACGACCCGCGTCTCGCGCCGGTCGGGTCAATCTAGCACAGACCCTCCTGACGATGAGCGCCTCCGGGATCGCCAACGGCAGCGGCACAGCGATCTCGTCACGTTCGGACTCTCCGTCGGCCGATGCCGATGCCGCTGCCAGCGACCCGACCACTTCGACGGCTTCGTATAGCCGGTTCGTGCAGCGCATCCGCCGCCGCTATCCGGACGAGCTGGCCGCCGTTGCGCCCGGCCTCCCCTGCCGCGACGAGATCGCCGCGCTCGTCGAACGCCTGCGCCACCAGGGGCGACACCTCGCCAGCGCCCTGCGCGTCGCGCGCCAGCTCACGCTCGAGCGGCTGGCCGTGCTCGACGTCGAAGGCGGCATCGCTCTCGCCGACGTGACGCGGACCATGACCGAGCTCGCCGAGACGACGCTCGAGCTCGCCCTCGCGCAGGCGCTCGCCGACCAGGACGCGCGTTTCGGCGCGCCGCTCAACGCGGCCGGCCAGCGCATCGACTTCTGGGTCATCGGCATGGGCAAGCTCGGCGCGCGCGAGCTGAACGTGTCGTCGGACATCGACCTCGTCTACGTCTACGAGGAAAACGGCATCACCTCCGGTTTGCAGCCGACCAGCGCCCATGAGTACTTCTCGCAGGTCGCGCGCAGCCTCTACACGCTGATCGGCGAGGTCACCGAAGACGGCTTCGTGTTTCGGGTCGATCTGGCGTTGCGCCCGAACGGCAACTCCGGGCCGCCGGTCGTCAGCATGGCGATGCTCGAGGAGTATTTGCAGGCGCACGGCCGCGAGTGGGAGCGCTTCGCCTGGCTGAAGAGCCGCGTTGTCGCGCCGCTCGCGAGCGTGCGGAGCGGGCGCGCTCTGGCGCTGCGCTCGCTCGTCACCGCCTTCGTCTATCGGCGCTATCTCGACTACGGCGTCTTTGAGGGCCTGCGCCAGTTGCATGCCAAGGTGCGCGACGAAGCACAGCGCCGCGCCGCTGGCCGGCCGCAGCGCGCCAACGACGTCAAGCTCTCGCGCGGCGGCATTCGCGAGATCGAGTTCATCGTCCAGCTCCTGCTCGTCGTGCGCGGCGGCCAATTCCCCGAAATTCGCACCCGCTCGACCTTGAAGGCGCTCGACAAGCTGGCCGCCGGCGGATTGATGAAGCGCGCCAGCGCCGAGCGACTGGCCGCCGCCTACACGCTGCTGCGCCGCGTCGAGCACCGCATCCAGTACCTCGACGACCAGCAGACGCACGTGCTGCCGGCCAACGATGCCGACCTCGCCTGGATCGCCAGCAGCCTGGGCGAGCTGTCCAGTCCCTGCCAACTGCTCGATCAGCTCGGCCAGGCTCGGGAATACGTGGCCGGCGAGTTCGACCTGCTGCTGCACGACGGCCGCCCCGGCGCCGCCAACTGCCGCACCTGCGGGCCGCCGCCGCAGCCGGTCGACGCCGAAGCCTTTCTCGCGCAGTTGCCTGCGGAACTGGCGGCTCGCGTCCGTCCGCTATGCGACCAGCCGAAGATCCGTCTGCTCAAGGACGAGAGCAAAGTGCGACTCGCCGGCCTCGTCTCGCGTGCCGCCCAAGCCGTCGCCGAGGGCCGATGCACGGTGCACGCGGCCGTGCTGTTCGTCGACTGGCTCGAGCCGCTGCTCCGTCGCGAGAGCTACCTCGCGCTGCTCGCCGAGCGTCCCGAGGTGCAGAACCGGCTGCTCCGGCTGCTCGGCCTGGCACGCTGGCCGATGCGTTACCTGATGCTGCATCCGGGCGTCATCGACGAGCTCGCCGACGAGGAGTTGCTGCACGGCCGTTTCGACGCCGCGGCCTACACGGGCGAGCTCGAAGAACGCCACGCCGGCTGGGAGCGATCGAGCCAGGCCGAGGAAGAGTTGCTCCTCGACACGCTTCGCCGCGCCCATCACGCCGAGGTGTTTCGCACCCTGGTGCGCGACGTCGAGGGTCACATCACCGTCGAGCAGGTTGCCGACGACCTTTCGGCGCTGGCCGACGCGACGCTCTCGTGCGCGCTGTGCTGGGCCTGGAAGCACCTCAAGATCGCGCATCGCGCCGAGCCCCAGCTCGCGGTCATCGCCTACGGCAAGCTCGGCGGCAAGGAGCTCGGCTACGGCAGCGACCTCGACGTCGTCTTCGTGCACGACGACCCCGATGTCGACGCCAACAAGGCGGCCGAGGTCTACGGTGCGTTCGTGCGCAAGCTCATCAACTGGCTGACGATGCGCACGGCGGCCGGCGAGCTGTTCGACATCGACACGGCGCTCAGGCCGAACGGCAACTCGGGCCTGCTCGTCACCTCGTTCACCTCGTTCGAAAACTACCAGACCGGGCGCGGCGGCAACACCGCCTGGACATGGGAGCACCAGGCGTTGACCCGTGCGCGCTGGTGCGCCGGTTTGCAGCGCATCGCGCCTCGCTTCGAGGCGGTGCGCCGCACCGTGCTGGCGGCGCCGCGCGACGCCGTCGCGCTGCGCGAGGAAGTCAAGACCATGCGCGAAAAGGTTCGCCGCGCGCATCCGGTGAAGGCCGGCCGCTTCGATCTCAAGCACAGCCCCGGCGGCATGATCGACGTCGAGTTCGCGGTGCAGGCGCTGGTGCTCGCCGAAAGCGGTGCCCGCGCCGAGCTGCTCGACGACGTCGGCAACATCGCGTTGTTGCGCCGCGCCGAAGCCGCGGGGCTGCTGCCCGCGGGCGTCGGCAGCGCGGCCGCCGACGCTTATCGCGACCTGCGCCGGGCCCAGCACCGGGCTCGCCTCGACGAGCAGCCGACTCAGGTCGATCCGGAGACGATGGCCGGGCAGGGAGCCGCCGTCCTCGCGCTCTGGCGTGCGGTCTTCGGCTGAGCGCGATTCGGATGACGACGCAGGTCGGGCCTGGGCCGGCCTCGCGGCGCTGCTGGGCCTGGGTGCCGCGGCGGTCTTTGCCGCGGCGACCTTCGACCCAGCGACGTTCGCAGCAGCGACGGCATGGCTGGACTGGCAACCAGCCCTCGCCTGGCGACAACCGTGGCGCGCCTGGAGCGCGGCCTGGCTCCATTTCAGCAGCCTGCACCTGGCGGCCAACCTCGCCGGCGCGGTGCTGGTCGGCGCGCTCGGAGGGATCGGCCGCGTGCCGCGCCGCACGGCGCTTGCCTGGTTCGTCGCCTGGCCGCTCACGCAGATCGGCCTGCTCGCGCGACCTGAGCTCCTTCACTACGGCGGGCTCTCGGGCGTCCTGCATGCGGGCGTCGCGGCGGCGGCGCTCTACCTGATCGTCTCGGCGCGCGGGCCGCGACGCGCCATCGGCGTCGCGCTGCTCGCCGCCCTGGCCGGCAAGGTGCTGAGCGAGGCGCCCTGGGGCGAAGCGCTGCGCCACCCGGCCGGCTGGGACATCGCCGTCGCGCCGTTCGCCCACGTCAGCGGATTCGTCGCCGGGCTGGCGACATCGGCGGTCGCTGAAGGGCTGCACGGACGCGCCGCTACCATCGGTCGCCATGACTGAGCGAAAGACCCACCTCGACGCGCTCGCCCTCGGCTCGCTCGTCTTCTGCTGCTTTCTGTGGGGCTTGAACCAGGTCGCCGCCAAGTCGGCGATGCCCGAAATTCCGGGGCTCTGGCAGGCAGCCGCGCGATCGACCGGCGGCGCCGCGCTGGTGTGGATATGGTCGCGCAGCCGCGGCATCGTCCTCTTCGATCGCGACGCCACGCTGCCAGGCGGATTGCTCGCCGGCGCCTTGTTCGCCGCCGAGTTCTTCTGCATCTTCGTCGGCCTGCAATTCACGACCGCGTCGCGCATGGTCGTCTTCATCTACACCGCGCCCTTCATCGTCGCCCTCGGCATGCCGCTGATCGCCCGCTCGGAGCGCTTGAACGTATGGCAGTCGGTCGGGCTGGTGCTCGCTTTCGCGGGCGTCGCCTGGGCCTTCGCCGAAGGCTTCTTCGAGCCCGCGGTCGGCCCGAAGCAGTGGATCGGCGACGCGCTCGGCCTGCTCGGCGGCGCGCTGTGGGGCGCGACGACGCTGGCGGTGCGCGGCTCGGCGCTGACCCACGCATCGGCGGAGAAGACGCTGCTCTACCAACTCGGCGTCTCTGCGCTCCTTCTGGTGGCCGCAGCGCTGATCTCCGGGGCACCGCTGCCCGACCACCTCTCGTCGCTTGCCTGGGCGTCGATCGGCTTTCAGATCGTCATCGTCACCTTTGCCAGCTACCTGCTCTGGTTCTGGCTGATCCGCCACTACCCGGCGACGCGGCTCGCTTCGTTCACGATGCTGACGCCGGTGTTCGGCCTGCTGCTCGGCGCGCTGTTGCTGGCCGAGCCCATCACCGGTCGGCTGCTGTTCGCCCTGGCGACGGTCGCGACCGGCATCTTTCTCGTCAACCGGAGGCCCGCGTGACGGAGATCCTCCTGACGATTGCGATTCGCCTGGCGCTATGCGCCGCGGCAACCTGGGGGCTGTGGCGACTCGGCTTCGGCGCGGGCCTCCTGCTCATGGCCGGCGTCGTCGGCATCGTCCTGGCGCGACCGCTGATGGAGCTGACGATCGCCATCTGGCACGAGATGCGGCGTGCCAACTGGCGCGAGCTCGAAGGCCGGCACTTCGTCTTCAAGGGCCGGCCGGTTCGCGTCGTCGAGGATGCCGACCACCGGCGCTGGATCCGCCTCGCCGACGTCCGTGTCGTCGCTGGTTTCACGGCCAGCGACACCGCCCTGAGGGTCACCTATCCGCATGGCTGGAGCCTGCACGGTCGGCCGCCCGAGCTGTACGTGTGCGACGAGGCGTTGCTTGCTCATCTGTCGAAGGAGCGGGCCCCCGCCACCGCGAGATTTCGTCACTGGGTCGAGCGGGAGATCGTCTTTCCGGCGCGCCGGCAGCGCGAACGCCACGGCATCAAGCCCGATTCGCTGGACTTCGGCGCGAGCGGTTGAAAGCCGGCCTCAGCGCCTGATCCGCTCGACCAGCGCCGTCGTCGAATAGCCATCGACGAAAGGCAGCGCCCTTGCCTCGCCGCCCCAGCCGCGCACGAGCATCGTCTCGCCGAGAGTTTCGACGTCGTAGTCGCCGCCCTTGACATAGAGATCGGGCCGCACGAGCTTCAGCAATTCGATCGGCGTCGCTTCGTCGAACAGCGTCACCAGACTCACGCTTTCGAGCGCGGCGAGCACCGTCGCGCGGTCGCCTTCGTGGTTGAGCGGCCGACCCGGCGCCTTGCCGAGGCCGCGCGCCGAAGCGTCGCTGTTGAGGCCGACGACCAGGCTGGCGCCGAGCGCACGTGCCTGGGCCAGGTAGGTGACGTGGCCACGGTGCACGATGTCGAACACGCCGTTCGTGAAAACGATCGGCCGGCCCAGGTCGGCCAGCCGCGGCTGCAGTTCGGCACGCGGGCAGAGCTTGGCGACGAAGGCGGGCAGCACGCCCGGATTGTCGCCTTGCGGCGGGTCGTAGACTTCGCTCGAAGACACCCCGGAGGCTCTCATGCTCGTGCTTTGCGGATTCGCGTTCTCGAACTACTTCAACAAGGTCAAGCTCGCCTTGCTCGAAAAAGGCCTGCCCTTCAGCGAGGAATACTGCGCCACGGGCGCGAGCACCGAGGACGTGCTGGCCGCTTCGCCACTGGCCAAGATCCCCTTCATCCGCACCGACGCCGGCCCGCTTTGCGAAAGCCAGGCGATCCTCGAATACATCGAGGCCGCCTACCCGAACCCGCCGCTCCTTCCAGCCGATGCGTTCGCGGCGGCCAAGGTGCGCGAGCTCGCGATCTTCATCGATCTCCACCTCGAACTGGTCGCCCGCGATCTCTACCCGAAAGCCTTTTTCGGCGGAAGCCTGAGCGAAGGCAACGCGGCGCGCATCCGGAGCGCGCTCGAGAAGAACATCGCCGCTTTCAAGCGCCTCGCGCGCTTCGCCCCCTACGTCGCGGGCGAGACCTTCACGCTCGCCGACTGCTCGGCCTGGTGCGCCCTACCGATCGTCTCGATGGCGACCAAGGCGGTCTTCGGCGAGGACCTGTTGGCCGCAGGAGGTGTTGACTGGAAACCCTACGCGCAACTCGTCGGCGAGCGGCCGAGCGCGCAGAAGGTGACGGCCGATCGCAAGGCCGTTCAGGCCAAGCAGGCTGCAAAAGCCTGAGGCCGGCGCTTCAGCCCGGCCCGGCGATCACGCCGGCTTGGCGCCGGGCGAAGCCGGAGCGACGCTGGCTGCGGCCGTCGCCGCCGCAGCGGCGACCTTGGCGGTCAGCTCCTTGCGATACCGGTTCAGCTCCTGCACGCTGACGAAGCTCCGCTCCATCAGCAGGCTCAGGTTGTGCAGGATGCGCTCGACGACCTTGCCTTCCCAGACCGAATCGAACTGGATCTGCGTGTCGAGCCACGCCTCGAGCCATTTCGGGTCGGGCAGGCGGCTTTGCACCGTATCGCGCGGGAACAGGCTGGTGTTGACGTGCAGGTTGGTCGGGTGCAGGGCCTGCGCGGTACGACGCGCACTCGCCATCAGCACGCCGACCTTGGCAAAGGCGGCGCGTGCCTCGTCGCCGAACTTCTGCATTGCCTTCTTCATGTAACGCAGGTAGGCGCCGCCGTGGCGCGCCTCGTCACGGGCGAGCGTCTCGTAGATCGCCTTGATGACCGGCTCGTTGTGCCACTCGGCGGCGCGCCGATACCAGTGGTTGAGGCGGATCTCGCCGCAGAAGTGCAGCATCAGCGTCTCGAGCTTGGGGGCGGGGTCGAAGTCGAAGCGCACCTCGTGAAGCTCGGCCTCGGTCGGCACGAGATCGGGCCGGAAGCGCCGCAGATACTCCATGAGGACGAGAGAATGCTTTTGCTCTTCGAAGAACCAGACGCTCATGAATGCGGAAAAGTCGCTGTCGTCGCGGTTGTCGCGCAGGAACATCTCGGTCGCCGGGAGCGCCGCCCATTCCGTGATGGCGTTCATCTTGACGGTCTGCGCCTGCTCCTCGGAGAGGAGGCTGGCGTCGAACTGGGCCCAAGGGATATCCCGGTCCATGTTCCATCGGACCGCTTCGAGCTGCTTGAAGAGTTCGGGGTAGATCATCGGGGGTTTTACCGGTCAGCCGAGTTTAGTCGCTGGCCGATGACAGCTTGTTGCCAAGCTTCTACGTGCGGCAGGGCGGGGCGGATTCAACCCCGGCGCATCCGGCGCCGTCGAGCGCGCGTACCGAAGTGGTGGGAAAAGAAATGGCAAGGACAAGAGATTTCGAAACGTCGCGGGAACTCTCGGCGCGCACGGGCGTCATATGGGCTCGGTTTCCGTCGCGGAGCCGGCCGGCCACGCCGGCTGAAACCCCCGGGGGGTTCTCCTCCTCCCTCCTCCCTCCCTCGTTCCCCCGGGGGCGCTCGGCGACATTTCTACACGGTGAGCGGGCCGCCCTAGGCGGCCCGCGCCGCCAAATCGCCAGCCTCCGCAGGCCTTCCCGTTGTCGGTGCGAACCCACGTGAAGCGCTTCGCCGTCATCGGCTCGGGGATCGCCGGGCTGGCCGCGGCGCGAGGTCTCGCCGCGATTGGCCAGGTCACCCTGTTCGAGGCTGCCGACTGGTTCGGCGGCCACACCCACACCGTCGACCTGACGCTGGACGGCGTCACGCACGGCGTCGACACCGGCTTTCTCGTCTTCAACGACAAGACCTACCCGAAGCTGATCCGCCTGTTCGCCGAGTTGGGCATCGAGACGGCGCCCTCGGAAATGTCGTTCTCGGTGCAGGCCGATTCGGGCCGCCTCGAATGGAGCGGCTGCAATCTCGACGCCGTGTTCGCGCAGCGCGCCAACCTGGCACGGCCGGCGTTCTGGCGCATGCTTGCCGACCTGTTGCGCTTCAACCGGCTGACGACGGCGCTGGCCCGCGACGAGACCGCCGCAGGACTGGCCTCGCTCGACCAGCCGATCGGCGACTTTCTGGTCGCGCACCGTTTCTCCGACGCGTTTCGAGACTGGTATTTCCTGCCCATGATCGGCTGCATCTGGTCGTGTCCCACCGAACAGATGCTGCGTTTCCCGATTGCGACGCTGATCCGTTTCTGCCACAACCACGGCCTGCTCCAGGTCACCGGCCGGCCACCCTGGCGCACGGTGCGCGGCGGGGCAAGGAACTACGTGGCCCGAATGCTGGAAGCGATCCCCGACGCCCGACTGGAGACCCCCGTCCGCCGCATCCACCGCCTTGCCGCGGGAGGCGCCGAGGTGTCGACCGACCATGGAACCGAGCGCTTCGACGCCGTCGTCATGGCCTGTCACAGCGACCAGTCGCTCGCGCTGCTCGCCGATCCGAGCGACGCGGAACGCGAGGTGCTGGGCGCTATCCGGTACCACGCCAATCGCGCCGTCCTGCATACAGACGCCGGCGTGCTGCCGCGGCGGCGGCGCGTCTGGGCGGCCTGGAACTACGAGCGCGCGACGAGTGCCGATCGCGAAGGCGCGTCGGTTTGCCTGCACTACCTCATCAATCGACTGCAGCCTGTGCCCTTCACCACGCCGGTGATCGTCTCGCTCAACCCGCTTCGTGAACCCGCCGCCGGGACAGTGCACAGTGAGTTCGAATACGCGCATCCGGTTTTCGATCGCGCGGCGGTCGCGGCCCAGGAAAGACTGCCGGCCCTGCAAGGCCAGCGTGCCACCTGGTTCTGCGGCGCCTGGACGCGCTATGGATTCCACGAGGACGGGTTGGCCTCGGGTCTCTCCGTCGCCGAGCGCATCGTCGGCCGATCGGCGGCCACGGGCACGTCGTCAGCGTCGGCGGCGGTCGCAGCATGACGGCCCTCCTCGCAGGGCCGCTGCTCGGCATCGGCGAGGTCCGGCATCGGCGCCTGCGGCCCGTGCCGAACGCCTTCGCCTACCCGACCTACTTCCTGCTCCTGCCAATGCGGCGGCTGCGCACGCAACCGGTGCCAGCCCTGAAGCGCAACCGCTTCGGCCTGCTCAGCTTTCACGACGCCGACCACGGCGATGGGCGCGCCGACAGCCTCGCCTGGCTCGACGAACTGCTCGCTGGCGAAAGTATCCGCGATGCGACCGGCGAGGTTTGGCTGCACTGCTATCCGCGCGTGCTCGGCTTCACCTTCAAGCCGGTCAGCTTCTGGTATTGCCATCGCCTTGACGAGTCGCTGGCGGCAGTCGTCGTCGAGGTCAACAACACCTTCGGCGAACGGCACTGCTACCTGCTTGCTGGCCCCGACCTTGCATTCGGCCGGGAGGTGCGCGCCGCCAAGGACTTTCACGTCTCCCCGTTTTGCGCCGTCGCGGGCGACTATCGCTTCCGCTTCCTGCGCACCGACCTGGTCCCGACGGGCGGCACGGCCCCTGTTGCCCGCGCCAGAACGGTGGCACGGATCGACCACCACGACGCGGCCGGCGTCGTCCTCCTGCAGACCAGCATCTCGGGTGCGCTCGAGCCGCTGACCCACGGTCGCATCCGCACGGCGTTCTTTTACGTACCACTGATGACGCTAGGCGTCGTCGCCCGCATTCACTGGCAGGCGCTGAAACTCTGGGCCAAGCACGTGCCCCTTCTTCGCAAGCCCGCAGCACCGCGATCCTTCGTCACCCGCTGAGACCTTCGAGCACCCGATCCATGAGCAGCACGCTGACCCGCACTTCCGAACCCGCGCTCGTCCCTTCCGCGCCGCCCGCGGCACGCGCCATCTTCGGCCTGCTCGCCCAACTGCGCTACGGCTCGCTCGACGTACGCCTGCCCGACGGCACGATGGCGCACTTCGGCGGTGAAGCGACGGGCGGCCCGCGCGCGGCGATCACGCTGCGCAACTGGAACGCCTGCGCCGCGGCGCTCAAGTCGGGCGACATCGGCTTCGCCGAGACCTATATCGCCGGCGACTGGACGACGCCCGACCTGGCCACCCTGCTCGAGGTCTTCACCGCCAATCGCGACGCCGTCGAGAAGGCGATCTACGGTAGCTGGTGGGGCTCGCTGCTCTACCGCGCGCGCCATCTCTTCAACCGCAATTCGCGGCGTGGCTCGAGGAAAAACATCCACGCCCACTACGACCTGGGCAACGCCTTCTATCGCCTGTGGCTCGACCCGACGATGAGCTACAGCAGCGCCTGGTTCGAAGGCGACCGGTCGCGCGACCTCGTCGACGCGCAGTGGGCCAAGACGCGCCGCGCGCTCGGCGAGTGCGGCGTGAAGGCGGGCGACCGCGTGCTCGAGATCGGCTGCGGTTGGGGCGCTTTGGCTGAGCTGGCGACGCGCGAGCTCGATGCATCGGTGACCGGCGTCACGCTGTCGTCCGAGCAGCTCGAATGGGCCAGGAACCGCCTGGCCGCGGCCGGCCTGGCAAGCGACTTGCGTCTGCAGGACTATCGCGACATCGACGATGCGCCGTTCGACGCGATCGTCTCGATCGAGATGTTCGAGGCGGTCGGCCGCCAATACTGGCCGGTGTTTTTCCAGACCGTCGCGTCGCGCCTGAAGCCAGGCGGCCGGGCTTGCATCCAGAGCATCACGATCCATGACGACCTGTTCGATCGCTACGTGCGATCAACCGATTTCATCCAGCAGTACGTCTTCCCGGGCGGCCTGCTGCCGAGCTGCAAGGAGTTCCGCAAGGCGGCCGAGGCGGCGGGACTCGAGGTCGTCGCCGAGTTCGACTTCGGGCTCGACTACGCGGAGACCCTGCGCCGTTGGCGAGACCGATTCCTGCACTCGGAACTGGCCGTGCACGAACTCGGCTTCGACACCCGCTTCATGCGCATCTGGGAGTTCTACCTCGCCTACTGCGAAGCGGCGTTTGCCGCCGGCAACACCAGCGTCGTTCAGTTCACCCTGCGCCGCGCCTAGCGCAGCCAGCCCTTGCGCCGGAAGTAGATGAACGGCGCCGCCACCGAGGCGATCATCAGACCGATGGCGAACGGATAGCCCCACTGCCACTCGAGCTCCGGAATGCCCTTGAAGTTCATGCCGTAGATGCTGGCGATCAGCGTCGGCGGCAGCAGCGCCACGCTCGCCACCGAGAAGATCTTGATGATCTTGTTCTGGTTGATGTTGATGAAGCCGACCGTGGCATTCATCAGGAAGTTGATCTTGTCGAAGAGAAAGGTCGAGTGGCTGTCGAGCGAGTCGATGTCGCGAAGGATCTGCCGCGCTTCCTCGAACTGCTCGGCGCCCAGCATGCGACTGCGCATCATGAAACTGACTGCGCGGCGCGTGTCCATGACGTTGCGGCGGACGCGCCCGTTCAGGTCTTCTTCCCGTGCGATCGCCGAGAGCGCCTCGCCGGCGGCCTGGTCGTTCACGTCCTGGCGCAGCACTCGCGCGCTCACTGCCTCGAGGTGGTCGTAGATGCCCTCGAGCGCGTCGGCCGAGTACTCGGCGTCGGCGTCGTAGAGCTTGAGCAGCACGTCCTTCGCGTCTTCGATCAGCGCCGGGATGCGGCGCGCGCGCAGGCGCAGCAGGCGAAACACCGGCAGGTCCTCGGCATGCACCGAAAACAGGATGTTGCGGAACAGGATGAAGGCGACACGCACGTTGCGCGGCGTCTCGCCGTCGTCGATGAGGAAGTCGGAGCGGATGTGCAGCTCGCCGCTGTCTTCTTCGTAGAAACGGGCCGATTCCTCGAGGTCGTCGTCGACGGCGTCGCTCGGGATGGTGAGGCCGAAGCGCTCGACGATCCAGCCCTTTTCCTCGTCGGTCGGCGCGTCGAGGTCGACCCAGACCGGCTGCACGTGGGCGAGCGCCGCGTGGCTTTCGATCTCTTCCTGAAACAGCCGGCCGTTGGCCAGCGTGAACACGTTCAGCATGTGCGCTCCGGCGAGCAGGATCCGCTGCCGAAGCGGACAGTCACCCAGGCAAGAAGATGTCCAAGGACGCGAGTGGGAGATGGGGTGACGAAATTATCGCATCGGCGCTGCGTCGCTCCGAACGGTGCGCGGTTCGGCTCGCAGTGGGGACTAGACTGGCCACGCGATTGCAACGACCCTTGTCACGAAGCAGGCTTCGACCGGGTCGCCGCGACGCGTCTGCTAACGTGTTCTGCCGTTCTCCGAAAGGATCTCTTCATGAATCTGACGATCAGCGGTCATCATCTCGAAGTCACGCCGGCCCTCAGGGAGTATGTGCTCACCAAGCTGGACCGCGTGACGCGCCACTTCGATCAGGTGGTCGACATCACGGTCCTGCTGTGCGTCGAGAAGCTGAGCGAGAAGGAACGGCGCCAGAGGGCCGAGGTGACGCTGCACGTCAAGGGCAAGGATCTCTTCGCCGAATGCTCGTCCGAGGATCTTTACGCGGCGATCGACCAGCTCATGGACAAGCTCGACCGGCAGGTCGTGCGGCACAAGGACAAGGTGCAGAACCACCACCACGAGTCGCCCAAGCGCACCGACGCGACCCTCAACTGAGGCAACCGGTCCCGCGGTGTTGCCGCGGCGCAGCAACTTTCGTCTCGTCCGTCACGGCAAACGCCCCCGACCCGGGCGAGCCGCGGACGAGCGGCCCATAATTCATCGCATTGTCATTTCGACCGGGTGCGGCGTCGCCCGGCCGCCGCTCTCATGAATCGTCTCGCTGCCATCCTTCCCGCCGGCGACGTGCTGGTCGATGTCGACGCCACGAGCAAGAAGCGCGTCTTCGAGCAAGCCGGCCTGCTGTTCGAAAACCAGCACTCGATCGCCCGCGCCACGGTAACCGACAACCTGTTCGCGCGCGAGCGCCTCGGCTCCACGGGCCTGGGTCACGGCGTCGCCATTCCGCACGGCCGCATCAAGGGACTGAAGAATCCGCTCGCCGCGGTGCTGCGAGTGCGCGATCCGATCGTCTTCGACGCGCCCGACGACGAGCCGGTCGCGCTCCTCATCTTCCTGCTCGTGCCCGAGGCGGCGACGCAACGTCATCTCGAGATCCTCTCCGAGATCGCCGAGATGCTTTCCGACCGCGACCTGCGCGAGCGGCTGAAGACCGAAAGCGACGCCGCCGCCGTGCACCGGCTGATCGCCGCCTGGGAGCCCTTGCGCTCGGTCGCGTGAAGCCGACCGTGATCAGCGCAGAAGCGCTGTTCGAGGAATTCCGCCCCGCCCTGCACTGGCAATGGATCGCCGGGCACGCCCATCCCGAGCGCCACTTCGATGAAGCCGCGGTTCGCGACGCGCGCTCGGCCGCCGACCTGGTCGGCTACCTGAACTACATCCATCCGAACCGGGTGCAGATTGTCGGCAAGCGCGAGGTCGCCTACCTCAACGACGATTCGCCCGAGGTCACCGAGCGGCGCATCTCGCGCATCGTCACCCTCGACCCGCCGGTGCTGATCGTCGCCGACGGCCAGGTGCCGCCGGATCGCCTGGTCGCCCTCTGCGATCGCGCCGACATCCCGCTCTTCGTCACTACCGAGTCGGCGGGCCACGTCATCGACGTCGTGCGCGGCTATCTCGGCCAGCACTTCGCCGAGCGGACGACGCGGCACGGCGTGCTCATGGACATCCTCGGCCTCGGCGTGCTGCTCACCGGCGAATCGGGACTCGGCAAGAGCGAGCTCGGCCTCGAGCTGATCTCGCGCGGCCACGGCCTGGTAGCCGACGACGCCGTCGACATCTACCGCGTCTCGCAGACCTCGCTCGAGGGCCGTTGCCCCGAGTTGCTGATGAATCTGCTCGAGGTGCGCGGCATCGGCCTGCTCGACATCAAGGCGATCTTCGGCGAAACGGCGGTGCGCCGGAAGATGCGCCTGAAGCTGATCGTCCACCTGGTGCGGCAGGCGACCATGGACCGCGACTTCGAGCGGCTGCCCTACGAGCCACTGAACGAGGACATCCTCGATGTCCCGATCCGCAAGACCGTGATTGCCGTCGACGCCGGACGCAACCTCGCCGTGCTGGTCGAGGCAGCGGTGCGCAACACCATCCTGCAACTGCGCGGCATCGACACCTATACGGAGTTCATCGCCCGGCACCACAAGGCGATGGCCAAGCCGGAGTAGCCAAGAGGTCCTTCGCGGCGCAGGACGATGAAGTTGGCTGCCGGCGCCAACTTCATCGCTTGATCCGGAACTCGCAGTTCTTCTTCGTGCAGGCGGCGTAGAGCGCCAGCGCGTGGTCCTGCAACTCGAAGCCGCGCGTCGAGGCGATGCTTCGCTGGCGCTTCTCGATCTCGGCGTCGAAGAACTCCTCGACGCGGCCGCAATCGAGGCAGACGAGGTGGTCGTGATGCTTGCCCTCGTTCAGCTCGAAGACCGCCTTGCCGGTCTCGAAGTGGTTGCGCGACAGAATGCCCGCCTGCTCGAACTGCATGAGCACGCGATAGACCGTGGCCAGGCCGACGTCGGCGTGCTCGGCGAGCAAGGCGCGAAAGACGTCCTCGGCGCTCATGTGGCGCTCCTTGGTCTTCTGGAAGACCTCGAGCACCTTGATGCGCGGCAGGGTCGCCTTGAGGCCGCTGTTCTTCAGTTCGTCGGCGTGAGTCATTGCAGGGGTCCGGCACGAGGGCAAGCCGATAGAATCATTTCATCATACGAGCTTGACGGGCGCCGTGGCGCCGGTCGGTCGCACCTTCATGACGATGACCTCACCCTTTTCGCCGGCATGCCGTTCGGCCGCCCTTGCCGGGATCGCGCTGGCGAGCTTGCTGGCCGGCTGCCAGTCGCTGCAATCGTCGGACAGCTTTCTCGGCGTCATCACGCCGTATCGTCTGGAAATTGTCCAGGGCAACGTCATCACGCGAGAACAGGCCGAGGTCGTCAAGCCCGGCCTGACACGCGCGCAGGTGCGCGACGTGCTTGGCTCGCCGTTGCTCGCCGACCCGTTTCACGCCAACCGCTGGGACTACGTCTTCACGATCCGGCGCCAGGGCGCCGAGCCGCAGCTGCGTCGCGTCGTCGTGCTGTTCAAGGGCGACGCCTTCGAAAGCATAGACACCGGCGGAGACCTGCCGAGCGAACGCGAGTTCGTGGCCTCGATCGACACCCTCAAGACCTCGCGCAATCCCCCGACGCTGGCACTGACCGAGGAGCAGCTCAAGGCGCTGCCCGCACCGGCTCGCCCGCCCGCACCCGACCCCGTGCCGCCGGCGCCGACGCGCAGCTATCCGCCGCTCGAGCCGCGCACATGAGCCGGCTGCGCGTCGCCGTTGCAGGGGCTTCGGGACGGATGGGGCAGGCGCTCATCGAGGCGGTCGTGGCGAGCCCCGATCTCTTGCTGGCCGGCGCACTCGACGTCGCCGCGAGCACGTCGCTCGGCCATGACGCGTCGGCCTTTCTCGGCAAGGACAGCGGCGTTCGCATAGTCGCCGACCTGCGCGCCGGCCTGGGCCATGCCGACGTGCTGATCGACTTCACGCGGCCGGAGGGCACGCTCGCCCACCTCGCGATGTGCAGCGAGCTCGGCGTCAACGCAGTGGTCGGCACGACCGGCCTCACGCCGGCGCAGAAGGCCGAGGTGGCCGCATGTGCCGAACGCATCGCCATCGTCATGGCGCCGAACATGAGCGTCGGCGTCAACGTCGTCATGAAGCTGCTCGAGGTCGCCGCGGGCAGCCTCGACGAGAGCTACGACGTCGAGATCGTCGAGACGCATCACAAGCTGAAGGTTGACGCGCCGAGCGGAACGGCGCTGCAGATGGGCGAGGTGGTGGCGAAGGCGCGCGGCACCCCGCTCGACGCCGCTGCCGTCCGCGCGCGCCACGGCGATACCGGCGCGCGGCGCGCCGGGGCGATCGGCTTCGCGTCGCTGCGCGGCGGCGACATCGTCGGCGACCACACCGTGCTGTTCGCAGGCGCGGGCGAGCGCATCGAGATCACGCATCGCGCGTCGAGCCGCGCCAACTACGCACAAGGGAGCCTGCGCGCGGCCCGCTTCCTCGAGGGGAAGAAGTCCGGACTGTTCGGCATGGCTCAGGTGCTGGGCCTCGACGCGATGGCCAAGGCAGCAACATGACAGGTCTCGAGAACTTTTGGTCGCAAGGCGACGCGATCACGCGCAGTGTCGCGATCCTGCTGCTGGCAATGTCGGTAAGCGCCTGGGTCGTCATCTTCTGGAAGGGCTGGCTGCTGCGGCGCGTGCAGATCGACCTGCAGCGTGCGGTGCCGGCGTTCTGGGCCGCGCCCTCCGTCGAAGCCGGGCGGGAGCAACTTGCCGCCTTCGACCGCGAGGCCGTGCTGACGCCTCTGCTCGACGCGGCGCTGACCGTGCCGCCCGGTGGCACGCTCGAAGCCAAGGGCCACGCCGATTCCCAATTGACGCGGCGCCTGCGCGACGCCCTGCACGGCGTGTTGGCGCAGTTGCAGTTCGGCCAGGTGCTGCTCGCATCGATCGGCAGCACGGCCCCCTTCATCGGCCTGTTCGGCACGGTCTGGGGCATTTACCACGCGCTGCTCAGCATCTCGGCGGCGGGCGCGATCACCATCGAAAAGGTGTCGGGCCCGGTCGGCGAGTCGTTGGTCATGACCGCGGCGGGCCTGGCCGTGGCGATCCCGGCCGTGCTTGCGTACAACGTGTTCGGCAAGCGCGTCGCAGCGAGCGAGGCCGAGCTCGAAGGCTTTGCCCACGACCTGCGCGAGATGATCGTCGACAGTTCCCCGGAGGCATGACGCGATGGCGTTCGGCCGCCTCGAGCGAACCCCCGGCGCGCAGCCGATGAGCGACATCAACATGACGCCGCTCATCGACGTGATGCTGGTGCTGCTCGTCATCTTCATGATCACGGCGCCGCTTATGACCTCGAGCCTCAAGCTCGACCTGCCGAAGACCGACGCCGCGCAACCGAGCGAGACGCCGCAATTCATCGCCGTCGCGCTCGACCGCGACGGCCGCTATTTTTTTGGCGACGAGGCGGTCGATGAGGCCGCGTTCGCCAAGCGCGTCGCTGCCGCCGCCAAGCACAATCCGCAAACCGAAGTGCAATTGCGCGCTGACCGGGGCGTCGCCTACGGACGCGTCGCCGAACTGATCGGCATCGTGCAGAAAGCGGGGCTGACGCGGATCGGCTTTGTCGCCGAGCCAACCGCTGCCGCCAGCGGCCCCTGAACAGCGGCGGCGCCGGTCGCCTTCAGTTGCCGGGCTTGCCCGAAGAGCCGGTGCGCTGAAGCGCCCGGATCTGCTCGGCAGTGCGCTCGCGCTCCTCTGGCGTTGCCGGCGGCGCCGAATCCTTGGCCGGGATGTTGGAGCCCGTGCGGTATTCGCGCGGTGCCTTGGCCTCGCTGGCCGGGGTCTCGGCGACGCTGGTGCAAGCGCCAAGGGCGACGATGGCCGTGCCGAACACGGCGGCGGACGCGGTGAAAGCGAACTTCATTCGATGCGCTCGTGAGGTAGTCGGTGCACCACTATAGCTGCGGCTGCGTCGAAACACGGGTTACGTCGCGTCGTATCGGCGCACGTAGGTCGCGAAGCGGGGCAGGCCGTTCGAGGTGAGGTCGCGATAGCGGTAGGTGATGGTCTGGCCGGGCCGCGGTGGATCGCGACGCTGCGCATCGCTGAGGCCACTGCCGACGAGAAAGCGCCTTCCGTCGGGCGCCTCGACCTCGAGCGCGCCGACCATGCCCTGGTATTTGCCCGAACCGCTGTGCAGCGCCACGACGACGGCCTCGGCGTCGAGGTGCGGCTTGAGCTTCATCAGGACGTCGCTGCGACCACTCGCGACAGGTGCCGACGCGAGATGCAGCATGAGGCCCTCGCCGCCCCCGGCGACGACCGACGCGAGCCGGCTCCGCAATTCGGCCTGATCGGCAACGCGGGTTTGCGGCGCGGCGACCAGTTGTGTCGTGCCGATGCGCGCGACCAGCTCGCGCAGCCGATCGGCGCGCTCGGCAAAGCTGCCGGCGCCGGCCGGCATCTCGAACACCATGTAGCGGATGCGCGCCCAGTCGGCCTCGCGCGGCGACGTGGTGCGAACGATCGCCGACAACGCCTCGAAGCGGCCGCGGCCCAGCCAGAGCTCGCCGTCGACCGGCTCCTCGGGCAATGAAGCGATGAAGGAGCGCGGCGCAGACACTTCGCGCCCGCTGCGATGGCGCAGCACGCGACCGTCCCATAAGGCACGCACGCCGTCGTACTTCTCGCTGACGAGACAGAGCGCCGGATCGACCTGGCCGGTGTAGATGCTGGCCAGCAAGGGCTGGAGCACGTCGGCCGTGTCGGCAGCCGGGCCACGAGCCCGCGCGCGCGCCACGAAAGACAAGGCAGCCGCGCCGGCCGCGGCGACGATCAACGGGCGGCGACGCAGCGTCTGAAGCGAAGGATCGGTCATGGCGATGGGGGGTTCAAGCGCCGTCCTGCGGCGAAGGACCGGATGCTCCACGCCGGCACCGTCAATGGCTAGAGCCCACGTCGGGGGTCGGCTTCCCCCGATCGAGCGAACATCGCTTTCTATAATCGAACGATGCCTGCTCGCCCTCTGGACTTCGCATGAACCCCGACTTCGAGCCCCGCGAGGTCGAGCAACGCGCCCAGGCGGCATGGGCCGCCGGCGACGTCTACCGCGTTCGCGAAGACCCGTCGCGACCCAAGTTCTACGCCTGCTCGATGCTGCCGTACCCGAGCGGCCTGCTGCACATGGGCCACGTGCGCAACTACACCATCAACGACATGATGGCGCGGCATCTGCGCATGACCGGCATGAACGTGCTCATGCCGATGGGCTGGGATGCCTTCGGCCTGCCGGCCGAGAACGCGGCGATGAAGAACGGCGTGCCGCCGGCCCAGTGGACGCGCGACAACATCGCGGCGATGAAGCGGCAGATGCGGGCTATGGGCCTGGCCATCGACTGGAGCCGCGAGATCGCGACCTGCGACCCGAACTACTACAAGTGGAACCAGTGGCTTTTCCTGAAGATGCTCGAGGCGGGCATCGCCGAGCGGCGCACCCAGGTCGTCAACTGGGATCCGGTCGACCAGACCGTGCTCGCCAACGAGCAGGTCATCGACGGCCACGGTTGGCGCTCCGGCGCGCTCATCGAGAAGCGCGAGATCCCCGGCTACTACCTGAAGATCACGAAGTACGCCGAAGAGTTGCTCGAGTCCGTGAAGGGCAGCCTGCCGGGCTGGCCCGAGCGCGTGAAGACGATGCAGGAAAACTGGATCGGCAAGAGCGAGGGCGTGCGCTTCGCCTTCCCGCACGCGATTTGCGGCGCCGACGGCGCGCTGATCGGCGGCGGCCGTCTGCACGTCTTCACGACGCGTGCCGACACGATCATGGGCGTCACCTTCTGCGCCGTCGCTCCGGAGCATCCGCTCGCCCTGCACGCGGCCGCGTCGCGGCCGGCGCTGGCCGCCTTTCTCGAGGCTTGCAAGACCGGCGGAACGACCGAGGCCGAGCTGGCCACGCAGCAGAAAAAAGGCATGGACACGGGGCTCGTCGTCGAGCATCCGCTCAGCCACGAGGCGATCCCGCTCTGGGTCGGCAACTACGTGCTGATGGGCTACGGCGACGGCGCCGTGATGGGCGTACCGGCGCACGACGAGCGCGATTTCGCCTTCGCCAAGCAGTACGGCATCGACCTGCTGCAGGTCATCCACGTCGACGGCGAGCACTTCAGCTACGACCACTGGCAGGACTGGTACGCCGACACGAGCTGCAGCGTCACCATCAATTCCGACGTCTACAGCGGGCTCAGCTACGACGCGGCGGTCGACGCAGTCGCCCGCGCGCTCGGGCATCGTGGCCTGGGCGGCAAGCAGACCGCATGGCGGCTGCGCGACTGGGGCGTCAGCCGCCAGCGCTACTGGGGCACGCCGATCCCCATCATCCATTGCGAGAGCTGCGGTGTCGTGCCGGTGCCCGAGAAGGACCTGCCCGTCGTCCTGCCCGTAGACCTGCTCCCCGAGGGCAGCGGCAACCCGCTCGACAAGTGCGCGGCCTTCCTGAACGTCGCCTGCCCGACCTGTGGCAAGCCGGCGCGCCGCGAAACCGACACCTTGGACACCTTCGTCGACAGCTCCTGGTATTTCATGCGCTATTGCGACCCGACGCTCGAAGGCGCCATGGTCGGACCCGGCTGCAAGTACTGGATGCCGATGGACCAGTACATCGGCGGCATCGAGCACGCCATCCTGCACCTGCTCTACGCGCGCTTCTGGACCAAGGTCATGCGCGACCTGAAGCTGGTCGAGATCGACGAGCCCTTCACGCGCCTGCTGACCCAGGGCATGGTCCTCAACGAAGCGTTCGTGCGCACCGGCAAGCAGGGCGGCAAGCACTACTTCTGGGCCAAGGACCTCGAGATCGTTCGCGACGAGCATGCGTCGGTCGTCTCGGCAGTCGCCACCACCGACGGCCTGCCGGTCGAGTTCGAGGGCTGGACGACGATGTCCAAGTCGAAGAACAACGGCGTCGATCCGCACGGGCTGATCGAGCGCTACGGCGCCGACACGGCGCGCCTGTTCGTCATGTTCGCTTCGCCGCCCGAGCAGACGCTCGACTGGAACAACGCCGGCGTCGAGGGCGCGAACCGCTTCCTCAAGCGGCTCTGGAAATTCGGCGCGAAGCACGTCGAAGTGATCGCCGCCGCGGCGGGTCGCAAGGCGGGCGGCAGCTTGCCGCTGCGCCACGAGATCCACACCGTGCTCAAGCAGATCAGCTACGACTACGAGCGGATGCAATACAACACCGTCGTCTCCGGCGCCATGAAGCTGCTCAACGCGCTCGAAGCGAACGCCGAAGGCGATGCGGCGGACCTGCGCGAAGGCTTCGGCATCCTGCTGCGCACGCTCTATCCGGCCTGTCCGCACACGACATGGGCGCTCTGGGGCGAACTGGGCTACGAAGCCGAGTTCGGCGCGCTGCTCGACGCGCCCTGGCCACAGGTCGACGAACGGGCGCTGATGCAGGCCGAGATCGAGCTCATGCTGCAGATCAACGGCCGGCTGCGCGGCAGCATCAAGGTGCCGGCTGCGATGAGCAAGGCGGGCATCGAGGCAGCCGCGCTGGACTCGCCGGAGTTCGCGCGCTTCTCCGAGGGCGCGCAGGTCAAGCGCGTCATCGTCGTGCCGGGCCGGCTCGTCAACATCGTCGTCTGATGGCGGCGCGCCGCACGCTCGTCCTGGCCTTCGCCACCACTGCCCTCGCCGCCTGCGGCTTCGAGCTGAAGCGCCCGCCGGCGCTTCGTTTCAAGACCATCCAGCTGGCTGGATTTCCGGCCCGCTCGCCGCTCGCCGAAGAGCTGAAGCGCAACATCGACGCGAGCACGACGACGCAGGTCGTCGAGGCTGCGAAGGACGCCGAGGTCGTGCTGCAGGCGCTCACCGACGAGCGACAGAAGAGCGTCGTCGCCGTGACCGCCGCCAACCAGGTGCGCGAGTTCGAACTGCGCTCGCGCTTTCGTTTTTCGCTGCGCACGGCAACTGGCAAGGAGCTGATTCCGCCGAGCGAGATTCTCTTGAAGCGCGACCTCACGTACACCGAGAGTGCGGCGCTGGCCAAGGAACAGGAAGAAGCCTTCCTCTATCGCGCCATGCAGAGCGACATCGTCTCGCAGGTGCTGCGCCGGCTCGCGTCGGTTCAGGTTCTCTAGCCACCATGCAGATCAAGGCCGACGCGCTCGCCTCGCACCTGAAGCGCGGCCTCGCCCCGGTCTACACGGTGTGGGGCGAGGAAGCCTTGCTCGCCCAGGAAGCCTGCGACGCGATCCGCGCCGCGGCACGCGAGGCCGGCTGCAGCGAGCGCCAGGTGCACACCGTCGCCGGCAACCATTTCGACTGGAGCAGCCTGCTCGGCGCGGCGCAGGCGCTCAGCCTGTTCGCCGACCGGCAGCTCGTCGAGATCCGCATCCCTTCCGGCAAGCCCGGCAAGGACGGATCGGACGCATTGCAGCGCTACTGCGACGCGGCGATCGCCGGCGCCGGCCGCGACGTCATCACACTCGTGCAACTGCCCAAGCTCGACGGCATGCAGTCGAAGAGCGCGTGGTTCACGGCGCTCGACGGCGCCGGCATCTCCGTGCGCGTGTACCCCGTCGATCGCGGCGCCCTGCCGGCCTGGATCGCCCAACGCATGGCGACCCAAGGGCAGAACGTCGTCGCCGGCGCCGACGGCCAGCGCGCACTCGCCTTCTTCGCCGATCGCGTCGAGGGCAACCTTCTCGCGGCGCACCAGGAGATCCAGAAGCTCGGCCTGCTCTATCCGCCCGGCGACTTGAGCTTCGAGCAGATCGAAGCCGCCGTGCTGAATGTCGCCCGCTACGACGTCTTCAAGCTCGGCGAGGCCGTGCTCGCTGGCCAGGCGGCACGCGCACTGCGCATGCTCGAGGGATTGCAGGCCGAAGGCGAAGCCGCCGTGTTCGTGCACTGGACGCTGGCCGAGGACATTCGCGGCCTGAAGCGCGTGAAGGACGCGCTGGCCGCCGGCAAGCCGATGCCGCTGGCGCTGCGCGAAGCGCGCGTCTGGGGCGCCAAGGAGCGTGTCTTCGAGCGCGCGCTCGCCTTGCTGAGCGAATCGACGCTGTCGCATCTGCTCGAAGCCGCGCACGTCTGCGACGGGTTGGTCAAGGGGCTGGAGCACCCCGACTGGCCGAGCGACCCCTGGCAAGGACTGAAGCGGCTGGTGCTGATGCTGGCCGAAGAAACGTCGCGGACCGGCCGTGGCCCTGCAAGGCGAATCGCGCTGACGGCCTGAGTCTGTGATCCGGTCACCCGGCTTCGCAGAGCGCGACGAGCAACTCGAGCGCCCGAACGACCGACGCGCCGCGGATCGCCGCACGATCGCCGCTGGCCTGCAGCAAGGTGGCCGTCGCTCGACCGGCCTGCGCCACGGCGATCCACACGGTGCCGACGGGCTTGTCGATCGAGCCGCCTGCGGGCCCGGCGATTCCCGTGACCGAGACGGCAAAGGAAGCACGCGAATGCACCAGTGCGCCTTCGGCCATCGCCCGCGCGACCTCGGCGCTGACTGCGCCATGCGCTTCGATCAGCGCATCAGGAACGCCGAGCATCTCGGCCTTGGCCTGGTTCGAATACGTGACGAAGCCGCGCTCGAACCATTCGCTCGAGCCGGCGAGCGAGGTGCAGGCGGCGGCGATCAGTCCGCCCGTGCACGACTCCGCCGTCGCCATGAAAGCGCCGCGCGCGCGCAACGAGTCAGCAAGGCGCGCGACGAGCGATGCCGTTGCCGCGTCGTCGTTCAGATGAACTTCCATAAGGCGAACACGAGCAGCGTGCAAAGCGCGGCGACGAAGTCATCGAGCAGGATGCCGAAGCCTTGTGCCCAGCCGATCGGCTGGCCGCGCCGATGCTTGAATAGCTGATCGGCCCAGGCGACCGGGCCGGGCTTGGCGGCGTCGAAGAAGCGGAACAGGCCGAAGGCAATCGCCTGCGCCCAGAAGCCGGCCGGCGTGACGAGCCAGAGAACGAGCCAGAAGGCGACGATCTCGTCCCAGACGACGGAAGACGGATCGGCCTGCGCAAGGTGGCGGGCAGTGACGGTACAGGCCCACCAGCCGACCAGCGTCGAGGCGACGAGGAGCAGCGCGCGCATGGAATCGCTCATCGCCGGCTGCAAGGCGACCCACGCGAACCAGGCCCACAAGGTGCCGGACGTGCCGGGCGCGACGGGCGAGAGACCACTGCCGAAGCCGAGGGCGATGACGTGCGCCGGGTGAGCGAGCAGGAAGCGCCAGTCCGGCTTGCGACCGGCGCCGCGCAGCGGTGGATTGAGGGTGGGCTCGGTGCTCATTGCTCCGACGACGCCGCGCGGAAGTGATCGAAGGAGGTGGCCGAGCCGGTCACGTCGTGCCCCTTCGCGTCGACGAAGCGAAGGCCGCTTCCGGCTTCGATGCGGCCGATTCGTGTGACGGTCGTCGCGGCACGCGCCGACGCTTCGGCCACGGCCTCACGACGCTCGGCCGACGCCGTGAAAACCAGCTCGTAGTCGTCGCCGCCGGCAAGCAGGCAATCGCGCTGAGTGGCAAGCGGCTGGGCCGCGAGGTCGGCGCTGCACGGCAAGGCGTCGACGTCGACGACGCCGGCCACACCGGACCTCCGCAGCACGTGGCCGAAGTCGCCGGCGAGCCCGTCGGAGACGTCGATGGCGCTGGTCGCGATGCCTGCCAGCGCCATGCCGAGCGCGACGCGTGGTTCCGGCTCTTCCATGGCGCGGCGTATTCGCACGAAGCCCTCGCCGGGGACGTCGGCCGTGCCGCGCAACACCTCGAGCGCCAGCCGGGCGTCGCCGAGCGTGCCGCTGACGTAGACGTCGTCGCCCGGCCGCGCCCCTGATCGGAGCAGGGCCGCGCCGGCCGCCACTTCGCCGAAGACCGTGATGGCGATGGTGAGCGGCCCGCGCGTCGTGTCGCCGCCGACCAGCTCGCAGCCGTGCCGGTCGGCCAGCGCCAGCAGGCCGCGAGCGAACGGGGCGATAAACGCCTCGTCGGCCTGCGGCAGGGCGAGCGCCAGCGTGAAGGCGATCGGGCGCGCACCGCAAGCCGCGAGATCGCTCAGGTTGACGGCCAGCGCCTTGTGGCCCAGGCGCTCGGGCGCCACCGTCGAGACGAAGTGCCTTCCCTCGACCAGCATGTCGCTCGAGACCGCCAAGGTCATGCCTGGAGCGACGGTGAGCAACGCGCAATCGTCGCCCACGCCGAGGGCGGCACGCCGCACCGGCGGCGTGAAGTAACGGGCAATGATTTCGAACTCGCCGAGCTGCGCCATGGTCGTGCGGACGATCATAGGCGCCGCACCGAGAGGCGCCGGGTCGCCCGGCGGCACCGAGGCGCGATCAGCCGAGCCACGCCTCGGGAAATATAGGGGTCGACGCAGCTTGCACTCTGCAATGATGGCCGGCTGCGGCCGAGCCGCGACCCCGGGCGGAAGACCCGCCAAGCGAACCATGCCCATCTCCGAACAACGAGCCGCCGAACTGCGCCGCGCGGCGCTCGACTATCACGAGTTTCCGACGCCCGGCAAGGTGGCGATCGCCGCGACCAAGCAGCTCGTCAACCAGCACGACCTCGCCCTCGCCTACTCTCCCGGCGTCGCTGCGGCCTGCGAAGAGATCGTCGCCGACCCGGCCAATGCGTTTCGCTACACCTCGCGCGGCAACCTCGTCGCCGTCATCACCAACGGCACGGCCGTGCTCGGCCTGGGCGACATCGGCCCACTGGCGGCCAAGCCGGTGATGGAAGGCAAGGGCGTCCTCTTCAAGAAGTTCGCCGGCATCGACGTCTTCGACATCGAGGTGAATCAGAAAGACCTGGACAAGCTGATCGAACTGATCGCCGCGCTCGAGCCGACCTTCGGTGGCATCAACCTCGAGGACATCAAGGCGCCGGACTGCTTCTACGTCGAGCGGGCGCTGCGCTCGCGCATGAAGATCCCGGTCTTTCACGACGACCAGCACGGCACGGCGATCGTCGTCGGCGCCGGCGTGCTCAACGCGCTCAAGGTCAGCGGCAAGAAGATCGACGAGGTCAAGCTCGTCACCTCGGGCGCCGGCGCGGCGGCGCTCGCCTGCCTGGGCCTGCTCGTCAAGCTCGGCGTGCCGCGCCAGAACATCTGGGTCACCGACCTGGCCGGCGTCGTCTACGAGGGACGCGTCGAGCTGATGGACGAAGACAAGATCATCTACGCGCAGAAGACCGGGCACCGCAAGCTCGCCGAGGTGATGAAAGGCGCCGACATCTTCCTGGGCCTCTCGGCCGCCGGGGTGCTCAAGCCCGAGATGGTGGCGACCATGCGGCCCAATCCGATCATCTTTGCGCTCGCCAACCCGACGCCGGAAATCCTGCCCGAGGAAGTGCACTCGGTCCGCAACGATGCGATCGTCGCCACTGGCCGCAGCGACTACCCGAACCAGGTCAATAACGTCCTGTGCTTCCCGTACATCTTCCGCGGCGCGCTCGACTCGGGCGCGACGACGATCACGGTCGAGATGGAGATCGCCGCGGTGCACGCCATTGCCGGCCTGGCGCAAGCCGAACAGAGCGAAGTGGTGACCGCGGCATACGCCGGGGTGACGCAGAGCTTCGGCCGCGAGTACCTGATCCCCAAGCCCTTCGACCCGCGCCTGATGATGCGCATCGCCCCGGCGGTGGCGCAGGCCGCGGCCGACTCCGGCGTGGCGGCGCGGCCGATCGTCGACATGGAGGCCTATCGCGCCAAGCTGCAGACCTTCGTCTACGCCTCGGGCACGACGATGCGGCCGATCTTCAGCCTGGCCAAGACGGCCAGCCACAAGCGCATCGCCTTTGCCGAAGGCGAGGAAGAACGTGTCCTCCGCGCGGTGCAGGTCGTCGTCGACGAGAACCTGGCGCGGCCGACGCTCATCGGCCGTCCGGCGGTGATCGAGCAACGCGTCGCCAAGTTCGGCCTGCGCCTGGTCGCCGGGCGCGACTACGACCTCGTCAACACCGAAGACGACCACCGCTATCGCGACTACTGGCAGACCTACCACCGTCTCACGGCGCGAAAAGGTGTGACGGCGCAACTGGCCAAGATCGAGATGCGTCGGCGATTGACGCTGATCGGCTCGATGCTGCTCAAGACCGGCGAGGTCGACGGCATGCTGTGCGGCACCTGGGGCGGCACCGCCATGCACCTGCACTACATCGACCAGGTGATCGGCCTGCGCGAGGGAGCGAAGACCTACGCCTGCATGAACGGGCTGATCCTGCCCGGCCGCCAGGTCATGCTCGTCGACACCCATGTCAACTACGACCCGACGGCCGAGCAGCTCGCCGAAATCACCTTGATGGCGGCTGAGGAGATGCTGCGCTTCGGCATCAAGCCGAAGGCGGCGCTGCTCTCGCACAGCAACTACGGCACCAGCAACCAGCCCTCGGCGCTGAAGATGCGCGCCGCGCTGGCCCTTCTCCAGTCGCAGGCAGCATGGCTGGAAGTCGACGGCGAGATGCACGGCGACGCCGCGCTCGACGCCCACTACCGAAACGACCTCATGCCCGACAGCCCGCTGACGGGCGAGGCCAACCTGCTCGTCCTGCCCAACATCGACGCCGCCAACATCGCCTACAACCTGCTCAAGACCGCCGCCGGCGGCGGCATCGCGATCGGGCCAGTCCTTCTCGGTGCCGCGCAACCGGTGCACATCCTGACGCCAGCGGCGACAGTGCGCAGGATCATCAACATGACGGCGCTGGCTGTCGCAGACGCCAACGCGGCCCGTTAGAAGAACATCGGGCCAGCTACTCCAAAGGGCTTTCGTGTCGGATCGACGACAAGCCCTGCCTCCAGTTGTATTTGCTGACGCGCAAGAGGTGTAGGCGCCAACTTAATCCCTATTTCCCGTGCCCTAATTTGTGGCAGCAACTTGAGGTTTTCGCCCCGCTTCGGTAACATCTACGGATTCACAGTTCAGGGATTTCCCGTGGTTTTGATGGGTCGGCTGCAGCCTTGGCGGCCACTACTCCGGTGGGGAGTGGGAATCGGCGTCGCAGGGCTGCTCGCAGTCGGCACCTTACAAGCGCGGGAATCGGCACCGTTTTCGGGATCGGTGCGCCTGGCACAGCTACCCAGCGAAGCGCAAGTCGTGCATCGCGCCATCCATGTTGGCGGCCCGTTCGTGTCGCCCAAGGACGGCTCGGTATTCGGCAACCGGGAGCGTGCCTTGCCGGCCGAACCGCGCGGCTTCTACCGCGAGTACACGGTGGCGACGCCCGGGGCGCGCGACCGCGGCGCGCGCCGGATCGTCTGCGGCGGGCGCATTCCGGTGGCGCCAGCCGCCTGCTTTTACACCGCCGACCACTACGCCAGTTTCAAACGGATCACGCCATGAGCGCCTTAGCGAATTTTATTGAACAGGAGGAACGCGACATGCTCTTGCAGACAGTCCGTCCAAACATCGTGCAGTCGATTCGAGCCTATCGCGTCGACGATCTCATGCATGCGGCGAATCACGCCGAGCAGCATTTTCTGTATGCCAATCTGACGGCGGCGCAGTCCAAGCAGGAAGTTCTCGAAGGCATCGCCGAAGCGTTCCTGTTCCCGACGCACTTCGGCAAGAACCTCGATGCGCTCTACGACTGCATGACCGACCTCGTGCAGAAAGCCGGCTCGCAGCCAGGATTCGTCGTCGTGCTGGAGCAGTTGCCCGACAACCCGCGCTTCGACCGCGAGGCGCGCGAGCAGTTGCTCGACGTGTTCCGCGACGCCGCCGACTACTGGGCGGAGCGCAAAGTACCGTTCAGGTGCTTCTATTCTTTTCAGTAGCCCGCTCCCAGGAATCAGGGTCATGGGAGCGGGCGACGGATGTGGCCCCCGGCGTCAACGAAAAGAGCATCGACAAGCCTGTCAAGGCGGCGTCGAAGACTGCGGCGAACAGCACCTTCGGCGGCAACATGCCGCTGATGAGCAGTGCCTTCGACACGGCGATGTGGCTTAGCGCGGCATAGCCGCGGCCAGGCGCAGGTATTCGTCGACCGGCACCTCTTCGGCGCGCCGCTGCGTGTCGAAGGTTCCAGCGGCGTTGCGCTCGTCGAGCCAGCGGCCCAGCGTGTGTCGCAGGAGCTTGCGTCGCTGCGAGAAAGCGATCGTGACGATCTCGCCGAGCAGCTTTGGGTCGACGCCCGGAGCCGCCGGCTTCGGCGTCATGCGCGCCACCGCCGAATCGACCCGTGGCGGCGGATCGAAGGCTTCGGGCGGCACATCGAGCACGTGCTCGATGTCGTAGCGCCACTGCAGCATGACGCTGAGGCGCCCGTAGTCCTTGCGACCCGGCGCCGCCGCCATCCGGTCGACGACCTCCTTCTGCAGCATGACATGCTGGTCGGCGATGCGATCCACCGCCTCGAGCAGGTGAAAGAGGATCGGCGTCGAGATGTTGTAGGGCAGGTTGCCGACGATGCGCAGCCGCGTCGCCGCGCCTCGGGCGGCAGCGAGGGCGACGAAATCGACGCGCAGCACGTCGGCCTCGACGACTTCGAGCCCCGGCGTGCGGCGCAGGCGCGCCGCGAGGTCGCGATCGAGCTCGACAACGGTGAGCGCACCGCAGCGCTCGAGCAGCGGGCGGGTGATCGCGCCCAGTCCCGGCCCGATCTCGACGATCGCCTCGCCGGCCTGCGGCACGATCGCGCGCACGATCGAATCGATGACCCCGCGGTCAGTCAGGAAATGCTGGCCGAAACGCTTTTTCGGACGATGCGACACGCGCAGGTTCGTGCCGGCCAGCGCTATTGCGGCGGGTCGCGCAGCTCGATGTAGGCGCGGCCGCGCAGGTCGCGCAGCCATTCGACGTAAGCGTCCTCGAACTTCTGCTCGCGCAGGATGTTTCTCGCCTGCTCGCGCTGCTGCTTGCGGTCGAGCGTCACCGTGCGCCGGTCGACGACCTGGACGAGGTGGATGCCGAATCGCGTCGCCACCGGCTCGGAGAGGCCGCCGAGTTCGAGTGCAGCGATCGCTTCCTCGAACTCGGGAACGAACTGCCCCGGCGACGACCAGCCGAGATCGCCGCCTTGCGCCGAACTGCCGTCCTCGGAGTTGTCTTTCGCCAGTTGCTCGAAGGTCTTGCTGCGGGCAAGGATCTCGCGCCTGAATTGCGCCAACCGGCGCGCCGCCGCTTCGGGAGAAAGCTCCGCCGATGGCCGCAGAAGAATGTGGCGCGGGCGCACCTGCTGGACGCTGAAGGCGGCGTTGTCCTTGCGCTCGATCACCTTGAGGACGTGAAAGCCGGCGCCGCTTCGCAGTAGTTCGGACGAGACCTCGCCGGACTTGAGCGACTGGGCCGCCTTCACGAACAGGTCGGGCAGCCGATCGGCCGGCCGCATGCCGATCTCGCCTCCCTGCGCCTTGTTGCCGTCTTCCGACATCTCGCGCGCGACGACACCGAAGTCCTCGCCGCCCCGAACCCGCTTGAGCGCCGCCAGCGCGCGCTCGCGGCGCTCGGCGACGGCCGTCAGGCTCGCTCCCTCCGGCACGGTGACGAGGATCTGCGCGACGTTGAGCTGTACCGAGCTGGCGCCGTTGCGGCGCTGCTCGATGAGCGCATCGATATCGGCATCGCTGACCTTGATGCGGCTCGCAACTTCTCGCTCGCGCACCCGCTCGACCATCATCTGGTCCTTCACGTTCTCGCGAAACTTCGCGTAGTCGACGCCTTCCTTCTTCAGCCGCTCGCGCAATTGCGGCATCGTCAGCTGGTTCTGGATCGCGACGTTGGCGACGGCACGATCGATCTCCGACTCGTCTATCCGGGCGCCGCTATCGCGTGCGTTGGTGATCAGGACACGCTCGTCGATCAGCTGGTCGAGCGCCTGCTGGCGCAACGCGCCGGGCGGCGGCAGCGGCGTGCGGTTGCGCCCGGCCTCTTCGCGCACGCGGACCAGCCGCTGCTGCAGCTCGGCGGCGGTGACGAGCTCCTGGTTCACGACGGCGACGATGTAGTCGCCGGTCTGCGCCACAGCGTGGGCGGCGGCCAGGCTCAGCGCCAGGGTCATCAGAGTGGCCCCGGTGCGGCGCCAGGCGAAGTGCGGATCAGTCATACGGCGTGAACGGTGAGTTCGTGGTGCGCTCATCGCGCAGCAATTGATAACCAGGAATATTGTCCTTCAAGACGTGCAGCGGATTAGAGCCGAGGCGCGACAGTCCTACCAGCTCGAGCTGCACCAGGAGCCGCGTCGTCGCTTCGCTTCGCCCCGTCGAGAGTCGTTCGACGACCAGCCGCCCGATCCAGCAGCCGGCGTCGTACTCGAGGCCGAGGATGGAATCGATGAGCCGGCTGTCGCGCGTGCTGTAGTTGACCCGGCCCACGCTGTAGAGCGTGCCGCTGCAGCCCGCGCTACCCCCCGAGGCACCGCTGCCGTCGCCCGCCCGAGGCCTGCCATAGACCGGCCACTGCCAGCCGAGTTCCACCTGCTCCGACAAACCGCGGGAAAGCCGGTAGTTCAGGTTGACGGTGCGAAACGGCCCGGGCGAATAGCGAAAGCCCGCAAGCGAGCGCTCGATGCGGCGGCTGTCGGTGTTGTACTGGACCTGGGCGTCGAAGTTCCAGTCCTTCAGCAGCGAGGTCGAGCCGAGTACGAGCAGGTCCGACAAGCGCGTCGTCAAAGGCGGCCCGTCGGGCGTGACGCGCTGATCGCGAAACAGGTAGCGCTGCATGATGCCCAGCCTGAGCGCCTCCGCGCCGGTCTCGGGGTCGAGCACGCGCGAGGTCACGCCGGCCGTCAGCTGGTGTGCGTCGGAGACGCGATCGATGCCCGAGAACGCGTTCTCGGTGAAGATCGAGTCGAAGTTGAAGTCCTTGGCCGCGGCGTCGAAGTTCGGCAGATTGTCCTGGCGACGGTACGGTGTGTTGACGTAGAAAAGGCGCGGCTCGAGCGTCTGCCGCACGGTGCGGCCGAACAGGCTGGTCTCGCGCTCGAGCGTCCATGCGCTGTCGATGCTCAGCGTCGGGATGACGCGCGAGGCGCTGCGTCGCCCATCGCTGAGCGGCTGGTCGACGGCGTACGACGCGGCGTTGAACGACAGCTTGGGCACCAGCGTCCAGCCCGGCGAATAAAACGGCCGGCTGACGCCGCCGAGCGCATGCAGGCGCACGCCGGTCTGGCGCGAAGCGAGATAGGTGTCGTCGGGATTCGAGAAGCGATTGAACTCACCCTCGAAGCTGACGTCGAAGCCGCCGCGCCAGGGCGCCGCGTAGCGCGCGCCGATCTGCGGCAAGCGCTCGTAGGGTGGCGCGTCGATGCGCGTCGTCGCATCGGCGGTCTGCAGCACCTGCCATCGCTGGATGCGCGCGTAAGCCGACCAGTCGCCGAACGGCCGGTTGAGGCGCAGGTCGGTCTGCAGCAGGCGCGGAGTCGGCGTTCTCAGCTCGCCGGGAAAGTCTTTCCAGTACTCGTTGTCGGAGGCGCGCAACACCTTGGCTTGCGCAAACACGTCGTAAGGCAAAAAGCCCTCGTGGTCGATGCGCAGTGCATAGCGCGAGCGGCCGGCCGAAGCGTCGTGCGGCAGGAGCTTGAAGTCTGCCTCGCCCGCGTAGCGCGGCTCGAGATAGCGGAACTCGGTGTCGAGGCCGGGGCCGCGACGCAGGCTGTCCGACGCCGTGAACGTCGCGTCGCGATTGGGCGCGATGTTCCAGTAGTAGGGAATCGCCGCCTGAAAGCCGCTGCGACTGTCGAGGCCGATGCTCGGCGGCAGGAAGCCCGACTTGCGCTCGTCGTTGAGGGGAAAGCTCAGAACGGGCGATGCGAGGATGGGCACGCCGTAGAAGCGCAGGACCGCGCCATGCGCGATGCCTTCGTTGGTCTCGTTGTCGATCTCGATCTTGCTGGCCTTGAGGATCCAGGGCGGGTCGGGGTCGTCGGGCGCGCAGCTCGAATAGGTGGCGTCCAGGGCCGCGGCGCGCTGGTCGTCGATGAACTCGATGCGCGATGCTTTGCCGCCGGCGCCAGTGCGGGCAAAGCGATAGGTCGGGCTCTGGAAAAAACCTTCAAAGCGCTCGATTCGCAATTGCAGTTCGGGCCCCGAGAACACGTTGCCGTCGCGACTGACGACGACGTTGCCGGTGGCGCGGGCCAGGTCTTCGGCCTGCTCGTAGCTCAAGCGGTCGGCGCGGATCACGACCGAGCCACGCCGGAACTCGACGTCGCCCACCGCCTCGGCATCGACGTCGGGGCGGCCGTGCAACTCGCGTGCACGCAGGATGATGGGAAGCTGTCGTCCGGCCTCGCCATGCGGCGGCGCCTGCAACGACGGCGCCGCGCGCAACTCGATGCCCGAGGCCGCGCCCGCTGCGGGCGCGGGCGAGGACACCGGGGGAGAAGGAGTGGCCTGTGCGGCTGCGCCATCCGCCGAGGCCGCCAGCACTGCGATGGGGAGGATGCGTAGCCGGAAGGCCTGGCAGAGGCGATCGCGCATCGATTTGTAGAATCGATTATCCACGAGGCTCGCGCGTTCGCACCTCGAACGCCCGCCCGCCGCCCGTGAGTTCACCTTCCTTGCACGCACCCATCGCCTGGACCGACCCGGCCCGCGAGGCCGCATTCGCCGCGTGGCTCGCACCGATCGCAGCACGGCGCGCGCTCGTCGCCTCATCGTTGCGCCCGGCCTCCAGCGACGCGAGCTTTCGCCGCTATCTACGCGCTGATCTCGAAGGCGGTGGCAGCGTCATCGTCATGGACGCGCCGCCGCCGCAGGAAGACGTGCGGCCCTTCGTCCACGTCGCGGGCTTGATCGAGCAGGCCGGCCTGCATGCGCCTGCCGTGCTCGAAGTCGATGCCGCGAACGGCTTTCTGCTGCTTGACGACCTGGGCGACGGTCTTTACCTCGCCGCGTTGCAGCAAGCGCAGGCGCGAGGCGACGGCGGCCGCGCCGATGCCTTGATGCGCGACGCGATCGCTGCGCTCGTCACTTGGCAGCGCAAGCTGCCTGCGGACGCGCTCCCGCCTTACGACGACGCCCTGCTGCGCCGCGAACTGGCGCTCTTTCCCGAGTGGTGCGTGGCGCGCGAATGCCAGGCGGTCTGGACGGCGCCCGAGCTCGCCATTTGGCAGGCCGCATGCGACCAACTCGTCGCCAGCGCACTCTCTCAGCCCACGGTCGCCGTGCATCGCGACTGGATGCCGAGAAACCTGATGGTCGCCGCGCCCAACCCCGGCATCCTCGACTTCCAGGACGCGGTGCACGGCCCGATCGCCTATGACGTGGCGTCGCTGTTGCGCGACGCCTTCATCTCCTGGGACGAAGCGCAAGAGCTCGACTGGGCGGTGCGCTACTGGGAGGCAGCGCGAAAAGCCCGCCTGCCGGTCGACGCCGACTTCGGCGAGTTCTGGCGCGGCCTCGAATGGATCGGCTTGCAGCGTCACCTCAAGGTGCTCGGCATCTTCTCTCGACTCAAGCACCGCGACGGCAAACCGGCCTACAGTGCCGACCTGCCGCGCTTCTTCGCCTACGCGCACAAGGTCGCGACGCGCTATTCGGTACTGCGCCCGCTTGCGCGCCTGCTCGAGCCGCTGATGGGCGCCGAGCGCATCGACGCCTTCCATTGACGACGGCGCTGCGGCGGCGCAAGGCAGCATGATTCGCCTGACCGAGATCCGACTGCCGATCGACCACGACGAGCCGGCCCTGCGCGCCGCCGTGCTGGCGCGACTCGGCATCGCCGCCTCTGACCTGCGATCGATGTCGGTCTTCAAGCGCGGCTACGACGCGCGCAAGCGCGCTGCCATCGTCTTCGTCCACACCATCGATTGCGACGTCAGCGACGAAGCGTCGCTGCTCGCGCGCCACAGCGGCGACCCGCATGTGCGGCCGGCGCCCGACCTGCGCTATCGCTTTGTCGCCCATGCGCCCGCCGACTTCGTGGCGAGCGCGAAGGCGCGGCCCGTCGTCGTCGGCTTCGGGCCATGCGGCCTGTTCGCTGCGTTGCTGCTCGCGCAGATGGGCTTGCGCCCGCTCGTTCTCGAGCGCGGCCGCGCCGTGCGCGAACGCACGCAGGACACCTGGGGCTTGTGGCGACGCGGCGTGCTCGATCCGGAGTCGAACGTGCAATTCGGCGAGGGCGGCGCCGGCACCTTTTCAGACGGCAAGCTGTGGAGCCAGATCAGCGATCCGCGCCACCTCACGCGCAAGGTCATCGCCGAATTCATCGCCGCAGGTGCGCCCGAAGAGATCGCGTTCGTCGCCAAGCCGCATATCGGCACGTTCCGGCTCGTCGGCGTCGTCGAGAAGATGCGCGGCGAGATCGAGCGGCTCGGCGGCGAAGTGCGCTTCGGCGCGCGCGTCGTCGATGTGCTGATCGAGGCGGGCCGGATTCGGGGCCTGACCGTCGCGCGCGGCGGCGCCGTGGAAGAGATCGCCGCCGAGCACGTCGTCCTCGCCCTGGGGCACAGCGCGCGCGACACCTTCGCCATGCTGCACGAGCGCGGCGTGGCGATGCAGGCCAAGCCGTTCTCGATCGGCTTTCGCATCGAGCATCCGCAAGGCGTGATCGACCGCGCCCGCTTCGGCGCGAAGTACGCCGGCGACCCCCGCCTCGGCGCCGCCGACTACAAGCTCGTGCATCACGCGAAGAACGGCCGCTCGGTGTACAGCTTCTGCATGTGCCCCGGCGGCACCGTCGTTGCCGCGACCTCCGAGGTCGGCCGCGTCGTCACCAACGGCATGAGCCAGTACTCGCGCAACGAGCGCAACGCCAATGCCGGCATCGTCGTCGGCATCACGCCGGAGGACTACCGTGGCGAAGGATCGAGCGGCGAGGTCGGCCCGCTCGACGGCATCGCCTTTCAACGCTTCTGGGAATCGCGCGCCTTCCTGCGCGGCGGCGAGAGCTACGCGGCGCCGGGGCAGCGCGTCGGCGACTTCCTTGCAGGGCGTGCTTCGACGGCGTTCGAAAATGTGCTGCCGTCGTACACACCCGCCGTACGGCCGACCGACCTGGCGACCCCTGGCCACGAGAGCCTGCCTCGCTACGCCATCGACGCGATCCGCGAAGCGCTGCCCGCGTTCGCGAAGCAGATCGACGGCTTCGCGATGGCAGACGCCGTCCTTACCGGGGTCGAGACGCGTACCTCGTCGCCCTTGCGCATGCCGCGCGGCAAGGACTTTCAAAGCGTCAACGTCGCCGGTCTTTACCCCGCCGGCGAAGGGGCAGGCTACGCCGGCGGCATCATGTCGGCGGCGGTCGACGGCATCGAGGTCGCCGAGGCGATCGCGCTGCAGGTCATGGGCAGGCCGCCATCACCTGTGCTACCGCGGCCGTGAGCTTCTTGCCGTAAGGCACGTGCAGGAATTCGTTCGGACCGTGCGCGTTGCTCTTCGGCCCGAGCACGCCGCAGACCATCATCTGCGACTTCGGAAAGCTCTGCTGCAGCATGCTCATGAGCGGGATCGTGCCGCCCTGGCCGATGTAGCCGCAGGGCGCACCGAAGTGGGCTTGCGAGGCCGCATTCAACGCACATTCGAGCCACGGGGCGAGGTTCGGCGCGTTCCATCCGGTCGCGCCTTTGGCCCCGCCGCCACCGTCCGCGCTGAAGGTGACCTTGGCGTTGTAGGGCGCGTTGTCCTCGAGCAGCTTCTTCAGCGCCGCCGCGGCCTCGCCGCCATCGACGAGCGGCGGCGTGCGCAGGCTCAGCTTGAACGCGGTGTAGGGACGCAGCACGTTGCCCGCGTCTTTCAGCGCCGGCATGCCGTCGACACCCGTGACCGACAGCGTGGGTTTCCAAGTGCGATTGATCAGCGCCTCGACCGGGTCGGTCGTGGTCGGAATCGTCGGCCCGCCGTCGGCGCCGCAGGCCCAGGGGAAGCGCTTCCAGACCTCGTCGCCGAGGATCGCCGCCGTCGCCTTGGCCTGCTCGACGCGGTCGGCCGGAATCTCGCAGTGCAGGCTTTGCGGAAGGAGCCGCCCGGTCTTCGAATCCTCGAGCCGGTCGAGCACCTGGCGCAGGATGCGAAAGCTCGACGGCACGAGCCCGCTCGCGTCGCCCGAGTGCACGCCTTCGGTGAGGATCTCGACCTTGAGCGTGCCGGTGACGTTGCCGCGCAAGCTCGTGGTGAGCCAGAGTTGGTCGTAGTTGCCGGCGCCGCTGTCGAGGCAGACGACGAGCGCGACCTGGCCGAGCCGATCCTTCAGCGCATCGACGTAGTACGGCAGGTCGGGCGAGCCGCTTTCTTCGCAGGTCTCGATGAGGCCGACGCAGCGCGGCCGCGCGATGCCCTGCTTGTCGAGCGCCTGGATCGCGGTGATGGCAGCGTAGATCGCATAGCCGTCGTCGGCGCCACCGCGGCCGTAGAGCAGGCCGCCTTCGTAGCGCGGCGTCCACGGTCCGAAGCCGTTCTTCCAGCCGTTGAACTCGGGCTGCTTGTCCAGGTGACCGTAGAGGCAGATCGTTTCCGCGCCGGCGTCGTTGCCGCCGGCTCGCGTCGCCGGCACCTCGAAGAAGATGACCGGCGTGCGGCCTTCGAGGCGAATCACTTCGAGCTTCAGTCCGGCGACGTTCTGCTTCTCGACCCACGCCGCCGCGTCGCGAACGACATGGTCGATGAAGCCGTGCTGCTGCCACTCGGCGTCGAACATCGGGCTCTTGGCCGGCACGGCGATGTAGTTCGTGAGCGCGGGAACGATCTCGTCGTCCCAGACGCGCTCGGCGTATTTGCCGAGCTGTTCGGCCTCGTCTTTCTGAACCGGAAGCAGGGGGTCGCGTGCGTTCATCGCGGGCTCCTCGAAGGCGAAAGAGACAGTGTATCGAGCCACGCCGCAAGGACGGACAACACCTCGGCCTGCTCGGGTTCGTTGAAGATCTCGTGGAAGAGCGGTGCGAACTCGCGAGCCGTGACGACGCCCTGCGGCGCCGCCGCCGCGAAGGCCGCGCTGCCGGCGGCAACGACAAGCCGGTCGGCGCCCGCATAGAGAAGCAGCGTCGGCACGGTCCAGCGCGGCGAGAGCGAGCGCACGAGCACGCCGGCATCGACGATGAAGCGCGTCAGCCGCGGCGAGATGCGATCGTGCACGAGCGGGTCGGCCTCGTAGGCGGCCACCACCGCGGCGTCGCGCGAGATGGCGCGCGCGTCGAGGCCGTTGCCGACGCCGATGTTCGGCGCGATCGGGCCGAGCACGGCGAGCATCGCCTTCTGCACCGCGTTCATGCCGATGTCGAGCGCCGGCGACGAAAGAACAAGCGCATCGACCGGCCGCGACCATGCCGCTGCCGGCTCCAGCGCACCGGCGACGAAACGCGCTGCGACAAGCCCGCCGAGGCTGTGCCCGAGGAGCACCAGCGGCGCAACGAACTCCGGATCGGCGCGGACCGCATCGACAACTCCGGCAAGGTCGACGAGCAGATCGTCGACGGCCCCGAGCCGGCCTCGTGCGCCCTCGCTGGCGCCATGGCCGCGCTGGTCGTAGCCGACGACGCTCCAGCGATGCGCATTCAAGCTCGCCGCCACATGCGCGTAGCGGCCGATGTGTTCACCGAGCCCATGCACGATGACAATCGTGCCCCGGGCATCGCGACACGGCCAGGCGCGCCCTTGCAGCGCCAGGTCGTCGTGGGTGCGAAACATCAGGCTCATCTCCACTCCTCCTTGCCATGACCAGCAACGACTTCTTCGAACTGTCTCACGACGGCGCCATCGCCCATCTGAAGCTCAATCGACCGGAGCGGATGAACACCATGGCACCGGCCTTCTTTCCCGCGGTTCGCGACACCGTGCGCGCGCTCGATGCGGCCGGCGCGACGCGCGTGCTCGTCATCTCCTCGACCGGCAAGCACTTCTCCGCGGGGATGTCGCTCGACGTATTCGCTGGCGAGGGCCTGTCGCTCACCACGGGCACGGCGCGCCAGCGACTCGCCTTTCAGGAGTCGCTGCGCAAGCTCATCGACTGCTTCAGCGCCCTCGACGAAGCGCGCTTCCCGGTCGTCTGCGCGATCCAGGGCGGTTGCATCGGCGGTGCGCTCGACCTCGCCACCGCCTGCGACATCCGCCTCTGCAGCGCAGATGCGTTCTTCACCGTGCAGGAGACCTCGATCGGCATGGCCGCCGACCTCGGCGTGCTGCAGCGCCTGCCGAAGATCGTGCCGCAAGGCGTCGCGCGCGAGATGGTCTACACCGGCGAGCGACTGAGCGCCGAGCGAGCGCTCGCCACGGGCCTCGTCAACGCGGTGCTTGCCGACGCGCCGACGCTGCTCGACCATGCCATGACGCTGGCGCGATCGATCGCGTCGAAGTCGCCCTTGGCCATCGCCGGCAGCAAGCTGGCGCTCAATCACGCGCGCGACCACTCGACCGCGTCGGCCCTCGAGCAGATGGCGCTGTTGCAGAGCGCCATCTTCGACATCGACGAGATGGCAACCGCGATCGCCGCATGGAAAGAAAAGCGGACGGCCGAGTTCGAAGCCCTGGCGGCGGTGGCGGAGTCCAGGGCGAGCTGACCAGCGACGAGCGACAAGCGCGTTCCTGCGAGGACTCCCGCCGCGATGTTGTCCTGGATGTCCCCCACCGACGTGGCCTTCTCGATGGTCGCGCTGATGCAGGCCGTGCTCGCAAGCGTCTGGCTGCTCGGCGCCTGGCTGCTTGGCGACACGCGGCGCTCGGCGATGCACTGGGCCGCCTTCTCCGCGTTCAGTGCATTGAGCTTCGTGTTCCTGATGGCGGCGCTGCACCAGCCGGCTTCGCCGCGTGCCGAACTGCTGCGGGCGGGCGGCAATCTGTGCTGGCTGCTTGCCGTGATGGCCTTGCAACGCGGCGTCTGGCTTTTCGTCGGGCGGCCGGTGCGCGTCGTCTTTCACCTGCTGGTGCTTGGTGCCGGGCTGCTAGCTTCCTGGGTCGGCCTTTCGCCGGAGAGCGCGAGCCTGCGCATCGGCACCTTGTCGAGCCTCCAAGCACTGCTCGCCATCATGGTGGCGCGCGATCTCCATGTCCACGGGCGAGACTCGCTGCACTTGCGCTGGCCGTGGCTGATGGCGCTGCCTGGTGCGTTCGCGGCGTTCGGCTTCGGCTTTCGGGGCGCGCGTGCGCTGGCCTGGCCGGCGACGGTGGCCACCGAGATGACCGCCAACAGCGCCCTCAACGTCGGCTCCGCATTCAGCTACATGGTCATCGTGCTGAGCTTTCACGCCACGCTGATCGCGCTGGTCGTGGGGCGACTGCTCGCCGACCTTCGCCATCGCTCGCGGCACGACGGGTTGACCGGCCTTCTCAACCGCCGCGCCATCGAGGAAAGCATCGAAGCGCAGATCCGGCGAAGCCTGCGCAGCGGCGAAGCATTCTCCGTCCTGATGCTCGACCTCGACCATTTCAAGTCGATCAACGACCGCTTCGGCCACGCCGTGGGCGACCGCGCGCTCAAGCACGTCGCTGGCTTGCTCAAGGCCGGCGCGCGCGATGTCGATGGCATCGCACGCATCGGCGGCGAGGAATTCGTGGCCGTGATGCCGGGCGCTTCGCTCGAGACCGCGCGCACGGTCGCCGAGCGACTGCGCGAGCAGCTCGCTGCGCATCCCCTGCAGTTCGACGCCGGTGTCGTGCCCGTGACGGCGAGCATCGGCGTCGCGCAATGGGCGGACAAGACCGAGGACCTGTCGCGTCTCTTCGTGCGCGCCGATACGGCGCTTTACGTCGCCAAGCAGCAGGGACGCAACTGCGTCGTCGCCGCCTAGCGTGGACTCAGCGCGGTGGCGTCGTCGTTGCGCCCGCCGACGCTTCCTTCCAGCCTCCGCCCAGCACGCGATACAAGGCGACGAGGTTCTGAAGCTGCAGAGCCCGCGTCTGCACGAGTGCCTGCTGGGCGACGAAGAGCGAGCGCTGCGCGTCGAGCGCGTCGAGATAGCTCGCCGCGCCGGCGCGGTAGCGCAGATCGGCCAGGCGATAGGTGATGGCCAGCGCGTTGGTCTGCGCTGCCTGCGCACGCAACTGCTCGCCGAGCGTGGCCCGGCCGGCCAGCGCATCGGAGACCTCGCGGAACGCCGTCTGGATCGCCTTCTCGTACTGGGCCACGGCGATGTCGCGATTGGCCTTGGCAACACCGAGGTTGGCGCTGTTGCGGCCGGCGTCGAACAGCGGCTGCAGCAACTGGGCCGCGCCGGTGAACGCATAGCTGCCGCTCTTGAACAGGCCCGAGAGCGCCGTGCTCGCGGTGCCGAGGTTGCCGGTCAGCGTGATCCTGGGAAAGAACGCCGCGCGTGCCGCGCCGATGTTGGCGTTGTTGGCGAGCAGCTGCTGCTCGGCGGCGCGAATGTCGGGACGGCGCTCGAGCAGCTCGGCAGGCAGCCCGGCCGGCAGGTCGGCGCTCAGCTGCCAGTCGTCGAGCGGCAGCGGCGCCGGCAGGTCGGCGGGCAAGGGCTGGCCGACGAGGAGTTGCAGAGCGTTCTCGTCGAGGGCGCGCTGGCGCAGCGATTGCGCCAGCGCGACGTGCGCGCCTTCGAGCAGCGATTCCGATTGCCGATAGTCGAGCTCCGACGATGCGCCGTTGTCGAAGCGCAGCTTGGTCAATCGAGTCGAGTCTTCGCGCGTCGCCAGGGTCTGCCGCGTCACGGCGAGCAGCTCGTCGTCGGCGAGCAGGGCGAGGTAGGCGGTGGCGACCGAACCGACGAGGCTGATCTGCACCGCCTTTCTCGTCTCGGTCGTCGCGAAGTATTGATCGAGCGCTGCTTCGCTCAGGTCGTGGACGCGGCCGAACAGGTCGAGCTCGTAGCCGGTGACGGCGAGGCCCACCGCGTAGGTCGTGGCGAGCCTGCCGCCACTGCCCGGCTGGCGCGACACCGTGCCGCCGGCGCCGACGTTCGGCAGCTGGTCGGCACGGCGCACGTCGTAGAGGGAGCGCGTCTGCTCGATGTTGAGCACGGCTACGCGCAGGTCGCGGTTGTTGGCGAGCGCGAGCTCGACGAGTCGACGCAGGCGTGAATCGGCGAAGAACTGCCTCCAGTCGAGGTCGGCTGCGGCGACGCTGCCCGCACTGGCGGCTGGAGTCATCTCCTGCGCATAGCTCGCGGGAATCGGTGCCGCCGGGCGCTCGTAGTGCGGGATCAGCGAAGCGCAGCCGCCCAGCGCGAGCAGCGAAACCAGGGCGGCCCTGGCCAGGCGGCGATCAGACATGGCCGCTCGTCCCCGGCGCCGCGTCGGTCGTGACCGGGTCAGCCTTCTTCGGCGCGCCGCGCACGCCCCCACCCTTGAAGATGCGCCGCACGACGACGAAGAACACCGGCACGAAGAAGATCGCCAGGAAGGTCGCCGTGAACATGCCGGCCATCACGCCCGTGCCGATGGCGCGCTGGCTCGCCGAGCCGGCGCCCGACGAGACGACGAGCGGCAGCACGCCGAGGATGAAGGCGATCGAGGTCATGAGGATCGGCCGGAAGCGCAGGTGCACCGCCTCGAGCGTTGCCTCGATGAGGCCCTTGCCCTCGGCATGCAGGTCCTTGGCGAACTCGATGATGAGGATCGCGTTCTTTGCCGACAGGCCGATCACGGTGATCAGGCCGACCTTGAAGAACACATCGTTCGGCATGCCGCGAAGCGTTGCACCGATGACCGCGCCGAGCACGCCGAGCGGCACGGCGAGCAGCACGGCGAAGGGGATCGACCAGCTTTCGTAGAGGGCCGACAGGCAAAGGAAGACGGCGAGCAGCGAGAAGCCGAGCAGCAAGGTCGCGGTCGAGCCCGAGAGACGCTCCTCGCGCGACTGGCCGGTCCATTCGTAGGCAAAACCGGCCGGCAGTTGGCCGGCGAGACGCTCCATCTCGTCCATCGCATCGCCGGTCGAGTAGCCCGGCGCAGCGTCGCCAGCGAGACGCATCGCCGGATAGCCGTTGTAGCGGATCGTCTGGATCGGCCCGGTCACCCAACGCGTCGTCGCGATCGCCGACATCGGCACCGGCTTGCCCTGGTTGTTGATGACGTTCAGGCGCAGCAGATCGTCGCCGTCCATGCGGTCGGGTGCGTCGGCTTGGACGACGACGCGCTGCAGCCGGCCTGCATTCGGAAAGTCGTTGACGTAGGATGAGCCGAGCGCCGTCGAGAGCACGGCGTTGACGTTGTCGAAGCTGACGCCGAGCGCGCTGGCGCGGTCGCGGTCGATGTCGAGCCGGAGCTGCGGTGCGTCTTCCAGGCCGTTCGGCCGCACGCCCGCCAGCACCTTGCTTTGCGCCGCCATGCCGAGCAACTGGTTGCGCGCCGCGACCAGCGCCACATGACCGTTGCTGCCGCGATCCTCGAGACGAAAGTCGAAGCCAGTGGCGGTGCCTAGCTCGGGGATCGCCGGCGGCACGAGCGCGAAGATGAAGGCGTCGCGCACGCCCGAGAGCGCGCCGAAGGCCCGCCCGGCGAGCGCCTGCGCCGAGTGCGCCGCGCCGCTGCGCTCGTCCCAGGGCTTGAGCGGCACGAAGGCGAGCGCCGCGTTCTGGCCGCTGCCCGAAAAGCTGAAGCCGAGCACGCTCACCATCTGGTCGACCTCGGGCTGGCTGAGGAAGAACTTTTCCGCCTGCTCCATGACGGCCAGCGTGCGCGCCTGCGTCGCGCCCGGCGGCAACTGCACGTTCGCGATCAGGTAGCCCTGGTCCTCGGTCGGCAGAAACGACGCCGGCATGCGCAGGAACATGAACACGACGACGGCGACGATCAGCCCGAACAGCACGAGGAATCGTCCGGTGCGCTTCAGGATCTTCGCGACCCAGCCTTCGTAGCCGTGCGTGGTCGCCTTGAAGCCGCGGTTGAACCAGCCGAAGGGGCCGCGCTTTTCCTGTTTGTGGCCGGCCTCGACCGGCTTGAGAAACGTGGCGCAAAGCGCCGGCGTCAGCGACAGGGCGAGGAAGACCGAGAACAGCATCGCGCTCACCATGACGAGCGAGAACTGGCGATAGATGTTGCCGACCGAGCCGCTGAAGAAGGCCATCGGCAGAAACACCGAGACCAGCGTGACGCTGATGCCGACCAGCGCTGCCGTGATCTGGCCCATCGCCTTCTTGGTCGCGTCGCGCGGCGAGAGTCCCTCCTCGCTCATGATGCGTTCGACGTTCTCGATGACGACGATCGCATCGTCGACCAGGATGCCGACGGCGAGCACCATCGCGAACATCGTCAGCACGTTGATCGAATAGCCGAAGACCAGCATGACGCCGAACGAGCCGAACAGCGCGACCGGCACGACGATGGTCGGGATCAGCGTGTAGCGCAGGCTCTGCAGGAACAGGTACATCACGAGAAAGACGAGGATCACTGCCTCGACCAGCGTCTCGACGACGCGGCTGATCGAGATCTTCACGAACTTGGAGCTGTCGTAGGGAATGCTCCACTGCATGCCTTGCGGGAAGTAGGGCGCGAGTTCGCCCATGCGCTTTCGCACCAGCTCGGCGGTGGCCAGCGCATTGCCGGTGGGCGAGAGCTGCACGCCGATGCCGGTGGACGGCTTGCCGTTGAGGCGCGCGATCGTGCCGTAGTTCTGGCCGCCGAGTTCGACGCGCGCGACGTCCTTCAGCTTCACGGCCGAACCGTCGATGTTGGCGCGCAGCACGATCTGGTCAAACTGCTCGACCGTCGTGAGCTGGCCGGCGACGACGACGGTGGCGCTAATCGGCGTGTTGGCGACGATAGGCAGGTCGCCGATCGTGCCTGACGAGACTTGCGCGTTCTGCGCGCGGATCGCGGCGACGACATCGTTGGTGGAGAGATTGAAGCCGACCAGCTTGGCTGGGTCGACCCAGATGCGCATGGAGCGCTCGGTGCCGAAGAGTTGCGCCTGGCCGACGCCCGGGATGCGCTGGATCTCGGGAAGCACGGTGCGCGAGGCGTAGTCGCCGAGAGCGATCGGATCGAGCCCGCCGTTGCTCGACGAGAGGATCGTGAAGAGCAGGAAGTTCGCGCGCGCCTTGTCGACGCGAACGCCCTGCTGCGTCACCGCTGCGGGCAGGCGCGGCGCGGCGCGGGACAGGCGGTTCTGCACGTCGACCTGGGCCAGGTCCGGGCTGGTTCCCGGCTCGAAGGTCAACGTGATCGAGCCGACGCCGTTCGACTGGCTCGTCGACTCCAGATAGATGAGGCCCGGCGAGCCGTTCAGCTCCTGCTCGATGACGCTGATGACGCTGTCTTCGAGCGTCTGCGCCGAAGCGCCGGGGTAGACCGCCGTAAGCACGATCGAAGGCGGCGCGACGGTCGGGTACTGGGCGATCGGCAGCTGCTTGATCGCGACGCCGCCGAGCACGAGGATGAAGAACGCGATGACCCACGCGAAGATGGGCCGGTCGATGAAGAACTGCGCCATCGCGCGGGGTCAGCGGGAAGCGGAGGAGGCGGCGCTGGCCGACTGGGGCGCGCCGCTCGCAGCCGACGCCTGGCCGCCCGGCCGCCACGGCACGGGCTTGACGGGCGCCGCGCCGCGCAACTTCTGGAAGCCGTCGACCATCACCATCTCGCCGGGCACCAGGCCTTCGAGGATGACCCATTGGCCGCCCTGCGCCGAGCCCACCTTCACCGGGCGCGGCGTGACCTTGCCGTCGGCGCTGACGATCATCACGCTGTCGCCGGTCGAGCCGCGTTGCACCGACTGCTGCGGCACGACGATGCCGGTCGGCATCTCAGCCTGCTCGAGGCGCACGCGCACGTACATGCCGGGCAACAGCACGCCGGCCGCGTTAGGCACTTCGGCGCGAAGCGTGATCTGGCCCGAGGTAGGATCGACGCTCAAGTCGGAGAACAGCAGCTTGCCCGTTTGCGCGTAGTCGCTGCCGTCTTCGAGGACGATGCGCACACTCGCAGAGTCGGTGCCGCCGGTGCTCTTCAACTTGCCGCTGGCAATGGCGCGGCGCAGCTTGAGCACGTCGGTCGTCGACTGCGTGAAGTTCACATACATCGGATTGATCTGCTGCACCAGCGCCAGCGGCGTCGCTTCGCCCTGCCCGACCAGCGCGCCCTCGGTGACGAGCGCCCGGCCGATGCGCCCCGAGATCGGCGAAGTCACCGACGCATAGCCGAGGTTGATCTGGCCGCTCTGCACAGAGGCCTTGGCCGAGGCGACGTCGGCCTCGGCCTGCTTCTGCGCCGCCACCGCGTTGACGTAGTCCTGCTTGCTGATCGCATTGGCCTCGAGCAGCGGCTTGTAGCGCTCGGCCTGCGCGGTGGCCTGCGTCACGTTGGCCTGGGCGCGCGCCAACGAAGCCTGCGCGCTCGCGACCGTCGCCTGGTAGGAGGCCGAATCGATCTGGAACAAGGGCTGGCCGGCCTTGACGTCGCTGCCTTCGACGAACAGCCGCTTGAGGACGATGCCGGCGACGCGTGCCCGCACTTGCGCCACGCGCGACGCCTCGAGGCGGCCCGGTAACTCGGTCACAAGCCCGATCGGACGTTGCGCGACGGTGGCGACGCCCACCTCGGCGGGCGGAGGCGCGCTGCCCGACCCCTTGCCGCCCGCGGCCGGCGCGTCGGACTTGCTGCAGGCCGCGAGGAGGAGGCTCGCGGAAAGCACCAGAGACGAAGCCAGCAGAACGCGTCTCCCGGCGCGGGCGTTCGCTGCCCGCGCCGTGCTTCGGTCGGTCATCTCAAGGCACCCCTGGATTCGAAGCTGCGAAGAATAGCCGAGGCCGGACGGGACCGCGACGGCCCTTGGTCGCGCTGGCCGCAGGGGCAGCTCAGCGACCCTCGCCTCGACCGCGCTCGAACTTGAAGACTGCCACGCTGGCGAGCAGGTTGGGCCAGGTGCGAACCGCCTTGCCGGCCTGAATGCCGAAGGCGTCGAGGATCGTCAGCCCGTCCTTCTTCGCCAACACCCCGAAGTCGGCGAACGTGCCGACGCGGATGTTCGGCGTGTCGTACCACTGGTAGGGCAGCACGCGCGTCACCGGCATGCGGCCGGCGACGACGTGCAGCCGGTTCGGCCAGTGCGCGAAATTCGGAAAGCTGACGATGCCGACGCGGCCGACGCGCGCCGTCTCGCGCAGCATGCGCTCGGTGTTTCGCAGGTGCTGCAAGGTGTCGAGCTGCAGCACGACGTCGAAGCTCTGGTCCTCGAACAAGGACAGGCCCTCTTCGAGGTTGAGCTGGATGACGTTGACGCCGCGCTGGTGACAGGCCAGCACGTTGGTGTCATCGATCTCGATGCCGTAGCCGCTGCAGCCGCGCTCGCGCTCGAGCAAAGCGAGCAACTCGCCATCGCCGCAGCCGAGGTCGAGCACACGCGAGCCGTTCGGCACCAGGTCGGCGATGAGCTCGATGTCCTTTCGATCAGACATGGTTTCCCCCTCTCCCGCTGGCGGGAGAGGGCCGGGGTGAGGGCCGCTCGAGCTCGCGCGCCAGGTTCTCGAAGCAGGCACGCAGGACGCCGTGATAGCGCGGATCGTCGAGCAGGAACGCGTCGTGTCCATGCGGCGCCGCGATCTCGGCGTAGCTCACGTCGAGCTGGTTGTCGACGAGCGCCTTGACGATCTCGCGCGAGCGCGCCGGCGCGAAGCGCCAGTCTGTGGTGAAGCTGACGAGCTGGAACTTGCAGCGCGCCTTCGCGAAGGTCGCGGTCAGGTCGCCGCCGTGCGCGCGTGCCGGGTCGAAGTAGTCGAGCGCTCGCGTGATGAGCAGGTAGGTGTTGGCGTCGAAGTATTCGCTGAACTTGTCGCCCTGATGGCGCAGGTAGGCCTCGATCTGGAACTCGACGTCCTGCGTCGAATAGCCGAGCGTGCCCTGCAGCAGGTCGCGTCCGAACTTGGCCTCCATGGCGTCGTCGGACAGATAGGTGATGTGGCCGATCATTCGCGCCACGCGCAACCCGCGGCGCGGGATCGCACCCTGCTCGGCGTAGTGGCCGCCGAAAAACTCGGGGTCGGTGACGATGGCGCGCCGCGCCACCTCGTTGAAGGCGATGTTCTGCGCCGAGAGATTCGGCGCCGTCGCGACGGCGATGCACTGGCGCAGGCGCTCGGGATAGCGCAGCGACCAGTCGAGCGCCTGCATGCCGCCGAGGCTGCCGCCGATCACGGCGGCCAACTTCGCGATGCCGAGCGCATCGACGAGGCGCGCCTGCGCGTCGACCCAGTCCTCCACGGTGACGACCGGAAAGTCGCTGCCATAGGTGCGCCCGCCCGCCGCCGGATCGGGGTTCGCACTGGTCGGCCCGGTCGAGCCGAAGCACGAGCCGGGGTTGTTGACGCCGATGACGAAGAAGCGATCGGTGTCGAGCGGCTTGCCGGGGCCGATCAGGTTGTCCCACCAGCCTTCGCTCTTGTCCTGCCCGGCATAGGTGCCGGCGACGTGGTGCGAGGCATTCAGCGCATGGCAGACCAGCACGGCATTGCTGCGTGCCGCGTTCAGCGTGCCGTAGGTCTCGTAGGCGAGCGTGTAGTCGCGCAGTACCGCGCCACTGGCCAGGCCGAGCGGCTCGGCGAAGTGCATCGATTGCGGCAGGACATCGCCGAGAGAAGACATGAGAGGCGCAGCTCGCAGGGAAGGAAAGAGAAGGCAAGAAAAAACCCGGCGCCGCCAAAGCGGGACACCGGGTTGCTGCGTCCTGTCTTTAGCCGAATTTATAGAGCGCCCGCAAGCCGGAACAAATCAGCGCTTCGGGGTGAAGTATAGCGAGGCGCTCTCGCGTGGGCGCCTCGCGACCGAGCTCGGCGCCCGCTTCGCGCTCGGTCTCGTCGCCGCCGTATTCGCCCTCGCGGCGCTCGTGGCGCATCATCGGCTGCGTGCGCAGCCTTGACGCGCACGCCCTTCGCGAACACCATGGACTTTCAAGCCCTGCTCGACGAGATCGATGCCGGCCTGCGCCCGCTGCTCGGCCAGGAAGGCAAGGTCGCCAGCTACATCCCGGCGCTGGCGCGCGTCCCCGTCACGCAGTTCGGCATGGCGCTGCGCACCTGCGACGGCATGACGGCGGCGTGCGGCGAGAGCGCGGTGCCGTTTTCGATCCAGAGCGTCTCCAAGCTTTTCACCCTGACCCTCGGCATGCGCCTGCTCGGCGACGCCCTGTGGGAACGCATCCACCGCGAGCCCTCGGGCAATCCCTTCAACTCGCTGCTTCAGCTCGAAAGCGAGCAGGGCGTGCCGCGCAACCCGTTCATCAACGCTGGAGCGATTGCCGTCGCCGACCGGCTCCTCGAGAAGCTCGGCGCCAGCGCCAAGCCGGCCCTGCTCGAGATGCTGTCGGGCCTGGCCGGCGAAGCGATCGCCTTCGACGACGAGGTCGCCGCCTCGGAAGCGGCCACCGGCTTTCGCAACCTCGCCCTCGCCAATCTCATGAAGAGCTTCGGCAAGATCGACAACACGGTCGCGGCGGTGGTCGACTTCTACTTTCACCAGTGCGCGGTGCGCATGAGCTGCCGGCAGCTCGCCTGTGCGGCCGGCTACCTGTGCCGCGACGGCGCGCATCCGCAAGGCAGTGCAGACGCCGTCGTCAGCGTGCGCCAGGCGCGCCGCCTCAACGCCCTGATGCTGACCTGCGGCACCTACGACGCCGCCGGCGAGTTCGCCTATCGCATCGGCCTGCCGTGCAAGAGCGGCGTCGGCGGTGGCATCGTCGCCGTCGTCCCCGATACGCTGACGCTCTGTGTGTGGTCGCCCGCCGTCGACTCGAGCGGCAATTCGGTGCTGGGTACGCGGGCGCTCGAGCTGTTCGCGAGCCGCAGCGGGCTGTCGATCTTCTAGGATTGCAGGGGAGGAGCGCCATGAGCTGGTTCGAGGGATTCGAAGCGGGCTTGCACGCGGCCGGCGAGGTCGAGCTGTTCGCGCGCACCGGCGGCGATCCGGCCAAGCCGCCGCTGCTGCTCCTGCACGGCTATCCGCAGACGCACGTCATGTGGCACCGCGTGGCGCGATCTCTGTCCGCGCACTTCTCGCTCGTCATTCCCGATCTGCGCGGCTACGGCGACTCGACCAAGCCCGAGCCTCCCGGCACGCCCGAGCAGGACCACGCGCTGCACAGCAAGCGCGCCATGGCCGCCGACATGGCGGCGCTGATGAGCGGCCTCGGTCACCAGCGCTTCGCCGTCGCCGGCCACGACCGCGGCGGCCGGGTCGCGCATCGCCTCGCGCTCGACCATGCCGAGCGCGTCGAGCGGCTCGCGGTCATCGACATCGTGCCGACGCTCGACATGTACGAGATGACCGACATGCGCTTCGCGAGCTGGTACTACCACTGGTTCTTCCTCATCCAGCCCGCGCCTCTACCCGAACGCATGATCGGCGGCGACCCTTCTTTCTTCCTGCGCTGGACGCTCGGCGGCTGGGGTGCCAAGAGTCTCGGGCACATCGAGCCCGAGGCGCTGGCCGAATACGAGCGCTGCTTCGGCCGCGCCGACGCGATCCACGCTGCCTGCGAGGACTACCGCGCCTCGGCCACCATCGACCTCGACCACGACCGCGCCTCGCGCACGGCCGGCGAGAAGATCGCCTGCGACACGCTCGTGCTGTGGGGCGAGCACGGCGTCGTCGGCCGTCTCTATCAGCCGCTCGAGTTGTGGCGCGCTCAGTGCGCGGGCGCGCTCGACGGCGTGGCCGTGGGCGCCGGCCACTTCATTCCCGAAGAGCGCCCCGAGGAGATCGCCACGCGCCTGCGTGATTTCTTCCTCGCGCGCTAGGCCTTCGGGTTCACGCTTTCCACGAGGCCCCGTCACGGGGCCGGGTCTACCATCGCGCCAGCCTTGGGCCCAGCCAAGGAGGAGCGCCCATGTTCGCGTGGCTCAGCAAGCTCGACCGGTATTTTCCGATCCGCTATTCGGCGTGGGCGCTCTGCATGGTGGGCCTCGTGGCCAGCGTGTACGCGTGGGCCGGCATGGGTGTCGTCGATGCCTGGCTGGCGCTCGTCTTTCTCGCTCTCGTGCTGCTCGGCGCGCGCGACAGCCTGCAGAAGCGCCATGCGATCCTGCGCAACTACCCGGTGATCGGCCATCTGCGCTTCCTGCTCGAGTTCATCCGGCCGGAGATGCGGCAGTACTTCATCGAGAGCGACCACGAGGCAGCGCCGTTCTCGCGCGCGCAACGATCGCTCGTCTACCAGCGCGCCAAGGGCGACTCCGACAAGCGCCCGTTCGGCACCCAGCTCGACGTTTCGGCAGTCGGCTACGAATGGATCAATCACTCGCTGCAACCGACGGTGCTGAAGACGCACGACTTTCGCGTCGCGATCGGCGCGACGCGCGCCCAGCCCTACAGCGCCAGCCTCTTCAACATCTCGGCGATGAGCTTCGGCGCGCTCTCGGCCAACGCCATCCTCGCGCTCAACGCCGGCGCCAGGCGCGGCAACTTCGCGCACGACACCGGCGAGGGCTCGATCAGCCGGCATCACCGCGCCAACGGTGGCGATCTGATCTGGGAGATCGGCTCGGGCTACTTCGGCTGCTGCAACGACGACGGCTCGTTTTCCGAAGAGCGCTTCACCGCCAATGCGCGCGACCCGCAGGTGAAGATGATCGAGCTGAAGCTCTCGCAAGGCGCCAAACCGGGCCACGGCGGCGTTCTTCCAGGCCCCAAGGTGACGATCGAGATCGCCGAGGCGCGCGGCGTGCAACCCTGGGTCGACTGCGTCTCGCCAGCCTCGCACGGCGCCTTCAAGACGCCGATCGAGATGATGCATTTCATCGAGCGGCTGCGCGAGCTTTCGGGCGGCAAGCCGACCGGCTTCAAGCTCTGCATCGGCCATCCGTGGGAGTGGTTCGGCATCGCCAAGGCGATGCAGGAAACCGGCGTCACGCCCGACTTCATCGTCGTCGACGGGGCCGAGGGCGGCACCGGCGCTGCGCCGCTCGAGTTCTGCGACCACGTCGGCGCGCCCTTGCAGGAAGGGCTGCTCCTCGTGCACAACACGCTGGTCGGGCTCGACCTGCGCGACAAGATCAAACTGGGCTGCGCCGGCAAGGTCGTCAGCGCCTTCGACATAGCGCGCATGCTGGCGCTCGGCGCCGACTGGTGCAACGCGGCGCGCGGCTTCATGTTCGCGCTCGGCTGCATCCAGGCGCAGACCTGCCACACCGGTTCCTGCCCAACGGGCGTGACGACGCAGGACCCGCAACGCCAGATGGCGCTCGACGTGCCGAGCAAGGCCGACCGCGTCTACCACTTTCACCAGAACACGCTGATGGCGCTGAAGGAGCTGGTGCAGGCCGCCGGCCTCGACGACCCCGCCGGCATCACCGCCGATCACATCGTGCGCCGCAACTCGGAGCACGGCGTCAAGCTGCTCGCCAACCTGCTGCCGTTCGTCAAGCGCGGCGAGCTGCTCCACGGCGGCTCGAACCTGCAGGTGTTCAAGACCTACTGGCCAGTGGCGCGAGCAAGCAGTTTCAGCGCCACACCGGCCATGTCATCCTGAGCGAGATCCTTGTCATCCTGAGCGAAGCGAAGGATCTCCGCCCGAGCGGCAAGACCCTTGGCTTCGCTCAGGGTGACAAGCGCTTCACGCCGGCGGCGCCGTGTCGATGAAGCTCTGCCGCGCGTTCATCTTGTCGGCGAGGCGGCCCAGGTTGGGGTGGTCGGTGCGCCAGTCGATCTGCGGGAAGCGGAACGCCAGGTAGCCGAGCGCGCAGCCGACGGCGATGTCGGCGAGGGTCATGTGAATGCCGCTGCACCAGGGCTTTTCAGCGAGGCCGGTCGAGATCGCCTCGAGCGACGCGTGGATCTTGCCCATCTGCCGGTCGATCCAGGCCTGGCTGCGCTGCTCGGCGTTGCGGCCGGGCCAGTGGGCTTCGAGCCGGGCGAGGATGGCGGCGTCGAGGATGCCGTCGGCGAGCGCCTCCCAGGTGCGCACCTCGGTGCGCTCGCGATTCGGCTCGGGGATGAGCCGCGCCAGCGGCGAGCGCGCATCGAGATACTCGACGATGACGCGCGAATCGAAGACCGCCTCGCCGCCCTCCATCACCAGGCAGGGCACCTTGCCGAGCGGGTTCGACGCGAGGATCGCGTCGCTGGCCCACACGTCTTCCGTGGCGAACTGGTAGTCGAGCTTTTTCTCGGCCATCACGATGCGCACCTTGCGCACGTACGGGCTGGCGAGAGAACCGATCAGCTTCATGGAGGACGCGCCGCTTTCGTGGGGTTCGATTGGTGCCGCTTTGCGTGATCTCGCGGTATCGAAATGATTCTAGGCGCAGCCGATAATCGTCCTCCGCCCTCGTCCTGCGCCTCGCCGATGCCCGTCTCGCCGCTTCTCGCCCTGTCGCCGCTCGACGGTCGCTATGCCGCCAAGGTCGAGGCCTTGCGGCCGCTGCTCTCCGAATACGGGCTGATCCGGCGCCGCGTCGAAGTCGAGGTCGAGTGGTTCCTGGCTTTGTCGGAAGCAGGCTTTTCCGAGTTGCGGCCCTTCGGCGCTGAATCGTCGTCCTTGCTGCGCGGGCTCGTCGAGTCCTTCTCCGAGGCCGACGCCGAAGAGATCAAGGCGATCGAGCGCACCACCAATCACGACGTCAAGGCGGTCGAGTACTGGCTCGCCGAGCGCATCTCCGGCGACGCCGAGCTGGCACCGGCGACCGGCTTTCTCCACTTCGCCTGCACCAGCGAGGACATCAACAACACCAGCCACGCGCTGATGCTCGGCGCAGCGCGGCGCGACGTGCTGTTGCCTGCGCTCGACGGCGTGCTGGCGACCCTGCACGCCAAAGCCGCCGAGCACGCGGCGCAGCCCATGCTCTCGCGCACGCACGGCCAGACGGCGACGCCGACGACGCTGGGCAAGGAGGTCGCCAACGTCGCGGCGCGACTGGCGCGGGCGCGGAGCCGGATCGAGGCCGTCGCCCTGCTCGCCAAGATGAACGGCGCCGTCGGCAACTACAACGCGCATGTCGCCGCCTATCCCGACTTCGACTGGGAGGCGTTCGCGCGCCGTGTCGTCGAAGATCGGCTGGGCCTTGTATTCAACAGCCACACGACGCAGATCGAGCCGCACGACGCCATCGCCGAGCTGTTCGATGCCGTCAAGCGCTGCAACACCATCCTCATCGACTGGTGCCGCGACGCCTGGGGCTACATCAGCCTCGGCTACTTCACGCAGAAGACGAAAGCCGGCGAGATCGGCTCGAGCACCATGCCGCACAAGGTCAACCCGATCGACTTCGAGAACGCCGAGGGCAACTTCGGCATCGCCAACGCCCTCTTCGCGCACATGAGCGAGAAGCTGCCGATCTCGCGCTTCCAGCGCGACCTGACCGACAGCACGGTGCTGCGCAACATGGGCGTCGCCTTCGGCCACACCGTGCTCGCGCTCGATTCGCTGGCGCGTGGCATGGCCAAGCTCGGCGCCGACCCGGCGGCGATCCACGCCGACCTCGACGCCGCCTGGGAAGTGCTCGCCGAGCCGGTGCAGACGGTGATGCGCCGCCATGGCATCGCCACTCCGTACGAGCAGCTCAAGGAATTGACGCGCGGCAAGGCGATCACGAAAGACGCCCTGCATGCGTTCATCCGCGGCCTGGCGATTCCAGCCGCCGAGCGCGAGCGGCTGCTGGCCATGACGCCGCGCAGCTACATCGGCAAGGCCGCCGAGCTGGCGCGGCGCACGACATGATGACCTTCATCGACAAGCTCGCCGGCGCCGAGCGCGCCAACAACTCGCTGCTGTGCGTCGGCCTCGACCCCGACCCGGCCCGCTTTCCCGGGCCGATGAAGGACGATGCTTCGCGCATCTTCGACTTCTGCGCCGCGATCGTCGACGCGACGCGCGACCTCGTCATCGCCTACAAGCCGCAGATCGCCTACTTCGCCGCGAACCGCGCCGAAGAGCAGCTCGAACGACTGATCGCGCACATCCACCGCAGCGCGCCCGACGTGCCGGTGATCCTCGACGCCAAACGCGGCGACATGGGCTCGACGGCCGAGCAGTACGCGCGCGAGGTGTTCGACCGCTACGGCGCCGACGCGGTGACGCTGTCGCCGTTTCTCGGCTTCGATTCGATCGAGCCCTATCTTCGCCACGCCGGCAAGGGCGTGATCCTGATCTGCCGCACGTCCAATTCCGGCGGCGGCGACCTGCAGGACCAGGTCCTGCGTTCGGGAGAGCGTCTCTACGAACACATCGCGCGGCTCGCCGCCGGTCCCTGGAACACGAATGGCCAGATCGGCCTCGTCGTCGGTGCCACTTATCCGGCCGAAATCGCTCGTGTGCGCGAACTTGCGCCGCATCTGCCGCTGCTCATCCCCGGCATCGGCGCACAGGGTGGCGATGCCGCGGCGACGGTGCGTGCCGGCTGGCGCGGCGAGGGCAGAACGACGACAGCGCCCATCATCGTCAGCTCGTCGCGCGCCGTGCTCTATCCGGCCGATGCGCGGGGCAGCGACTTCGCGACGGCATCGCGGCGCGCCGCCGAGACGGCTCGCCGCGAGCTGGCGGCCGCGCAGGATCTGACCCACGCCTGAGGCGTCGATGGCATCGGAGGCGGCCCGCAAAAAATCTTCGCGACGCGCCTTACGGCTCGCGGCCACGCTCGGCACGGGAGGGCTAATGCTCATTGGCGCGTTCGCCCTGCTCGCGAGCAGTGGCCACGACCTCGGCCTGCTATTGCTCGCCATCGCGTCCGGCCTGGTCGCCAGCACCCTGACGGTCTACGTCCTGTCGCGGCGCCTGCGCGATGCGGATCTGCTCGCCGCGCAGTCGCGCGATGCGCTGCGTTTGATCGCCGACCGGTACTGGGAGCAGGACCGCGACTTCCGCTTCACCCGCATCACCGACCCGCGCGGCCGGACCGACCCGGCCCTGCTCGAGATGGGCATCGGCAGGACGCCTTGGGAAGTGGTCGATATCGGCATGAGCGAGGCCCAACTCGACGCCCATCGGGCCGACCTCGAGGCCCATCGTCCCTTCAACGGAACGATCATGCGCCGTCGCGACGGCACCGGCCGGGTGCGCGTGCACAGCGTCAGCGGCACGCCGCGCTACACCACCGACGGCGTGTTCGACGGCTACTGGGGCGTGGCCCGCGACGTCACCGACGAGATCCGCGCCCAGCGCGCCTTCGAGGCCAGCGAGACGCGCTACCGCGAGCTGTTCGAAAGCTCGCCCTCGCCGATCCTCCTGCACCGCCACGGCATCGTCTTCGACGCCAATCCGTCCGCGGCGCGCCTGTTCGGCTTCGCCGGCGCCGGGGCGATGCACGGCATCCGCATGGCCGAGCTGCATCCGCCCGGCGAATCGCGGCAGCGCGTCCTCGAGCGGATCGAGGAACTGGAACGGCTGCCGGTCGGCAAAGGCGTGCCGGTGCGCGACTTCTCTGCCCGCACCGTCGAGGGCCGGCCGATCAGCGTGCAGGCCACCGGCGTTCGCGTCGATGCTGCGGGAGGCCCCGCGACCCTGACCATCATGTTCGACGTCACGGCGCGCCTGGCTGCGGAAGCCGCGCTGCGCCGCTCCGAGGCGATGCTCTCGCATCTGTTCGCGACCAGCCCCGACTGCATCACGCTGTCCGAGATCGAGACCGGCCGCCTGACGCTGGTCAACGCCGCGTTCTCGCGTCTCACCGGCTACCGCTCGGACGAGGTCGTCGGCCGCACCGGCGACGAGCTGGGCCTCTGGCACGACCCGGCCGACGCCGAGCGCCTGCGTTCCGGCATGTCGGCGGACGGCCGCGTCGACGAGATGCCGGCCGGCATCGCCACGCGCTCCGGGGCGATCGCCTCGGTACTGCTCTCGGCCGCCCATTTCCGCATGGACGGGCGCTCCTACATGGTCGTCAACGCGCGCGACGTGACGGCGACGGTGCGCACGCGCCTCGAGCACGCGGCGATCTTCGAGCGCGCATCGATCGGCATCGCGCTGACGCGCGACCGCCGCTTCGTTCAGGCCAATCCGCGCTTCGAGGCGATCTTCGGCTGGCCCGCCGGAACGCTGACCGGCGAGCCGGGCGCGGCCGTCTGGGTCGATGAAGCCGACTACGCCGAGATCGGGCGCCTCGCCGGCCCCTTGCTGTCGTCCGGCCAATCGTTCGAGACCGAACGCGAGATGAAGAAGCGCGACGGCAGCCGCTTCTGGTGCCGTCTGCTCGGTCAGGCCGTCGACCCCGAGCGGCCCGGCCAGGGCGGCACCATCTGGATCGCCGACGACGTCACCGAGCGGTGCCGTCTCGACGCCGCGCTGGCTGCGGCACGCGATGCCGCCGAGGCCGCCAGCCGCGCCAAGAGCGCCTTCCTCGCCAATACCAGCCACGAGATCCGCACGCCCTTGAACGGCCTGCTCGGCCTGGCCCGGCTGGCGCTGCGCGAGACGATCACGCCGGCCGCGCGCACGCTCCATCTCGAGCAGATCCTCGCCTCTGCGCAAGGGCTTGAAGGCATCCTCTCCGACATCCTCGACTTCTCGAAGATCGAAGCCGGCAAGTTCACGCTCGAGGCCAGCGCCTTCAACCTGCACGATCTGCTTGCCGCGGTGCAGGCTTCGTACCGCCCGCTTGCCGACGCCAAGGACATCGCCTGCGAGCTCGAGATCGACGCACGGCTGGGCGCCATCGTCATCGGCGACCCGGTACGCATCCGCCAGATCCTCGGCAACTACATCACCAACGCCGTCAAGTTCACGTCGCACGGCAGCATCCGCATCGTCGCCGGGCCGGGCCGGCGCGGCGGCGTGCGGCTCGCCGTCGTCGACACCGGGGCCGGCGTCGATGAGCCGCTGCGAGCGCTGCTGTTCCAGCCGTTCTCGCAAGGCGACTCGTCGACGACGCGTCGCTTCGGCGGCACCGGCCTGGGCCTGTCGATCTGCCGCCAGCTCGCGCAACTGATGGCCGGCGAGGTGGGCGTCGAGAGCACTCCGGGCCAAGGCAGCACCTTCTGGGCCGAGCTGCCGCTCGCGCCGGCGGTCTTGCCAGGCGATTCGCTGACCAGCGAAGCGAGCGAACGCGAGCAGTTGCACGACGCGCGCATCCTTCTCGTCGAGGACAACCCGGTCAACATGATGATCGCGGCGGCGACGCTCGCGCAGTGGGGCGTCGATGTCGCCGAGGCGCGCGACGGCCGCATGGCGGTCGAGGCGGTGCACGAGGCAGCGCGGCGCGGCCGGCCCTTCGACCTGGTGCTCATGGACGTGCAGATGCCGGTGATGAGCGGCCACGAGGCGGCGATCGAACTGCGCAAGGCCTGGGGGCCGAACGCCCTGCCGATCATCGCCCTTACCGCCGCCGCGCTCGTCTCGGAGCGCGAGCTGGCCCTGGCCGCAGGTATGAACGACTTCCTGACCAAGCCGATCGACGCGCCCAAGTTGCGCCGCACGCTGGCGCGACACGTCCGCCGCACTCCGGGCACCGAAAGCGTCGAAACGACTTGAGCAGAGGCCTTTGTCATCCTGAGCGCAGCGAAGGATCTCGACGCGCGCGCGGAAACCCTTCGCTGCGCTCAGGGTGACAGGATCGGGGCAGGTTCACACGACGAGCGGCAGCTCCCTCGACCTCTTGCCCGTCAAGGCGAACAGCGCATTGGCAAGCGCCGGCGCCAGCGGCGGCGTGCCGATCTCGCCGACGCCGCCCGGCGCCCGCGTGCTCGCGACGAGGTGCGTCTCGACGCGCGGCGAGTCGGCGAGGCGAACCACCGGGTAGCTCGGGAAGTTGGTCTGCTTGACGACGCCGCCTTCGATGTCGACGCGGCCATGCAGCGCCGCGCTCAAGGCGAAGATCACCGCGCTCTCGAGCTGTTGCGCGACGATGCCGGGATTGACGACAACACCCACGTCGGCCGCGCAGACGACGCGATGGACGCGCGGCACGCCGGCTTCGATCGACACCTCGACGATCTGGGCGACGATGCTGCCGAAGCTCTCGTGCAAGGCGACGCCGCGCGCCCGGCCGGGCGCGAGCGGCTGCGTCGTGCCGTAGCCTGGCCAGCCGGCACTCTGCGCGGCGAGCAGCAGCACCGCGTGATGTCGCGGCGCGTCCTTGAGCAGCGCCAGGCGATAGGCGACCGGGTCCTGCTTCGCTTCGTGCGCCAGTTCGTCGATGAAGCCTTCGCTGAAGAAGGCGTTGTGCGAGTGGCCGACCGAGCGCCAGTAGCCGACCGGCACGCCGCTCCGCGTTGCGACGTGGGCAATGCGCTGGTTGGGAATGGCGTAGAGCTGGTCGAACAGCCCCTCGCTCGCCGTCTTGTCCGGCGTGTCGACCGGACCGGCCAGCATCGGAATGACGCGCTCCATCCAGCGCGGCGTGATCGCGTCGCCGGCGCTCGTGATCTGCAGCGATGAGGGCAAGCCGTCTTCGCCCAGGGTCGCGCGCAGTACGGCGGCGCCGGCCGGCCGATAGAAGTCGTGCGTGAAGTCCTCTTCGCGCCGCCACACGAGCTGCACCGGGCGGCCGCCGCATTCGAGGGCGATGCGCACCGCCTGGCCGACGAAGTCGACATCGAGGCGCCGGCCGAAGCCGCCGCCGAGGTAGGTGACGTGGACCGTGACGTTTTCCAGCGGCACACCGGCGACCTCGGCAGCGATCGCCCGCGCCTGGCCGGGCACCTGCGTCGGCGCCCAGACCTCGACCTTGCCGCCTTCGACCCTGGCCGTGCAATTGATAGGCTCCATGGTCGCGTGCGCGAGATAGGGCGCGCGATAGACCTGCTCGATGCTGCGCGACGACGCGGGCGCCGCCGCGCCGACCTTGCCGCGCGAGTAGAAAGTGAAGCCGCCGCCGTGGTCCGCGGCATCGCGCGCGGTCTTCTCGAGCGCGTCGAGGATGGCGCGGCTGTCGAGCGCGCCCGCCGGACGCTGCTGCCAAGTGAGGTCGAGCGCGTCGGCACCGCGCCGCGCGTGCCACCAGGTCTGGCCGACGACGGCGACGGCGAACTCCGAGCCCGCGTACGAACCGAGGCGAACGACGCGCTCGACGCCGGGCAGCTTGCTCGCAGCCGTGACATCGAGGGCACCGACGCTGCCGCCGATCATCGGGCAGTGACGGATCGAGGCGTAGAGCAGGCCGGGCGGTCGCACGTCGATGCCGAACACGGCCGAGCCATTGGTCTTGGCCGCGAGGTCTGTACGCGGCGCCGCTGTGCCGATGAGCTTCCATTCGCTCGCCGGCTTGACGCGCACCGTGCCGCTCGGCGTCGCCGCCGCGGTCTGCGCGAGCCGGCCATAGTGAGCGGTCGCGCCCGAGGGATGGCTGACGACGCCGTTCTCGACGGTCAGCTCGCCGGCCGGCTGCTTCCAGGTCAGCGATGCGGCGCCGAGAAGCTGGGCGCGCGCGGTCGCCGCGGCCAGACGCAGCACCTCCCACGCGTCGACGACGCTCGACGAGCCGCCGGTGGCGTTGATGCCGAGCTCTCGCGCGACCTTGGCGACGACCCACTGGCCGCCGCGCGCAACCCCGGTCTCGTGGCCGGGCTCGGTCTCGGTGGGATGGAACGGCAGGCTGGCCACGAACATGGCGACGTTGCCGTAGAGCTTGTCGTGGCCCGCATCGATGAGGCGCACTTGCGCCAACGCGACGTCGAGCTCCTCGGCGACGAGCATCGCCAGCGCGGTGTGCACGCCCTGGCCCATCTCGCTGCGGTTCATGGCGAGCAGCACGCTGCCATCGGCGGCGATCTTGATCCAGCCGTTGAGGCCGACCTCGCCCTCCGCGGCAGGCAAGGTGTCGACGCCGCCCAGGCGGCTGCGCGGCGGTAGCAGGCCCCAACCGACGACCAGCGCACCGGCGGCGCCGAGCCCGCTCACGAGCAGGGTGCGCCGCTTCATGCGACGGTGCCCGCGTCGTTCAAGGCCTTGGCCGCGCTGCGGATCGCGGCGCGGATGCGCGGGTAGGTGCCGCAGCGGCAGATGTTGGTGATCGCGGTATCGATCTCGGCGTCGCTCGGCTTGCGATTGACCGCGAGCAGAGCCGCCGCCGCCATCAGCATGCCGCTCTGGCAGTAGCCGCATTGCGGCACCTGGTGCTCCACCCAGGCACGTTGCAAGGGGTGCGGGCGCTCGGCGCTGCCGAGCGCCTCGATGGTGACGATGCGCTTGCCCCGCACCGACTCGAGCGGCGTCACGCAGGAGCGAACGGCGCGGCCGTCGACATGCACGGTGCAAGCGCCGCACGCGGCCACGCCGCAGCCGAATTTCGTTCCGGTCAGGCCGAGCAACTCACGCAGTGCCCAGAGCAAGGGCATCTGCGGCTCGGCCAGTGCATCGGGAAGGGCGCGTGGCGCGCCGTTGACAACAATCTCCAAGCTTCACCTCGTGCGGGGCGCGCCGATTGTGCCCGTGCGCCAGAATACGCCTGTGCCCGCTCAGCGCGGCGTCCCACCCCGCTCCTTCGATCCGGCTCCGCCGAGGTGTCACGAATGTTCCGATCGTTTTTCGCGGCTGCCCTGGCCCTCACCGCCATCGTCGGCAGCGCCGGCGCGCAGGCGCAAAACGTCGTGCTCTACGGGCTCGTCGACGTGTCGGGAAGCCATAGCCGGCTGCTCGGTGCCGACCGGTCCCGCTGGCAGCTCGACAGCGGCAACCTGTCGCGAAGCTACTTGGGCTTTCGCGGCGCCGAGGACCTGGGCGGCGGGCTCAGGGCGGTGTTCAAGCTGGAGTCCTATTTCCGCGCCGACACCGGCGCCAGCGGCCGCAGCGACAGCGACGTCTTCTGGGGCCGCGATGCCAACGTCGGGCTGTCGGGCGCCTTCGGCACCACCGTGCTCGGTCGCAACGTCACGCCGCTCTACCTGACGACGATCAACTTCAATCCCTTCGGCGAGTCGTTCGGCTTCTCGCCGAGCACGCGGCAGTACTTCGCGGGCGCCGTCCTCGGCGACCGGAGCTGGAACAACTCGCTCGCCTACACCAGCAACGCCAAGGACCCGCTGCGCGTTCACCTCGTCCTCAACACGTCCGAAAGCGGCACCACCAACGGCCGCAACTCGGGCCTGAGCGTGTCGTACATCACCGGCCCGTTCGCAGCGACGCTGGCGGTCGAGAGGATCAGGAACAGCGCCCTTCCCTTGCCCGCCGGCTTCGAGCGGCAGACCGCGTTCCAGGCCGGCGCGACCTACGACTTCAAGTTCGTGCGCCTGTACGGGCAGGCCGGCCGCGTCACGACCGATGCGACGATCGACTCCAAGACGGTGCTCTACCAGCTCGGCGCCGCCGTGCCGATCCAGAACAGCGTCATCCTGATCGCCTATGGGCGTTCGCAGACGACCACGAACTCGTCGCGCATCACCGATCAGACCTTCTCGCTGGGCTACGACTACTTCCTGTCCAAGAACACAGACGTGTACGTCGCTGCGCTCTACGAGAAGAGCTTTAACGTGAGCTCGGGCAACAGCCTGGCCGGCGGCCTGCGCCTGCGCTTCTAGGCTCGCCTCGCCCTAGTCGAGGATCACCTCGGCACGCACGACGCCGGCCCGCTCGGCACGCGCGCTGAGCGCCAGCCGCGTTCCCTGCGGTGCACGCACGACCCATTCGCCGACGGCGCGATCGGCCGTGACTTCGCGGCTCGGCAGGAAGGCATTGAGCGAATTCTTCGGCGCATGGCCCTCGAGCTGCGGCCCTTCCATGCGCGGCTTGCCGCTGACCAGCGACACGGACGAGTCGCCTTCGGGCAGGTGGATCTCGAAGACGACGCCGCGCACCGTCTTTCTCGCCAGCGCCCGCTTGGTCACGTAAGACGGCAGCCAGCCGCTGTTGGCCACCGCCAGCTTGACGCGCCAGGTGTCGGGGCCGAGCGCGCGCACCTCGGTGCGCAGCAGCTCGAGCCTGGGCAGCGAAAGCGCGATCTGCGTCATCCACTTCGGAAAGCGCGCCACCTCGCGCTCGCGCAGTTGCGGCGGCGGATTGCGCCAGTAGTTCATCTTGTCCCAGCCGCCGATCTCGACGGGGCCGAGCTGCGGATGCATGAAGGGCTTCCACTCGACGTGTGCCTGGCCGCCGCAGTGCTCGTCGCTCCACTTGATGAGCTTGAGGTCATCTTCTACCGGGTGCTCGCGGTACCAGTCGACCCACTTGTAGTCGACGATGCCTGCTTCCTTGTTCGGTGCCCAGATCTCGACCACCCAGAACAGGGCGCCGAGGTGCTCGTAGACCCAGTCCTGCGTGCCGGTGATGACATCCTTGGGGTGGTACTTGAAGTCGTGCCAGATGCTGATTGCCGGGTAGCCCGTCAGCTTTGCGCCGATCTCGCTGAAGCGCTTGATCGACCACAGGTCCTCGGGGATCATGTCGTCGTCGCTCTGCGTTCCCATCGGCCTGAGGATGACGCCGCTGTGCGTGTGATAGCTGATCGCCGCGCCGATGTTCTTGTGCGCGATGATGAAGTCGACCATCGCCTTCACCTCGGGCTCGCTGGTCGGGTAGTCGCCGGCGCCGGCCTGCTCGAACTCCTGGCGCCAGAACGACGGGAAGTTGCGGTTCAGGTCCAGCCCCTCGACGTCGGAATTCACCTTCACCGTCAGGCCGTCGTAGTTGCGCACGAAGCCTTCGGGCATGAGGCGGAAGTACTCGCCGCCGAACTCGCCGGGCTCGCGCGCCACCATCAGGCGCGGGTCGGCGGCGCACTTCTTGTACGGGCCGTGCGGATCGACGATGCGCATGAAGAGAACGCGGCCATCGCCGTCGATGTCCTCGGGCGTCAGGCCGTCGACCGGCTCCTCGTCGAAGGGATAGGGCCGCGTCGATGAGCGGATGTGACGCGGCCGGTCGGCCAGCGCCAGCTCGGCGCCGTCGGGGTTGAGGCGCGGGCACAGGTAGACGACGCGGCTGTCGAGCAGCTCGGTGATGTCGGCGTCGCTGCCGTACTTCGTGACCAGCTCGTGCAGGAAGTAGAGCACCGCCGTCGAGGCGGTGAGCTCGGCGGCGTGGATGTTGCCGTCGGCCCAGAAGGCCGGCTTGTCGTCGGCGGCGCCGGTGACGAGATTGGTGACCGTCGCCACCCAGATGTCGCGGCCCTCGTGGCTCTTGCCGATCGAGCCGATCGCGACCAGCGTCGGATGCGCTTCGGCGTAGGCGAAGAGCAGCCGGGTCAGTTCATCGTGTTTGTAGAAGGTGTCGAAGCGGGGAATCGGCGTGACGGCTTGGGTCATGGAGTGTCATTGGCCCCGGAACAGGCTCTGGAAATGTCGCGACACCGGCAATCGCTCGGGCCGCCCGCGCAGCGTGACGACCATGGCGCCGTCGTCCTGACGGATGGCGCTCGCCACGCAACGCTGGTTGACGATGATAGAGCGGTGCACCTGCCAGAACCGCTCCGCCGGCAGCCTGGCCAGCAGTTCCTTCAGCGGCGTGCGGATGAGTGCCTCGCCGTCCTGATGCACGACCCGCGTGTAGCGCGAGTCCGACTCGAAGAACACGACCTCCTCGACCGGAATGAGGCGCACCTCCTTGCCGAGCCCCGCCTGCAGCACCTCGAGCGGCGGCTCGCTTCGCAATAGCGCAGCCAGCTTGCGCAGCAGCTCGTCCCTCGTCGCCGCTTCGACACCGGGCGCCGCGCTCACGGCAAGACCGGCTTGCGCCCGCGCGACGCTGCGCGCCAGGCGCTCCGGATCGACCGGCTTCATCACGTAGTCGACGGCGCCGGCGTCGAAGGCGGCGAGCGCGTGGTCGCCGTAGGCGGTGACGAAGACGACCCGCGCCGCACCGCCGATGCGCCGCGCGACCTCGATGCCCGTGAGGCCCGGCATGCGCACGTCGAGAAAGCACACCTGCGGTTCGTGGGCGAGAAACAGGTCCCAGGCATCCGTGCCGTTGCCTGCCTCGGCGACGATGTCGAGCTCGGGCCAGGCCGCCAGCAGCGCGGCGCGCAACTGGGCGCGCGGCGCCTCTTCGTCGTCGGCGATCAGGGCGGTCGTCATGGCGGATCCTCGATGCGCACGCAGGCCTCGGTACCGCGGCCGCTGCGGCCGGCCGAGAGCTCGAGCGTGGCGCGGCCATCGTAGCGGTGGCGCAGCCTTTCGCGGCTGTTGGCAAGGCCGACGCCGCGCCGCTCGGCCTCGGCGGCGGCGGCGGGATCACCGAGGCCGGCGCCGTCGTCATCGACGCGCAACACGACGACGCGGCCTTCGCGCAGCGCGCGCACCGTGACGCGGCCGCCGGCGAGCATCGGCTCGATGCCATGCTCGACCGCGTTCTCGACCAGCGTGAGCACGAGCCCGGCCGGCAACTCGACATCGGCGCAGTCGGCGGCGACCTCGACGTCGTAGGCGAGCCGCTCGCCGAGACGCGCCCGCATGATCGCCAGGTAGTGCCTCGCCGCATCGCATTCGGCGCCTAGCGGCGCCAGCGGCGCGTCCATCGCTTCGGTCGTCGTGCGCAGCAGGGCAGTGAGCGAGCGGAGCAGCGGGCCAGCACGCGCGTCGCCGGTGTCGACCCAGTGCTGCAGCGAGGCCAGCGTGTTGAAGATGAAGTGCGGCCGGATCTGGCCTTGCAGGAGACGAAGGCGCACTTCGGCCGCCTGCCGCGCGGCGGCGTCGCGTTCGGCCACGAGGGTCGCCCGCTCCAGCTCGGCGCGCAGCAGCCGGCGCCGTGCGAACGCCGTCAACTCCATCGCCACGCCGAGCCCGATGGCCGCCAGGGCGAGCACCGGCGCGATATCGGCGAAGGCGCTGCGAAACGCCGGCCACAAGGTCGCGGTTTCCAGGCTGCCGAACCTGACGAAGCGGCCGACAAGAAACCCGAGGCCCGCGCCGGCATAGATGAAGAGCGAGGCAATGATGCCGATCCGCACTGCCTTGTGGCCGGCGAAGCGTTCGGGCTGCAGCCAGGCACCGAGCACCGCCAGGGGGATCGCCAGCCATGTGCCGAGGCTGAACGCCACCGCGAGCGGCCACGGCACGCCCCCTGCGTTGAGCGCGAATGCGCTGGCCACGACCGTCGTGGCGAGGCAGAACCAGACCACGGCGCCGCGCCGGCTGTAGAGCCAGCGGTCGATGCGCTCGACCTCGGCGCGGGTCGCCGGCGGCATGCGCCGATAGTGCTTCTCGGCCCAGGTGAAGTAGCGGCGCTGCAGCCAGTTGTCGTCGTCGCGAACCGTCATCGGCCGATTTTCGACCGGGCGGCGTGCGCCGTCGCATGCCAGGCGGCGAACGGCGGCGCCGAACGGGCGAGCTGCGCTCAACCGTGCACCAACGGCGCGCCGTCCACGAACACCCGTAATTCGTCCGGCGCGAACGCACTCCAGGTCTCGTCATTCGTGAGCGGCTCGGTGACGACGACGGAAACACGGTCGCGTGTCGAGGTGAGCTCGGCGAAGTCGACGGTCACGTCGTCGTCCTGAAGCGAGGCGCGGGCGAAGGGATGCTGGCGCACGATGTGATGCAGTTGCGTCGAACAGTGCGCCCAGAGCGCCTGGCCGTTGCTCAGCATGGCATTGAAGACGCCATGCCGCGCCACCTGCGGCAGCAGCTCGGCGAGCGTCGCGGTCAGCTCACGGATCGGCGGCACACTGGCGTGAGCCTTGGCCAGCTCCTGCATCAGCCAACAGAAGGCGCGCTCGCTGTCGGTCGCGCCGACCGGGTGGAAGGCGCCGTGCAGGCGCGGCGCATAGTGCTTGAGGTCGCCGTTGTGCGCGAACACCCAGTAGCGGCCCCACAGCTCGCGAACGAAGGGGTGCGTGTTCTCGAGCGCGACGCGCCCCTGCGTCGCCTTCCTGATGTGGGCGACGATGTTCTCGCTCTTGATCGGATAGCGGCGCACCATCGCCGCGATCGGCGACTCGCGCGCGCTCTGCGCGTCGACGAGCAGACGCACGCCCGGGCCCTCGAAGAAGGCGATGCCGAAGCCGTCCTTGTGCTCCTCGGCGCGCGTCGCGAAGCCGGTGAAGCTGAACATCACGTCGGTCGGCGTATTGGCATTCATGCCGAGAAGCTGGCACATACGGTGTCATTCTGAGCGAAGCGAAGAATCTCTCCTCGCGGCGGTGGGATCCTTCGCTGCGCTCAGGATGACAGGCGTTTCGGCGTACTCAGCGCCAGTCGAACATCCGCCGCAGCACGCCGCGCGCCGTCACCGCATCGCTCGGCAGATAGGTCTCTTCGAGGACGCCGGTCAGTCGCTGCATGCGGCGCGGGCTGCGCCGCGCACTCCAGACGAGCAGGTCGAGGGTCCAGGGGTGGGCGTTCAGCGCGGCGTGTGCCTGCGCATACATGTCGAAGCGCGGCTTCAGCGCGAGGACTCGCGCGGCATAGTCGACGCGCACGGCCACGTCGCTACCGCCGGCGAGGATCGCCTCGGCTGCGTGCAGGCCCGTTTCCATCGCCTTGCCGATGCCTTCGCCGGTGAGCGCGTAGGTGCTGCCGGCGGCCTCGCCGACGACGAGCAGGCCCGGCGCTTCGAGACGCGCGCCTTCGAGAGAGCAGCGCAGGGGCGCGCCCTTCATCGCCTCGTCGCTGCCGCCTTGCCACGAGCCGCCAGCGACGAGCTCGCGCGCCGGCGCGTAGACCGCCTGAAACGCAGCGAAGGCGTCGTGCAGGTTCAGGTGCCGTCCGCCGTGGCGATCGTCCTGCGCGACGCCGACGCCGATGTTGAAGCTGTCGCCGCCGCAGGGAAAGATCCAGCCATAGCCCGGCGCGAGCCGGGGATGCCAGACGACCTCGAGGCGGGTGATCCGTTCGCGCATCGCGGCGTTCTTCACATAGCCGCGCATGGCGATGCCGCTCGGCGCGCGCCGCTCGCACAAGCCCGCGGCGATCGTCGCCTGCGGCTGCGCGCCGGTCGCGAGCACGACCCAGCTCGCCGCGATCTCGCGCACCGTGTCGCCCCGCTTCACGCTCGCACCGACGGCGCGGCCTGCGCCATTGCGCAGCGGCGCGACGAACTGAACCGGCGCGAACATGCGCGCGCCGGCGGCGACGGCGGCGCGGCAGACGATCTCGTCGAGGCGCTTTCTCGGCAGCACGGCCAGCGTCGCCGGCACGTCGATGCGGCCGCCGCGCGGCGCGATGCAGGCGAGCGCCGGCGAGGCTTGCGCCTCGGCCATGACCTGCGCGCGCACGCCGAGCCGATCGAGCGCTTGCAAGGCGTCGGGGATGAGGCCGTCGCCGCAGATCTTGTCGCGCGGAAAGGCATGCTGGTCGATCAGCACGACGTCGCGTCCTGCCCGCGCCAGCTCGTGCGCGGCCGCGCTGCCGGCCGGCCCCGCGCCGACCACCAGCACCTCGCAGCGCGAAGGAAGAAGCTCGAGGCCGAGGTTCATTCAGCCGGCCGGCTCACGCCAGCTCGCGCGCGGGCCGGGCCCATGAGCGCGGCGGCGACGACGGCGCAGGCCGTAATCGTGCCGATCAATGCGAAGGTCTCGTGGTAAGCGGTGATCGGCTGCGCGGGATGCAAGCGCAAGCGCCACTCGAGCACGTTGCCGACCAGGCCAACGCCCAGCGCGCCGCCAAGCTGGCGCAGGAAGTTGATGGTGCTCGAGCCCTGCGCGATCATCGTGTTCGGCAGGTTGTGCATGGAGCCGAGGTTGAGCGAAGGCAGGACGAAGCCGAGGCCGAGCCGGCCGAAGATGGCCCACAACGTGAGCAAACCGAGCGCGGTTCCGGCGCCGACCCCGAGCATGAAGAAAAACGACGCGGAAAGCAGCAAGAGCCCGACCGCGACGAGCCGGTTGACGGCGACGCGGTCGGCCAGTCGCCCGGCGATCGGGATGGTCAGCGCGAGGACGATGCCCGCCGGCAGCAGCACCGCGCCGGCCTGCGAGGGCGGCAGGTGCAGCGCCTCCTGCATGAAGACGGGAAAGAGGTAGGTCGAGCCGAACAGCGCCATGCCGTAGATGAAGGCGACCAGACCGCCCATCGAGAACGAGCGGTGCGCGAACAGGCCGAGCGCCATCAGCGGCTTGGCGCCGCGCCGCTGGTGCGCGACGAAGCCGACCGTCGCGATCAGGCTGCAGGCGATCAGCGCGAGGCCGAACGACAGGGTCTCCGCCGTCAGGTGGACCATGCCGTTGAGCAGCGCGAGCACGGCGACGGCGATCAGGCCGAGGCCGACGACGTCGAGCCGGCCGCCTTCGCGGTGCACCGGCCCGCCGCCCGGCGCGCCGACCGGCAGGTAGCGGCGTGCCATCGCCATCGCGACCAGGCAGAACGGCGTGACGACGAAGAAGATCGAGCGCCAGCCCCACCACTCGACGAGGATGCCGCCGACGCTCGGGCCGATCGCCGGCGCGAGCACGACGCCGAAGCCGAACACGCCCATCGCCTTGCCGCGTTCGCCGGCGGCGAAGGCGTGCAGGACGATGATCGCGGGAATGGGCTGCAGCACACCGGCCGCCAGGCCCTCGGCGACGCGCATCGCCAGCACGAGGTCGAACCACGGGCTCAGGCCGCCGGCGATGCCTCCGGCCATGAGCAAGGCAACGGCGCCGATGTAGGTGTGTCGATAGCCGTAGCGGTCGAGCAGCCACGGCGTGGTCAGCATCGACAGCGTCATCGCGCCCATGAAGCCGGCGGCCAGCCACTGGGCGCGCTCCTGGCCGAGCGCGAAGGCGCGCGACATGTCGGGCACCGCGACGTTGACGATGGTCGAGGCCATGATGGCCGCGACGGTGCCGATCATCACCGAGGCCAGCACGCGCCATCGATAGCTCGGGCCGAAGCGCGCCTCGAGCGCGGCGCGAGAATGGATCGGATCGTCGGAAGAAGGCACGAGAGACGGCTGGCGGCTGGCGCCGTCGATTGTCCTCGCCTCGCCTCGCCGCGGCTCGGCTCCGGCTCAGATCTCTTCGTAGAGCGGCAGCGTCAGGAACTCCTCGAAGGCTTCCTGAGTGCTCATGCGCGTGAAGATGTCGGCGGCACGATCGAACTTGCCGGTCGCTCTTTCCCGTTCAGCGCCGGCCTTGATCTTCGCCAGCTCATCGGGCACGAGCTGCTTCACCAGATCGGCGGTGACCTTGCGGCCGTCGTCGAGCACGCCCTTGGGCGAGCGGATCCATTGCCAGACCTGGCTGCGGCTGATCTCGGCGGTAGCGGCGTCTTCCATCAGGTTGTGGATCGGCACGCAGCCGTTGCCGGCCAGCCAGGCGCCGATGTAGTGGATGCCGACGTTGATGTTCATGCGCAGGCCCGCCTCGGTGATCGGCGTCTCGGGCTTGAAGTCGAGCAGGTCGAAGGCTGTAACGACGACCTCGGGCTTCTGCTTCTCGAACTGGTTCGGCCGGTCGCCGAGGACGGCGACGAACTCCTTCATCGACGCCTCGACCAGGCCCGGGTGCGCGACCCAGCCGCCGTCGTAGCCGTCGGTGGCGTCGCGGCGCTTGTCGGCAATGATCCCCCCCATCGCGATCTCGTTCTTCGCCGGATCGTTCTTGATCGGGATGAGCGCGCTCATGCCGCCGATCGCCGGCGCGCCGCGCTTGTGGCAGGTCTTGAGCAGCAGCAGCGCATAGGCGCGCATGAAGGGCGCGGTCATCGTCACCTTGGCGCGGTCGGCCAGACAGAAGTCGCGGTCGAGCTTGAACTTCTTGATGCACGAGAAGATGTAGTCCCAGCGCCCGGCGTTGAGCCCGGCGCTGTGCTCGCGCAACTCGTAGAGGATCTCTTCCATCTCGAACGCGGCGAGGATGGTCTCGATCAGCACCGTCGCCTTGATCGTGCCTTGCGGCAGGCCGAGCTCGGCCTGCGCCATCACGAAGACGTCGTTCCAGAGCCGCGCTTCGAGATGGCTCTCGAGCTTGGGCAGGTAGAAGTAGGGGCCGGCGCCGCGCGCCAGCAGCTCTTTCGCGTTGTGGAACAGGAACAGCGCGAAGTCGAACAGGCCGCCCTGCACGCGCTGGCCGTCGACGGTGACGTGCTTTTCGTCGAGGTGCCAGCCGCGCGGCCGCACCTGCAGCGTCGCGATCGTGTCGTTGAGCTTGTAGGTCTTGGTACCGGCCGGCGACGACTGCTCGAACGACAGCGTGCGGCGGATCGCCCGACCGATGTTTATCTGGCCCTGGATCTGGTTGGTCCAGAGCGGCGAGTTCGAGTCCTCGAAGTCGGTCATGTACGAATCCGCCCCCGAGTTGAAGGCGTTGATGACCATCTTCGCGTCGACCGGCCCGGTGATCTCGACGCGGCGCCGCTGCAAGGCCTTGGGCACCGGCGTAATCTTCCAGTCGGCGTCGCGAATCGATTGGGTCTCGGCGAGAAAGTCGGGGCTCTCGCCGCCTTCGAGCCGCTTTGCGCGTTCGGCGCGCGCCGCGAGCAGTGCCTGGCGACGCGGCTCGAAGGCGCGATGCAGCTTGGCGACGAGTTCGAGCGCCGGCGCGGTGAGGATGGTCTCGAAGCCGGGCAGGATCGGCGCGTTGATGGCTACGCCGGGCGGCAGGGTGAGGGTCATGGGGTCGGGTTCCGAAGCGAAGGCGGAAAGAAGGAAAGCACGTCGGCAAGGCTCGCGCCGGTGCGGGTCGGTGCCGCGCCGAGCTCGTCGAGCGGCAGGCCGAAGCGGTTGATCCAGAGCGTCGTGTAGCCGAACCAGGTCGCACCGATGGCGTCCCAGCAGTTGCTCGACACGAACAGCACGTCGCTCGCCGCGAGGCCGAATGCCGCGGTGCCGAGCGCGTAGGTCGCGGGGTCCGTCTTGAAGCGGCCGGTGCCCTCGACGCTCAGGACCGGGTCGATGAGGTCGGCGAATCCGGCGTGGCGAACGACGGCCTCGAGCATGTCGGGATCGCCGTTGCTGAGGATGCCGGCGCGAACGCCATGCCGTTTCAGCGCTTCGAGGACGCGCAGGTTTTCGGTGAATGGCCGGAGCCGGTCGTAGCTGCTCATCAGCTCGTCTTCGGCCGCGGCATCGAGCGCGAGTTCGAGGCGCCTGGCAGCGAAGCGCAGCCCCGCCCGCGTGCAGTCGCGAAAGCTCCGGATCCGGCCGCTCATCGAGCTGAGCCGGGTGTACTCGATCTGCTTGTCGCGCCAGATCACGCCGAGCCGCTCGCCCGCACCGGGGAACAACGCCTCGGCCGCGACGACGATGCTGTAGACGTCGAACAGCGTGCCGTAGGCATCGAAGAGCACCGCCTGCACGGCGGTGCCAGAACCGCGATCGGGCGTCGGAGTCATGGCGCTAATTTATGCGATCGGCGACCGCGCGCCGCGCTCGCGCCGGCCGGCGCACGCCGGCGCCAACGACGAACGGATCAGGCCGCCAGGCAACTCTTCATGTAGGCCTTGTACTCGTCGCCCTTCTTGCCCTTGCCCTCGCCGCTGCACTTCTTCATCTTTTCCTGCTGCGTCATCGGCGTCGCCGGAGCCGACGCGCCGCCTGCGAGGCAGGTCTTCATGAAGGCCTTGTAGTCGTCGCCCTTCTTGCCCTTGCCCTGCTTGCTGCAGTCGCCCATCTTCGACTGCTGCGCCGACATCGGCGCGCTGCCGGCCACGGGCTTCAGCATGGGCGCTTCCTTGTGCGAGTTGGCGAATGCCGAGGCGCTGAAGACCAGCGCGAGGGCCGCGGAAACGGTGAGCAGTCGGTTCATGAGGAGTTCTCCGGGAGGGTTGTGGTCGCAATGGAGCATGCTTCGGGGGCGAGCAGGTCGGCGCAGGGATTGGATCATGCCGCGACGGTCGCCCGCAAGGCGAGGCGGCAGGCGCCGTCGACCCGGTCGCCGGGCGTCCCTAGAAAATGCGCCGCGGGTGCGCGAGCTGCTCGTGCGCCGAATGAAGGCGCCGCACCAGGACCTTGATGAAGGAATCGTGGAACAGATGCCGGCAGTTCGGGCTGAGCTGCATCAGCGTTTCGGGCGAGAACGAGATCGTCGTCGCCGGCTCGGTGATGATGACGTCGGTGCTGTGCTTCTTCAGCTCGGCGCTCGGTGCGAGGTAGGCCATCTCGCCGACCGAGGTTCCGGCGCCGAGTTGCGCGACCTTCTTGCCGTCGCGAAACACCTCGACTTCGCCCTGCGCCATGATGTGGAAGCTGTTGCCTTCTTCGCCCTTGCGATAGAGCGCATGGCCGAAGTGGAAGCGCTGCCACTTGGCGCGGTGCACGACCTCCCAGAGCTCGACATCGCCGAAGTTGGCGAAGAACTCGAGTGTGCGCAGCAAGGTGAAGCGCTCCGAGTCGAGCACGCCCTGGAACTGGCCGCGCGGCACCTGCTGCGTCGTCACCAGGCTCGACAGCGCCTGTGCGAACTCGCCCCAGTCGCTGTAGCGGTCGCCGGGCTTCTTGGCCAGCGCCTTCTGGATCACGCCATCCAGCGCTTCGGTGACGCCGGCGCGGATGCCGGCCAGCGGCGCCGGCTTGACGTTGTAGATCTGATGCATCATGGCCGACTGCACCTGCGCATCGAAGAGCGGCCGGCCGGCGATGAGGTGATAGAGCACGGCGCCGAGCGAATAGATGTCGGCGCGGCAGTCGAGCGTGCCGCCGTCGAGTTGCTCGGGCGACATGTAGGCGAGCGAGCCGACGCGGTGGATCTGCGTCACGTCGGAGCCGAGGTTGAGGACGCTGCCGAAGTCGGTGATCTTGACGTCGGTGATGGTGCCGTTGTTGAGTACCGTCAGCAGGTTCGCGGGCTTGACGTCGCGGTGGATGAGGCCCTGGCGGTAGACGTAGCCGAGCGCCATCGCGCACTTGAAGCCGATTTCGACGACCAGTTCGAGCGAGAGCAATTGGTCGGCGCGGCAGTACGGGCGCAGCGTGCCGCCGGCCACGTACTCCATGACCAGATAAGGCTCGTGCGGGTCGGGCACCGCATCGAAGATCTGCACCACGTTCGGGTGCTGGAGCTTGCCGACGAGCGCGGCCTCGGCGGCAAAGAAGCGCTCGGAATAATGACCATCGACCGGGTCGGCGGCAGTCGAGGCGCGCACCCGCTTGATGGCGACGTTGCGGCCCTGGAAGTCGTCGAAGCCGAGAAAGACCTCGCTGGTCGCGCCGTCGCCGAGGCGGCCGAGGATGCGATATTTGCCGATCTGCGCCGGCATCGGCTTGGCTTCCGGCGCGGCGACAGGCGGTACGGAGACGGTGGCGGCGGAAGACATGCGATGGCGCGTTGGGGAAGGCATTCTTGCATCGGCGTGTGAGCAGAAGTGCGCGCGCACCGCGGCGACCTTGCCTTATCTCACGGTCGCGACGGACTTCGCGCCAAGCGGGCCGGAGTGCCGATGGCGCACTCGGGCCGACGGGAATGCGCCTCGTAGAATTCGACGATGACCCGGGCCCGTGACGAATTGCTCGATGCGCTGCGAGCCGCGATGGACGAGGTGAGCCCCGGCCATGCGCTCGTCGCCATGTTCGAGACGCCGCGCCAGGCTTCGCACGGCGACCTCGCCTGCACCGCCGCCATGCCGCTGGCCAAGGCGCAGCGCCGGAATCCGCGCGAGGTCGCGGCCGAGTTGATCGCGGCGTTGCAGAAGAAGACCGCGGTGGAGCGCTGGGTCGAATCGATCGACGTCGCCGGGCCGGGCTTCATCAACCTGCACCTGCGCGCCGCCGCGCGGCAGCGCAGCGTCGCCGAGATCCTGGAGAGCGGCGCGGGCTTCGGCCGGAAGACAAAAGACGCGTCCGAGCCTGTCATCGTCGAGTTCGTGTCGGCCAACCCGACCGGCCCGCTGCACGTCGGGCACGCGCGCCAGGCCGCTCTCGGCGACGCGATCTGCAACCTGCTCGAGACGCAGGGCAGGACGGTCACGCGGGAGTTCTACTACAACGACGCCGGCGTGCAGATCGCCACGCTCGCGGCTTCCGTCGAGGCGCGCCTCGCCGGCCTCGCGCCCGGCGACGCAGGCTGGCCCGCGGACGCCTACAACGGCGACTACATCGCCGACATCGCGAGCGACTTCAAGGCCGGCAAGACCGTCAAGGCCGACGACCGCGCATTCACCGCGTCGGGCCGCCTCGACGACCACGACGGCATACGCGAATTCGCCGTCGCCTTCCTGCGCCACGAGCAGGACCTGGACCTCGCCGCCTTCGGCGTCCGCTTCGACGACTACTACCTCGAGTCGAGCCTGTATTCCAGCGGCCGGGTCGAGGCGACGGTGGCGCGCCTGGTCGCCTCGGGCAAGACCTTCGAGGAAGGCGGCGCGCTCTGGCTGCGCACCACCGACTACGGCGACGACAAGGACCGCGTCATGCGCAAGTCCGACGGCAGCTTCACCTACTTCGTGCCTGATGTCGCCTATCACCTCGCCAAGTTCGAGCGCGGTTTTCATCAGGCGATCAACATCCAGGGCACCGACCACCACGGCACGATTGCGCGGGTGCGGGCCGGCCTGCAAGCGGCGGGCATGGGCGTGCCCAAGGGCTACCCCTACTATGTGCTGAACACCATGGTGCGGGTCGAGCGCGGCGGCGAGGAGGTGAAGATCTCAAAGCGCGCCGGCGGCTACGTGACGCTGCGCGATCTGATCGAGTGGACCAGCAAGGACGCAGTCCGCTTCTTCATGCTCAGCCGCAAGGCCGACACGGAGTTCACCTTCGATGTCGACCTCGCCCTGAAGCAGAACGACGAGAACCCGGTCTTCTACGTGCAGTATGCGCACGCGCGCATCTGCTCGGTGATCGAGCAATTCGTGGCCCAGGGCGGCGACGCGTCCGGGCTCGCCGATGCCGATCTGGCGAGGCTGAAAGCGCCGAGCGAGACGGCGCTTCTGCGCAAGCTCGCCGACTACCCGGAGATGCTGAGCGGCGCCGCCGCCGGCTTCGCACCGCACGAGATCGCCTTCTATCTGCGCGAGCTGGCGGCGTCGTTCCACAGCTACTACGCCGCCGAGCGCTTTCTCGTCGATGACTCCGGCCTGGCCCGCGCTCGCCTCGCGCTTCTCGCGGCGACGCGCCAGGTCATCCGCAACGCGCTCGCCCTGCTCGGCGTCAGCGCCCCGGAGCGAATGCTCCGAGAACCGGAACCCGCATGAAATCACTCCACGCCCGCGGCCAGCGCGGCGGCTTTCTCATCGGCCTGGTGATCGGCCTGCTCATCGGCCTGGCGGCAGCGCTCGGCGTCGCGCTCTATGTGACCAAGGCGCCGAATCCTTTCGTCAACAAGGTGCAGCCGCGACCCGCCGGCCAGGACGCGGCCGAGATCGAGCGCAACCGCACCTGGGACCCGAACAGCTCGCTGGCGGGCAAGAACCCGGCTCCGATGGCCGCGTCGGCGCCGACGCCCGGCGTGTTGCCGCCGACGGCTGCCGTGAATCCGACGCTGACGCCGCCGACCGTGATCGACCCGTCCCTGCCCAATGCGGCCAGCGCAGCCAAGCCGCCGCGCCCGGCCACCGGCGCGAGCGGCACCGCTGCGGCGGCAAGCGCGCCACAGTCCAAGGCCTCGCAGGCGCTCGCGGCGAACGCCGACCCGTTCTCCTACTTCGTTCAGGCCGGAGCTTTCGCGCGCGGGGAAGATGCCGAGCAGCAGCGCGCCAAGCTGGCGCTGATGGGCGTCGAGAGCAAGCTCACCGAGCGCGAGCAGGGCGGGCGCACCGTCTACCGGGTTCGCGTCGGCCCGTTCGAGAAGAAGGAAGACGCCGACGCCGCCAAGGAACGGCTCGGCGACGCAGGCGTCGACTCGGCCCTCGTGCGGGTCCAGAAATAGGCTCTTCGCGATGACATTGGCCCGGCGCGACTTCTCGGTCGTGCTGCGACGCGTGCCGATCTGATCCCAAGAGGTGCCGTTGGCGGCGCAGCAGCACCTGTATTACACGCCGGAGACGCGACCACGGGTTCGCAAGTTCGGCTGAAAGCCGGGCAAGCGCCGGCACGAATCGGGCCAGCCGGCGGCGCCGGCCGTGACATTCGCCCGGCCTGCAGCCCGCAGTTCGTGACGCCTCGCATAGAATGACCAGCAAGTTTCATGCCGTTATGCGGAACAGCCTTTCCACCTCGACCTGCCCGTGCCCCGCCGTCCCGTCCGCCCCGCCCTCGCGCTTTCGCTCGCGTTCCTCGCCCTGGCGAGTGCGCCGTCGCACGCCGAGAAAGGCGATCGCTACAAGGACCTGAACATCGAGGCCGACCTGCCCGGCAAGATCGACCTGCTCAACCAGTTCGTCGTCTTCAACGGCAACGTCGTCGTCACCAAGGGCACGATGATCATCCGTGCCGCGCGCATCGAGGTGCGCGAGACGCCGGACGGCTATCACACGGCGGTCGCCTTCGGCACGCCGTCCCAGCACGCGACCTTCCGGCAGAAGCGCGACGCGCCCGACGAGTTCATCGAGGGCGACGCCGAGCGCCTCGAGTACGACCAGAAGTCCGACGTCATCCGCTTCGTCAACAACGCCACCGTGCGGCGCCTGCGCGGCGCGACCCAGGCCGACGAGATCGCCGGCAACCTCGTCACCTACGACAGCACGACCGAGGTCTTCAACGTCTCAGGCGGCGCGCCGGCCACCGCCACGAATCCCGGTGGGCGGGTGCGCGCGGTGCTGGTGCCCAAGGAAGGCACCGCCGCCGCGGCCGAGGCCGCCCGCGCGGCGAGCGCCGTCTCGGCCGGCACGACCCTGAAGACCACGCCATCGATCCGGGAGCCCAAGTGAGCGACGCCCCAGTCGCCACCACGGTGCATCGCCTGGAAGCGCGCGGCTTGCGCAAGTCCTACGGCTCGCGCACCGTCGTCGACGATGTTCGCCTGGCGGTGAAGAACGGCGAAGTGGTCGGCCTGCTCGGCCCGAACGGCGCCGGCAAGACGACCAGCTTCTACATGATCGTCGGCCTGGTCCGCGCCGACGGCGGCGAGATCACGATCGAGGGCAAGCGCGTCGAGCGCATGCCGATCCACCAGCGCTCGCGCCTCGGCCTGTCGTACCTGCCGCAGGAGCCCTCGATCTTTCGCCGCCTCAACGTCGAGCAGAACATCCGCGCCGTGCTCGAGTTGCAGGTCGGACCCGACGGCAGGCCGCTGAAGAAGGCGGTCATCGACGAGATGCTCGAAGGCCTGTTGCGCGATCTCTCGATCGAGAAGCTCCGCCTCTCGCCGGCGCCGGCGCTCTCGGGCGGCGAGCGGCGCCGCGTCGAGATCGCGCGCGCCCTGGCGACGCAGCCGCGCTTCATCCTGCTCGACGAGCCGTTCGCCGGCATCGACCCGATCGCGGTGATCGAGATCCAGAGAATCATCGGCTTCCTCAAGAAGCGCGGCATCGGCGTCCTCATCACGGATCACAACGTGCGCGAGACGCTCGGCATCTGCGACCGCGCCTACATCATCAGCGAGGGTCGCGTGCTTGCCGAAGGCACGCCGGCCGAGATCGTAGCCAACGCCGACGTCCGAAAGGTCTACCTCGGCGAACATTTCAAGATGTAGGCCGGTGATGAAACCGTCCTTGCAGGTTCGTCTCTCGCAGCACCTGGCCCTCACGCCCCAGCTGCAGCAATCGATCCGCCTGCTCCAGCTCTCCACGCTCGAGTTGCACCAGGAAGTCGAGCAGATGCTCGAGCAGAACCCCTTTCTCGAGACCGAGGAAGAAGCGGCGCCGGCGTTCGAGCCGCTGGCCGAACGGCTGACGAGCGCCGAGCACGCCGGCGAGCGCGAGTCGGAGCGCGCCGCCGAATCGCCGGCGGGAGAAGGCGGCGACGACGTTCCCGCCATCGACGGCGCGGCCGATTTCGGCGGCACCGAGCGCGAGGATTGGGAAAACGGCACCGAGCGCGAGGACTTCGACGGCATCCGCGAGACGCCGGGCAAGACGCGCACGCAGAACGACGCCGACAGCTTCGACGACGCCGAGCGCGACACCGCGACGACGAGCCTGCAGGACCACCTGCGCAGCCAGCTTTCGAGCATGCGCCTCAGCGACGCCGACGCCGCGGCGGTGCTCGTTCTCATCGACTCGCTCGACGAAGAGGGCTACCTTGCCGATTCGCTCGAAGACATCGCCGAGCGGCTGCGCGAAGGCGGCATGTCCCTTGAATCCGGCGTCGGCGACGACGAGGACGACCCGACCGAGCCCATCCTCTCCCAGATTCGCTGCGGCCTTCGCTTCCTGCAGAGCATGGAGCCGACCGGCGTCGGCGCACGCGACCTGGCCGAGTGCCTCACGCTTCAGCTTCGCACGCGACCACGCGGCGAAGCGCAAGCCATCGCCATCATCGTCTGCAAGGGCCATCTGCCCCTGCTCGCCCGGCGCGACCTGAAGAAGCTGATGGCCGTGACCGGCGCCGATGAAACGCTGCTGCGCGACGCGCAGGCCTTGATCCTGAGCTGCGAGCCCAAGCCCGGGCGGCCGTTCTCGCGCGCCGAGGCGAACATCATCGTCCCCGACGTGATCGTGCAGAAATCGGGCCGAAGCTGGAAGGTGATGCTCAATCCCGACGTCATGCCCAAGCTGCGCATCAACGACCTCTACGCCAACGCCATCCGCCAGCAGCGCGGCGCCGCCGGCCGCGCCGCCAACTCGCTCAACGGCGCCGCTGCCGGCCTCAACTCGCGGCTCCAGGAAGCGCGCTGGTTCGTCAAGAACATCCTGCAGCGCTTCGACACGATCCAGCGCGTTTCGCAGGCCATCGTCGAGCGGCAGAAGAGCTTCTTCACGCACGGCGCGATCGCCATGAAGCCGCTCGTGCTGCGCGAGATCGCCGACGAGCTCGGCCTGCACGAGTCGACGATCTCGCGCGTGACCACAGCCAAGTACATGTCGACGCCGTTCGGCACCTTCGAGTTGAAGTACTTCTTCTGCTCCTCGCTCGCCACCGAGGCCGGTGGCAATGCGTCGAGCACCGCGGTGCGCGCGCTGATCCGCCAGATCGTCGGTGCCGAAGACGTGGCCAAACCGCTCTCGGACAGCCAGATCTCGCAGATGCTCGAGGAGCAGGGCATCCACGTCGCGCGGCGCACCGTGGCCAAGTACCGCGAGGCGCTGAAGATCGCGCCGACGCAGATGCGCAAGGCGATGTAGGCGGCGCTGCGCCGCACCAGTCTCCATGCCGCTGCCGATCTTCCTGCCGTGCGCCGCTGGCGTCGAGTCGCTGCTCGAGAGCGAGGTGCGCGCCCTGCTGCCCGAGGCGAACATCGCCGTGCAGCGCGGCGGCGTCGCGCTCGCCGGCGAGCCGCGCGAGGTGATGCTGCTCAACCTCGAAAGCCGGCTCGCGCAGCGCGTGCTCGTCGAGGTGGCCGAAGGTGGCTATCGCGACGAGGGCGACCTCTATGCGCTGGCGCACGGCGTCGACTGGCGCGACTGGATCACCGCCGAGCAGTCCTTGCGCATCGACACGACGGCGCACAAGAGCCCGCTGCGCAGCCTCAACTTCGCGGCCCTGCGCATCAAGGACGCGGTCTGCGACCAGCTGCGCGAGACCACCGGCGAGCGGCCCAGCGTCGACACGGCGCGGCCCGACCTGACGGTCGTGCTGCACGTCGGCGCCGAGCGCGCGAGCGTCTACGTCGACAGCTCGGGCGAGTCGCTCTTCAAGCGCGGCTGGCGCGCCGACACCGGCGACGCGCCGCTCAAGGAGACGCTTGCCGCGGCCATGCTCGGCGCAGCGGGCTGGCACGGCACGCCGGAGACCGGTGGCGCCCTGCACGACCCGTGCTGCGGCTCGGGGACGATCGCCATCGAGGCCGCGCAGATCGCCTGCGGCATCGCGCCGGGCGCCTTGCGCCGCTTCGCTTGCGAGCGGCTGCTGCCGTTCAGCAGTGTCGAGATGCGCGCCGAGATGCAGCGCCTGCGCAGCCGCGCCAGGGAGCGCGTGCATGCGCCGCAGGTGCCGATCTTCGCCAGCGACCTGTCGTTTCGCATGGTCGACTTCGCACGGCGCAATGCCGAGCGCGTCGGCGTCGCGCATGCCATCCAGTTCAACGGCGGCGATGCGCTGGAGCGTCCCGCGCCGGCCTTGCCGCCCGAGTTGCCCGGCACCCTGATGATGAATCCGCCCTATGGCGAACGCATCGAGGTGGGCGGCAAGTCGGCGCCGCGCGCAGCGCGCGATTCGGCCGAGGACCGGTCGACGCCGAGCGACTTCTTCGCGCGCCTCGCGTCGCACTGGAAGCACGCCTACACCGCGCACCCGGCCGGCTGGACAGCGTGGATCCTGAGCCCCGACATGCGCTTGCCAAGCGCGATGCGGCTCAAGGAATCGCGGCGCGTGCCGCTGTGGAACGGGCCGATCGAGTGCCGTCTGTTCCGCTTCGAGCTGGTCGCCGGCTCGGCACGAAAAACCGGCTCGCCCTCCTGAACCGGGCCGCCCTTCGTCATCCTGAACGAGCCGCCTTCGTCTTCCTGAACTACCCGCCTTCGTCATCCCGAACGAAGTGAAGGATCTGGGCAGCCGATGAGATCCTTCGCTCCGCTCAGGATGACAGGAGCGAACGGGCGCGCTGCTGCGCCGCGAACCAGACCAGCGTGATCGCGATCAGCAGCACCGGCGCGATCGAGCCGAGGTTGAGCCAGGTCCAGCCCTGCGTCGTCACGAGGGCGCCGGAGCTGAACGAAGTGATCGTCATGGTCGAGAAGATGACGGTATCCATCATCGCCTGAGCCTTGGTCTTTTCTTCCGGCCGGTAGGACTGCGTGAAGAGCGAGGTGCCGCCGATGAAGAGAAAGTTCCAGCCGACGCCGAGCGTGAACAGGGCGACCAGAAAGCGCATCAACTCGACACCGCTCAAGGCCACAGCGATGCAGCTCGCCTCGAGAAAGAGTCCCGTCACCATGACACGCAGTGCACCGAAGCGCTTGATCAGGCTGCCCGTGAAAAAGCTCGGCACGAACATGCCGAGCACGTGCCATTCGAGGACGAACGCGGTGCTTTCGAACGGGTGCGCGCACATCGCCATGGCGATCGGCGTCGCCGCCATGAGCAGGTTCATCACGCCGTAGCCGAAGGCACAGGCGACGACGGCAACGATGAAGACCGGCTGCGCCGCGATCTCGGCAAGGCGGCGCCCCGGTACGGCGAGCGTCGGCAGCACCAGCGGCGGGAAGCGGATGAACGAGATCGTCGCCAGCGAGGCGAGCGCGACGATGGCGAGCGCAGCGTAGGCGCCGGCGAATTCAGCGGGCAGCGCGTTGCGTGTCAGGCGCGCCAGGTTGGGACCGGCGACGGCGCCGAGGATGCCGCCGGCCAGCACCCAGGAGATCGCCTTGTCCTTGAACGGCGGCGTAACGAGCTCGGCGGCCGCGAACCGGTACAGGCCGGCGTTGGCGTTGTAGTAGCCGGCGAGCAGCGTTCCGCCGACGAGGATCCAGAAGTGCCCGTTCAGCGCCGCCCAGGCGCAGAGCGCCGTGCTGGCCATGGCGACGCAGAGGCCGAGCTGAAAGGCGCGCTGCCGGCCCCACGCGCGCTGATGCCGGGCGCCGAGCCCGGCGAACAGCGCACCACCCGCGACATAGGCCGTGATCGGCAAGGTCGCCAGCCACGCACTCGGCGCCAAGCGCAGCCCGACCAGGCCGTTCACCGCGATGAAGGCGACGTTGTTGGTCAGAAAAAAGCCCTGACACAGCATGAGCAGAAGGAGACGTCGGTTCATGCGTCGCGACGCGCTTCTTCGAGACCGAGCCAGGCGAGCAGCGCCAGCGGCGCGGTATCGGCGCGCAAGGTGCGCGGCCCGAGCGAGACCGGCACGAAAGCCCGGCGCAACGCCGCGGCTTCCTCATCAGGTGCGAGCCCGCCTTCGGGTCCGCTCAGGACCACGAGGCCCGGTGCCGCGGCAGCGTGACGCGGGCTGGGCAGGTCGGATGCAAGCCTCGCCGAGGGCGCCAGGCTCAGCAGCCAACGGCGGGTCGGAGTCGCCGTGTTCGCATCCGCATCGAGATCGCGCAACCACGCGTCGATCCTGGTCGGCACGGCGATGCGCGGCACGCGAACGCGGCCGCATTGCTCGCTTGCCGACGCGGCGACCGCGCTCCAGTGGCGTTGCCGCGCCTGGGCGCGGTCGCCGGCGAGCCGCACCACCGAGCGCTCGCAGATCAGCGGCTGGATGGCGGCGACGCCGAGCTCGGTCGCCTTTTCGACGAGCGCGTCCATGCGCTCGTTGGCCGGAATGCCGAGGGCCAGCGTCACCGCGAAGGACAACTCGCGACCGGGCCGCGCCACTGCGACACCGATGCGCAGCTCGACCTCCGAACGACCGATGCGAAGGATCTCGGCCGACCACTCGCCGTCGTCTTCGCCGTTGAAGAGCAGCACGCCGTCGCCCGGCTGCAGGCGCAGCACCTGAACGTGGCGCGACTCGGCCTGGGGCAAGACGAGCGTCTCGCCTTCGGCCCAGTGTTGCGGCAGGAAGATGCGCGGCGTCATCCGCCTGCGACCCGACGCCACCAGGCTCGCCAGAACCGGCGCAATACGCGCATCGTTCGCCACAGGGTCGAACCGTGCAGGGCCGTCATGACGCGCGCCTTGGTCCGCTGCCACCAGTCGAGCGCGCGCGCGAACCAGGGAAAGGTCAACAGTTGCTGTTCGAGCAGGACGAAAAGCCGGCCGACGATCGCCGTGCCGACAATCTTGGCGAGCACGACGAGCGAGATGCCGAGCGTGGCGCGTCCCTCCTGGATGAACCAGAGCGCGACGAGCTTGAGCGGAAACAGCAACAGGGCGGGTGCGAGGAAGAGCAGCAGGGCGACGCGCCGGGGCGCCGTTCTGATGCGCGCTTCCAAGCGGCCCAGCGGAGGCCAGCGGCCGAGCCGCGCGACCATCACACTGAGCGGGCGCCAGCCCCATTCCTCGATGAAGATGACGATCGCCGCCAGAGCGAGCAGCAGGCCGCGAACGATGGGCCACGCGGCACGGATGGCCTTCACGACGAGGCCATCGCCAGGAGGGGACTGCGGCAGTCGCCGTCAGGCGCCGTAGAGCGTCTTGCGCGCCTCTGCGGCGACCGCTTCGCCCTTGCGCTCGCGAATCTGCTCGACGACGCGCTGCGCGACCTCGCGCAGCTCTTCGATCGTCGACGCCTTGTCGACCGCGAGCGTGAGGGTGAAGCCGCGCAGGCCGAGGTTGGCCGAGATCAGTTGCGTCAGGGCGGCGGTGAACTGGCTGTAGTCGAGTGGCGCGCTCAGCGCCTGCGGCACCGTCGGCCGCACCGAATCGGCGGTCGACCCGCGCGCCGCGTGGCCGACCGTCACCGCACCGGAGGCCGGGGCGATGAGATCGAGCTTGCGCAGCTCCTGGAAATCCTGGGCACCGATGCCGGCGAGGTTGGCGAGCAGCATTTCTTCCGACTTCGATCCATCGATCAGAAGAAGCAAGGTGCGACGAGCGCGCTCCTTGACCAGCGCTCGCGATTGCATTTCGGCGCGCCCCGCGTCGGTCTTGACCCAGATCACCCGTTTAGTCCCGTTTCCATCATGCGGCGGCCCGTGACCACACGCTTCGACATGGGCCGAAATGTATCAGCACCGGAGCCCGCACAGGCTCTCGAATCTCACGCTTTGTCGCGCAATTCCCGACGCAGTATCTTGCCGACGGGGGTCTTGGGCAGGTCGTTGCGGAACTCGACGATCTTCGGCCGCTTGTAGCCGGTGAGGTTGGCCTCGCAGTAGGCGCGAACCTGCGCTTCGGTGACGGCCGGGTCCTTGCGCACGCAGACCAGCTTCACCGCCTCGCCGGCTTTCTCGTCTGCAATGCCGACCGCGGCGCACTCGAGGATGCCGGGCATCTGCGTGACCACGTCCTCGACCTCGTTCGGATAGACGTTGAAGCCGCTGACCAGGATCATGTCCTTCTTGCGGTCGACTATCTTGAAGTAGCCGCGCTCGTCGACCACGCCGATGTCGCCGCTGCGAAAGAAGCCGTCGGCCGTCATCACCTTGGCCGTCTCGTCGGGCCGCTGCCAGTAGCCGGCCATCACCTGCGGGCCCTTGATGGCGATCTCGCCGCGCTCGCCCATGGGCACTTCGTTGCCGTCGTCGTCGAGCAGCTTCATGTCCGTGTTGGGCATGGGCAGGCCGATGTTGCCGCTGTAGGCGGTGCTGTCGACCGGATTGCAGCTCGCCGAAGGCGAAGTCTCCGACAGGCCGTAGCCCTCGACGATCGGGCAGCCCGTCTTCTCGAGCCAGAGCTTGGCGGTGGCGCTTTGCACCGCCATGCCGCCGCCCACCGAGATGACGAGGCCGCTCCAGTCGACGCTGCCGAAGTCGGCGTGGTTGGCCATCGCGTTGAAGAGCGTGTTGACGGCCGGGAAGCTGTGGAACTTCTCGCCCTGCAACTCCTTGAACATGGAGGGCAGGTCGCGCGGATTGGCGATCAGGATGTTGGCGCCGCCCATGCGCATGGCCAGCATCATGTTCGTGTTGAAGCCGAAGATGTGATAGATCGGCAAGGCGCAGATCGTCACGATCTGTTCGCCCGCAGGGATCTTCTTCAGCGCCGGCTGGTACCAGGCCTCGGCCTGCAGGATGTTGGCGACGAGGTTCCTGTGCAGGAGCACCGCGCCCTTGCTGACGCCGGTGGTGCCGCCGGTGTACTGCAGCACGGCGACGTCGTTGGGCCCGGTCTTGGCCGGTGTGTAGGCCTTGCCGCGCCCGGCCGAGAGCGCATCGTTCCAGCGCACCGCGCCGGGGAGGTCGAACGCCGGCACCAGCTTTTTCTTGTTGCGGACGACGTAGTTGACGATCAGCGACTTCGGGAAGCCGAGCATGTCGCCCATCGACGCCAGCACGACCTTCTTCGTGGGCACCGCGGCCATCACCTTCTGCAGCGTGGCCGCGAAGTTCTCGAGGATGACGATCAGCCTGGCGCCCGAATCCTTGAGCTG
>JBBRLS010000007.1:0-105692 GCA_038231215.1 Burkholderiales bacterium | reverse complement strand
GCCACCTTGGCCTTGAATGCCGCTGAGTGCGTGCGGCGGGGTCTTCTGCTCATGCTTGCTCCAGTTCTCACAGGCGATGTCCTCGCCTTCAGGAGCAGTGTCCACCCTCATCGGACTGTTCAGTTTTGCGGGGCCAGCTCTCTCATAGGCAAATCCCATACGTTCAAAGACATTTTTTTCAAGGCCGACAGCTATGCCGACATGCTCAACACTCCAACCCCTCTCATCGAGCGAAAGGACCACGATTTCGCCATTGGTGTGCACATCGAAGCCGGGTTCAGAGCGAAGGGTCAAGAGGTCACGGAGTTCAACGTATGGGACTTGCCCGCCGTAGCGATAGAGTGCAAAACGTATCTTGACAAGACAATGCTTCAGGACGTGTCGACGGCAGCCGAAGTCATTAAGCATAGAAATCCGAACGCCCTGTATCTAGTGGTGGCGGAATGGCTCAAGCTCACCGAAAACGTGAACCTTCGTAGATTCAAAGTCGATCAGATTTACATCCTACGCAAGCAAAAGAACACCGATCGAGAATTCCGCTATCGCAAGGGTTACGTCAAGAACCCCATCTACGCCGATGTGGTGACGCAGCTCTTTGACAACGTCCGGAGTTTCCTCATCTCACCGTGGGAGGGCGGCGTTAGTCAACGGCTGCAATCGGGAATCCTCTTGTGATCGTTGCGCATTCTTCGTTTCGACATGACTTCACGCCGCCGCCAAGCGCGGTCGCCGTGAATTTGACGTGTTTCGCGCCATTGCCATGCTGCTGATGCGCCCGTGTCCTAAATCTCCCGCCTGACCGCCGCCGTCCCCACATCCCCCGTATTCGGCGTCCCCGCCCTCTCGATCAGCAGCACCTCGGCTCCCTCCTCCGCCACCGGGCAATGCGCCACGCCCCGCGGCACGACATAGAGCTGCCCGGGCCCGAGCGTCACGTCGCCTTCGCGCATGCGGATCGTCACGCTGCCCTTCAGCACCAGAAAGAAGTCGTCGGTCTCGTCGTGCGTGTGCCAGGTGAACTCGTCCTTCAGCTTCGCCACCATCAGGTCGTGGCCGTTGAACTGGCCCACCACGCGCGGCTGCCAGGGCTCGCTGAAGGTGGCGAGCTTCTCGGCGAGGTCGATGCCGGTCGGCGAGGTAGCGTGCGTCGTGACCATGAGGTCTCCGTATGCGGTCGTCAGAGCGTATTCACCAGGTGCCCGCCGTCGACCGGGATCACCGCCCCGGTCATGTACGACGACGCATCCGAGGCCAGCAGCAGCAACGGCCCGTCGAGTTCGGCGAGCTCGCCCACGCGCTGCTGCGGGATGCGTGCGACGATCGCCTGGCCCACCGGCGTGCGCAGCAGGTCGCGGTTGATGTCGGTGTCGAAGTAGCCGGGCGCGATCGCGTTCACGCGGATGCCGTGCTCGGCCCATTCGAGCGCCAGCGCCTTGGTGAGCTGCACCACCGCCGCCTTGCTCGCGGCGTAGGCCGCCACCTGGGCGCGCACGCGCAGGCCCAGGATCGAAGCGATGTTGATGATCGTGCCGCGCGTGCCGCTGCGCACCATCTCGCGCGCGCTCGCCTGCGCCACGCGGAACACGCCCGAGAGGTTGACGTCGAGCGCGCCCTGCCATTGCGCCTCGCTCAACTCGAGGCTGGGTGCACGCGCCGGGATGCCGGCGTTGTTGACGACGATGGCCGGCGCGCCCAGCTCGGCGACGATTGCCGCCATGGCGCCGGCCACGCTCGCCGCATCGGTGACGTCCATCGCGTAGGCGCGCACGTCGCCGGGCCGCGCACAGGCCTCGCCGATCTCGGCGGCCAGGGTGCGCCCGAGCTCGATGCGCCGGCCCGCCATCGCCACCTTGGCGCCATGCGCGGCGAGCACGCGCGAGAAGTGCAGGCCGAAGCCGCTGAAGGCGCCGGTGACGAAGGCCGTGCGGCCTTCGAGCAGATGTGATGGGGAAACTTGCGCGGCCATGTGAGCACTCCGCGCGGCTACGCCACTTCCAGCTCCAAATGCACCCTGCGCCCGATGGCGGTGGCGATGTTCACCAATGCGTCGAGCGAGAAGCGCGACACCCGCCCGCGCAGCAGATCGTTCATGCGCGGTTGAGTCACGCCACATTGGTCGGCTGCTTCCGTCTGCGTCCAGCCGAATTCCTTGACGATCGCGGCGATCTGTTGCATCAGCTCGGCCCGCGTGCGCAGGTTGGCCGCCTGCTCGGGCGTATCGGCCAGCGCCTCCCACACGCTCGCGTAGGTCTTGGGCTTCTTGCTCGCGGTTGCCTTGCTCATCATCGTTCCTTCTGCAGTTGCGCCCATCGTTCCCTGGCCAATTCGATCTCTCGCTTAGGCGTTGCCTGCGTCTTCTTCTGGAACGCATGCAGCACCACGACGACAGTTGCCAAGCGGGCCGTGTAGATCACGCGATACGTGCCTGAGTCATCCCAGATCCGGATCTCCTCTACGCCCTTGCCCACAGCAGGCATCGGCTTGAAATCGTCGGGCTGCCCGCCGCGCTGAACTTTGTCGAGCTGGTAGCCGGCATCGTGCCTCGCATCATCCGGGAACTCGCGCAGGCGCTTGAGCGAATCACCAAGGAAGCGAATCGGCTTCATGCAAAAGTATACCCGTTTGGATATACCAGTTGCTGGCGCGCGGCGCTAGAAAGGCTCGTTCCAGCCGTGCAACCCCGTCACCCAGTCGCGCAGCGCGAGCAACTCGTTCTGCACCTCGTAAGGAAACCCGCCCCGTCCCGTGCGTCCGTCGTCGAGGAGCTTGCCGAGCACGGCCTCGCATTCGCCCCGGTCGTGCCAGACCCCTGCCAGTGCATTGGCGATCCGTGGAAATTGCGCGGTGAGCTTTTGCGGGCGCACGTCCGGCGCGAGGCTCAGCAACCAGTCGATCGCCTGGCCGCTGAGGGCGCGGTCGGTCGGCAGCGCGACGCGGCGCAGTCGTTTCCACTGTGCCGGCGAGACGACCGTCTCCACGTGAAACTGCGCGATCGATTCGTCGTCGAGGATTCGCTTGGCCTCTCCGAAGTCGGTGATCTCGAACTCCAGACCCTCGTCTTGCCAGGTGGACGGGGGCGAAGTGGAAGGCTTCTTGGGTGGATCCATCGATGCGATTTTCGGAACAGGGCTCGAGCTGTAATCGTGCGCTCGTCGGGCGGCACTTGCCATGCCCGGACCGGGCGCAAGGAATCAGGGCGTCGGCACATTCCGTGAGTTTTTCACGTCAGTGTGGCGGGAGGAGGCTGCGCGCCGTGTTCCAGGCCTCCCGCCTGGCCGTCGCCCGTCGGGTGCCCGATTGAACGCATTCCACCGGGCGAACGCGCGCATCGCGCTGAGCGAAGATCGCGGCATGCCCGCACCGCCTCCACCGCTCGATCAACCCCGCAACCCGCTGCACGGCCTCACTCTGGAGGCGATCCTCACGGCGCTCGTCGCCCACTACGGCTGGCCGGGGCTTGCAGAGCGAATCACGCTGCGCTGCTTCCAGAACGATCCGAGCATCAAGTCGAGCCTCGCCTTCCTGCGCCGCACCGCGTGGGCACGCGCGAAAGTCGAGAGCCTCTACCTCTTCATGCTGCGCGACGTGCGCCGCAGCATCTGATGTCGAAGTAGTCCCATTCGGCAGTTCCGAAGTATTCCGCCTATCCATTTGCATTCTCAGGTCCGCTTTCCCACAATCCGTTCTCCACTTCATTGCAGGAATTCCAATGAGAACCCCGATTGCATTGCTTGCTGCCGGCGTGCTGGCAGGTTGCGCGACGCAGGCGCCAGTCCCGGCGGCGGGGGGGACCGACCCCAACGCGCTGTTCATCCTGCGGCAGACGAGCAAGACGCCGGAGCAGGTCGTCGACGCCGTCAAGGCTTATGCCGAAGCGAACAAGTGGGTCTACATGGGGATGAACCGCGTGAAGCCGCCACAAGGCGAAGTCACGATGGTGAAGGTCTGCATCCCCGCCGTCGGCGCGATCATGTGGCCGCTGGGGCTGCAGACCAGTGCCATGCTGCCTTGCGGCAACCTGGGCGTGTACCAGAAGGGCGGCGTGACCGAAATCTCGCTCCTCGACCCGCGCTACATGTCAATACTGATGCCGCACCCCGAGGTCAACCGCGCGAGCGCGATGGCCACGCCGTTGCTCACGCAGATGTTGGACAGCGTAGCGAAGTAGCGGCCTTCAGAACGGGATGCAGTCGTCCATGTTCGACGAAAGCGAACAGGTGATCGACGCGCACGGAGCACCTCCGAGCAGTAGGAAGCGGGGATACGGTTCTTAGCGGATCTTCGCCGCCTCCTGCTCCATCTGCGACACGAGCTTGTCCATCTGGTCGATCACCGCCTGGATCGTCGCGCGCTGCGTCAGGTCGACGCCGGCCTTCTTGAGCTGCGTCATCGGGTGGTCGTTGCCGCCGCTCTTCAGCAGAGTCAGGTAGCGCGCGGTCGCGGCCTGGCGCGACTCGGCGCTGCCGGTCGTCATCGCCCCGTAGAGTTGCGCCGACGACGCGAAGCAGGTCGCGTACTGGAACACGTAGTAAGGCGTGTCGAAGAAGTGCGAGATGCGCGCCCAGGTGTACTTGTAGAAGTCGTCGGTGGTCAGCGCGTCGCCCCAGTACTCCTTGATCAGGCCGGCGTAGAGGCCGTTGAGCACGTCGGTGGTCACCGGTTCGCCCTTCTCCGCCAGCCGATGCGCGCGCAGCTCGAAGTCGGCGAACAGCACCTGCGTGTAGAAGGTGCCGACGATCGAATCGACGGCGTGCTGGAGGAGCAGGAAGCGCTCTTTCGGGTCGGTGGTCTGCTGCAGTAATTGGTCGAGAAGAAAGCGCTCGTTGGTCGTCGAGGCGACCTCGGCGACAAAGATCGTGTAGTCGGCGGTGACGAAGGGCTGGCTCTCGTACGACAGCACGGTGTGCATCGCGTGGCCGCCTTCGTGCGCCAGCGTGAATGCGGCGTCGAGCGTGTCGTTGTAGTTCATCAGCAAGTACGGTCCGACTCCGTACACGCCGGCGTTGTAGGCGCCGCTCTTCTTGCCCTCGTTCTCGTAGACGTCGACACGGCCGCCGGAGACGAAGCGCTTGTACTTGGCGACGTAGTCGGCGCCGAGGGGCGCCACCGAGGCGATCACCAGCTCGCGCGCCTTCTCGTAGGGATAGGCCTTTTCGCTGCGGAACACGGGCACGAAGCTGTCGTAGAGGTGATAGCTGGGCAGGCCGAGCAGCTTCTGGCGCAGGCGGGCGTAGCGCTGGAAAGGCGCCGCGCCGGCACGCGTGGCGTCGATCAGCGTCTCGACGACAGCGCGCGGGATCGCATTGCCGTCGAGTGCCGCGTCGAGCGTCGTGTCGAAGTTGCGCGCCTGGGCGACGAACCAGTCGCGTTGCAAGAGGCCGTTGTAGATAGCGCCGTAGGTGTTGGCAGTGGCGCCGTAGGTGCCGACGTGCAGCGCCGCCGCCTTGCCACGATCGGCCTGGCTCGGGCTGGTCTCGAGCAGCGCGCCATAGTTGCCGGGGCTCAGCACCACGTCCTTGCCGTCGGAGAGCTTGAGGGTCGGGAACTTGATGTCCGACGTGCTCAGCTCCTGGTAGGTCGCCGCCGGCGTGCCGTTGAAACGTCCCGCCAGAGAGAGCAGCCGCTCGCCCTTGTCGTCGAGGACATGCGCCCTCTGGCGAAAGCTGTCGAGGATGGGGAATCGATAGGGTGCGAGCGCGGGAGTCTGGTCGATCCAGCCCTTGACGGTCGCTTCGGGGATGTTCAGCAGCTCGGGCTGGAACCATGCCGTGGCTGTCGCGAACTTGGCGAACGCGGCGCCGACGCGCTGGAAGCGGCCGGCCACCGCCTGGTCGCGCGTATCGACGTCGCGCTGCAACTGCGGATAGCGGTAGACGCGGTACTGGAGCTTGCCGATCTCGTCGTAGGCCTGATACGCCTTGACAAGCTGCGCCGGGCCTTGCGCGAGCGTGCCTTTCAGCGTGACGAACGCGTCCATGCGCGCGTCCATGTCCTTCATGCCTGCTTCCCAGGCGGGCCAGTCCGGGTAGATCGCCGCAAAGTCCCAGCGAAACTCGGCCGGGATCTCGGCACGGTTCTGCGTGGTGGGCTTGGCGGCAACGGCGATGCTGGTCATGGCGGCAGCGCACAGGGCGCCGGTGAGGGCAACGGGGATTCTCATGGCGGCAGGTGGCGCCTGCAACGGCGCTGCTGGAACGAGCCGCGAGTGTCGTCGCCGGCCGCACGTCGGGTCAACGACGATGCGACGCGCCGCAGTTTCGGAAGGTTGAAGCGCGGTTCTGGGCCGCGCCATCGCCGGCAGAATACGCGATCGCATGAAGCTGGCCACCTGGAACATCAACGACGTCGTCAAACGACTTCCGCTGCTCCTCGACTGGCTGGCCGCAGCGCGCCCCGACATCGTCGCGCTGCAAGAGACCAAGGCCGCCGACGAAGCCTTTCCGCGCGCCGCGCTCGAGGCCGCGGGCTATGGCGCGCTGATCGCCGGATCGGGGCCGTGGAACGGCGTCGCGTTGCTGGCGCGCGGCGCCGAGCCGGTCGAGATCCGGCACAGCTTACCCGGCGACGCGGCCGATACGCAGCGCCGCTATCTCGAGGCCGCGGTCGCCGGCGTGATCGTCAGCTCGATCTACCTGCCCAACGGCAACCCGCAGCCCGGGCCGAAGTTCGCCTACAAGCTGGCCTGGTTTGAACGGCTGCTTGCGCATGCCGCGGTGCTGATGAGCTCGGGGCACCCGGTGGTTCTGGCCGGCGACTTCAACGTCGTGCCGACCGACGCCGACATCTATTCACCGGCGACATGGCTCGACAACGCCTTGCTTCAGCCCGAGCCGCGCAGCGCGTTCGCGCGGCTACTCGCGCAAGGCTGGACCGACACCCTCCGCGCCCGCCATCCAGACGAGCGGATCTACACCTTCTGGGACTACCGGCGCAACCGCTGGGCGCGCGATGCGGGCCTGCGCATCGACCACCTGCTGGCCAGCCCGTCGATGGCCGAACGCCTGCGCGATGCGGGCGTCGACCGGGACCAGCGCAGCAAGCAAGGCGCGAGCGATCACGCGCCGGCATGGGCGACATTCGTCGAGGCAGTCAAGCCCGCAAGAACGAACGTCGCCCGCTCGCGCCTGCACCATTGATCTCGTGCATAGGGGCTCTTCTGTTCGGATCGCGCAGGTCGCCGAAAGGCGCCTCTGTCACGACGAATGGGGGAAGCCGAATTCGACATGCCGCGCGAAAAGCTTGTGGGATCAGCCCGACACCGTGCCCGGCGCCGCGCTGACAGACCCCCCGGCCGTCCCGCCCTAGTCTTCATCGCATGCCAAGGAGACCCCTTTGAACACCGAATCCCTCTCTGTCGACGAATGGTGCGAGCGCTGCGCGAAGCGGTTCATCGAGCTCGACCCCGAGCTTGCGGCGAGCGATGCGCAGCAGACCGCGCAGGACGTCTATGCCTTCGAGCGCACGCGCGTGATGGGACCCGAGGTGGCGGCCAGCTTCGTCGCGTCGGAAATGAGCCGCCCGGATCGGGCTCGCTTCGAGCGTCGTTCGATCGATCGCACGTCGCCACAGCCCTCGCTGAAGACAATCCTGGGAATGCTGCCGCCAAGCGCCTGACGCGACGCGCTACACCGTGCCCGACGTGTCGGGCAGCTCCGCCGGCGCCGTCGGCAGGCTGGGCACGCTGGAGAAGATGAACGCCGGCACCACCATCACGAAAACAAAGCTGGCGAGCACGCCGACAAGCACCGACGAGCGCCGGGCCCGGCTCCACTGCAACTGGTCTCGCGACTCGAGCGGGAACACGACGCGGCGGCAACGACGAAACGCCCAACGCGTCAACCCGCCGGTGAGGCCGAGCACGACCAGCCCGGCGCCCGCGACGACGAGCACGATATGCCAGCCCGTCCCGTCGCCCACGCCGAGCAACAGAAGCGCGGGCGGAAAAATCGTCGTCACCATGGCGCTGAAGAAGAGCACGAACAAGGCGATCGCGGCGGCGGTGATGAACACCTGGCCGGCGACGCAGCAAAGGAAGGCCCAGCCCGCCGAGGCGAACCAGGCGCGCCCCGTCATTGCAGCCCGCGCCCAGCGGGCACGAGCGACGCCGGCACGTGCATCGGCATCGTCAACAGGATCTGCGCCATGCCCTTGCCCCATGGATCGTTGCGCAGCGACGCCATGCCGCCGCCGGCGAGCGCCGCTTCGAGCAGGAAGTTGAAGGCGCCGATGCCCGGGACGTCGAAGCGCGTCACCTTGCCCTTGACGAGGTGGCCCAGGTAGTCGCGCACGCGCTCGGCGGTGAGCGCGCGGTGCAGGACCTCGACCAAGGCGGGCGAGCGCGCGATGACGCCGACGTTGCAGCTATCGCCCTTGTCGCCGCTGCGCGCCCAGGCCAGGGCGATCAAGGGCACGGTGACGAGCGCCTCTTCCGTTGGCGAGACCGGCGCGTCGACGACGGTCGGCAGCTCGCGCGACGCCAGCGCCTTGCCGGCCGGGATCGTGATGGGCATCGCTTCTCCAGCGTCGATGACGACCTGCACCGGCACGCGCGTCTTCGCGAGCAGAAACGAGAACTGCTTGAGCACGCGCGATGGGCTCGGCCGGCCGCCGACGCCGGTCGTGCCCGTCGACCACGACGTCCCCGCCGGAGTGACCTCGCGCGCAAACAGCTCGAGCGCACGCCGGTCGGCGTGCGCGACGGCGAGGCGCAGCACCGCCTCCTGAATGGGTGCGCCGCTCGCGTGCGGGCCGTGGCCGCTCTCGGCGCCCAGCACTTCGACCAGCACATCGCTGTACTCCGCGTAGCCCGCCTCGGCGAACAGCCGGCGCGTGCGCTCGAGAATCGCCTCTGCCGTGCGCTCGCACTTGGCGACCGCCTCGAAGCCGACGATGGTGAGCGACGCGGTCGCGCGAAAGCCTTCGGCATAGGTCGCGCAGACCTTGTACGTGTCGGTCGGCGGCAGGCCCTTCGCGCCACTGACCGCGACGCGGTTCTCGCCCACCTGTTCGAGCGTCACGTCGCTGAAGTCGCAGATCACGTCGGGCAGGATGTAGCGCGCCGGGTCGCCCACCTCGTAGAGCATCTGCTCGGCGACGACCGGCACCGAGACCAGCCCGCCCGTGCCTTCGGGCTTGCCGACGACGAAGCCACCATCCGGCTGCACCTCGATGACCGGATAGCCGATGCCAGCCCAGTCGGGCACGTCGCGCCAGTCGGTGTGCAGGCCGCCGGTCGCCTGGCAGCCGCATTCGATGATGTGGCCGGCGAGGCTGCCCATGGCCAGCTTGTCGTGCTCGTCGGCGCGCCAGTCGAAGACGTGCATGAGCACGCCGAGCGTCACCGCGCTGTCGACGCAACGTCCCGTGACGACGATGTCGGCACCGGCATCGAGCGCGGCGCGGATCGGCAAGGCGCCGAGATAGGCGCTCGAGGTGACGAGCTTCGCGGGCAGCGGCTGGCCGGTCTGCATTTCACACACGCCCTCGGCGCGCAAGCTCTCGGTCAGCGCCGACACATCGTCACCCTCGACGACGGCGATGCGCGGCGCCAGACCCAGCTCGGCGGCAAGCGCCGCGAGCGCCGCAGCGCAGCCCGCGGGGTTGACGCCACCCGCATTGCTGACGAGCTTCACGCCCTGGCGCATCGCCTCGCCGAGATGCGGTCGAAGCTGCGTCACGAAGTCGCCGGCATAGCCCATCTCGGGCTGTTTGGCGCGCGCCGCCGCGAGCAGCGACATCGTCATCTCGGCGAGGTAGTCGAAGACGATGAACTGCACCTTGCCCGCGCGCAGCAACTGCGGCACGGCCGTCTGGCTGTCGCCCCAGAAGCCGGAGGCGCCGCCGATGCGGACCGAGGGCGCCGTCATCCTTGCGCGCTGCCGGTGCCCTGTCCGGCCTGCTCGAGAAAGTCGACCTTCGACTCGAGCGGGAAGCCGCGATAGGCCTTGGAGCGATGATGATCCGGCATCGGCCAGTCGCCGCGCGCGTTCGGATGCGCGCCGTCGACCCGGAGACACGTTCCGGAGATGAAGGCCGCGGCCTCGGAGAGCAGGAAGACGACCGCGGCCGAGGTCTCGGACTCCGTGCCCAGGCGTTTCAGCGGCACGAGCTCGCGTACCCTGAGCAGCTTGGCGCGCGCCTCCGGCGGATAGTTGTTGAGCCCCGACGACGCGATGAAGCCCGGCGCAACGGCGTTGACGCGCACCCCCGCCGGCGCCCATTCGACCGCCGCCGTCTCGGTGAGATTGAGCATGCCCGCGCGCGCCGCTCCGGAATGCGCCATGCCCGGCATCGAGCGCCACATGTCGGCAACGATGTTGACGATGGCGCCGCCGTGCGCCTGCATCGAGGTGTTGAAGACCTCGCGCGCCATCAGGAAGCCGCCGGTCAGGTTGTTGCGCACGACCGCATCGAAGCCGTTCGCCGAGATGTGCTGCAGTGGCGACATGAACTGGCCGCCGGCGTTATTGACGAGGCCGTCGATAGGCGCGCCGGCGTCGAGCACGCCTTGCACGGCGGCGCGAACCTGCGCCTCGTCGCGGATGTCGCAGATGTGCGTCGTCGGGCGCTGCGCGCCGGCGTCTTCGATCTCGCCGGCCACCGTCGTGAGCTTCTCGACCTTGCGGCCGATCAGCGCGACGAAGGCACCGAGCGAAGCCAGCTCGTGCGCGATGCAGCGACCGATGCCGCTGCCGCCGCCGGTAACGATGATGCGTTGCCCCTCGAAGAGGCCGGGCCGGAATACCGATCGATAGCTCATGCGTCTTTCTTTCAGTGAAGGTCGCCGTCGTGCGTCGCAATCCAGGCGACGACGGCGTCGAGCATCGCATCGCGCACCTGCGCGTCGTTGCGACCGCTCTTTGCGCGAACGTGGAAGGAATGGTCGGCGTCGTCGAAAAGACCGAGTGTCGCCCGTGCACCGAGCTTCCCGGTCGTCGCGGCGATCAGGCTCGACTCCGCGAGCTCGTCGCGCGTGCCTTGCAGGAACAGCATCGGCACCTCGACCTTCGACAAGTGGTCGGCGCGATCGACGCCTGGCTGGCCCGCGGGATGGAGCGGAAAGCCGGCGAAGACGAGGCCCCGCACGCCAGGCATGGGCGCCTTGGCCTGCGCCTGCGACGTCATGCGGCCACCGAACGACTTGCCACCGGCAAAGAGCGGCAGGCCCGGGTACTGCCGCGCCGCCTCGGCGACCGCGGCGCGCACCGTGGCGTGCGCGAGTGTGGGCGCGTCGGGGCGCTTCGATCCCTTCTCCATGTACGGGAACTGATAGCGCAAGGTCGCGACCCCGCGCGCCGCGAGGCCGGCCGCGAACGCGGTCATGAACGAATGGCTCATGCCGGCGCCCGCGCCGTGCGCGAACACGTAGCAGGCGCGCGCGCCCTCGGGTGCGTCGAGAAGCGCCGAGACGGCTTCGCTTTCACCGACGCGAAGGGTCAGCGGTCGTGCTTCGGACGACGACCGTTCGTTCACGCGCTCGCCGCCGCCAGCGCGTCTCCGCGGCGCTGCCACGTCGTCAGTGTAGGCACCAGGCCGACGGCGATGCCCCACAACTGGAAGGTGCCCAGCGACTTCGGCAGCGTGTGCGCTTGGGCGGTGTTCATGGCAAGGATTCTCCGGACCGTCAGGGTCGCGATGACGATGCCCGATCATGCGGGCTTCGCGCTCGCAGGGGAAGTGATTGAAGAAAGCGATCGGGTCGCCGAACCGAGCGGCGACTAGCGAAGGTTCGCCGCCCAGTGCGGCGGCCATTCGCACAGCCGCGGATGCGGCGAGCGCGCGGCCGCGTTGGCGCGATACAGCATCGCCTCCACCGGCGTGCGCAGCGGCTCGCCGTAGAGCGCGTAGGCGTCCATGCCGGCGCGACATTCGCGCTCGGTGTCGGTGCCGAGGGCGAGCGCCACCAGCCAGGCATTGCGCGCGTCGCGATCGTGACCCGAGAGGGCGCTGGCGATGGCGAAGGTGTGCCAGTCCTCGATGCGCCCGGCCGGGTGCTTCCAGTCGTGCAGCGTCAGCGCGTGCAGGGCCAGTCGACGCGCCGCTTCCGCCTGCGCCGGCGCTTGACGCAGCCGCATGAAGGCCAGACCGCCGACGACCTCGGCGTCGACCGGGTTCGCCCCGAACGCACGTGTCTGCAGTGCCACGGCCTCGCGCAGGTCGCCGCGGCGCAGCGCGACACGCGCGGCCTCGTTCAGTCCACGCGCCTCACTGGCCGCATTGCCCTCGACGAGTTGCGGATCGTCGGGCGCGAGGCGGATCGAGCCGGCCTCGCGGCGCACCGCATCGTCGTCACGGCCGTCCTCGTCGGCGCGCGCCGCAGCGAAGAGAACGCGCAACACCATGCGCTCGGCACGCTGGGCGATGCGCGGGATCTGCATCGCCAGCAGATCGTTGCCACGCTGCGTGTAGTCGACCTGCGCCATGACAGCGGCGCTCTCGTCGGCCTGCCGCAGCGGCGTTGCTTGCGGCCCGGCCGGCGACGGTGCCGCGAGGGCGACGCGCGCCGGCGTCGGCAACGGCGCGAGCCCGACCGCCGGCGGCAGGTAGATCGGCGTGCGCACATTGCCGCGCGTCGCCGTGCGGGCGACGACCGCCTCCGCGTTCGGCCGCAGCGTCGGGACAGGACGCGGCGCGGCCGATGCGAGGCGGGTCGGCGTCGCGCGTCGCGGGAGCGCGGTCGGGCTTGCCGACGCGGTACGGGGCGGCATCGTCGCGCCGCCGCTGCGACGCGGCTCAGCGTCGATCGGGCGCGGCACCGGGGCGGGCGGCGGCGCCGACCTGGCTGCCACGACGGCACTCGCCTCCGGCAATGCCGCCGCAGGTGACGACGGCGTCGCCGCGGCCGCCACCGCTGCACGGCGCGGCGGCAGCGATGACGATGGCGCTGCGGCGACGCTCGTCGCCGGCTGCGGCGCCTTGGCGGGCGCCTTCCAGGCGCGCCATGCTTCGCCGAGCAGCGGCACGCTCGCCACCACCATGCCGGCAACGGCGGCGGCGGCGATCCAGGCCGCGCCGCGGCGTCGTGCCCGCGGCGGCGGATTGGCGGCGGCCCAGTCGTCGACATCGCTGCGGTCGAGCTCGATCGGCTCGGCCGCCAGCGCCGCCGAAGGCACGAGGACGAGCGGCAGGGCGATGCGCGTGATCGGCGTCGGCGAGTCGTCGTCGCCGTCGGCGGACGCGCGCTCGCCGAGGCTCCAGCCGCGGCGCAGCGAGGCGTCCAGCGCGGGCTCGTCGAGCGGTGCCGAAGCCAGGGCGATCAGCTCGGCATGCGGTCGCCTCGTCGGCAGCTCGGCGTCGTGCACCTCGAGCAGGCGGCGCACCAGCGCGCGCGCCAGGCCGCGCCGCTCGACCGTCCAGCCGTGCGCGTCGGCGTTGACCGGATCGGGCAGGTAGCGGCGCAGCATCGCCGCCAGGCTGAACAAATCGCAGCGCCAGTCGAGCTGGCGCGTCGGCCACAGGTTGCCGCGGCTGCCCTCCTCGAGCGCCTCCAGCAGGCGCGGCGATTGGTAGTCGTATTCCGTCTGCCGCGCGATCGGCAGGGCGCTGTCGAGACGCTCGCCCGAGACGAGCGAGAAGGCAAAGTCGATCAGCGCGATGCGTTCGAAGTCGGGATGGAGGCAGTCACCGGCGCGCGCCGGATCGAACTCGGCCGGTCCGACCGGGATGCAGACGTTGTCGGCCTTGAGATCGAGGTGGACGAGATGGATCTCGTGGATCGCGTCGAGCGCGACCAGGCTCGCCCGGGCCAGCGCCCACCAGTGGGCGCAGTCCTCGAACACGTGGCCGAGCATGATGCCGTCGCGTTGCACCGGCAGCAGCGTCGCCCAGTGGTCGATGGTGACGCCGGCGTCGTAGGTCTGCACCAGCGCCTGGCGGCCGGCGGCGCCGCGGTCGAACTGGACCACGTCGGGAACCGGGCCGATGCCGTGGCCGACGAGGCGGGCGAGGATGCGCCACTCGCGCTCTGTCCATTGGCGAAAGTCGCCCTCGGGGGTGGCGAGGAATCGCTTGGTGTAGCGGCGGCGCTCGCCCGGCTGCGCTTCCTCGCGGAACACCTCGACGTGATCGCCGGTGACCATGCGCAGGCGGCCGCGGCCGAAGACGCGGTCGATCGCGCTCGGCGTCATGGCCGGCCTCCGGTGGGCGCGCGTCGGCCACGCCCCGGCAGCCAGGGCGGCAGCGCCCTCGCGAAGCCGGTGCGCTGCACCAGCAGCACGGTCGCGTCGTCGGTGCTGCCGTTGGCGCTGGCGAGCGCGATCAGGTCGTCGCAGCGCCGCGCCAGCGACACCGGCTGCGCCAGCACACGCCGCCATTCGGCCGGCGCGACGTGCTTGTGCACGCCGTCGCTGCAGAGCACGAGCAGTTCGCCGCAGCCGAGTGAGCGGACGACGGCGTTGACGCCGGCGACGGCGCCGTTGCCGACCATGCGCGCCGGGTCGTCGGGCGAGCCACCGGTCGGTGCCGTCTCGTCGAGCAGGCGGAAGGTGTCGTCGCGCGTCAACAGGTCGAGCCGCGGCTCGGCGCCGCCCGACAGCCGATAGGCGCGACAGTCGCCGACCCAGGCGACCAGCCACTTCGAGGCGAGCACGTTGACCGGGGCGCAGAGCACGACGGTCGCGGCGCCGGGTGCGGCGGTCACTCTGGCAATGCGATCGGCGATGGCGCGGTCGGCACCGAGCATCGCGCGGCCGACCGCACCAGCGTCGACGCGGCGGCCGTCGAGCGCGGCGTGCAACTGATCGACGAGCTCGCGGCTCGCCGTCTCGGGCATCGCGCCGCCGCCGACGCCGTCGGCGACGACGAAGAGCAGCGACGGGTGGCCGACCGTCGAGTGCGCGTCTTCGTTGCGATCGTGCAGGCTGCCGCACGACGAAGCGACGGCGGCATCGATGCGGCCGAAGGCGATGCTGTAGCTCGCCTCCCGCGCCGAGGAGGGCAGCGCGACGCGGCTGCGCGACAGCCGCGCCGACGAGGGCTCGAGCGGCGTCACCAGGCCGCGGGGCAAGGACGAGAAGTGCGCCACCTCAGCCTCCGTTCGGCCGCGTCAGCTCGAGGCTGCATGGCGCTTGCGCCGGCGTCGACTCGCCGAGCACGAGCGTCTGTCCGGCGCGCCAGCGCAGCCGCGCACCGCACGGATGGCGCTCGCCGTCGACGAGGATGCCGTTGTCGCCATGGACGACGACGGTCGCTCCATCGTCGTCGAGCTCGACGATGTCGAGGTGATGCCCGGAGACGCCTTCGTGGCTGCGGTCGACGACCAGCGTCTGGTGGCGCGAGCGACCGACGCTCACCGGCAGCGACGTCGCCGAGAGGGGCAGCGTGCGCACGCCGGCGGCGTGGGCCAGGCTGAGGCGGAAGACGCTCTCGTCGATGCGCACCGTCACCTGCGTCGTCGGCGTCGTCAGCGTGGCCGCGGCGTGTGTCTGCAGGATCGCGGTGCGCGGCGTTGGCGACGCGCCGCTGCTGCTGGCGATCGGCGTGACCAGCGAGGCGCCGCTCGGCGGCTGGCGCAGCGCCAGCCACGGGTAATCGCTGGCCGGCCCTTCGGCGCGCGCCGAGAGAACGATGCGCCGGCTCTCGCCGAGGCGCACCGGCGCCGCGCCCACCACCGTCGGGTCGGCGGCGCGGCGCTGCAAGAGGCCGGTCGGCTCGACGCGCACGCCGTTGGTCGAGCCGGCGTCGGCCACCCACCACGCACCCTCCTCGAGCCAGAGTTCGGCGTGGCGCCGGCTGACGAAAGTGCCTTCGATGCGCACATCGGCACCCTCGCCGTTGCCGACGACGTAGCGCCGCCCCGGAACGACGCCCTGCAGGACGACGCGGCGGCGGCCGCTGCCGTCCTCGACATCGAACTCGTAGCGCTCGCCGGGCAGCGGCGGCGTCGCCGGCGCGCCACGCAGCGGCGATGGCGGCGTGCCGCGCCGCGCCGCATCGAGCTCGACCCAGCGGCCGACGACGCTGACGCGGTAGACGCCGGGCAGCGGCGCCGGCGTGCTGCGCAACGAAGCGATCAGCTCGCGATATTCGCCGCCCTCTTCTTCCTCGCGCGCCGCGGCCTCCGCGTCGGCGTCGAACAGGCCGGCGAATTGCGACAGGTCGATCGCCGCGGCGTTGGCCAGGCCGCTGATCACCTCGCGGGCGAGGTAGCGTTTCACCTGCTCCGGCTTGAACTCGCGCACGAACTGCTGCAGCAGCGGCCGGCCCGCGCCTTCGGGGCCGCAGGCAATGCCGATCGCGGTGAGGAGGAAGCGGTCGTGGTCGGCGATGGCCAGGTGCAGGCGCACCTGGCTGGCGACGAAGTGCTCGAGCTCGTCGCGAATCGCGTCGATGAGCAGGGCATAGGCACCGAGCGGCTCGGCGCTCGCCAGCCCCGGCTCGCGGCCGGCGCTGCGCGCGGCGCGCGGGCGACGCGGCGCATACGGCCCGGCCGGCGACGACGACGACGAAGCCTCGAGTTCGGGCTCGCGCTGGGGCAGGTCGACGCGCGACACCAGCCCGTTCATGCGGTGCACGCCGTGCAGGATCCAGTTCTTGAGCGACATGATGAAGGCTTTCGAAAGAAGTCAGTTGCGATAGGCGACGACGAGGGTGGCGAGCGGCCCGTCGGCACGGAGATGGCGCACGCGCGGCGGTGTCGGCAAGCCGTAGCCGGCGAGGCGCTCCTGGAAGCGGCCCCATGCGGGTTGCAGCGCATCGCCGGCGACGATTCGTCGCTGCAGGGCCGGCAGCGAGAGGTCGATCAGCAAGGCGACGCGCGAAACATCGCCGACCAGGACGAGGCCACGGCGCAGCGTGTCCTCCACGTCGGCCAGGCAGCGCTCGAACGGGCCGTCGAAAGTCCAGACGAGCGGCGGCGGCACGTCGACGCACTCAACGCGCGCCTTCGCCGCGGCGGCCTGCGGGCGGGCCGGCCGCGTCATGGCGCGCTCCCGGCGATGAAGCCGGCGCGCCGGCCGGCGATCTGCATCGCGATCTCGGCCGACGGGTTCGGCCCGTGGTCGCCCGCGCCGTGTACCTGGCCGCTCGCGCGCAACCAGTTGCGCTCGGTCAGCACGGCGATCGCCTTCGTCCACGGCCCGTGGCCTTCGGGATCGGCGCGCCAGGCGGCGACGTACCACTTGTAGGGACGCAGCGAGCTGCAGGGGCCGCGTGCCGACGCAGGCGTCGCGGCCTCGACACCGCCCTTCGGGCAGAGCCGCGCCAACGTGTCGAGGGCGATGCCGTCGCTCGGAAAGCTGGGCGTTCCGGTCTTGCCGGCGAGCCAGTCGAAATCGCGACAGCGCTTCGCGTCGAATACCTGTTCGCAGGCGGTGCGTGCGGTGCCGGCACGATGGCTGTACGAGAGGCCGCTGAGGATCACCGCGGCGGCCTCCGCGGAAAGGCCCGTCGACTTGACGGGCGCTACATGCCAGCGTCGCAGTGCTGCGTCGCGCGCGGCCGCGTCGGCGCCGCCGGCGACGCCGCGCACCGCGTCGACGAGATGCGGCGGCGCGACCGCGGCCTGGCCGTTGGCGGCCGCGGCGAGCGTCGCCATCATGCCGGCGATGCCGAGGGCGCTGGCGCGCGCGTGCCCCTGGCCCCAGCCTTCGGCGACGGTGTCGACGACATGACCGCCGCGGCACTTCTCCCAGTCGTCGTCGCTTTGCCGACGCTCGTCGGGGCCCGCGGCGCAGCGGCGCACGATCGCCGCGTCGAGCGCGGCCGGCGGCATGAGGTGCATCGCCGAGCCCGGCCGGGCGACGAGCGGCTCGCTCATCAGCCGGCCGTAGGCGACCGGCGTCGCCAGCGAAGCCGTGGCTGCGTCGCCGAGCGCGCCGCCGAACAACAGGTCGCGCTTGCCGCAATCGGCACGAGCCTCGGCGCAGCCGGCGTTCCAGCCGAAGGCGGCGGCCGCGGCCTGCACCCGCCACGGGCGTCGGCACTCGGCAAAGCCCTTGTCGCTGCAGAACATGCGGTCGAGGAAGCGCGCCGAATCGGATCGCATGAGCTGGCCGCGCAGGCTGTCGCGCGCCGGAATGCCCTCCTTCTTCATCGCTGCCTGCTCGGCCGCGAGCCAGCGCGCGCCGACCTCGGGATCGGAGAGATAGGCGGTGGCCATGATCGGCTTGATCGTCGAGGCTGGCATCGCGTCGTGGAAGACAGCGGGGTTGAGGAGCGCGTCGGGGCGGTACTGCACCGGGTACGGCAGCCGCTTGTCGCAGCTTGCGTCGCGGCCAGGACCATCGACCTCCTGGCGCGCGCACGGCGAGAGCGCGCCGGCGAGCGCCTCGATGCGACCGCTGGCGACGTCGATCACCGCCACCGCGGCCATGCGCACCATCGCCCCTTCGAGCAAGGCGTCGCCGAGCTCGCGCTCCTTGTCGTCCTGGCGCCGCATGCCGAGCGCACGGCAGACGTCGTGCCGCCCCGTGTAGCAGGCGGCAGTCTGCTGCGCCAGTGCCTGCAGCCCGGGGTCGATCGTCAGGTCGATCGAGAAGCCGACATCGACGCCACTGCCGTCGAGGACGATGCGGTTCGGCCGGGCCGGCACCATCGTGCCGCCCACCGGCGACGCATCGGTTTGCAGGCGATAGAGCGCGCCGGTCGGCTGGCGCAGCGATTCGAGCGGCTGCAGCATCGCCTGCAGCGAGGGCGGCACTTGCCAGCGCGAATCGTCGAACGGATCGTCGATGCCGGGCTCGCCAGCGAGGACCCGTGGCTCGCCTTTCGCCGGCGCCGCCGCGCCGCCGCCGGCGAGCTGCGGCAGCGCGCAGACGCGACGTTGCACGCTGCGCGCCACGGCGAGGAAAGGCGCCGCGGCCTCGCCCGGGCCGTGCTCGCCGAAGTAGATGCAGCCGCCGAGGCCGCTCCAGGGATTTCGCCGCGTCACCTGGCGCTCGGGGATCGCCACCCTCTGCTCCGGTCGCCAGTGCGCGAGCACGGCGCGGCTCTCGCTGCCGCGCCACGACAGCCGCTCGAGCATCGCCGCATCGCTGCGCGCGAGTGCGCCGAGCGCGTCGACGAGGTCGTTGCAGCGCATGCGCAGGCGCGGCGTCGGGCCGGCGTTTTCGGGCGACGCGGCGAGGCGCTCGGACGCGGCCGCGAACCAGCGCTTTGCGTCGAAGGCCAGCGGCGCCTCGACTCGCGCGTTGGCACGGGTGCTGAAGGCGCGCAGCGCCGCGTCGAAGGCAGCAAGCTGCGCCGCCACCTGGTCGGCGACGGCCGGCGCCGCCGGGCGCGCCATCCCCTGCTCGGCCAGCCAGGCACGCAGCTGCGAAGCGCCATGCCACTCGGCGCGGCAGGCCGGCAACGCGACGAGGATGTCGGCCGCCGCCGGCAACGGTGCTGCCGCGTCGCGCGCGACCACCGCCGGCTCGAAGGTCTTCAGCGCGGCGACGAGGCGAACGCTCAGGTAGCGCTCCTCGGCGTCGCGCGCGGCCGGCGAGGCGTCGGCATCGGCGGGCCGAACGACTGCCACGAGCAGGACGATGGCGAGCATCACCGGCACGACGACGACGCTCGCGGCGATCGCGAAGTCGAGCAGCGAGGACCGGCGGCGCTCAGCCATCGACGTCTCCGCCGGGCAGGTCGAGCTGGATCGCCAGGGCGAGAAAGCCGAGGTTGAGCAGCAGCGAGGTCATGCCGAAGCTGACGAAGGGAAAGGTCACGCCGGTGAGCGGCAGCACCGAGAGGTTGCCGGCGACGGTGACCGCGAGCTGGCTCAGCGCGATCACGACCCAGGCGACGGCGAGCCAGCTGAGCAGCGCCTGGCCGTCGTGGGCGAGGCGGCCGCCGCGCGCGACGAGGCGCGGCTCGCCGCGCGTGACGCGGCCGTGGTGACGGATCAGGCGGTGCAGCCAGAAGGCGCTGCCGATCGCCGCCGCCCAGGCCGCGGCCGGGCCGAAGACGCCGAGGATCGCGGTGAAGGTGTAGTCGCTGTGGATCTGCGCCGGGACGCCGGCGCAATGGCCGTTGGCGGCATAGCCGCACCACGGCGCGGCGCCGAGGCCGAAGCCCTGCGCCGGCGTCGCGCGCTGGAACCAGGTGACCAGCGCCAGCTGGTCGTTGGCCGAGGCGAAGGGGGCGGCGAGGCTTTCGAGCCGCTCGGCGGCGACGCCGTCGACCGAGCCGAGCGCGAACAGGGCCCAGGTGACGGCAGCGATCCAGAGCGCGAACAGCAGCAGCGCCAGCGCGAACGCGCCCCAGCGCTGGCCGCTGCGCAGGTGCCACCACATCGACACCGCCGCGGCGACGAAGGCGCCCGAGGCGTAGCCGGCGATGAGCAGCGGACCCATGTCGCGGGTCAGCACCATCGCGGCGATCAGCACCGCGACGACGAGGGCCATCGGCCAGACGTAGCGCCAGAAGGCGAAGCCGGCGGGCCCGGCGCGAGCCATGCGTTCGGCAAGCGGCCCGGCGCGCAGGAAGAAGAACCAGGCCGCGCCGACGATCAGCCAGATGCGGCCGATCTCCGACGTGAACTGGCGCAGGTTGTTGAAGGCGAAGCCGAACGCGAGCACGGCCGCCGCCGCGAGCGCGACGAGCGCCGCGGCCGCGCCGGCGGGGCCGACGGCGCGAGCCACGCCGCGTCCGGCCTCGCCGGCGACCGATAGAGCCCAGGCGAGGCCATGCGCCAGGGGCCGGCGCAGGAAGACGAGGACGCCGAAGACGAGCAGGCCGAGCCAGAGATGGCCCTGGTGATAGAGCGCGAGGTAGCGGTTGCCGCGATGCGCATGCGCCGAAAGATCGAGCAGGAGCAGCCAGCCGACGCCGGTGGCGAGCACGAGGCCGGCGTAGCCGAGGCGCGAGCTCATCGCCTGGCGCGGCGCGCCGGCACCGACGACGACGGCCCGCTCGGCGCCGCGGCGCGCGACCAGCGAGGCCAGCGCGATCAGCGCAGCGACACCGAGCAGACCCAGCACCCACGGTGCCGGTCGGCTGTCGAGCGCGACGTCGACGCGACCCGGATCGAAGCCGTGGCTGCCGCCGAACGGCCAAGCGACGCGGCCGAGCCAGGCGGCGCCAGCCCAGAGCGCGATCGCGAGGGCCGCGCCGAAGCCGGGCGCGAGGCGCCGGCGACTGGCCAGCAGCAGCGCATAGCCGAGCGCCATCGCCCCCGCCCACTGCCAGCCGGCGCTGCGCAGCAGCTCACGCATCGCCTCGTTCTTGCGCGAGCGCAGCGCCGATTGACGCGCGTCGGCGATGAATGCGGCCGTCGCCGCGAGCGTCGCGGCGGCATTCGCGTCGCAAGGGGCCGCGAGCCCCGCAGGCGAGGGCAGCAGCGTCGTCGGCGCGAGGCCGGCGACCTCGCTGCGGCCGTCGGCGGCAGCGGCGAGCAGGAGCGCGAAGTTGGCGCGTGCCACAGGGCTCTCGCCGGTGCCCGGCGATGCGTCGAGCACGGTCTGGGCCGAGCGCGTGGCGCAGGCGAGCGGCAGCGGGCCGACGATGCCGGAATGGTCGAGCTGGAAGCGCTCGACGAAAGGCTGCAAGTCGGCTTCGATCGCTGCCGCGGCATCGGCTGCGGCGCGCACGCCGCCCTCGCCTTCGCGCTGCTCCCGGGAGAGCGCCTCGAGGCGCGCACGGGCTTCGTCGAGCGGCGCGACGACGGCTTGCGACGAGCGCGCCAGCGAGCCGGCGATCGGCCCCGGCACGCCGCGGACCACCGGGCCGGTCGCGGCCCTCGAGCCAGGGCAGAGCCGATCGCGAAGCACCGTGTCGGCGAGCGCCGAAGCCGGGTCGACGCAGACGCGCCCGAGGATCGGCTCGGCCAGGCCTTCGACGCGAAAGCCGGGCTCGGCGAAGCGCCGATCTCGTCCCGCGCCGAACTCCGCGACCTGATGGAAGGCCGGCCAGAGCCAGGCGATCGCCGCGACGACGGCGAGCGCCTCCAGCAGGGCCGGAAGGCTCGCGAGTTGTCGCGGCGGAGCGCGAGCGGGTTCCGCCTCGACGGCGAGTTGCACGGGAGTCCCGCTCCGGAAAATGGAGGCGATGCGCGCCGGCTACGGCCCGGACGCCGCCGCGTCGAAACGGATCGTCTCGCCGACGCGAAACGGCGGTGGCCCGTCGTAGCGCTGGATGCGCTGCGTGCCGTCGGCGAGGCGCAGCGTCGCCTCGTAGCGCGGCCGGCCCTCGGCCTGTCGCTGTACCTCGCGGCCGATCAGTGCGCCGCCGATCGCCCCGAGCACCGCCGTGACGTGGCGCTGGTGGGCGCGGCCGATCTGCTCGCCGAACAGCGCGCCGGCGATGCCGCCGGCGATAGCGCCGATCTGCGCCGGGGCGCCGCCCTTCGCCTCGACGGCACGGATGGCTTCGACCCGGGCGCAGTCGGCGCAACGCGCCTCGGCGCGGCGCGGCGGCGGCAACGCCACCGGCCACGTGCCGGCGAGCGGCACCGGCACCATCTCCGGAGCATTCGCGGGCGGCCGAACGGGCATGCCGATGGCCAACGGCACCGGCGTGCCCTGCGCCTGCGGTACCGGCATGGGAGCGGCGGCGACGACCTTAGGCCGCGTCGCCGAGGCGGGCGCCGGGCCGTCGAGAAGCAAAGACTCCTCGAGCACCGAGCGGGCGACGATGCCGTCGCGCCAGAGCGTGGCGACGACCGGCCCTTCGGAGCGGATCCGGTCGGCGGCGTCGATCGTGTAGGAGCCTTCGTAGACGCCGGGCTCGACTTCGCGCAACTCGACGACGCGGCCACTGCCATCAATCTGAACGCTGGCGCTGGCGAAGGGGGTGGCGAAAACGGCGAAGTTGAGCTGCGTGCCGGGGCCGAGGCGCGGCACCTGCTCGACGTCGAAGCCGTCTATGCGAAAGGGGGCATTCGGAGCGGCGTGGGCGATGCCGACCAGCACGACTGCGATGAGGCCGACGATCCAGCAGCGCAGGCGAGCCATTCCGTTTCCTCCAGGGCACGACGGCGGAACGCGCAGCTGCGGCAGCGCGCCGATCCGACCCTCTATTGGCTAACGGGAATCCCGGACCGGGGCCGACAGCCGGGCCGGCTGCGGAGGTGATTTATCAAAAGTTTACGTTTCTTCACAAAGCGCACGGAAGGCGCTCCGGACGCTAGCTCGCGCGGGCCGCGAGGATCTCCGCATCCTTTCGGGCCGCGCGCTCGGCCGCCGGGCGCGACGTGACGCGCTCGATGTAGGCCTTGACGGCCGGCGTCTCGGGAACGAGCTTGAACATCGTCGTCCAGCGGAGCGCCGTGCCCCACAGCACGTCGGCGGCGGTGAAGCGATCGCCGAGCAGCCAGGGGCCGTCGCCGAGCTGGTCCCACAGGGTCTTCAGCATCGTGTCGTAGTCGCCGTAGGGCGAGGTCGAAGGAGGAGCCGGCTCGCGCTTCATCGAGCGGTCTATCAGCGCCGGCTCGAAGGACGAGCCGTAGAAGAACAGCCAGCGCAGGTAGGGGCCGCGCAGCGGATCGCCGATCGCCGGCGTGATGCCGGCGTCGGCGTAGAGATCGGCGAGATAGGCAAAGACGGCGCCCTGCTCGGTGACGAGCGCGCCCTGGTGCACGATCGCCGGCACCTTGCCCATCGGGTTCACGCCCAGATACTCGGCGCCGCGCTGCTCGTTCTTCTTCATGTCGAGCGTGCGCAGCTCGTAGTCGGCGCCCAGCTCCTCGAGCAGGACCAGCGTTCCCGCCGAGCGCGACTGCGGCGAGTGATAGAAGTGACGAGGCGGTCGGCCGTCATTCGGTTCTCCTCGTTCGTCACTTGGACGGCAGCTCGTCGGCGTAGGCCGACTTCAGGTGCGCCGGCTTCTTCGAGCGCTTGCGCATACGGATGTTGAGCATCTCGACGCCGACCGAGAAGGCCATCGCGAAGTAGATGTAGCCCTTGGGTACGTGCTGGTCGAAGCCTTCGGCGATGAGCACGACGCCGACGACGACGAGAAAGGCCAGCGCCAGCATCTTGATGGTCGGATGCTCGTTGACGAAGCGGCCGATCGCCGCCGCGAACAGCATCATCAGCCCGACCGAGATGACCACCGCGGCGATCATCACGGCGAGCTCGTCGACCATGCCGACGGCGGTGATGATCGAGTCGAGCGAGAACACCATGTCGACGACGATGACCTGCGCGATCACGGCGAGAAAGTTCGCCTTCACGGCCGCCGCGGTGTGGCCCTCGGCGCCCTCGAGCGACTGGTGGATCTCGGCCGTGCTCTTCCAGATCAGGAAGAGGCCGCCGCCGATCAGGATCAGGTCGCGGCCCGAGATCTCCTGCGCCAGCACGGTGAAGAGCGGCGCGGTCAGGCCGATGATCCATGAGAGCACGAGGAGCAGGCCGACGCGCATGAACATGGCGAGAAAGAGGCCGATCAGCCGCGCCCGCCTCTGCTCGGCGGCCGGCAGCTTGTCGACCAGGATCGAGATGAAGACGATGTTGTCGATGCCGAGCACGAGCTCGAGCGCGGTGAGCGTGGCAAGGGCGATCCAGGCATTCGGGTCGGAGAGGAGTTCGAGCATGGTCGTCTCCGGTCAGTGCTTGAACGGGTTTTCGATGCGAAGGCCGTCGATTCGCTGACCATGCTGCAGGTCTTCGCTGAGCAGCCGCTTGCATCCGGCTTCGAGCGCTGCGGCGACGATCAGGGAATCGTAGAACGCGAAGCCGAGTGATTGTTGCAGGGCGATTCCGCGCTCGTACAAGGCCGGGCCGGGAAACACGCGCCAGAGCGGCACCAGAGAATCACGCAGGAACGCCGACGCGAAACCGGCATTCGCCCGTTTGGCGAACTTGCGCGTCAAGACGTTGAGCGTTTCCTGGACGACCTGAAAACTGATGCAGGCGCCATCCGTTTCCAGCGCACGCGACACGAGCCGATGCGCCACCTGCTGCTTGCGCTCGTCGGTCTCGTCGAAAAGGTAGACGAAGACGTTCGAATCCAGGAAATCAGCGCCGCTCATTCATTTCAGCGCGCGTGAACTTGCGCCCGCCGCTGCTGATCTTGCCCCTGGCACTTTGCATGAGCTCTTCGAATCGCTGCACTCGCCGACGCCGCGCATACTGCTCCAGCCAGATCCGGAACTGCTCGTTCAGCGACGTGTTTTCAGCGCGCGCCACCTCACGAGCGGCGTCGATCAAGGCCTCGTCGGCAGTGAATGTGATGCTTCGCGACATGAACGGCTCGTGTGATGTCAACACGACCGATTCTACACGAGACAATGGTCGTGCGATCAAGCCCGTCCGGCAAAGGCCTCGTCGAGGAGCGCCATCATCGACCGCTTTGCGGTGGCGTCCACGAAGCTCGCCTCGAAGCTGTTCTTTGCCAGCACATAGGCCTCGGCGACGCCGAGCGAAGGCAGCGCCTCGAAGGTGGCGACGAAGTTGTCGTTGATGTAGCCGCCGAAGTAGGCGGGGTCGTCGGAATTGATGGTCGCGCACACGCCGGCTTCCAGCAGGGCCGGCAGTCGGTGGTCGGCCATGACCGGATAGACGCAGAGCTTCACGTTCGAGAGCGGGCAGACCGTGAGCGGCACGCGCGACGCCGCGAGGCGCCGCACCAGCGCCGGATCCTCGAGGCAGCGCACGCCGTGGTCGATGCGCTCGACGTGCAGCACGTCGAGAGCGCTCTCGATGTAGGCCGGCGGCCCTTCCTCGCCGGCATGGGCGACGCGATGCAGGCCGAGCTTGCCGGCCTCGTCGAAGACGCGCGCGAACTTCTCGGGCGGATGGCCGCGCTCGCTGCTATCGAGGCCGACGCCGATGAACGACTGCCGATACGGCAGCGCATCGTGCAGCGTCTGCAGCGCGTCTTCTTCGTTCAGGTGGCGCAGGAAGCAGAGGATGAGCGCGCTCGACACGCCGAGCTCGCGGCCCGCCCGCTCGCACGCCGCGGCCAGCCCACCGATGACGACTCCCATCGGCACGCCGCGCGCGGTATGCGTCTGGGGGTCGAAGAAGAGCTCGGCGTGGACGACGTTGTCGGCGTGGGCGCGACGAAAGTACGCCATCGCCATCGCCTCGAAGTCGCTCGCGTCCAGCAGAACGCTGGCGCCGGCGTAGTAGATGTCGAGAAAGCTCTGCAGGTCGCTGAAGGCGTAGGCGGCGCGCAGCGCCTCGACACTCGGATACGCCAGCGCGATACCGTTCTTCTGTGCCAGCGCGAAGATCAACTCCGGCTCGAGCGAGCCTTCGATATGGATGTGCAGCTCGGCCTTCGGCATCGCGCGCAGCAACTCGAAGAGCCGCTCGCGCGAGACCGTGCCGAAGTCTCTGTTCGTCGACAGACAGGTCCTTCGCTTCGCTCAGGATGACCTGGGCGCTCGCGAACAGGTCACTTCTTGTCGCTGCCCGGGACCTTGCCTTCGACGCCCTTGACGAAGAAGTTGATGCCGCCCATGAACTTGTCATCGGCGTTCGTTCCCGCGGCGACCACTTCCTTGCCGTCGTTGCTCGTGATCGGGCCCTTCCAGATGACGAAGCTGCCGTCCTTCAGGCCGGCCTTCACCGTGTCGAGCTTGGCCTTGATGTCGGCCGGCACCTTGTCGGAGATGGAGACGATGTCGATCGCGCCTTCCTTGACGCCCCACCACGAATGCTGGTCGCCCTTCCACGTGCCGGCGAGCGCGTCCTTGGTGGTCTTGATGTAGTACGGCGCCCAGTTGATGACCGCCGAGGCGAGGTGCGCGTTCGGCGCGTAGGCGGACATGTCGCTGTCCCAGCCGAAAGCGTACTTGCCGGCCTTGCCGGCGGTTTGCAGCACGGCCGACGAATCGGTGTTCTGCATCAGCACGTCGGCCCCGCCGTTGATGAGCGACTGCGCGGCCTCGGTCTCCTTCGGCGGGTTGAACCACTCGTTGACCCAGACGACCTTGGTCTTGATGTTCGGGTTGACCGACTGCGCGCCCATCGTGAAGCTGTTGATGTTGCGGATCACCTCGGGAATCGGGATCGAGCCGACGACGCCGAGCGTGTTCGTCTTCGTCATGCCGCCGGCGATGACGCCGGCCATGTAGGCGCCTTCATAGGTGCGGCTGTCGTAGACGCTCATGTTGCCGGCCGTCTTGTAGCCGGTGGCGTGCTCGAACTTCACGTCCTTGAGGTCGGTCGCGACTTTCAGCATCGGCTCCATGTAGCCGAAGGTCGTGCCGAAGATCAGCGTGTTGCCCTGGCTCGCCATGTCGCGGAACACGCGCTCGGCGTCGGCGGCCTCGGGCACCTTCTCGACGAAGGAGGTCGAGATCTTGTCGCCGAGCTCCTTCTCGAGCGCCTTGCGAGCGTTGTCGTGCGCGAAGGTCCAGCCGCCGTCGCCGACCGGGCCGACGTAGGCGAAGGCGATCTTGAGCGGGCCGCTCGCCGCGGTGGCTGGCGCCGCCATCGTCGCCGAGGCGCCCGAGGCCATCCCGCTGGTCGTGGTGGTGGTCGTCGTCGTGGTCGTCGTGCCGGCCGGCGCCGACGTCGTGGTGGTGCTCTCCTGCTTGCTGCAGCCGGCGAGGCCGAGCGCGACGAGCGCGCCGCAGCCGGCGACCCGGAACAACGATCGTTTGGTGAGTCGAGTCATGTGAGAGCTCCCTGTGGATGTGAAGAAGACGGCTCCGCCCCGTGCGAAGCCGCGATTATCAGCCGGGGAAGAACGGTTTCCCGATCGACGCCGGCATGTTGACGCGGATGAACGCGGCGTTGCGCGAGATGAGGACGAGCACGAGGATGGTCGCGAGGTAAGGCAGCATGGTGAGGAACTGGCTCGAGATCTGCACGCCCTCGCCCTGGAGCTGGAACTGCAGCATCGTCACGCCGCCGAACAGATAGGCGCCGAGCAGCACGCGTGCCGGTCGCCAGGTCGCAAAGGTCGTGAGAGCCAGGGCGATCCAACCCTTGCCGGCGATCATTCCCTCGACCCAGAGGTGGGTGTAGACGACTGAGATGTAGGCGCCGGCGACGCCGCACAGCGCGCCCCCGACGATCACGGCGAGCAGGCGGATGCGGCGCACCGGATAGCCGAGGGCGTGCGCCGATTCGGGCGACTCGCCGACCGCGCGCAGCACCAGGCCGGCACGCGAGCGATAGAGAAACCAGGCGATGGCGACGGTCAGCGCAATGGCGATGTAGACCATCGGGTGCTGGCGAAAGAAGGCGGGGCCGACGAAGGGCAGATCGGCGAGCCCCGGAATCTCGAAGTTCGCCCGCTCGCCGAGCTTTTCCTGCGTGTAGCGGATGCCGGCAAAGGCCGAGAAGCCTGTGCCGAAGAGGCTGAGCGCGAGCCCCGTCGCGTACTGGTTGGTGTTGAGCCAGATGACGAGCACGCCGAATGCCGCGGCAAGCACCGCGCCGGCGACCGCGCCCGCGCCGAACGCCAGCCACTCGTTGCCGGTGTGCACGGCGATGGCGAAGCCGGCGACGGCGGCGACCAGCATCATCCCCTCGGCGCCGAGGTTGACGATGCCGGCGCGCTCGTTGATGAGCAGGCCGAGCGCGGCGAACGCGAGCACCGTGCCCGAGTTGAGCGTGGCGGCGATGAGCAAGGCGATCTGGTCCATCACGCGCCCTCCCGCGCCGGCAGGTTGGTCGTCCCGATAACGGGATTGAGCGGCGCATCGTCGAGCTTCGCCATCGCAGCCGGTGCGGCCGGCGCCGCACCGCGCGCCGGCTTCCAGCGGATGCGATAGGCGATCAGCGTGTCGCAGGCGAGCAGCGTGAAAAGCAGCAGCCCCTGGAACACGCCGGTCAGGGACTTCGGCAGGCCGAGGCGCGACTGCGCCAGCTCGCCGCCGATATAGAACATGCTCATCAGGATCGCCGAGAAGACGATGCCGACCGGATGCAGCCGGCCGACGAAGGCAACGATGATCGCCGCGAAGCCGTAGCCGGCGGGAACGTGCGGCGTGAGCTGGCCGAGCGGACCGGCCACCTCGAGCCCGCCGGCGAGCCCGGCCATGCCGCCCGAGAGCAGCAGCGCCGTCCACAGCGCGCTGCGCGACGAGAAGCCCGCGTAACGCGCCGCCGCCGGCGCGAGCCCGCCGACCTGGAGCTGGAATCCGGCGTAGGTGCGAAAGAGCAGGATCCAGAACGCCGCGACCGCGAGCAGCGCGCCGATCGCGCCGACGTTGACGCGATAACCGGTGAAGAGCCGCGGCACCTGCGTCGACTTCAGGAAGGTGATCGTCTGCGGAAAGTTGTAGCCGGCCGGGTCCTTCCACGGCCCGTAGACGAAGTAGTTGAGAAGCTGCTCGGCGACGTAGACGAGCATCAGGCTGACGAGGATCTCGTTGGCGTTGAAGCGGTCGCGCAGGAAGGCGACGATTCCCGCCCAGAGCATGCCGCCGAGCACGCCACCGGCGAGCACCGGCAGGAAGAACCAGGCGCCGGTGTCCTTGGTCGCCATCATGGCGACGCCGCTCGCGGCGATCGCGCCGACGATGAACTGGCCTTCGGCGCCGATGTTCCAGACGTTCGAACGAAAGCACACCGAAAGCCCGAGCGCGATGATGAGCAGCGGCGTCGCCTTCATCGCCAGCTCGGTGAGCGCATAGACGCTCTTCACGGGCTCGACGAAGAAGACGGCGAGCCCGCGCAGCGGGTCCTTGCCGAGAAGCAGGAAGAGGCAGGTGCCGATGACGACCGTGATGGCGAGCGCGATCAGCGGCGAGGCGATCGACATCGCCCGCGACGGCTCGGCGCGCGCTTCAAGCCGCAGCATGGACGGGCCTCCCCCAGAGACCGCTCATCCACTCGCCGATCATCAGGGTCGACGCCTCGCTCGTCTTCACGCTCGGCGAGACGCGGCCCTGGGCGATGACGACGAGCCGGTCGCAGATCTCGAACAACTCGTCGAGCTCTTCGCTGACGACGAGCAGGGCGCAGCCGTTGTCGCGCAGGGCGAGCAACTCGCCGCGGATCTGCGCCGCGGCGCCGACGTCGACGCCCCAGGTCGGCTGCGAGACGATGAGCAGCTTGGGCTCGGCGTCGATCTCGCGGCCGACGATGAACTTCTGCAGGTTGCCGCCCGAGAGGCTCTTCGCCGCCGAGCCCGGACCGCCCGCCTTGACGAAGAAGCGGCGGATCAGGGCATCGGCGAGCGCGGTGACGTCGCCGACGCGGATCCAGCCCCCCGGACCGACCGCGCGCGTTCGCGTCAGCAGCGTGTTCTGCGCGAGCGAGAGCGTGGGCACGGCGCCGCGGCCGAGCCGCTCCTCGGGAACGAAGTGCAGCCCCTGGCGCCGCCTGCGGCTCGGCCGCTCGCGCGCGATGTCGCGGTCGAAGAGGCGGATCGTTCCCCTGGGTGCACGCACGTCCTCGCCCGAAAGCGCGCGCATCAGCTCCTGCTGGCCATTGCCCGAAACGCCGGCGATGCCAACGACCTCGCCGGCGCGCACGTCGAACGAGATCGTGTCGAGCGTCGTGCCGAAGGGATCTTCCTTGGCGAGAGACAGACCGCGCACCTCGAGCACGACGCCGCCGGCGCGCGCCTCGCGGTGCTGCAGTTGCGGCGGCTCGGCGCCGATCATGAGGCGCGACAGGCTGGCGTTGGTCTCCTTCGTCGGGTCGACCTCGCCCGTGACCTTGCCGCCGCGCAGCACCGTGCAGTGGTGGCAAAGCGCGCGGATCTCGTCGAGCTTGTGCGAGATGTAGAGGATCGAGCAGCCTTCGCTCGCGAGCTTGCGCAAGGTGACGAACAAGGTCTCGACCGCCTGCGGTGTGAGCACGGAGGTCGGCTCGTCGAGGATGAGCAGCTTGGGGTTGGTCATCAGCGCGCGCACGATCTCGACGCGCTGCCGCTCGCCGACCGAGAGCGTATGCACCGGCCGCAGCGGCTCGACGTCGAGCCCGTAGACCTTGGCCACCTGCGTGATGCGCGAAGTCACTTCGGCGAGGGTGAGCAACTTGTCGAGGCCGAGCCAGACGTTCTCCGCCGCCGTGAGCGTGTCGAACAGGCTGAAGTGCTGGTAGACCATGCTGATGCCCAACACGCGCGCCGCCGCCGGCGAAGCAATCTGCACCGCCTCGCCGTTCCAGCGGATCTCGCCTTCGTCGGGCCGGACGGCGCCGTAGATGATCTTCATCAACGTCGACTTGCCGGCGCCGTTCTCGCCGAGCACGGCGTGGATCTCGCCGGGCGCGACGCGCAGATCGACCCGGTCGTTCGCCTTCACGGCCGGGTACTGCTTGCTGATGCCGACGAGCTCGAGTCGAAGCATGGAGTCGGATCCTGAGGATGTCATCCTGAACGCAGTGAAGGATCTCGGACGCTGGGATCCTTGGCTCCGCTCAGGATGACAGGGTGCCGGCGATAGAGCGACACGCCAGCAACGAAAGTTTCGACGAGGTTGCGCTCGTCGGCCAGCGTCATCCACGCGAAGACGCGCTCATGCAATGTGCGGGCCACCTCGTCGCGGCGCAGGGCGACGGGGCCGACCGCGCGATCCCAGACACAGACGTCGGCCAAGGTGCCGGTCTCGAACGATCCGATCTCGTCGGCCAGCCCCAGCGCCTCGGCCGCGCCGCGCGTCGCCGCGTGCAGCGCCTTCCACGCCGTCAGGCGCTCGCCGGCGAGCGCCTGGATCTTGTAGGCGTCGGCCATGGTGCGCAGCATCGACAAGCTCGTGCCGCCGCCGACGTCGCTGGCGAGGCTCACCTTCACGCCGGCCGCCTCGGCGGCGCGCCAGCCGAACAGGCCGCTGCCGAGGAACAGGTTCGACGACGGCGAATGGGCGATCTGCGCGCCGGCCGCAGCGAGCGCGGCACGGTCGGCATCGTCGAGCCAGATGCCGTGCGCGAAGACGCTCTTCGCGTTGAGCAGGCCGGCTTGCGCGTAGACGTCGAGGTAGCTGCGTGCTTCGGGGAACAGCTCCTTGATCCAGCGCACCTCGGCGCGGTTCTCGGCGAGGTGCGTCTGCATGTAGAGGCTGCGATCGGCCGCGCACAGGTGCCCGGCCAGCGCCAGTTGATCGGGCGAGCTGGTGGCGGCGAAGCGCACCGTCACGGCATAGGCGAGGCGGGCGCGGCCGTGCCAGCGGGCGATCAGCTCATCCATGTCTCGAGCGCCATCGACCAGGTCGTCGCGCAGGTTCTCGGGCGCGTTGCGGTCCATCAGCACCTTGCCGGCGATGACGCGCATGCCGCGCGACTCGGCCGCCGCGAATAGCGCGCTCACCGAGGCTTTGTGCACGGTCGGAAAGACCACCGCCGCGGTCGTGCCGTGGGCGAGCAGCGCGTCGAGGAAGAGCGCCGCCGTCGCTTCGGTGTGCGCCGTGTCGGCGTGACGGGCCTCGGCCGGAAAGGTGTGCGTGGTGAGCCAGTCCAGCAGCTCGGTGCCATAGCTCGCGATGACGTCGATCTGCGGGCTGTGTACGTGCGTGTCGATGAAGCCGGGCAGGATCAGGCGGCCGGCGTGGTCGTGACGCTGCCAGTCGTCGCCCGGCGCTTCGGTCTGCGTGCCGACGATGCGGCCGCCTTCGACGAGCAGCCAGTGGTCGGGCCGATAGCGCACCGACGCGGACTCGGTCTCGCCCCAGGCCGGCGCGGCGGTGAAGTCGAGCAGGTCGCCACGGATGGCGAGCTTTGCGGCGCCGCTCATTGGCGCACCGGCCGACTCATGCCGCCCGCCTCAACATGCCGTGCCCGGCGAGGTTGCGCGCCACCTCGCGCACCTGCTCGCGCAACCACTTGGCCGGCGCCGACGCGTGCGTGACGTCGTGCCAGAGCTGGTAGTAGTCGAGCGGCGGAAACGGGATCGGGCAGCGCAGAATCTTCACCGGCAGCGCATCGACGTAGCGTGAGCAGAACAGCCGCCCGGTCGTGAGTACGAGCATGCTCTGCGCGACCATGGTCGGGATCAAGCCGAAGTGCGCGCTCCTGACGACGACGTTGCGCGCCAGGCCGAGCGAGGCCAGGTGGTCGTCGACGACGCCCGGCGAATTGGCATGAAAGGGCATCGGCGCGACGTGCTCGGCCGCCAGGTAGCGCTCGGCCGTCCAGCGGCCGCGTCCGGCCGGGTAGGCGTCGCCGACCAGGCAGACGATCTCGTCGCTGACGAGCCGGCCGAGGTGCAACTCGCCGGGTGGCTGCAGCCAGTTGCCGACGACCAGGTCGACCTCGCCGGCGGCCAGGCGCTTCGGGTAGTCGTACTCGCCGGTCAGCGGCAGCAGCTCGAGCCGCGCGCCCGGCGCGAGCCGCTTCACGTGCGCAACCAACTCGGGCAGGAACAGCGGGTCGAGGTAGTCGCTGGCGGCAATGCGAAAGGTCGTCTCGGCGTTCGCCGCCTCGAAGCTGCGCTGCCGGGCGTGCGCGCCGAACAGGCGGTCGGCCTCGCGCAGCAGCGCCGTGGCCGGGCCCAGCAATTGCATCGCCGTCTCGGTCGGTGTCATGGCGTTGCCGGCGCGAACCAGCAGCGCGTCGCCGGTCAGCACGCGCAGCCGGCGCAACTGGGCGCTCACCGCAGGCTGGGTGCTGCCCAGCCGCATGGCCGCCCGCGAGACGCTGCGTTCGCTGATCAAGGTCTGCAACACCCGGATGAGATGAAGCTCGATCTTCCCGAATGCAGCGCCAAGCGTCATACTGATTCGATGATAGGCAGCATGCCCGTCGTTGTATATCGGTCTCGACGCCAGGGTTTAACTTCCGAGCAACATTCGAACCCATGAGCCGCAGGGCCGTTCCCAAGGCGAATACCGGAGCGCATCGCGCGGAGGTTTATCCATGAGCGCCATGCCGAGCCGCCCGATCCGCTTTTTCCACCGCGGCACCGTCGTCGAGATCGACGGCGTGTCGACGACGCGCACCGTGCTCGACTGGCTGCGCGAGGAAGCGCGCTGCGTCGGCACCAAGGAAGGCTGCAACGAAGGCGATTGCGGTGCCTGCACGGTCGTGGTCGGCGAGTTGCCCGCGGCTTCGCAGTCCGGCGCGCCCGAGGTCGTCGGGGGCTTGCGCCTGACCACGGCCAACGCCTGCATCCAGTTCCTGCCGGCGCTCGACGGCAAGGCGTTGTTCACGGTCGAAGATCTGCAACAGGGCGGCGCGCTGCATCCGGTGCAGCAGTCGATGGTCGATTGCGACGGCTCGCAATGCGGCTTCTGCACGCCCGGCTTCGTCATGTCGCTCTGGGCCACCTACCAGCACCACGGCGCGCGCGGCACGCGGCCGACGCGCCAGCAGCTCGCCGACGAGCTGTCGGGCAACCTCTGCCGCTGCACGGGCTACCGGCCGATCCTCGACGCCGGCGAGCGCATGTTCGACCTGCCTGCCGCGGCCCTCGACACCGCACCGGCGCGCAGCGCGCTCGAAGCGATGCGCTCGGAGGAGACCTTCCGCTACGAAAGCGCGGGCGCCGAGTTCGTCGCGCCGAAGACGCTCGAGGCCTTTGCCGCCGAGCGACTCGCGCATCCCGAAGCGCCCATCCTGGCCGGCTCGACCGACATCGGCCTGTGGGTCAACAAGATGTTCCGTGCGCTGCCTTCGCTGCTTTTCATCGGCGGCGTCGACGTCTTGAAGCGAGTCGAGGTGCAAGACGGCGTGCTGTCGATCGGCGCCGGCGCTTCGCTGGAGGACGGCTGGCGCGCCCTCGTCGCGCGCTGGCCGATGCTGGCCGACGTCTGGCTGCGCTTTGCCGGCGTGCCCTTGCGCCACGCCGGCACGATGGGCGGCAACGTCGCCAACGGCTCGCCGATCGGCGATTCGGCGCCGGTGCTGATGGCGTTGGCGGCCACGCTCGTGCTGCGACGCGGCGAGCGCGAGCGCCGTGTTCCGCTCGCCGATTTCTATACCGGCTACATGAAGAACCTGCTTGAAGCGGGCGAGTTCGTGCAGGCGATCGAAGTGCCGCTGTCCGACCCTGCCGAAGTGCGCGCCTACAAGATCTCGAAGCGCTTCGACTGCGACATTTCTGCCCTTTGCGCCGGCCTGGCGATCGCGTTCGACGGCGACGTCGTCACGACCGCACGATTCGCCTTCGGCGGCATGGCGGCGACGGTGAAGCGCGCTGCGGCGACCGAGGGCGCCGTCATCGGCCATTCGTGGAGCGAAGCGACCGTCGTCGCGGCGCAGCATGCGCTCGCCCTCGACTTCGCGCCGCTCAGCGACATGCGCGCGAGCAGCGCCTATCGTCTGCAGGTCGCGCAAAACCTGCTCAGGCGTCTCTGGCTCGAAACGCGACGCGACGCACCGCTGGCGCTGCACGAGACCAGCGTCTGGAGCACGATGCCGCACACGCTGCCCGCAACGACAACGATGCCTGTCGGAGCGACGCCGTGAACCGCGCCCTCGACCCGCGCTGGCTCGCCGCGCCCGATGCCGAAGTCGCCGCCGGGGTGCGCGTCGGCGTGTCGCGGCCGCACGAGTCGGCGCACCTGCATGTCGCCGGCAGCGCGCCTTACGTCGACGACATGCCCGAGCTGGCCGGCACGCTGCACGCGGCGCTCGGCCTCTCGCCGATCGCGCACGGCAAGCTCGTCGCCATCGACCTGGCGCGCATCGCCGCGATGCCCGGCGTCGTCGCCGTGCTGACGGCCAAGGACATCCCCGGGCCGAACGACTGCGGCCCCGTCATGCACGACGACCCGATCCTCGCCGACGGCGTCGTCCACTACCTCGGGCAGCCGGTGTTCGCGGTGATCGCGGAGACGCGCGACGCGGCGCGGCGTGCTGCGGCCGAAGCGAAAGCCACGATTCGCGTCGAGCCCCTGCCCGCCCTGCTCACGCCGCAGGAAGCGCACGCCGCGCAGAGCTACGTGCTGCCGCCGATGCACCTGACTCGCGGCCGCGCTCGCGCCGCCATCGACGCGGCGCCGCACCGCCTCGCCAGCACGCTCGAGGTCGGTGGCCAGGAGCAGTTCTATCTCGAAGGCCAGATCTCCTATGCGATCCCGCGCGAGGACAGCGGCATGCTCGTCCATTGCTCGACGCAGCACCCGAGCGAGATGCAGCATCTGGTCGCGCATTGCCTGAACCTGCATTCGCATCATGTGCAGGTCGAGTGCCGGCGCATGGGCGGCGGCTTCGGCGGCAAGGAGTCGCAGTCGGGCCTGTTCGCCTGCGTCGCCGCGATCGCCGCGAAGCGGCTCGACCGGCCGGTCAAGCTGCGTCTCGACCGCGACGACGACTTCATGATCACCGGCCGGCGTCACTGCTTCCATTACGAGTATGAAGTCGGCTTCGACGACGAAGGCCGCGTCCTCGGCGCCGAGTTGACGATGGTCTCGCGCGCCGGCTTTTCGGCCGACCTCTCGGGCCCGGTGATGACGCGCGCGATCTGCCACTTCGACAACGCCTACTGGCTGCCCGACGTCGAGATCCACGGCTACTCGGGCCGCACGAACACGCAGAGCAACACCGCGTTTCGCGGCTTCGGCGGCCCGCAGGGCGCGATCGCCATCGAGAACATCGTCGACTCGATCGCACGAAAGCTCGGCAAGGATTCGCTCGACGTGCGGCGCGTCAACTTCTACGGCCGCGAGACGAACAACGTCACGCCCTACGGCCAGGTCGTCGAGGACAACGTCATCCACGAGCTCGTCGCCGAGCTCGAGGCGACGAGCGGCTACCGCGCCCGGCGCGAAGAGATCGCGGCCTACAACGCGAAGAGCGAGGTCCTGAAGCGCGGCCTCGCGCTGACGCCGATCAAGTTCGGCATCTCGTTCAACCTCGTCCACCTTAACCAGGCCGGCGCGCTCGTCCACGTCTACGGCGACGGCTCGGTGCTCGTGAACCACGGCGGCACCGAGATGGGCCAGGGCCTCAACACCAAGGTGGCGCAGGTCGTCGCGCACGAGCTGGGCATCGAGTTCGACGCGGTCCGCGTCACCGCCACCGACACGCACAAGGTCGCCAACACCTCGGCGACGGCGGCCTCCACCGGCAGCGACCTCAACGGCAAGGCGGCGCAAGACGCGGCGCGGCAGATCAAGGAGCGCCTCGTCGCCTTCGCGTCCGACCGTTACGCGGTCGAGCCTGGCGAGGTGCGCTTCGCGAACGGCGCGGTCACGATCGGCGCCGTGAAGACAACGAGCTTTCGCGAGCTCGTCGTCGAGGCCTACATGGCGCGAGTGCAACTCTGGTCCGACGGCTTCTACGCGACGCCCGGCCTGTCGTGGGACAAGGACACGATGCAGGGCCGTCCCTTCTTCTACTTCGCCTACGGCGCGGCCGTGAGCGAGGTCGTGATCGACACCCTGACCGGCGAGTGGAAGCTGCTCGCCGCGCACGTGCTGCACGACGCTGGCCGGTCGCTCAACCCGGCCATCGACATCGGCCAGGTCGAGGGCGCCTTCATCCAGGGCATGGGCTGGCTGACGATGGAAGAGCTGGTCTGGCATCCGAACGACGGCTCGCCGAAGGCTGGCCTGCTGCTCACGCATGCGCCCAGCACCTACAAGATCCCGACCGCCAACGATTGCCCGCCGGTCTTCGACGTACGCTTGTGGAAAGACGGCCTGCCCGCCGGCGACAACGTTTCCGACACCATCCATCGCAGCAAGGCGACCGGCGAGCCGCCGCTGCTCCTGCCCTTCTCTGTCTTCTTCGCGATCCGCGACGCCGTCTCGGCGGCGGGCGGGCATCGCGTCGATCCGCCGCTCTCGGCGCCGGCGACGAGCGAGTCCATCCTGCGCGCCGTCACGGCGGTGCAGAAGGTCGACTCGGCCGGGGCATCGTTTTCGCCTTGACTTACCAGGTAGTAAGACGGGCGATACAATCTTCGTCCATGAGCACTTCGACCGTCAGCAGCAAAGGCCAGATCGTCATCCCCTCGGCGGTCCGCGCCGACATGGGCGCACAAGCCGGCACACGCGTCGAGTTCGTCAAGACGGGCGAAGGCTGGTTGCTCAAGGCGTCGACCCGGCCCGTCTCGGCGCTCAAGGGAATCGTTCCCAAGCCAGCGCGCGCCGTCTCCATCGCCGACATGGCGTCGGCGGTCCGCCGGCACTCGGCGAAGATGTCGAGCAAGAAGTGATCGGCCTCGATACCAACGTCCTGGTTCGCTATCTGGCGCAGGACGATGCGCGACAGGCTGCGCAATCAAGTCGTTTGATCGAGTCGTTCACGGCGCGTGAACCCGGCTTCATCTCGATCGTGACACTCGTCGAGACGGTCTGGGTCCTTCAAGACCTCTACGCCAGGGATCCCAGCGACATCGCCTCGCTGGTCGACGCGCTGCTGCAGACCGAGGGGCTGGTCATCCAGATGTCGGAATCGGTCTGGCAAGCCCTGCGCCGCTTCGAATCGAGCAGCGCAGACTTCGCCGACCACGTCATCGAGCGCATGGGTGCGGCCGAGGGTTGCACGGCGACATTGACGTTCGACAAGCTTGCTGCGCGCGATGCAGGCATGCGCCTGGTACCGGCGGTTGGCTCATGAGCATTTTGCTGCGCGAGCAGGCCGGCGCGTGGCTTGGCCGCGCAGAACGGGCCTTCGTCATCGAGGTCGTCGACGCGCGCGGCTCGGTGCCGCGCGGCAACGGCACGCGCATGCTCGTGTCGGCCGACGACGCGATCGGCACGATCGGGGGCGGCCACCTCGAGCTGAAGGCGATCACGGCGGCGAGGGCGCGACTCTCATGCGGCGACGCATCGCGACACGAGCAGCACTTCGCGCTCGGCCCCTCGCTCGGGCAATGCTGCGGCGGCGCGGTGACGCTGTCATTCGCGCCGCTCGACGCGGCAGCGATGGCCGGTTGGCCCGCATCGAAGCCACTCTTTCATCTGCAGTTGCACGGCGCCGGCCACGTCGGCCGCGCCATCGCCACCGCGCTCGCCGCGCTCGACTGCGAGGTCGACTGGTTCGACCAGCGCGAAGACGAATTCCCGGCCGCGACCAACCTCGGCTCGACCTGGCCGGCGCACATCCACCGCGTTGCGATCGACACGGTCGAGGCCGAAGTGCGCAGCGCACCGCCCGGCGCCTTCTTCCTCGTCCTCACGCACGAGCACGCGCTCGACCTGCGCATCGCCGAGGCGATCCTGCGCCGCGGCGACTTCGCCTTCTTCGGCCTGATCGGCTCGAAGACCAAGCGCGCCAGCTTCACGCATCGACTCGAAGCGCGTGGCATCGCCACGGCGACGATCGCGCGCATGACCTGCCCGATCGGCCTCGCCGGCATCGACGGCAAGGCCCCCGAGGTGATCGCCGCCGGCGTCGTCGCACAACTGCTCCAGGTGCGTAGCGTCGTGATCGAATGCAGCATGTCATCCTGAACAAAGTGAAGGATCTCATCGCCGCGCCGAGATCCTTCGCTTCGCTCAGGATGACAAGCATGCGCCGGACGACAATTCATCGATGAAACGACTCGCGTTCCTGGCGGCGTTGTTCGGCCTGGCAGCTGCAGCCCAGGCCCACGAATATTGGTTGTTGCCAGATCGGTTTGCCGCCGCGCCTGGCGACGAGATCGCCATCGCGCACATCGTCGGCACCGGCTGGCCAGGCGAGACGCTGGCGCGCGACCCGCGCCGCGTGGTCCGCTTCGCGATCGTCGACAGGAAGGGCGAGCGGCCGATCGAGGGCGAGCCCGGCGCCGACCCGGCAGGAACGGTCGCGCTGCGTACGCCCGGCATTGCCATCGCCGTCTATCGATCGAACCCCTCGCGCGTCAGCCTCGAGCCCGGGCTCTTCGAGAGCTATCTGCGCGACGAAGGGCTGGATGCGGTGGTCGGCTTCCGCGCCGCGCACGGCGAGTCCGCGCTGCCCGGCGAGGAGATGTTCTCGCGCAATGCGAAGGCGATGGTCGTCGCCACCAGCGACGGCGCGAGCCCGGCGAAGCTCTCCGCGCTGACGGCGCGCGACGCCGCGCTCCTGCGGCGCCCGCTCGGTCTCACGCTCGAGATCGTCCCCGAGACCGACGTGCGTCAGCTCGCCTCGGGCGCGCCCTTCACGGTACGCATCCTCTACCGCGGCAAGCCGCTCGCCGGCACGCTCGTGAAGAGCTTTCCGCAAGGCAGCGTCGTCACCGAGTCGAGGGTGCGGACGGATGCCGCAGGCCGCGCCACCATGACCCTGAGCAAGCCCGGCGTCTGGCTCATCAACGCCGTGCACATGATCGACGCGCCGGCCGCGAGCGGTGCGCGCTGGGAGAGCCTCTGGTCGTCGCTCGTCTTCGAGCTGGACCGCTAGACGCGCGCGTTCGTCAGCCCGGCCCTGCGACCAGCGATACGGCACAGCCGATCAGCGCCACGCCTGCAACTCGGCCGAACCAGTGGCCACGCGGAACATTCTTCTCCAGCAACACGAACACGGCGAGCCCGACAATCCAGTACAGGTTCATCACGCCGCCGAAAAACAGCAACAGCATCAGGAACCAGCAGCAGCCGAGGCAGAACACCCCGTGTTCGAGTCCCATGCGCAAGGTGCCGAGCCGGCCATCGCGCCAGTGACCGACGAGGAAGCCCAGCGGCGATCGGCAATGGCGCAGACAGGTCGCTTTGAGCGGCGTGAGTTGCCAGATCCCGGCAGCCAGCAGGATGCCCGCGCCGAGCCAGCGGTTGCTCGTCTCCAACATCGGCGACAGCACCCGCGCCGATTCCAGACCCCATTGCGTCGCGGTGGCCAGCAAGCTGAAGCCACCCCAGGCCAGCAGATAGCCGGCGGCGAATAGCGCCGTCGACGCCAAAGTGACGTTGGCCACCCTGGTGCCGCGCACCACACGCGCATGCAACAGCAGCATCGGCGTTGCGCTGGGCAGCATCATGGCGACCATCATCGTCCACCACATCCCGAAGATCAGCAGCGCATAGCCGGCTGTCCATGTCGCTGGCTGCATCAACCATCCGTCCATGCCGGCCATCGCGGTCATCTCGACCGCGTTCATGTCCATGCCGGCGCCAGCAATCAGCCAGGCCCAGGCCGCGAGCAAGACCACGGCCACGGCAGCCACTAGAACAAGCCGGTCGCGCCGGACGGAGCCTTCGGACGGCAAGTCGATCCGATCCTCGCCGCTACTGTTCAGGGCCGGGCGTACTTTTGTTTGTACTGCTCGTAACTGTGCACCAAGCCGTTCGGGTCCCAGGCCACGTTGGCCATCGAGCTGTGCCGACGGTTCAGGTCGAAGCGGATCGCGCCCGTGCCCTTGGCGAAGCCGGCAACATTCTCGGCCTCATGAAACACCCAGCCATCGGGCAGCACCGTCATCATCCGGTGCTCGGTGTCGGTGACCGGGTTGCGAATCGGCTCGCTGTGCGCTCGTACGGCGGCCGGCACCTCGATGCGGGCCCGTCGCTTGTCCAGGTCCCACTCGAAGGTGATCGGTGCGAACAGCGGGTCCTTGATGGTCTCGATGATCAGCGAAAAGATCTGGAACATCGTGCCGACCTTCTGGTCCGCACCGGACAAGATGTAGAACAGCGCGTCCTTCTGCGCGTCGTTGGCGCGCTCGTCAATGATCGGGTGCATCACGCCCTGGCCATGGTGGATGGCGCGCGGGAAATAGAAGGTCGCAACAACCACCAAGCCATCGAGCGAGACATCGTCGCAATGGCCCTTGTCGATCTTGAAGCTAACCAATCCGGTGCAATGGCCCTGCGTCGGATCGGCCATCGCCTCACAAGGGCAGCCCAGGTCGCAGCTGCAGTATTCGACGTACTTGCCTTCAATCTTCCAATTGCGTGCCATCGAGCGTGCTCCTTCAATCAGAGAGACAAACTTCTACACCTCACAGCAAGAATATTGCCGAGGGTTTGCCCGGACCACCTCCTGGCCCCAGCAGTACGGCTTCGAGCGAAGGCGATGCACAGGCAAGCGCGACGACCGCGGCGGCAGGTCACGCACCGCGCTGGCGACGATGCCGCGCGACTCGCCGCAGGCATGCAGCGCAATGGGCAGGACTGACCCGAATCGACCGTTTCCGCCAAACCCGGCGACCCAGGCACCGCCAAGTCCATAGCGGGACCTTATACGTCAACATAAGTGCAGAGCAGTTTGGCGCGCTCCCCTAGAGCGGGCGGTCAGAAGCTGCCGCGCCCACCGTCGACGAGCAAGTCGACGCCCGTGACGTACGAGGCCGCATCAGAGGCCAGGAACAACACCGTCGCCGCCACTTCATCCGGCGTGCCGAATCGCTTCATCGGGTTGCGGTCGGTCCACGCCGTCTTCAGGTTGCCGACCGCCTCGCCCTGCACGCCGTCGATGCGATCGAAGAGCGGCGTCTCGATCGGCCCGGGGCTGACGACATTGACGCGAATGCCGCGGCCGACCAGCTCGGCGGCGAGGCTGCGGCCCAGCGAGCGCACGCCCGCCTTGCTCGCCGCGTAGAGCGAGCCGCCCGGGTCGCCCTTGCCCGCGGCCACCGACGCGTTCAGCACGATGCTGCCGCCCTGCGCCATCAGCGGCAGCGACTTCTGCACCGTGAAATAGACGCCCTTCAGGTTGACGCCCATCAGTTCGTCCCACTTTGCCTCGGTGATGGTGGCGATCGGTCCGAAGGTGGCGATGCCGGCGTTGGCGAAGACGATGTCGAGCTTGCCGCCGCCGAACTCGCGCGCGACCTCGACGAGGCGATCGATGCCGTCGAGCTTCGATGCGTCGGCAGCGACGGCGTGCGCCGCGCCGCCGAGCGACGCGGCCGCCGCGGCCAGCGATTCGGCATTGCGCCCGCTGATGACGACACGCGCGCCTTCGTCGATCAAGCCCTTCGCCACAGCCAGACCGATGCCGCTGTTGCCACCGGTGACGAGCGCCACCTTGCCTTCGAAACGTCGTGCCTTCATGCGTTCTCCCGGGTCGATCGACGATTGTGGATCGCCCGGCTGGCGCAGGTGGCGGCGCAGGCGGAAAATGGCGGCTCGATCCGATCGCACGACGATGACGCTGCCGCCGCACACCGCCTCGCAACTCGAGAGCATCCGCACGCAGGTGCGCGCTGGCCGCCGCGTGTGGCAAGACGCGACCGAGGCCGAAGCGCACATCCCGGTCGAGAACTACGCCAGCGAGCGCGTGCGCGATGCCGAGATCGAGCGCCTGTTCCGGCCCGTGCCGCTGATCAGCGGCCACTCGAGCGAACTCACGCCGGGCCAGGTCATCGCCAACGACGACTACGGCGTGCCGATGCTGCTGACGCGCGACGCCGACGGCCGCTTTCGCGCCTTTCTCAACGTCTGCCGTCATCGCGGCATGCGCCTCGTCGAAAACACCGGCCGCGCCGAGCCGCGCAGCAGCGTCGTCTGCCCGTACCACGGCTGGGCCTATCGGCTCGACGGCAGCCTGCGCCATCGCCTGCATGCCGAGGCCTTCGACCCCTGCAGCGCCAGCGACACGAATCTCGTCGCCCTGCCCTGCGAGGAAAGGCACGGCCTGCTCTGGGTCGTGCCGAAGCCGGGCGCGCACATCGACGTCGCCGCCTGGCTGGCCGGCATCGACGGCGAGCTGCCCTTCTTCGCCGTCGACAAGCTCATCCACTTTCGCACTGTGCGCGCCGAGTACCCGGCCAACTGGAAGCTGATCGTCGACGCCTTCCTCGAGGCGTATCACATCCGCGTGCTGCACAAGGACACGATCTATCCCTTCTTCGCCGATGGCCTGACGGGCACCGAGCGCTTCGGCCCGCACATCCAGTCGCTGGTGGCGCGGCGCGCCGGCGAAGCCTGGGCGCGCACCGACGCGGCCGCGCCCGACAACATGCCGGACCTGTGCGAACTGGTGACGCCGAGCCACGTCATCTTCCCGAACACGATCACGATCTTTCATCCCGACTACCTGAGTCTGGTCACGCTCTATCCGGTGCAGGCCGGCACCTTGCGCTGGACGCACCGCATGCTGATCCCGGCGGCGCTGTCCACACCCGACTGGACGCCACATTGGGAGAAGACCTTTCGGCTGATCGAAGAAGGCGTGTTCCAGAAGGAAGACATCGCCTGCGCGATCGGCATCCAGCGCGGCTTCGCGAGCGGCGCCAATCGCTTTCTCACCGCCGGCCGGGCCGAGCAGGCGCTCGGCTGGTTCCACGCCGACGTGGCGCGCGCCCTCGCCGCCGGGCCCGACGAGAGCCTCGGTCGGGCTTGACCTTCGCGTGCATTCGCCCTTGGGGCGGCCTCGCGGGCTCATAACCCGTCTTGGCGAGCGACGGCCGCACGTTATTCTCTGCACCCATGTACATGCGGTTCTTCGGCCTGAAGCAGGAGCCGTTCTCCCTCGCCCCCGACCCGCGCTATCTCTACATGAGCAAGCGCCACCGCGAGGCGCTGGCGCACCTGCTGTACGGCGTCGGCGGCGGCGGCGGCTTCGTTCTGCTGTCGGGCGAGATCGGCGCCGGCAAGACCACCGTCTGCCGCTGCTTCCTCGAGCAGATCCCGAAGCGCTGCAACGTCGCCTACATCTTCAACCCGAAGCTCACCGTCACCGAACTCGTCAAGTCGATCTGCGACGAGTTCAGGATTCCGGTCGAGCTGCCGCGCGGCCAGCCCGGGACGGTGAAGATCTACGTCGATGCGCTCAACGAGTTCCTGCTCAAGACGCACGCCGTCGGCCAGAACAACGTGCTCATCATCGACGAGGCGCAGATGCTCTCGGTCGACGTGCTCGAGCAATTGCGCCTGCTCACCAACCTCGAGACCAACGAGCGCAAGCTCCTGCAGATCGTCCTCATCGGCCAGCCCGAGCTGCGCACGATGCTCGAGCAGCCCGAGCTCGAGCAGCTCGCGCAGCGCGTCATCGCCCGCTTTCACCTGAAGGCGCTGTCGTCGAAGGAGACCGAGCACTACATCCGGCACCGCCTCTCGGTCGCCGGCATGACGCGCGCCATCCCCTTCGACCGCAAGGCGCTGCAGCGCATCCACGAGATCGCGCGCGGCGTGCCGCGGCGCATCAACCTGCTCTGCGACCGCGCCATGCTCGGCGCTTACGCGCACGGCCAGCACCAGATCGACACCGCGGTGATCGAGAAGTCGGCGCGCGAGGTGTTCGGTACTTCGGAGCCCACCGGGCCCGACCGGTCGCGGCTCGGCTCGAGCGCCGGGCTCGGTCTGTTCATCGCGACGGGCCTGGCGCTCACCGCACTGCTCGCGTTCGCCGTCTACGGCGCATACCGCCGGTTCGCGACGCCGGCGCCAGCGATGGTGGTGGCCGCGTCGGCGCCCGCAGCTCGCGCCAATGAGGCGTCCGGCGCGTCCGGCGCGTTCGTGCCAGCGTCGGCGGCCAGCGGCTTCGCCTGGAGAGCGCCGGTCGCGACGAGCGCCACGTCGTCGGCGTCTGCGGCGAGCGGCGTCGCTTCGGCGACGACGGTCGCGAGCGCTCCGTCAGCGGCGTCTGCTGCGACAGCGCCGGCGGCGAGCGCGCCGGCATCGGCGCCCGCTGCGGTGATGGCCACGTCGTTCGCCGCCCTCGGCGCGGCCGAGCTGAAGGCGCAATGGAAGACGCTCGGCGGTGACGAGAAGTCGGCCTGGCGCGAACTCGCGCCGATGTGGAAGCTCATCGCCGGCGACGCCGATCCCTGCGCCGCGGCGGCGCGGCAGCAGGTGCGCTGCTACAAGTTCGCGAGCACGCTGGCGATGGTGAAGAGCCTCGACCGGCCCGGCTTCATGAGCCTGCGCGACGACGCCGGCCGAACCACCACCGTCGTCCTCGTCGGCCTCGGCACCGACACGGCGTCGCTGCTGGTCGAAGGCCGCGCGCAAAAGGTCTCGCTTGCCGCGCTCGGCAAGCTCTGGTCGGGCGAGTTCGGCACGCTGTGGCGCATGCCCCCGGGCTACACCACGGCGATCGACCAGGGCGCGTCGGGCCCGCTCGTCGATCGACTCGCAACGCAACTCGCGACGCTCGCCGGCGAGCCGGCACCGGCACCCCAGCAGACCATGGACACGGCCTTGCGTGCCAAGGTCGCGCGATTCCAGACGGCGCACGGCCTGAACGCGCTCGGCAAGGCGGGGCCTACGACCTTCATGCAACTCAACCGCGCCACCGGTGTCGACGAGCCCCGGCTCGACACCGCCGCGCACTGACTGCCGCGGGCAAGAGGAAGCATGTCGTACATCCTCGATGCCCTGCGCCGCGCCGACGCCGAACGCGAGCGCGGCGAAGTCCCGGGGCTGCATACGCAACAGTTCGGCGTGCTTCCTGGCGACGACGAGGCACCGCGCAAGCCGCGCCTGCTCGTCGCCGCCATCGTCGTTCTCGCGCTCGCCCTCGGCGGCGTGCTGGCGTGGAACTTCGTCGGCAGCGAGGCCCCGCCGAAGACGGTCGCGGTCGTGCAAGCGCCGCTGCCACCGATCCCGCCCGCACCGCTGCCGGTCAGCGTCGCACCAGTGCAGCCGCTACCCGCGTCGCAAGCGATCGTATTGCCCGCCTCGATCCCTGCGCCGGCCAGCGCGGCCAAGGAGGCGATCGCAAGACGCCCGCCGGCCAAGCCTGCCGTTCGGCGTGAGGATGCCGACCCGACGCCGACCGTCCCGGCCAGCGACCGCATCTACACGCAGGCCGAGTTGCCCGAAGCGATTCGCCGCGGCCTGCCGAAGATCGCCTTCGGAGGCGCCAGCTACAGCGGCGACAAGGCCAGCCGCATGGTGATCCTGAACGGCCAGGTCTTCCACGAGGGCGACACCGTCGCCCCCGAGCTCGTGCTGAAGCAGGTCAAGCAGAAAGGCGCCGTGCTGGCCTACAAGGGCTACCGCTACGAGCTCGGCTTCTGAGGTCCGCAGCGTTCAGCTCAGCGCGTGCCGGTGACCTCGACGTCGACGCGCCGGTCCGGTTGCAGGCATTCGATCAGCTTCGGCGTGGGCTTGCTGCCCTTGCACTCTTCGGTCTTCGTGAGCGGCTCGGTCTCGCCGTGGCCGACCGCTGAAATCTTCGCGGCGTCGATCCCGCCCGACTGGACGAGGTAGGCCTTGACCGCATCGGCGCGCGCCGTCGAGAGCCGCTGGTTGTACGCGTTCGAACCGAGCCGGTCGGTGTGGCCGGTGACGCCGATCGTGTCGTAGCGTGTTCCCGCCAGGTCCTTTGCGAAGCGGTCGAGATCGGCCTTGCCTTGCGGACGGATCTCCGACTTGTCGAAGGCGAACAGCGAGTCGGCGGAGAAGCTCACGCGCAGGCGTGCCGGAGGCGCGACGACGGGAGCGACCGGCGCGGCCGCGACGACGATCGGTGCCGGTGCCGGAGGCGGCGGCGCGACATAGGCCGGAGCGACCGCGACCGGGCGCGGCGGCGCCGCGGCCGGCGTGCGGCCGAACGGGAACACCAGGCTCACCGAAAACAGGTTCACGTCGCCGCGGTTGCCGACCGCATCGTCGACGCGATAGCGCTCGGCTTCGGCGCGCACCAGGAACGACGGGTTGACTTCGTACTGCAAGCCCGCACCGAACTTGTAGTTGAGGGCGCTCTTGCTCGGATTCGGGTTGGCGACGGTAACCGCGCCGGTGCTGCTGAAGCGATCCTTGGCACGGGCGTACTGGGCGCCGACGCGGCCGAGCACGGCCCAGCGGTCACCGAGCGGCAAGCTGCCGACCAGGTCGAGATTCAGCCCCTGGAGCTTGATCTGGCCGGCCAGCGTTCCGGCCGGCACGGTGGTCGAGGTGAAGCCGAACTTTCCGAGGCTGAAATAGCCGCCTTCGAGCCCGACATAGCGGTTGATCTGGTAGCCGCCGAACAGCTTGTAGCCGATGTCGTGCTCGTCCTTGCTCATCGACGTGGTCGTCAGCCCTCCGGCCAGCAGGCTCGCGTTGATGCGGTCTTCGTCGATGCGCGCCCGCGACTGGCCGATCGAGCCGCCAGCATAGAAGTAGCCTGTGTCCTCGGCATTCGCCGCGAAGGCGAGGAGCGAGCCGAGCCCGGCGAGGCCGAGCAGGCGCAGTGCGTGCATTGATTGTTTCATCGTGCTTCCTGGCAGTCTCGCGGAGGGGTGGCGGCGTTCGATCGGGCTCATCGGAGTCATGGCGCGACGATCGTCGTATTGACCATCGTCACCGAGGCGGTGAGGCCCAGGGCGCGTCCGGTCAAGGTGGTCTGGATGGTCTGGCCGGCGGTCGAGATCGTGACGCCCGCGGGCGCGATGATGGTTCCGACCATGGTGCTTCCGTCCTCGATACGCGCCGCGCTGCCGACCTGCCAGAACACGTTCTTCGCCTGCGCCCCGTTGATCAGGAAGACGGTGCGCGGGGTCGCCGACAGGCCGACGGTGAGCGCCGCGGCGCTCTGGAACACCCAGACCGCGTTGGCGTCGCCCTGCGCGTCGAGTGTCAGGTTGCCGCTCGTGATCGCGAAAGTTCCGCCTGCCGCGGTATAGACCGCCGGGGCCAGCACCAGGCCGCCGAGCTGGCCGGCGCCCGGGTCGCTGCCGGGCGGCATCGCCGCGAGGGCGTTGTACGCGGTGGTCGCGTCGGCGCGCGCCTGCGTGGCGATCGCCATCGACGCGGTCGTTCCGGGCGCGGGCGGGGCGCAATAGACGGTGCCGGTGACCAGGCCGACGTTCAGCGGCGTCTGCGTGTAGACGTTGCTGGCGTCATGGAAGCCGGTGATCAGCGTGCATGCCGCGGTGGTGCCTATGCTGCCGTTGACGACGGTGTTGATGCCCTGGTTGGTGACGCCGGCACCACCGCCGAAGCTGCCGAACAAGGCAGCGGAGCCGAGGTCGACGCCCGCCGAGCAGGCCTGCGTGCCAGTCGTGAAGCCCCACACGCGGTCGGCCGCCAGGGGGTTGCCCGCGAGATCCTTGACGCCTGTGGCGCCGGACTTGACCGTGACGACGAAAGCACGGCTGGGCGCGAAGCCTGCCGCATTGGTAGGCACGAAGCTGGCCACCATGTTCACCGCGTCGTAACTCACGGTTCCGGGGACAGCGACACCGGCATCCGTCACGCCGAAAGTCGCCGCCGTGATCGTCGATGCATCCATCGGCTCGCTGAAGGTCGCGCTGACCGTCTTCGTCAGGCACACGCCGACGCTGGCGTCGCCCGGGTTGATCGCGGTCACGGTCGGAGGCGTGCTGTCGGCCGTATTGCCGGTGGTGAATTGCCAGACGTGGTTTCCGGCGTTCGGCGCAACAGCGGTGTTGCCGGCGAGTGCGTTGCCGGCAAGGTCGGTGACCGCGGTGGTGATCGTCGCGGTGAACGTGTCATTGGCGGCGAGCGTGGCCGGGCCGGTCGGCGTGAAGGTCGCGGTGCGCGAACCGGGCGCGTAGCCGACCGAGCCGGCGACGGCTGTGCCGAGCGTCGTGTTCATGACCGTGAAGCTGGCGATCGAGAACGTCGAGGCCAGCATGTCCTCGCTGAAGACAGCGATGATCGGGGTGTTGATCGGCACGCCCAGCGCACCTGGCGCCGGGACGGTGCGCAGCACGGTCGGCCGGGTCGTGTCGGCGAGCGCCGCTGTCATGAAGCGCCAGACGAAGTTCGCCGCCAGCGGCAAGCCCGAGGTGTCCTGCGCACCGGTCGTGATCGTCGCCACGCACAGCGTGTTGGTTGGCAACGGACTCGCCGGCGTCAGGGTCGCGACGCGCGTCGCGACGTCGTAGCTGACCGCGGCCGTGACCGGCAGACCGGCCGGGCAGGCCAGGGTGAACGTCGTCGCGGTCAGGCTCGCTGCCGCCATCGGCTTGCTGAAGGTCGCGGTGACGACGCTGTTCGTGGCGACTCCGGTGACGACCGGACTGCTCGCGGCGGGAGTCGTCGCGGTGACGGTCGGAGGGACCGACGAGCTCGCGCCGGGTGCGCCGAGGATCGGATCGAGACTGCTTCCGCCGCAAGCGGCAAGTAGGGCAGCGAACAAAACGGACAGCAGTCCGGTCGTCCTGGCGAATCTGGGCTCGTTCATGAAGTCTTCCTGCGCCAATGGCCGCAATGTTTGCAATAAAGCAAACACTGTCGCGGAAGAGTGGTGCGGCGTCTGCGCGCTAGCGCACATAGCGGCGCATCGGCCTGACGGACGGCATCGCGGCGTGAACAACGACCGCCGATCGCGGCGGCGGCGGCAAGAAAGGCGATGAGCGGCGCCAGATGCGACCGAAGCACTCGCGCGTCTGCAAATCTTCCTTGTCATCGGCCGCGTCGTAACGCGCGAGCTCCGAGCGCTTGATGCGCGTGAGCCGCGGGGTCTACCCCTTCGCCTGCGCGAGCGGCGCGACGCCGTCGCCGCACGAGGTCGAATACTTGGCGGCCGGACGGACATTGCCCAGAGCGTCCCGCGTCGCCCGATCGAAGTCGGTCTTCAACTGACGCGATGCCTGCTCGATGCAGCGGTTCAGCACTTCGTGCAAGGCGCCCGCGTCGTCGGCGAGCCATCGGTCGATAGTCAACTCCCGGTCGCTTTGCACTTCCTTGGCGACCTGCCAGAAGGTGGCCGTGCCGTCGCGATGCACGCGAACCGTCGTGACCAGGCGCAGCGCGAACTCGCTCTTGCCCTCGGTGCCGACTTCGGTCACGCCGACCTCGATCGTCCACGGCCGATCGTCGTCGCGTTCGGTCAACGCGGTCGCGGCGGCCACCGGCCCGATCGTGCCGAGCGGAACGTCGCTCGCCAGCCGCTCGCGCAACTGCCCGGCGAGCATGTCGCTGTAGGGCGTCGCGGCCATCTCGTCGCGCAGCACGCGGGTTTTCTTCTCGATGGCGCCGGTGCCCTCGGTGCGCACGGCCCCGACCGCCGCGCCGCTGACGGCGCCGATCGCCGTCGTCGTCGGCAGCACGACGGCGAGACAGAGGGGAAGGAACGGGCCCGTCGTGAGACACGCGACGCCGCCGGCCAACGCACCATAGCCGCTGCCTGCCCCGGCGCCGACCGCAGCGCCCATGGCCTTGCCGCCCGGAAGGCCGCTGATGTCGAGCGCCGGCGGCGCCGCCATCGGCACGATGCGTGCCCTGGAGAGGTCGAGCGCCGCGGGTGGCGGCGGCGAGGCGCAGCCCGCGCCCAGCGCACACACGACCAGGGCGAGGGTGCCGGCGAGCACCTGTCTCGGCCTGCGGCCCGCCCCGGCCTTCGATCCGGTGGCCTGCGGCGCGATCTCTGGCTTGTCCATGTCGGGTCTCCTTGGGGCTGACGCCACGATCTCACCCGGGCCCTGATAGGCCGATCACCGATCGCTGACAGATGCATGACGACTCGCGGCGACGCCATCTGTAAGGCAGCTGTCGCCGATCGGTGAGCCAGCGGCAATGCGACCGCGGCGACCATGCCGCCTCGTGATGAAGCCCCTCGCCCGTGACCGCCGTCGTCATCGACATCCGCACCCGGCGCCGTCGCCGGACGTGCGACGCGATCACGCAGCCGCTGCGGTGTCGTCGCCGCGCCACTACGCAGCCGCCGCAAGAAGGGCCGCGCGCGTCTGGCGACTCGTCGGTTGGCGACGCCGCGGTCGATCGCTTATTCTTTGTCCAGGGTTGGAGGACCGGCGGCGAGCCCGCGAGCCGTCTCCGCCGGACCGCTCCAGAAAGTGCGATGACCGACGTGGATTTTCCCGATGCCCTGCCCGCCGGCCATCGGCTGCATTGGTACGTGCTGGAAAGGGTGCTCGGACAGGGCGGCTTCGGCATCACCTACCTGGCGCACGACAGCAACCTGGACCGGCCGGTCGCGATCAAGGAATACCTGCCGACCGAGATCGCGCGGCGCCGCGCCGATGGCTCGGCCCGGCCGCACACCGAGTCGCACGGCGAGCGCTACGCCTGGGGCCTGGAGCGCTTTCTCGCCGAGGCACGCACGCTGGCCCGCTTCGACCATCCGAACATCGTGCGCGTGCTCTCCGTCTTCGAGGCGAACAACACCGCCTACATGGTGATGCGCTTCGAGGAAGGCGAGGACCTGGCGACGCTGCTCGACCGGCGCGGCACGCTGACCGAGCGGCAGCTCACCGATTGCCTGCTGCCGGTACTCGACGGCCTGGAGCAGGTCCATGCGACGGGCTTCATCCATCGCGACATCAAGCCGGAGAACATCTACGTTCGCAAGGACGGCAGCCCGGTGCTGCTCGACTTCGGCTCGGCGCGCCAGTCCTTCGGCAGCGCCAAGACGATGACCATCCTCGTCGCGCCGGGCTACGCGCCGCTCGAGCAGTACTACGGCGACGCCGCCACGCAAGGCCCCTGGACCGACATCTATGCCCTCGGTGCGACCTGCTATCGAGCCATCGCCGGACAGGCGCCGCTCGATGCGGTGGCGCGCGCCAAGGGGGTGCTGGGCAGCGCACGCGAAATGCTGCCGCCTGCCGTCGTCGCGGGGCGCGGCCGCTACAGCGAACGGCTGCTCGAAGCGGTGGACCACGCCTTGCGCCTGAGCGAGAAGGACCGGCCGCAGGACATCGCCGAATGGCGGCGCGAGATCGTCGGGCCGGCAGCGGCGGCGGCGTCCGCGACATCGGCAACGTCGGCGGCCGCTGCGCCTGCGCCGGCGTTGCCGGAGCCGAGCCAGGCGCTCGTCGCGCCGCCGACGACGCCGATGCCGGCGCCTTCGCCGGTTGTTTCCGTCGCACGCGAAGAGCCGCGCCGCATGGTGCCACCGCGGCGAGCGGCCTGGCTCTGGGGCGGCGTTGCCGGCCTCTGCGCAATCGCCGCGATCGTGTTCTCGCTGTGGCCGGGTCAGAAGGCCGAGCCGACGCAATCGATCAAAGTGGCACAGGTGCCGGCGTCACCGGCAACTCCGCTGCCCAACGTGCCGGCGAGCGCGGTCGAGAGGGCGTCGAGCCTGCCCTCCTCGCCTCGCGTGCCCGACGCGACGACGGCGCCCGTGACCCCCCCGGTCTCGAAGCGACCCGACGTCGTCGAACAGCCGTCGACCGTCAAGCCCGTACCCGAGAGCAAGCCCCCGCTCGTCGTCACGAAAGTGCCGCCGCCCGACGTACGCAGTGCCGCGTCGGCACCGCCGCAAGCACCTTCGCCGGGTACGCAGCGCGCGGCTTCCGGCACCGGGCCCGCATCGAGAACGCCCACTACCCCAGTGCCGGAAACGCCCGCCCCCGCGCCTGCATCGGCGGTGTCGAGCGTTGTCATCGCCGCGCTGGCCGCGCCGACGCAGAACGCGGCCCGCGCCAGCAGCACGCCTTCACGCTCGGCGCGCGACGAGCAGATCGATACCGCCGAAGCGGCGCTGCGCCGCGGCGAGACTGCCAACGCGGTACAGATGCTGACGCCCTTGGCGAACGCAGGCGTGCCGCGTGCCCAGACCTTGCTCGGCCGCGCCCGGGAAGCGAGCCAGCAGAACTTCGCGGCCTACCTCTGGTATGGCATTGCCGCGCGCAATGGCCAGGCCGATGCGCAATCGCTACGCGTCAAGGTCGGCGCCAAACTGCAGGAGCACGAGATCCGGCAGGCCGATCAGCTCATCGATCGCTGGAAGCCTGGCGCCGAACCGGCCTCGGAACGCACCACCCCTTGACGACGAATCCGGAGCATTCATGACGATCGCCTTGCGGTTGCCCGGCAGGGCCCGGTTCGTGGCCCTTCTTCTCGTGTCGCTGCTCGCCGCTTGCGCCAACGACCAGGAAAAGATCAGCGCGATCAATGCCGTGAACCAGGGCTTTCGGGTCGAGTACGAAAAGCTGCTCGCGCAGAAAGGCACCCGGGTCTACCCGGTGCGCCGGGACGAGGCATTCATCGCCATGCGCGTCGCGCTCGCCGAGCTCGGCATGCGCACCGAGGCGCAGGACATGTCGCTCGGCCATCTCGCCGTCGCCGCTGCCGCGCCGCTGCCGCTGACCGACGAAGAGTGGCGCACCGCTTCCCAGCTCGATACGCCGCTGCTGCGCCGCCTCATCGAGCCGCACGTCGGCATCGTCGCCAACTTCGTGCAGTTCGAGCCGCAGGGCTACGACGTCGTCATCAATGCCACCGTGCTCGACGCTGCCAAGGGCGTCGAGGTGTCGCTGACAGTGCGCCTCCGCGAGCGGGCGCCGCCGCGCTCGGGCTGGCCGCGCCGCGAGTACGTGCTGCCGAGCGCCGTGAGCATCGGCATGGAGAAGATCTTCAGCACCTTCGAGCGCGAGCTGCAGGCCGGCAAGCGGCGCTGAGCCGCGCTGAGCCTACGCGCGCAAGCGGGCGTAGACCGCCTGCGTCTCCGCCGAGGGCAAGCCGTGTGAACGCGCCGACAACACCGCCTGCAGCCGCTCGTAGGTCGCGAGCGCCTCGGCCGAATCGCCCTGGCGCTGATAGCACAGCATGAGGTGGCGGTAGAAGGGCTCGCACTGCTCGTCAGCGTCGATGCAGCGCAGATAGCAGTCCACGGCCGCGTCGCTGCGGCCGCCCTCTTCCCAGCGTCGCGCGGCGCGGCCCAGGGCGCGCAGCAGGCGCGAGCGCACTTGCTCGCGGCGCGACAGATAGGCCGGCTGGCCGACCTCGTCGAGGAGGAAGTTCCCGGCGTAGAGCGACAGCGCTTCGTCGACAAGGCCGCGCAACGTCGCCTCGGGCACCTTGGCGTCGCCATCGCGAAAGCACGCGTCGATGTCGACGAGCACCTGGTCGAGCGCCCAGCCGTCGACCCAGAACATCGACGTGTTGAGGCCGAGCCGTCCGTCGCGCAGCTTGACGGCATCGTCTTCGTCGAAGATGCGGCGCAGCCGATGCAGCGTCGCCGTGAACGACTTGTGTGCGTAGTCGGCGTCGACGTTCGGCCACAGCGCATCGGCGAGCTGGTCGGCGCGAACGTTCTGCCCGCCGAGCGAGATCAGTACCTTCAGCAGCTCGACCGGCCGGCCCGGCCCCTTGGCCGAGAACTCGATCGCCTCGCCGCCGCGGCGCAGGTCGAAGCGGCCGAGCGTGACGACCTCGAAGGCCCACGGCCAGCGCCGCAAGCGCAGCGCCGCTGCCGGCGCCGCGAGCTTGCCGGCGACGATCATGCTGCGCGTGTGCTCGACGGCGATGCCGCGGCGAAGAGCGACAACGCAAAGCGTTGCCAGCAGCGGCGGCGGCAGGCCCGGCACGTGATGCAGCCCGAGTTCGCGAGCCAGGCCGAGCGCCGCTTGCAAGGGCGCCACCGCGGCGGGCTCGTCGTCGATCGCGATCGCAACGGCGGCCTGGGTGAACAAGGTGACCAGGCGCAGCAACGGACTGCCCAGGCGTTGCGCCAGCGCCTGCGCAGTGCGCAATTGCGCTTCGCAGGCCGGACGATCGCCGCTGGCCGCGAGCAATTGCGCCAGGCCGACGCGGGCCAGGCACTCGAGCCAGGGCAAGCCGGCCTCGACGGCCAGCAGCGCAGCGCTTCGGCCTTCGCGCAGCGCCAGACCCGGGCTGGCCGCGAGTTGCGCCAGGCCGCAGCGCAGGTAGTGCAGCAAGGCCTGATCGCCGCGCCGCAGCGGCAGCGCCGCGACGACGTCGATCTCCGCGCGCGCCGACGGCGCGTCGTCCATGCCGAGCGTGGCGGCCGCGCAAAGCAGGCGCAACCACGCGTCGTGGCCGTGCGCCGCTTCGGCCGCGCCGATCGCCAGCCCGGCGCGCGCCATCGCGAGTGCGGCGGCAGGGGCGCCGTCGAGCAGCGCGCGCAAGGCGTCGAGGGTGGCCCGCGCGAGCGCCACCGAGCCGGTCGCGCCTTCGATGCCCTTGGCGATGGCCGCGGCATGGACGAATTCGCCGCCGAGCAAGGCCGCCGCCGAGCGCGCCAGCTCGAACAGCGGCGCGCCGGCGCTGCCACGCGATGCGCTCATCCGCGCGACCTCGGGGTGGCCGGGTTCGCGCCACATCCGCGCCGTCATGGCGGCCGGCAACGAGGCGTCGGCGGCGTCCAGCGCGTCGCGGCAGCGGTCGAACTCGACGAGCCAGCGATCGAGCGCGCTGAGATCGTCGAACTCGCGCAGCACGGTGTCGAAGATGCCGAGACAGCAACGTGCCATGCCGCGCTTGTCGTCGCTGCGCTTGCAGGCGTCGAAGGCCTGCTCGAAGCGACGACGCGCCGCGCGCGGGCTGACGTAGGTGAGCGCCGCGCCCGAGGCGCACAGCAGCTCGGCATCGCCTTCGAGCAATTCCGCCGGCAGCACTTCGAGCCAGGCGGCGAGCGTGGCGTGCCGACCCTGCGCCAACAAGGCGTCGGCCTGCTCGCGGGCGATCGCCGCAACCTCGGTCCAGTCCCGGCGTTCGGCAAACAGGGCGAGCGCGTCTTCATGCTGGCCGGACTCGCGCAGCAGCTTTGCAGCGCGGCGCAGCGCATCGGCGCCAACCGCATGCGGCAGGTCGCGCGCTGCGCGGTAGAGCAGGAACTCGCGCAGCAGCGGATGGAACACGAAGACGCGGCCTTCCGGGCCGATCAGCTCGCGCACGAAGTAGTCGTTGTGGGCGAGGTTGAAGAGGACGCGCGCCGCGCTCTCGTCGCCCGACAGCGCCCGCGCAATGTCGATCGTGATGCGCGGCAGGCAGGCGAGCTGCAGCAACAGGCGCTGCATCGGCGGCTCGAAGCGCTCGAAGATCTCGCCGGCCAGATAGTCGAACACGACCTTAGGCGTCGCCTCGCTCGGCAGTTGCGCCTCGGCCTGGGCGAGTTTGTAGTGCTCGACCATGAGCACCAGCGCGGCCGCCCAGCCGTCGGCGCGCCCATGGAGCTGCAGCAGCAGCTCAGGCGCCATCGGCTTGCCGCGCAGGCTCGCCATCTCGCCCAGCTCGTCGGGCGTGATGCGCAGGTCGTCGGCGGCGACGAGCACCATCTCGCCGCCGGGCTGAAGCCGCGACAGGCCGACCGGCGGCGCCGCGCGGCTGGTGACGATGACGCAGCAGGGCCGCGGCACCTGCGGCAGGCCGGCTTCGAGAACGGTGCGCAGGGGGCTCTCGCTCGACAGCTCGTGCAGGTTGTCGAGCACCAGCGCGGTCAGGCCGACGCCGCTCGAGAACAGGGCGCGAAAGAAGCGACGCGAGAAGCCGGCGAGGTCGTCACGATGCTCGGGGCCGAACGCGGGCACACCGGCGGCGTCGGCGCCGACCTTCTTCACCGCGTGCGCGACGTAGTGGAAAAAGGTCTCGCCGTCGTCGTCGTCGGGGTCGACCTGGTACCAGGCCCAGCGATGGCTGCGTGCCTCGAGGTAGCTGGCCGCCAGCGTGGTCTTGCCGAAGCCCGGCGGGGCGGAGACCCAGACGACGGTGCGCGCCGCCGTGCCGTCGAGTCGCGCGAACAGCGACTCGCGCCGCACCACGCCGCCGATCTCGGGCCGGGTCGACTTGGCGAATGCCGTTGTCGACGAACGCTGGACCATGTTCCTCCCCCTTTTGTGTCTCTGGCGCCAGGGTCCGATCTTCGCCGAAGTCGCGCGTGGACAATCACTGTTTTCGAATCGAAGGAGCAGGCATGGCAAGCATCGGATTCGTCGGCGCATCGGGATTGATGGGCCACGGCATGGCGAAGAACCTGCTCGCCAAGGGCCACGCGCTCAGCTTCACCGTGCACCGCAATCGCGAACGGGTCGCCGATCTCGTCGCCGCCGGCGCAAAGGAGGTCTCGTCGCCGGCGGCGCTGGCCGCATCGTGCGAGATGGTGTTTCTCTGCGTCACCGGGTCGCCGCAGGTCGAGGCTGCGATCGAGGGCGCCGACGGCCTGCTCGCCGGTGCCAAAGACAAGGCCGGCCTCGTCATCGTCGACTGCTCGACCAGCGAGCCGGACTCGACGACCCGGCTACGTGCCGCCTGTGCGGGCGCCGCCGTGCTGCTCGTCGACGCACCGCTGGCGCGCACGCCGGTCGAGGCCGAGCTGGGCAAGTTGAACATCATGGTGGGCGCCGACGACGCCACTTTCCTGCGCATCGAGCCGGTGTTGCGCTGCTTTGCCGAGAACGTGTTCCATGTCGGCCCGCCGGGCGCCGGTCACATCGTCAAGCTGCTCAACAACTTCATCGCCCAGGCGATCTGCACGGCCACCGCCGAAGCCTTCGCGGTCGGCGCGCGCGGCGGCATCGACCCGAACAAGCTGGTCGAGGTGGTGTCGGCCGGCGGCGTCAACTCGGGTCTCTTCCAGGCGATGGCCAAGACACTGGCCGGCGACATGGCGGGCATCAAGTTCGAGCTCGACAACGCACGCAAGGACATCCGCTACTACACGCACCTGGCCGAAGGCCTGGGCGTTCCCACCGTCGTCGGCGAAGCGGTGCACCAGTCGCTCGTGCTGGCGAGCGCGCTCGGTCACGGCAAGAAGTTCGTGCCCGCGCTGGTCGAGGCGCAGGAGCAACTGACAGGCGCGAAGATCATCGCGCGCTGAGGGTCGCGCGACCGGCCACCAGGAGCCTGGGCTCCTGGCCTCAGCCGGCGCTCGCGCTCCAGCGCATGGTGCAGGCTTCGCTGCTGGCGCGAACGAGGAGCCGCCGCGGCGGCGCGCCGAGCGGGTCGAGTGCTTCGGCCGTGCGCGCCGCTTCGAGTCGCTCCAGCGAAGGCGTGACTCGCTCGGCGACCGGCCTGGCAATGAGCTTGCGCAGTGCCGCGCGGCTCGCCTCGAACTCGGCCTTGCCGACGTAGGGGTCGCCGCGGGCGCCCTTCTCGCAGTCGGAAAGACGCAGCGCGAGATCGCGGTCCTGGTCGAGGCCGGCCTGCAGAGCGGCAGCGGCGGACGCAAGGGGATCGGCGCCGCCGCTCGCCGGCAGCTCGCCCATGACGACGCGCAGCACCTGTGCCGCGGCGAGCGTGCGCGCCGAAATTTCCTGCCAGCGCTCCACGTCGACGAGGTCGCGCAGCAGGGCGAGCGCTTTCTCGACCTGCGCTTCGCCAAAGCGTGGCGTGCGCGTCAGCACCTCGATCTGCTGGCGCACGCCGTCGGCGCGCTCGACCCCATCGCGCCAAAGGCTCAAGGCCCGCTCGCTCGCCTCGTCGACGCGCTCGCGAAACGCCGACTTGCCGAGCGCCGACGCATAGTTGTCGCGCGCCTCGCGGGCAAAGCGCGACAGGTCCTGCACCAGTGTCTTGAGTCGGCCGTCGCCGAGCGCGGCGAGCTTGGGCGAGAGCGCGGCGATCTCGGTCTTCAGGTCGCGCACGTCGTCGCCCAGCGCCTCGAGAAAGCGCTCGTTGGCAAGGCCGGCCAGCGCCGTCGCGGCCAACGTCGTCGCCGCCGTGCTGTCGAGCCAGCGACCGGGCGCGGTCGGCGCCTTGCCGGCGCCGTCGGCGAGCGTGCGCATGAAGGACTGGTTGCCGCGACCGACGGCGATGACCGTGCCGGCGTCGAAGCCGATCGCATAGAACGCGGTGCCGCCGCCGGCGGCGAGGGTGGCCACGACCGAAGCCGACTGCACCGCGGAAAGCGAGAGCGGCACGGCCGCGTCCCATTCCGCCTGGCTCGCCGGCTCGACGGCGAGCACGCGCTCGATGATCGGCGCCGGAGGTCGCGGCGCCATGATGACGGTGACGGGCACCGGCGCATCGAGCACCGACGGCACGGTGACAGGCGCTGGCGCTGGCGCTGGCGCGGGCGCTGGCGCTGGCGCGGGCGCGGGCGCGGGCGCGGGCGCGGGCGCGGGCGCGGGCGCTGGTACGGGTGCGGCCACGGGCGCGGGAGGTGCCACGGGCGGCATCGGCGGGGCAACCGGTGCCTCGACCTTGACGATCGGCGCGGGAGTGATCGCTGCGTCGGCTGGCGGCTTGTCGCCCTCCCGCATGCGGCCGCGCACGATCTTCCAGCCGAGCCAGAAGCCCAGCAGGATCAGCACGGCGGCAACGATGAGGGCGATCTCGATGGTCATGGAGCGTAGCTCACGCGGTAGATGGCGCCGACGAGATCGTCGCTGATGAGCAGCGACCCGTCGGGCATGACGAGCACGTCGGCGGGCCGGCCCCACACCGACTGGCGGCCGTTGGCGTCGGTCTGCAGCCAGCCCTCGATAAAGGGCTCGGGCTTGCCGGCGCGGCCTTGCGCGTCGACGGCGACACGCGCCACGGCGTAGCCGACCTTCGAGCTGCGGTTCCACGAACCATGCTCGGCGATGAAGATGTTGCCGCGATAGCCGGCCGGGAACTGCGTGCCGGTGTAGAAGCGCATGCCGATCGAAGCGACATGCGCGCCCAGCTTGGCGGCGGGTGCGCTGAACTCGCTGCAGGCGTGCCTGGCGCCGAATTCCGGGTCGGGCGTGTCGCCTTGGTGGCAATACGGAAAGCCGAAGTTCTCGCCGTTCTTCGTGACGTGGTTCAGCTCGTCGCTGGGCAGATCGTCGCCGAGCATGTCGCGGCCGTTGTCGGTGAACCAGAGCGTCTTGTCGACCGGGCTCCAGTCGAAGCCGACCGAGTTGCGAACGCCGCGCGCCACCGTCTCGAGACCGCTGCCGTCGCTGTTCATGCGCTGGATCACGCCGTGCCTGTCGTCGGGCTCGCAGATGTTGCAAGGCGCACCCACCGGCACGTAGAGCTTGCCGTCGGGACCGAAGGCGATGAACTTCCAGCCGTGATGCGTTTCCGCGGGCAGGCGATCCGTCACGACCACCGGCGCCGGCGGCTGCGCGAGGCGGCCGTCGATGGCGTCGAAGCGCAGCACCTTCGAGATCGCCGCAACGTAGAGACTGCCGTCGCGCCAGGCGATGCCCGAGGGCATCCTCAACCCGCTGGCGATGGTGTGCACCGCGCCGGCCTTGCCGCCCTGCAGCTCGACGGCGTAGACGTTTCCCGCCTCGCGCGTACCGACGTAGAGCACGCTCTTGCCGTCGGCGCTGCGGCCGAGCGCCATCTGCCGCGCGTTGGGAACGGCATCGGTAAGCAGTGCGACTCGAAAGCCTGCGGGAACGCGAAGCGTGTCGAGGCGAATCTCGGCGGCCCGTGCCGGCGCGGCAACGCCTGTGGCCAGCGCCAGCGCAAACAGCGTCGCGCTCAGGGCTGGCTGCACGCGGGACCACCCGAGCGGCGCGACGGGCAGCGGGAAAGCAGACTTCGACACGGGGCGATACGAAGCGAAAAACCGCGAGGGTATCAGCGTCGCGCGAACGGCGTTTCGATGTCCCCTGGCGCGACCTTGACCTTGGCGCCGGCGGCGACGATCTCGGCCCAGGTCACGGCGTCGACCGGCACGCCCGCGGCGAGTCGCGCCGCGCGCGTTTCGCGCTCGGGCTCGCCCGGTGTCTTCACGCGGTCGACCCCGGCCGCCGGTGGAGAAGCGCAGGTCCAGGCGACGAAGTCTTCCATCTCGGCAGCGAGATTGGCGGCCGTGCCGAGCCGGCCCGGATCGACGAGGATGGAGAACATGCTGTTCAGCACGCGCTTGCGACCGTCGGCGGCGAAATGGCCGGTGGCGCCACCGGCAAGCGCGCCGCCGAGCAACTCGCAGATCAGCGCCAGGCCGGCGCCCTTGTGCTCGCCGAAGGGCAGCAGCGCGCCGGAGGGCTCGACGACCGTGTAGCGCGGGTCGGTGGTCGGGTTGCCGTGGTCGTCGATGATCGTGCCGGGATCGATGGACTTGCCCATGTTGTAGGCGACGCGCGTCTTGCCCTGCGCGATCTTGCTCGTCGCGAAGTCGAGGACGATGGGGTCCTTGCCCGGCCGCGGGATGCCGACGCAGAAGGGATTCGTGCCGAGCCGCGCGTCGCGGCCACCGAAGGGCGCGACGATGGGCCGCGCCAGCACGTTGACGAAGTGGATCGAGACGAGGCCAGCGTCTATGCATTGCTCGGCCCAGTGGCCGATCCGCCCGAGGTGATGCGAATGGGCGAGGCCGACGACGCAGACGCCGTGCTGATGCGCCCGCTCGATGCCGAGGGCCATCGCCTCGGCGCCGATCACCTGGCCGTAGCCGTGCTGGCCATCGAGCGTGAGCAGGGCGCCGCTGTCGGCGCGAATGGCGACGTGCGCGTCGACCGCAAGGCCGCCTTCGAGCACCGCATCGACATAGCGCGGCACCATGCCGACGCCGTGCGAATCGTGGCCGCGCAGGTTGGCCTCGACGAGGTTGGTCGCCACCTGCGCCGCCTCGCGCTCCGACGAGCCGGCGGCGCGGACGATGGTCGTGACGGCGGCGACGAGCGCTTCGGCGCGAAAGACGAGGGTGTCGGTCATGGAGCGGCGAGGAGTGGGGCGGACCCTGAGCGTACCAAGTCAGCGTCTTTACAGGCAGCGGGCAAACAGGGACGGCCGAACGGTGGCACAGTAGTGGCAGGCGGCCGATTCGCACGCCGTCGATCGGGATGGTCATGCACTTCGACGTCCGCCCCTCGTTGCCCCTCGCGCTCGCACTCGGTGCCCTCTTCTTCGGCGCGGCCAGCGCGGCCTCGGCCGCCGACGCGCCTGCCTCGGCGCAGATCTATCAGCAGCGCGCCGCCGACGGACGCATCGTCCTCACCGACCGTCCTTCGCCGACCGCGGTGACCGAGCGCACCTGGCAGATGGATCGCGAAGACCCGGTCGCCGCGAGACAGCGCGCGCTCGAGGTGCGGCGCGAAGCCGACGCGGTGAGCGAGCGCGTGCAGCGGCGCATCGAGGCGCAGGAGCGTGCCGCCGCATACGACATGGAGCGCATGCGCCTGGCGCAGCGCGAGCGCGAATTGCACCTCCAGTTCGCGGGCGCGGACGGCAACTACGACCGCGTGCTCGTGATCGTCGCGCCGATCGGCGGTCGCCCGTTCACGAACCGCCGCGGCGGCTTCGTCGAGCATCGCCCGGCGATGCGCCGTCTCGGCCGGCCACCGGCGCGCATGTTGCCGGTCGGTTGATCAGCCGATCAGCATCGCCCGGAAGTCGTTGACGTTGGTGAAGGTCGGCCCGGTCTCGACCAAGTCGCCGGTGACCGACCAGATCGTCTACCTCGAAGAGGGCGACGTCGCCGATCTGCAGCTGGGCAAGCACTGGATCACCCACCTCACGGCCGAGGGCCGCTGGCGGCCGGCCCAGCGGCCGGTGCGCACCGTGCAGGCGCATTCGGGCGCGGCCGAGTCTCGGCCCGTACCGCCACTACATGCAGAAGGAAATCTTCGAACAGCCGAAGGCCATCGCCGACACGCTCGATGCGGTCGAGGGCATCTCGCCCGAGCTCTTCGGCGACGGCGCGTACCGCGTCTTCAAGGACGTCGATTCGGTGCTGATCCTCGCCTGCGGCACGAGCTACTACAGCGGCTCGGTCGCGAAGTACTGGCTCGAGAGCATCGCCAGGATCCCGACCGGCGTCGAAGTCGCGAGCGAGTACCGCTACCGCGACAGCGTGCCGAACCCGCGCACCCTCGTCGTCACCATCACGCAGAGCGGCGAAACCGCCGACACGCTCGCCGCACTCAAGCATGCGCGCGGCCTCGGCATGGCCCACACGCTGACGGTGTGCAACGTCGCGACGAGCGCGATGGTGCGCGAGTGTGCGATGGCCTACATCACCCGCGCCCGCGTCGAGATCGGCGTCGCCTCGACCAAGGCCTTCAGCACCCAGCTAGTCGGCCTCTTCCTGCTCAGCTGGCCCTCGCGCAGACGCGTGGCCACCTGCAGGACGCGGCCGAGGCCGAGCACCTCAAGGCGCTGCGCCACCTGCCGCTCGCGGTGCAGGGCGTGCTCGCCCTCGAGCCCTAGCTAGATCATCGCGTGGAGCGAGGAGTTCGCGAAGAAGGAGAACGCCCTCTTCCTCGGCCGCGGCATGCACTACCCGATCGCCCTCGAAGGCGCGCTCAAGCTCAAGGAGACCAGCTACATCCACGCCGAGGCGTACCCGGCAGGCGAGCTCAAGCACGGGCCGCTCGCGCTCGTCATGGCGCAGATGCCGGTCGTCGCGATCGCGCCGAACGACGCGCTGCTCGATAAGCTGAAGAGCAACCTGCACGAGGTGCGCGCCCGCGGCGGCGAGCTCTTCGTCTTTGCCGACGCCGATTCGATGATCGAATTGGGCGAGGGCCTGCACGTGATCCGCATGCCCGAGCATTACGGCATGCTCTCGCCCATCCTTCACGTCGTGCTGCTCCAGCTGCTGGTATATCACACCGCCTGCGCGCGCGGGACGGATGTCGACAAGCCGCGGAATCTGGCGAAGATCGTGACGGTGGAGTGAGGGCCAGCGCAAGCGCAAGAGGTGTTACTTGCCATGGAGTCTGAGAGTCCATTGGTGTCTGAGACAGCGCAATAAAGTCTGAGTCGGCGTGCGGCTGCCAACCCGATCGAGAACCTCAACGGCTCGATCGGACACTACACGCGCAATGTCAAGCGCTGGAAAGACGGCGCGATGACCTTGCGCTGGGTGGCCAGTGCCTTGAGCGATGCAAGTGAGCGGTTCAGAAAGCTGCGCGGTCTTCGCGATATGAACACCTTGATCGCTGCGCTGGTCGCTCGCGTTGCGAAGGCCGACAGGGCCGAACTCAAGGCCGCGTAGCATCCCTCCAGAGGAACCGTCACACGGCATGGTTCAACAACGCAGCGAGACAACGCCTGAGCACTGCCCCTACTGACCTGCCCCTGGTTATTCAGGCCAATCATTCCTGGAAGACGGCTCGGTAGGGGACGGGGTGATGCTGCTGCTTGAACTCGAGCGGCGTCAAGTAGTTCAGGCTGCTACGCTGGACTTCCAGCATTCCGTCTGCGCAAAAACCGGGCTGCGCCAAAGCACGGCCTCTGCCTGTGCGCCGTAGCAGCGGACGACATCGTAGTGGTGTGCGGCGACACTGCGCCGTTGCAATGCCACCACCAAGCTCTCCGGTGCCCCACAATCGGGAAAATTCTTGTAGACCCTGAAAGCACGCCAAATATGGCGGGCGCGCAATCCGGAATTTCCTTTTGTTTGGGAGAGCGGCGCGATATACCTCCCTGCTGTAAACCATCAGTCGATAGTCGTCTGATAGAAACGAAGGGTATCCGTGATTCAAGAAACGCGCCGCAGTACCAGCCCCGGTGGCCATTGGCATACTGCTTTACCCCGCAAGACGCTCATCGGTTTTCTGGTCGCGTTGGTTGCCGTGCTGACCATGACGGTTGTCTCCCATTACGCTTTGCAGACTCGATCGGCGGGCGTACAAAAGCTGTTGCAATCGCTCGAGAGGACGCGCAATGTCGGGGAGTTGTTCTCAACGCTCAAGGACGCGGAGACCGGGCAGCGCGGTTTTCTTCTGACGGGGTCCGAGCGTTTTCTCGAGCCGTTCACTGCTGCACTCGCCACCTTGCCGCGTCAGCGGGCCGATTTTCGGCGCTCGATTGAAGACGACCCGGCGGAGCTGCTGCAGTTCGATGCCGCCGAAAGCCGCATCGCCGACAAGTTGGCAGAGATGCAGGAGACGATCAAGCTCAAGCGCGCGGGCCAGACTGAAGCCGCGCTCGAGCTGGTTCGTTCTGGACAGGGCAAGGAGAAGATGGATCGCGTCCGTGCGGCGATCAACGAGATATTGGTCACCGAGCGGGCGTTGGATGCTGCCCGCACCCAGGCATGGGAGCAGGCCGTCGCCTTCTCGACGTTCGTCAACTGGACCGGTGCGGCAATCTTGCTCTTCCTCATCGTCGCCAACGCTGTCGCGTCAGCGCAGGATTTTCGCCAGATGCGAACGCAGGCATGGCTCCGTTCGGGGCTGAATGAGCTCGGTGTCCGGATGCAGGGTGAGCAAGATATCGATGCGCTGGGCGGGAAGATCGTTGATTTCGTCGCCCGTTACCTCAACGCCCAAGTGGCTGCCGTGTACCTGTCCGAAACAGCGCAACCGCTTCGCCTGATCGGCGGTTATGCACTTCCGGCCGCCACTCCAAGTGCTGCCGACAGCGTTCGCCCGGTGGGTGGCCTGACCCAACGCGTCTTGCAGGACCGGTCGGTACTGCTGGTAAGCGATGTGCCGCCGGACTATTTCCCGGTGTCCTCTGGCCTCGGCACAGGCCAAGCGAGGCATCTGGTGCTGGCACCCGCCAGTGCCGACGGCATTGCCAACGCGGTGCTGGAACTGGGCTTTTTTCACACCGTCGCGGAGCACGACCTGGAATGGCTTGGCATGCTCGCCGAGCCGATCGGCGTGGCGCTGAGAACAGCGCAACTGCACAAGGCGCTTGCGCTCGCGCTGGAAGAATCACAGCAGCAGGGTGAGGCGCTGCAAACTCAACAAGAAGAGTTGCGCGCTTCCAATGAAGAGCTCGAAGCGCAAAGCCGCTCACTGCAGGAAAGCGCCGTGCGCCAAGAACAGCAGCAGGCGGAACTGGAGGAAACCAACACCCAGCTCGAAACCCAATCCGAAGAGTTGCAAGCGCAGAAAGCCGGACTTGAGAGCGCCCAGCATGAGCTGACGCTGCATTCGGACGAACTGGCGCGCGCCAACCGGGTGAAGTCGGAGTTTCTTGCCAATATGAGCCATGAGTTGCGTACACCGCTCAACAGCGCGCTGATCCTCTCCAAGATACTCGCCGACAACGCAGGTGAAAACCTGACCGAGGAGCAGGTGCAGTTTTCACAGACGATCCACAGTGCCAACACCGATCTGCTCACGCTGATCAACGACATTCTTGACCTCTCCAAGATCGAGGCTGGCCAGGTTGATGTGCACCTGGAGAAGCTCTCACTACGGGCGATGGTCGAGCAACTGCGCCGCACCTTTGACCCACTCGCCGCCCAGAAGGGCGTACGTCTGGAGACCGCCATCAAGGACCCGAACGACAGCATCGTCAGCGACGGCCAGCGCCTGCAGCAGGTGCTGAAGAATCTGGTGTCGAATGCCGTGAAGTTCACCGAGCACGGAACGGTACAGCTCAGCGTTGACGCGCTGACATCTGCCGATGGGGTGGCGCTGGTGCGTTTTTGCGTCATCGATACCGGCGTCGGCATCGCGCCTGAGCACCAGGGCCTGATATTCGAAGCATTTCGTCAAGCCGATGGCAGCACACACCGCAAGTACGGCGGAACGGGGCTCGGCTTGTCGATCTCGCGGGAGCTGTCGCGCCTGCTGGGGGGCGATGTCACATTGCACAGCGCCTCAGGCGTGGGGAGCACCTTCACGTTGACCGTTCCGCGTTGGCTCGGGGTGCCCGGCACCACCGCGACACACGGCCCAACGGCGGCCCAGATGGCTGCGCTTGCTGCGTTGGCACCGGTCATGCCAGCGCCCATGCGCGCCCTCGCGGCCCCTGCCCCGGCACAGACACCGGTGGCAAAAATTGTGGCCGACGACCGCGACACCATCACCCTGACGGACCGCGTGATTCTGGTGGTGGAGGACGACGCAATTTTTGCCCACATCCTGGTCGAACTCGGGCGTGAGCGCGGCTACAAGGTGGTCGTCGCACCGTCCGCCGAGGACGGCATCGCGGCGGTCCATGCGTACCACCCGGTGGGTGTCTTGCTGGATATAAAGCTGCCCGACCACTCGGGGCTGACGGTGTTGGATCGCTTGAAGCGCAATTCCGCCATACGCCACATTCCGGTGCACATGATCTCGGCAGCAGACCATGTACAACAGGCGCTCGAGCTCGGCGCGTTGGGCTACACGCTCAAGCCTGTCAAGCGCGAGGAGCTGCTGCGCGCTATCCAGCGCATGGAGCAAAAGCTGGCCCAAACGATGGGCCGTGTGCTGGTCGTCGAAGACAGCGCGCACCAGCGCCAGGCGATCGAGGCGCTGTTGGGCCAGGGCGGTGTCAGCGTCACATCGGTGGCCACCGCCGGCGACGCGCTGGCGGCCCTGCAGGCCGCGACGTTTGACTGCATGGTTGTTGATCTCACCTTGCCCGATTTCAGCGGTTACCAACTGCTGGAGCGCATGGCTGCCGACGAGCGCTATTCGCATCCGCCCGTCATCGTCCACACCGGCAGCTCGCTCAGCCGTGACGAGGAGCAGCGGCTGAACCAGTACTCGCGCTCGATCATCATCAAGGGCGCGCGCTCGCCCGAGCGGTTGCTCGATGAGGTGATGCTGTTCCTGCACCAGGTCGAGGCCAAGTTGCCCTTGGACCGCCAGAGAATGCTGCGCGAGGCCCGCAACCGCGACGCCGCGCTTGAGGGCCGACGCATCCTGTTGGCCGAGGACGATGTGCGCAATGTCTTTGCATTGACCAGCGTACTCGAGCCACTGGGCGCCACGATGGTGATCGCGCGCAACGGTCGGGAGGCGCTGGCCCTGCTGGAGAAGCAGGGCATTGCGGGCCATCAGAGCGGCGGCATCGACATGGTTTTGATGGACATCATGATGCCCGAGATGGATGGCTTTGCGGCGATGCGCGCCATCCGTGAGCGACCCCAGTGGCAACTGCTGCCCATCATCGCGCTGACCGCCAAGGCAATGAAGGATGACCAGCAGCAATGCATTGCTGCGGGTGCGTCCGACTACATGGCCAAACCCATCGACGTGGAGAAGCTGCTGTCGCTGCTGCGCGTCTGGATGCGCAAGCGATGAAGCCGCCAACAGCGCCAAAGCAGCACGCGGGCGCAGCGTTTGATATCGAGCTCACGCTGCTGCTGGAGGCCATCTTCCAGCACTACCACTGCGATTTTCGTGGCTACACCCTGTCCACCTTGCGGCGGCGGATGCACCAGGCCCTGCAGCGCTTTGGACTCGACTCGCTCTCGGCGATGCAAGGGCGGGTGCTGCACGATGCGCAGGCGATGTCGCTGCTGCTGGGCTACCTTACGGTACAGGTGAGCGACATGTTTCGCGATCCGACCCACTTTTTGGCTTTGCGCCGGGACGTATTGCCGATTCTTGCGACCTATCCGTCGTTCAAGATATGGCTTGCTGGCTGCAGTTCCGGCGAGGAGTTTTACGCCATCGCCATCCTGCTGGAGGAAGCGGGTTTGCTGGACCGCGCCATGATTTACGCCACCGATGTGAACGATGAGGCACTGCGCAAAGCACAAGCCGGTGTGTACGCAGTGGACCGCGTGGCAGGCTTCTCGCACAACTATGTCGAGGCTGGCGGCAAGGGCTCGCTGTCGGACTGGTACACGGCCGCTTACAACGGTGTCATTTTCGATAAATGCCTGCGCCGAAACGTCGTCTTTGCCGACCACTCGCTGGCGACCGACGGCGATTTCACCGAAACCCACCTCGTGCTGTGCAGAAATGTGTTGATCTACTTTGAGCGCCCGCTGCAAGACCGCGCCATTGCCCTGTTCGCGCAGTCGCTGGTGCCACGCGGTTTCCTCGCACTGGGCTCCAAAGAGAGCTTGGGCGTGCCGTCGCGCAACCCCGTTTTCGAGACCTTCGACAGGCACGAGCGCATTTATCGAAAAAAATCGGCATCCCTCGACTGCACCGCATGAACACCAATGCCACCATCCTCCTGGTTGACGACCTTGAAGAGAATCTGATCGCCATGTCGGCCTTGTTGCGGGCTCCCGAGGTTCGCGTGTTGATGGCGCGCTCCGGTGCCGAGGCGCTGGAAATTGTTTTGGTCAACGAGGTCGCACTTGCACTGGTGGATGTGCAGATGCCCGACATGGATGGCTTCGAGCTGGCTGAGCTGATGCGCGGCAGCGAGCGCACCAAACATGTGCCGATTGTCTTCATTACCGCGGGTGCCCATGACCGCCAGCGCCAATTTAAAGGCTTCAACTTCGGCGCGGTTGATTTCCTCTACAAACCGGTTGAGGCACATATCCTGACCAGCAAGGTCGCAGTATTTGTTGAGTTGTTTCGGCAGAAGAAGGCGCTTTCGCGCGTATCTGCTTTGCAAAACGCTATTTTTAATAGTGCCAATTTCTCCAGCATCGCTACCGACGCCAATGGCGTCATCCAGATTTTTAACGTCGGGGCCGAGCGCATGTTGGGCTACACGGCCATCGAGGTGCTGAACAAGATCACACCAGCCGATATTTCTGATCCGCAAGAAGTGGTTGAGCGCGCGCGTGTGCTGAGCTTGGAGCTCGACACTGTCATTTCCCCTGGTTTTGAGGCGCTGGTGTTCAAGGCCTCACGCGGCATCGAAGACATTTATGAGCTGACCTATATCCGAAAAGACGGCAGCCGCTTCCCGGCCGTGGTCTCGGTGACGGCGCTGCGCGATGCCGAGAACATCATCATTGGCTACCTGCTGATCGGCACCGACAACACCGCGCGCAAGCAGGCCGAAGAAGCGCTGCTGAATGCCGGTGCGTTGCAGCGAGCAATCTTCAACAGCGCCAACTTCTCCAGCATCGCAACCGATGCCAATGGCGTCATTCAGATCTTCAACGTCGGTGCCGAGCGCATGCTGGGCTACACGGCTGACGAAGTGATGAACAAGATCACCCCGGCCGACATTTCCGATCCGCAGGAGGTCATCGCGCGCGCTGCAGCGCTCAGCCTCGAACTCGGCACCACCATCAGCCCAGGCTTCGAGGCGTTGGTCTTCAAGGCCTCGCGCGCCATCGAAGACATTTACGAGTTGACTTACTTCCGAAAAGACGGCAGCCGCTTCCCGGCCGTGGTCTCGGTGACGGCGCTGCGCGATGCGGCCGAAGCCATCATTGGCTACCTGCTGATCGGCACCGACAACACCGCGCGCAAGCTGGTCGAAGCCGAACAGAAGCGGCTGGACCAAGCCTTGCGCGAGACGAACCTCGAACTCCAGGGCGCCAAGGTCGAGGCAGAGCGTGCCAACCTGGCAAAGTCGGACTTTCTGTCGAGCATGAGCCACGAGTTGCGCTCGCCGCTCAACGCCATTCTCGGCTTCGCTCAGTTGATGGACTCGGAGTCACCACCGCTGACGGCAGGACAGAAAGAGAGCACCTCGCAAATTCTGCGGGCCGGCTGGTTTCTGCTGGAGCTCATCAACGAGATCCTCGATCTCGCGCAGATCGAATCCGGCAAGCTTCCCTTGTCGCTGGAACCCGTGTCACTCGATGAGGTATTGGCCGATTGCCAGGCCATGATCGAACCCCAAGCGCGCAAGAGCGGCATTCGCGTGGTGTTCGCCCAACCCGACGTAACTTTGTGCGTAAACGCCGATCGCACGCGGGTCAAACAAGTCTTCGTCAATCTGCTGTCGAACGCGATCAAGTACAACCGCGCCGGCGGCTCAGTCGAGGTGAGCAGCCGCACACGCCCAGGCGACCGCGTTCGGATGAGTTTTAAGGACACCGGAGAAGGCTTGACCCCAGACAAAGTGGCTCAGCTGTTCCAGCCCTTCAACCGCCTCGGCCAAGAAGCCGGCGTCGAAGAAGGCACCGGCATCGGCTTGGTCGTCAGCAAAAAACTGGTCGAACTGATGGGGGGCTTGATCGGCGTGGAGAGTACGGTCGGTGTCGGCAGCGTGTTCTGGATCGAACTGAACGCGAGTAATGTTGTTGAGACAGGCAGTGATGACAAGCCGCATGCTGTGGCGACGTTGTCTGGCACCGGGAGTGGTGGGCCACTGCGCACCGTGCTCTACGTCGAAGACAACCCAGCCAATCTGATGCTGGTCAAGAAGCTTCTGGCGCGGCGCCCAGATGTCAGCCTGCTCAGCGCGAAAGACGGCCGTAGCGGTGTCGAGATGGCGCAAGCCGCCCGCCCCGACGTCATCCTGATGGACATCAACCTGCCTGGTATCAGCGGTGTCATAGCGCTCGGGATCCTTGCTGGTGACCCGTCCACCGCGCACATCCCCGTCATTGCGATCAGCGCGAACGCGATGCCCAGAGACATCGAGAGGGGGCTGGAAGCCGGGTTCTTCCGATACCTCACCAAGCCGATCAAGGTGAACGAGTTCATGGATACGTTGGACCTGGCTCTGGAAGCCGCAAGAACACCAACAGACCGAGTCGGTTACGAGGCGGTGAACTGAAGAAACTCGACCCAGACATTCTTGCTGCCATCATCTTGATCGTCGACGATCAGGCCGCCAATGTGCAGTTGCTGACCCGGCTGCTCACCGAAGCGGGCTATACCGGCGTCACGGCTACGATGAATCCCACCGAGGTATGCACGCTGCATCGCAACAACGCCTATGACCGACGGCCAATGCCGAGATCGAGCCACCGGGTGCGGGTCAGGACCGCTGAAGTCCGCAACACCATCGAGTTGCGAGTCGCGCGTCACCGAGGCGGGCCACGCCCCGAACTGGTTCAGCCTGCTGGTGCGGATTGGTATTTGCCTGATCAATGTGTGCGATGACGAACAGTCAGAGATTCCCCGAGCTGCAACGCTCGATCGACACAACCCGTGCAGCAGTTTCGAGGAATTTCCATGGCCAACCAAGTCGAGAATGCATGCCTGCGCGCATTTAGCGAATGCGTTGCTGCGTGCCTGCAATGCGCCACGGCGTGCCTCCAGGAGGCCGACCCAAAACCCATGGCGCGCTGTATCGCTCTGGATCTGGAATGCTCCGATATTTGCCGGCTTGCCGCTGCGTCGATGGCCAGGGGCGGTTAACACATGCAGGCCATCTGCGTACTCTGCGCGAAAGCGTGCCGCGGCTGTGCAGAGGAGTGCAGCAGGCACAGCCTGGATCACTGCAAGCGTTGCGCCGAGGCCTGCAAGCGCAGTGAAGTCGCCTGCCTTGCAATGGCTCGCTGAGCACACCTGTTGGTGCGGTGAAACTGAGCCCCGCGCCGACAATGCGGTACGTCATGCGTTCGGCCAATTGAAGGGCGAAAATCCTTGCATGTTGGCTGTCAAGTGTGGCTCAGCGGTCAGTCTGCGCTCGGCTCATTTCGGAGCCGGCGCCAGCACAGAGGCTGTCGTCGGCGTCGAGCGTGGTGTTCTGTACGACATGGAGCGCATGCGCCTGGCGCAACGCGAGCGCGAATTGCACCTCCAGTACGCGGGCGCGGACGGCAACTACGACCGCGTGCTGGTGATCGTCGCGCCGATCGGCAGCCGCCCGTTCACGAACCGCCGCGGCGGCTTCGTCGAGCATCGCCCGGCGATGCGCCGTCCCGGCCGGCCACCGGCGCGCATGTTGCCGGTCGGTTGATCAGCCGATCAGCATCGCCCGGAAGTCGTTGACGTTGGTGAAGGTCGGCCCGCTCACGACCAGGTCGCCGAGCGCGTCGAAAAAGCCGTAGGCGTCGTTGCGGTCGAGGAACGACCGCGGCACGAGGCCAAGCGCCGCGGCGCGGGCCAGCGTATCGGGCGCGACGATGGCGCCGGCGTTGTTCTCGCTGCCGTCGATGCCGTCGGTGTCGGCGGCGAGCACGTGCACGCCGGGCTCGCCTTGCAGCGCGATGGCGCAGCCGAGCAGGAACTCCGTGCCTCGTCCACCACGGCCCGGCGCGCCTTCGCGCGGCCGCACCGTCACCGTCGTCTCGCCGCCCGAGAGCACGACGCAGGGACGCGCGAACGGCTGGCCGCGACGCGCGATCTGTCTGGCGAGCGCGGCGTGCACCTTGCCGACTTCGCGCGACTCGCCTTCGATCTCGTCGCCGAGGATGTGCGCCTCGACGCCGGCGGCGCGCGCTGCCGCTGCGGCAGCGTCGAGCGACTGCTGCGGCGTCGCGATCAGGTGGACGACGTTGCCGTCGAACGCCGCGTCGCCGGGCTTGGGCGTTTCGAGCTCGCCGCGCTCGAGCTGCGCGCGGATCTGCGGCGGCACGGCGATCGCGTAGCGGTCGAGCACGGCCAGCGCGTCGGCACAGGTCGTCGGGTCGGGCACCGTCGGGCCGCTGCCGATGACCGCGGGCGAGTCGCCGGGCACGTCGCTGACGAGCAGCGTCACGACGCGCGCCGGCGCGCAGGCCTTGGCCAGCCGGCCACCCTTGATCGCCGAGAGATGCTTGCGCACGCAGTTCATCTCGTCGATGGCGGCGCCGCTCTTCAGCAAAGCGCGGTTGATGGCGCGCTTCTCGTCGAGCGTCACGCCTTCGGCCGGCAAGGCGAGCAGCGACGACGCGCCGCCGGACATCAGGCAGAGCACGAGGTCGTCGGCAGTGAGTCCATGCGTCAGCGCGGCAATGCGTTCGGCGGCGCGCCGTCCAGCGTCGTCGGGAACGGGGTGCGCCGCCTCGACGACCTCGATGCGCGCCGCGCCGGTTTGCTGCAACGTGGCGAAGGCCGGCGGCAGGTAGTCGTAGCGCGTCACGACGAGGCCGCTCATGGCCGCATCGGCGGGCCAGGCGGCCTCGACGGCCGCCGCCATCGCGCCGCCCGCCTTGCCCGCGCCGAGCACCAGCGTGCGGCCGCGCGGCGGCGAAGGCAGAAAGGGCGCGATCCGCTTCGCGTCGGGCAAGGCGGCGGCGACGGCGGCATCGAACAGCGCACGCAGGAAGCCCTTCGGATCGAGGGCGGGATCGAGGTCGGCGGCAATGCGTGCCATGGCGGAACGATTGTCCCGCAGCCGCCCGCTGCGCCAATTGCGCCACGATCCCCCCGCTTTTGCACCTGACAGATCGGACCGCAGGGCCCAGCATCGCGAGCGCGGCCCCTCGCCGTCAAGCCATCACCCACCTTCGTGCCGTTCGTCCCGCGAATGAAGCCCTTGCGCTTCGGCATCCAGTCCCGCTTGCTGCTCGTGACCTTCGCGATCGGCCTGCTGTTCGTTCTCTACATCGCCTTCAACACGGCGCGCCAGTCGAACCGTGACCTCGAGCACGTTCGCGCAGAAATGCGCCTGGTCGCGGCGCTGGCCGGCGCGCGCCTCGATGACCACCTGGGCGACGTGAACCAGCTTCTCTACACGCTTGCCGGCACGCTGCCGGTCGAGTCGGCCGACGTCGAGCACAACGACGCGGTGCTGCAGCGGCTGGCGCCCCAGTTTCCGGCCAACGTCTCCAGCGTCTCGCTTTGGGCCATCGACGGCACGAACATCGGTTCGTCCGAGCCGTCTGCCGCCAGCGCGCGTCTGAACATCGCCGACCGTGCCTTCTTCATCGCCGCCATGCGCGAGCCGGGCCTGGCCAGCGAGGCGCCGGTGCGACTCAAAAAAGGCGGCGAATGGATCGCGGTGTTCGCCCAGCGCGTCGTTCGCGATGCGAAAACGATCGGCGTCGTGTCGGTCGCCACCTGCTTGCCGACCTTGCCCGGGCTGCTCGACCCGGACCGATCGCTGCCGAAAGGTGCCGTCATCTCGCTGATCGACGTCGACGCCCGCATCGTCGGCCGCTCGCTCGAACCCGAGCGCTGGATCGGCCAGACCGCGCCGATGGAACGCGCGCTGGTGCTGCGCCGCCTCGCCGAAGGGCGCGGCAGCGCCGAGAACACCGGCCTCGACGGCGTCACGCGGATCGCCGGCTTCTCCCGCTCGCGCTCCATGCCCTGGCTCGTCTACGTGGGAATTCCAATCGACACGGCGCTCGCATCGACACACCAGAACGCGCGCGACAGCCTCGCCCTCGGCGTCGGCATGCTGGTGGTCGGCCTGTTCCTCGCGGCCTGGGTCGCCCGCCGCATAGCCCGGCCGCTGCGCGAGCTGAGCACCGACGCTCGCCTGCTCGGCGAGGGGCACATGGAGCATCGAAGCAAGGTCCGCACCGGCAGCGAGATCGGCCTGCTCGCGCACACCCTGAATCGCATGGCCGCTGCGGTGCAGGAGCGCACTGCGGCGGCCATGCGCAGCGAGGAGCGGCTCGCCCTCGCGCTCGAGGGCTCGGAGCAGTCGCTGTTCGACTGGGACATCGCCGCCAATCGCGTCCACTACAGCGCCCGCGCCTCGACGATGCGTGGCGGCCCCGAGCAGGCGATGGAAGTGACGCCCGAGGCGATGCACGCCTTCGTCCATCCCGACGACCTCGACGGCCTGCTCGCGAACATGAAAGACGCGCTCTCGGGCAAGACAGCGGTCCATGAAGCGGAGTTCCGCATCCGCCACAACGACAGCCGTTGGCTCTGGCTGCGCAGCCGCGGCCGCGTCGTCGAACGCGACGCCGCGGGCCAGGCCCTGCGCATGGTCGGCACCGAGGCCGACATCACCGCGCAAAAGCACGCCGAAGAGCTGCTGCGCCAGCGTGCCGAGTTCGATGCCCTGACCGGCTTGCCGAACCGCGCCCTCTTCAACGACCGGCTGGCGGGCGCAATCGAACGAGCGCGGCGCAGCGGCAAGCTCATGGCGCTGCTCTTCCTCGACATCGATCACCTGAAGGGCATCAACGACTCGCGCGGCCACGGCGCCGGCGACGAGCTGCTGATGATCGCCTCCGAGCGCCTGCTCGCCTCGGTGCGCAACGTCGACACCGTGGCGCGCCTGGCGGGCGACGAATTCACCGTCATCCTCGAAGACCTGAACGCGCCGGCCGATGCCGAGGCGGTGGCGATGAAGCTCGTCGAGGCGATGCGGCCGGCGATGCGCATCGGCGGCTCCTTCGTGCATGTCTCGACGAGCGTCGGCCTGGCCCTGCTCGAGCCCGGCGACAGCGACCCGGCGAGCCTGCTGCGCCGCGCCGACGAGGCGCTCTACGCCGCCAAGCGCGCCGGGCGCGATCGCTACGCCGTCAGCCGGGCTGCTTGACGGTGCGCAGGTAGGGCTTGACGGTGGTGAAGCCGCCGGGGTACTTCAGCCTGGCCTGTTCGTCGGACACGCTGTTGACGATGATGACGTCGTCGCCGTGCTTCCAGTTCACCGGCGTCGCCACCTGGTGCTTCGCGGTGAGCTGCATCGAGTCGAGCACGCGCAGGATCTCGTCGAAGTTGCGGCCCGTCGTCATCGGGTAGGTCAGCATCAGCTTGATCTTCTTGTCCGGGCCGATGATGAAGACCGAGCGGACGGTGGCGTTGTTCGCCGCGGTACGGCCATCGGCGCCGACCTCGTCGGCAGGGAGCATGTTGTAGAGCTTGGCCACCTTCAGGTCGTGGTCGGCGATCATCGGGTACTTGACCTCGGCGCCCTGCGTCTCGTGGATGTCCTTGGCCCACGAGCTGTGCTTGTCGACCGGGTCGGCCGAGAGGCCGATCAGCTTGGCATTGCGTTTGGTGAACTCGGGCTCGATCTTCGCCATGTAGCCGAGCTCAGTGGTGCAGACGGGCGTGAAGTCCTTCGGGTGCGAGAACAGGATCGCCCACTTGTCGCCGATCCACTCGTGGAAATGGATCGTGCCTTGCGTGGTCTCGGCTTCGAAATCGGGCGCGGTGTCGTTGATGCGTAGGGACATGGGGGCTCCTCGGGTCGGGATTGGGGCCAGCAGTATGCCGCGCTATGCTTGGCCCCGGGAACAGCGCAACCACGGGCGCCACCGCCATGCTTATCAACTTCTTCTTCACCCTGCGCGCCGCCAAGCTCAAGGTTTCGGTCAAGGAATACCTGACCCTGCTCGAAGCGATCAAGTCGGGCGTCATCGACGACGAAGACGGCGGCACGCCGACCGTCGACAGCTTCTACTACCTGGCGCGCACCTCGCTGGTCAAGGACGAAGCGCAGTTCGACAAGTTCGACCGCGCCTTCGCCGCCTACTTCAAGGGCGTCGAGCTGCTCACCGACTTCACGCAGGACATTCCGCTCGAATGGCTGCAGAAGAAGTTCGAGCTCGAGCTCTCTGCCGAGGAGAAAGCGGCGATCGAGAAGATGGGCTGGGACGAGCTGATGGAGACGCTGAAGAAGCGCTTCGAGGAGCAGAAAAAGCGCCACGAGGGCGGCTCCAAGATGATCGGCACCGGCGGCACCTCGCCGTTCGGCGCCTACGGCTACAACCCGCAGGGCATCCGCATCGGCCAGGAAAAAAGCCGCAACAAGAGCGCGGTGAAGGTGTGGGACCAGCGCCAGTTCAAGGACTACGACGACAACCTCGAGCTCGGCACGCGCAACATCAAGGTCGCGCTGCGGCGGCTGCGCCGCTTCGCCCGCGAAGGTTCCGAAGAAGAGCTCGACCTCGACGACACCATCCACTCGACGGCCGCCAACGCTGGCTGGCTCGACATCAAGATGGTGCCCGAGCGGCACAACAAGGTGAAGGTGCTGCTGCTGATGGACGTGGGCGGCACGATGGACGAGCACATCCATCGCGTCGAGGAGCTGTTCAGCGCGGCCAAGACCGAGTTCAAGCACCTCGAGTTCTTCTACTTCCATAACTGCGTCTACGACTTCATGTGGAAGAACAATCGGCGCCGCTACAGCGAGAAGTTCCCCACCTGGGACATCATCCGCAAGTACAACAAGGACTACAAGCTGATCTTCGTCGGCGACGCGACGATGAGCCCCTACGAGATCCTGCAGCCGGGCGGCAGCGTCGAATACAACAACGAGGAGCCGGGCGCCGAGTGGCTGCAGCGGCTGACCAACGCCTTTCCCAAATTCGCGTGGATCAACCCCGAGCCTCAAGGCGTCTGGGGCTACCGGCAGAGCATCTCGGTGATCCAGCAGCTGATGAACCAGCGCATGTTCCCGCTCACCCTGCCCGGGCTCGAAGGCGCCATGCGACTGCTCGTCAAATGAGTTTCCTGTCATCCTGATCGAAGTGAAGGATCCCGGCTCCGGGAGGGCGAGATCCTTCGCTCCGCTCAGGATGACGAGGGGTTGGCTGCTCCTGATTCCCGTCGTCTTTCTCGGCGGCTGCTCCAGCCTGCCCTTCTTCTCCAACAAGGACGAGGCCGCGGCGGAGGCAACGCCGCGCGAGCCCGAGGTCGCGCTCTACGAGTTCGAGGTCGAAGCGCCCCCGCCTCTGCGCACGCTGCTGCTCGAATATCTGGACCTCGCGCGATTCCAGAAGGCACCCCGATCCGAAGCCATCGCCGGCACCGAGCTCGACCGGCTCGTTGCGGCCGCCCCCGCGCAGGCGCGCGGCCTGCTCGAGACCGAAGGCTACTTCGACTCGACGGTGAAGATCGCGCAGACGCCGGCCACCGGCAGCGGCCTGCCACGCATCGTCATGACGGTCGTGCCCGGATCGCGCGTCATCGTGCAAAGCGTTGCCATCGATTCGACGGCGCCGCTCGCGCCGCGCACAGCGACGCGCGACGAGCCCTGGGCCGACCGGCTCGACAAGCTGCGCCAGACCTGGACGCTCAAGCCCGGCCAGCCGTTTCGGCAACCGTCATGGAGCAGCGCCAAGAACAACGCGCTCGGCGAGCTGCGCGCCGACGGCTACCCGACCGCGGACTGGAAAGAGACTCACGCCAAGGTCGACGCGACCGCCGGCACCGCCGCGCTCGACGTCGTCATCGAAGGCGGCCCGCTCTTCAAGCTCGGACCGATCCGCATCGAAGGCATCAACCGCTACGACGAAGCCGCGGTGCGGCGGCTCGCCACCTTCCACGTCGGCGAGGCCTACAGCGAAAAGCTGCTCCTCGACTACCAGGAGCGCATCGTCAAGGTCGGCCTGTTCGAAGGCGCCTCGGTCGAGCTCGACGCGACCGGCCCGCCCGAGGCCGCGCCGGTCGTCGTCAAGGTCAAGGAGCTGACGCAGCACTCGGCCACCTTCGGCATCGGCTACAGCGCCAATACCGGGCCGCGCGTGTCGCTCGAGCACTACGACCGCAAGGTGTTCGGCCAGCCGTGGATCGCGCACAGCACGATCTCGTTCGGCCCCGACCTCAAGACCCTGGGCACCGAGTTCACCTCCTACCCTCAAGACAACCTGTGGCGCAATCTTGCCGCCGCGAACATCGAACAACTGCTTGCCGCCGGCGAGACGCGCGACAGCTGGACCGCGCGCCTCGGCCGCTCGCAGGACACCACACGCTTCGAACGCCTGTTCTATCTCGAGGCCGCGCACGCGCGCGTGACGAGCGCGCCGCTCGCCACCTCGAGCGAAGCCGCGTCGTTCAATTACCACTGGCTGCGCCGCGACCTCGACAACATCCTCATGCCGACCGTCGGCACGGCCCTGTCGCTGCAAGGCGGCGTGGGCTTCGGCAAAGGCGTCGAGACACGCTCCGACATCGCCGGCGAAGCGCGCAGCCGCGGCCCTTTCGTGCGCGCCTACACGCGCTATAGCTGGTATCGCCCGTTCGGCGGCTGGTTCGCGAACGCGCGCGTCGAGGCCGGCGAGGTGTTCGTGCACAGCCGCATCGCCGTTCCCGACACGGTGCTGTTCCGTGCCGGCGGCGAGGACTCGGTGCGCGGCTACGGCTATCGAACGCTCGGGCCGACGGTGAACGGCGCCGTCGTCGGCGGCCGTGTGCTGCTCACCGGCAGCGTCGAGATGGAGCACCCGCTGACCGATCGCATACCGGCCTTGCTCGGAGCGGTGTTCGTCGACGCCGGCAATGCAGCCGACCGCTGGAACGAACTGCATCCGGTGCTCGGCTACGGCGTCGGCCTGCACTACCGCAGCCCCGTCGGCCCCCTGCGACTCGACCTCGCGTACGGCCAGCACGAGCAACGGCTGCGCGTCCACGTCAGCGTCGGCATCGTCTTCTGAACGAGCGAACGATGGCCGACGATTCGACACCCGAGCCTGCGCCGCCGACGCCCGAGCTGCCGCGCCCGCGGCGTCGCTGGCGACGATGGGCGGCCGGCAGTCTGGCGACGCTGTTCCTGCTCGTCGCGCTCTCGATCGCGCTGCTGTGGTGGGCGGTGCAGAGCGCGACCGGCACGGGCTGGCTGCTGCCGCTCCTGCCGCGCATGACGATCACCGCGGCGCAAGGTTCGCTGATCGGCGACTTCTCGGCCGAGCGCATCGAGATCACGCTGCCCGGCACGACCGGCGTGCTGCGCCTCGACGCGCCGCGCTGGCATTCGCTCGATGCGCGCCGCGGCAACCACGGCCGCTGGCTGCACCTGACGATCGCGACCTTGCACGCCGACCGCGTCACGCTGTTGCGCAAGGTCGAAGCGGCGCCGGCGAGCGAACCTTCGTCGCCGCCGCGGACCTTGCGCCTGCCGGTCGAGATCGAGATCCTCGAGGCGAGCGTCGACGAGTTGCGCTTCGGCGCTGCCGATGCCGCGCCTGCGCTGCGCGCGCTGCACGGCCGCGTCCACCTCGGCGACGATGGTGGCGCGCAGCATCGCTTCGACGCGCTGACGGCGACGCACGAGCAAGCCAACGCCACGGGCAGCGCGATCGTCGCCGCCGACGCGCCCTTCGAGACGAACGCCCGGCTCGCGCTCTCGTCGCCGCAATCGACGCCGGCGTGGCAGGCAAGTGCCAGCGCCAGCGGCCCGCTCGATGCCTTGAGTGTCGTGGCGACGGCGCGCGTCACGCCTTCGCCTGCGCATCCGGCGCAATCGCTCGACGCGAAGGCCGTGGTCCATCCTTTCGCCAACTGGCCGCTCGGCGAGATGAACGTGTCGACCAACGCGCTCGACCTGTCGGCGTTCTGGAGCGCCGCGCCCGCGACTGCACTGAGCGGCCACGCCATCGCCACCACGAGCGGCGTCGACCGGCCGGCCGCCGTCTCGGTCGAGCTGCGCAATGCGCGTGCCGGCCGCTGGAACGAAGGCCTGTTGCCGGTGCAGATCCTCAGCGCCGAATTGCAGGCGCGACCCGACGACCCGCGCGTGCTCGACATCCGCACGCTCTCGGCCGAGCTCGGTTCGAGCCGCATGCCCGGCGGCCGAGTCGTTGCCCACGGAGGCTGGGCGCCCGATCGTTGGAACGTCGAGATCGACGTCGACAAGCTCGAGCCTTCGGCCCTCGACGCGCGTGCGCCCGAGACCGCGCTCGACGGCAAGGCCAAGGCGACCGGCGCGGGATTCGGCTCGGCCGCGCCCGCTGGCGCGTGGGTCATCGAGCTCGCTGCCGATCTGGCCGGCCAGTTGTCGGACCGCCGCCTGCCGCGCGCCGCGCCGCGCCTCGCACGGCTGCGCACGGAAGCGCGCATCGGCGAGCGCGAGATCGACGTGCGCAGCGCCGAAGCCACGCTCGGCGACGCGAAGGCGACGCTCGTCGGGCGACTGCATCGCAGCGCCGCCGACGCGCCCTGGCAGACGACGGGCCAGGCGACGATGACCCGTTTCGACCCCGCGCCGTGGTGGCCGGGCAGCGCCGACTCGCTGCTGGCGCGCGGCAGCAATCGGCTCAACCTGAAGAGCGAGTTCGACCTCGCATGGCGTGCCGGCACGGGCGCCGCATGGCTCGACCAGATCGTCGCCTCGCGCGGCAACGCCAAGCTCTCGCTCACCGACAGCATGCTCGCCGGCGTGCCCTTGCAAGGCGATGCCAGCTTCGCGAACAGCGACGGCGCGGCGCAGCCGGTGTTCGACATCACGGCCGCCGGCAATCGCGTCAAGGGTCAGGGCCGGATCGGTGCGAGCGGCGCGCAGGATAGCTGGCAACTGGCCATCGACGCGCCACAACTGGCTCGGCTGGCGCCGCTCGCCCGCGCGCCCGGCGCGGCGGCATCGGCGCCGGTCATCGCCGGCACGCTGAACGCGACCGTGCGCATCGAAGGCCGATGGCCGGACCTGAAGAGCGAAGGCGAGCTGCACGCCAATGCGCTTCGCTACGACAAGGTCGCGGTTCGTCAGGCCGAAGGCAAGTGGCGACTCGGCAGCGCCGCCGACGCGGCCATGACAGGCACGCTCGCCCTCGACGGCATGAACGTGTCGGGCCGCGAGGTCGCGCGTGTTCGCGCGCAGCTCAGCGGCACCGCACGCGCACACAAGGCCGAGTTGCGCGTCGAGTCCGATGCGCTGCCGCCCGAGTGGGTCGACACGATCGTGGCGGCGCGCAGCACGTCGGGTGTGGCGGCAGGATCGGCCGCGACGGGCGCATCGGTGTCGGCAAGTGCGTCCACCTCCCTGGGGGCGTCGGCCGCGCCGACCGTATCGGCCGCATCGGCTGTCGTGCCGGCGACGACCGGTTCGCCTTCCACCGGCCGCAGCGCCCTCGTGCTGAACCTCGAAGGCGGCCTCGTCGACGTCGGCAGCGCGCGTGCTGCAGGCTGGACCGGCACGCTGCACGAACTCGTCGCTCAGGGTCTGGTCGCGCCGAAGCGAACGTGGCTGCATGCCAGCGAGCTGCGCGGCAACGTGTTCTGGAGCGACGGGCCGCCGCGCGCCTCGCTCGAGCCCGGTTCGGCCGAGTTGCTGGGCGCGACGGCGCGCTGGAGCCGCATCGTCTGGCAGGGCACCGACACGCGAGGTGCCGGCGCGAGGCTCGAGGCCTCGGCCACCATCGACCCCTTGCCGATCGCGCCCTTGCTGCGTGCCGTGCAGCCCGACTTCGGCTGGGGCGGCGACCTGATGGTCGGCGCGCGCATCGACGTTCGCAGCGCGCCTTCGGTCAGCGTCGACGCGGTCCTGGCGCGAGCGCGCGGCGACCTGACCGTGACCGACGAAATCGGCACGCAGAGCCTGGGCCTCAGCAACCTTCGCTTCGGCGTCGCGGCAAAGAACGGCGTCTGGGACTTCACGACGCTGCTCGTCGGCGACGCGCTCGGCGTCGTCTCGGGCAGCGTCACGGCGCGAGCGGCCAGCGACGCGCCGTGGCCCGATGCATCGACGCCGATCGACGGCAGGGTCGCGCTGCGCGTCGCCAACCTCGGCACCTGGGGCCGCTGGGTTCCGGCGGGCTGGCGCCTGACCGGCGAGGCGCATGCCGAGGCGAGCATCGGCGGCCGCTTCGGCGCGCCCGAATACACCGGCCGCGTCGAAGGCTCGAACCTCGGCGTGCGCAACTTCCTGCAAGGCGTGAACGTGAAGGACGGCAGCGTCGCCATCGCCTTGCAGGGCACGAGCGCACGCATCGAGCGCTTCACGGCCAAGGGCGGCGGCGGCAGCGTGTCGCTCGAAGGCGAGGCGAGCTTCGGCGACGCGCCCACCGCCAACCTCAAGCTGAGCGCCGACAAGTTCGAGATGCTCGGCCGCGTCGACCGGCGCATCGTCACCAGCGGCAGCGCGGCCTTGCGGCTCGATGCGAAGTCGCTGGCGCTCGACGGCAACTTCAAGGTCGACGAAGGGCTGATCGACTTCACCCGCTCGGATGCGCCGACCCTCGGCGACGACGTCGAGGTGATCCGCCGGCCGGCCGGCGTGCCCTCGCCTGCCGTCGCCGCAGCGTCGGCGGCATCGCCCGCGAACACGGTCGTGCCCATCGCACCGGCGGCCGCGCGCAAGGTCGCGCTCGACCTGCGCGTGGCGATGGGCGAAAAGCTCCGCATCCGCGGCCGCGGCCTCGACGCCGGCCTGCGCGGCGAGCTGCATCTCACGTCGCCGGGCGGGCGGCTCGCCGTCGACGGCACGCTGCGCGCGGTCGATGGCACGTATCAGGCCTATGGCCAGAAGCTCGGCATCGATCGTGGCGTGCTCACCTTCAGCGGGCCGATCGAGAACCCGCGCCTCGACATCGAGGCGACGCGGCCCAACCTCGACGTGCGCGTCGGCGTCGTCGTCGCCGGCACCGCGCTCAATCCGCGCATCCGCCTCTTCTCCGAGCCCGACATGAGCGACATCGACAAGCTGAGCTGGCTGGTGCTCGGCCGCGCCAGCGAAGGCGTGGGCCGCGCCGACACGGCCTTGCTGCAACGTGCCGCGCTGGCGCTGCTGTCGGGCGAAGGGCCGGGCGTGACCGACCGCATCACGCGCGCCATCGGCCTCGACGAGATCTCGGTGCGGCAACAGGGCACGGGCGACGTCAAGGAGACGATCGTCGGCCTGGGCAAGCAGATCTCGAAGCGCTGGTATGTCGGCTACGAGCGCGGCCTGAACGCGACCACCGGAAGCTGGCAGCTCATCTACCGCATCGCCCAGCGCCTGACGGTGCGCGCCCAAGCCGGCGGCGACAACTCGCTGGATCTGATCTGGACCCTGCGCTGGAAGTGACGGCAAGGCGCGAGCGCCCTGCCGTCATCGAGCGCCCGCCGTCATCCTGAGCGCAGCGAAGGGTCTCTCCGCCTCAGGGCGCGACGTCCCAGTCCGACTTCTCGATATGGTTCTGCATGTACGCATCGACCGCCGCCGCCGCGTCGAGCTTAGAAGGATCGAAGTCGAACTCGCCCTCGTGCGACGCCCCACCCTCGAAGCTCGCCGTGAAGTGGATGGCGTTGCGGACCACTTCGTAGATGGCGCGGTAGTGCACGACCCGGCCGCTTGCGCCTTGCGTGTGCGATCCCTCGACTGCTTCCATGGTGTCCCGTCCGCTCGACCGATGGCGAAGTATGGCGCGGCGTGAACGCCACAGCCCAGGTCTTAAACTGCCGCCCTCGCCGCGAGCGGTCGCGTGGCGGGTTCCTCGACATAGTTCAATGGATAGAACGGCCCCCTCCTAAGGGGCAGATGTAGGTTCGATTCCTACTGTCGGGACCACAGATTTGGCGGCCGATTTCTCAGACTGCCGAATGCGGCGGCGTCCAGCAAGGAGAGCATCCGATGACACTCGAGCAGATTGCGGGCGGTACTGCGCCGCCAGTCGCGCTGGCGACCATTGGCGCCGACAAGGTATTGGCTCGCGAAGTGCAGCAGCGCCTGGCCGACATCGGCCTGCTGGACCCTCCGACCGACGGCCAGTTCGGTGCAGTCTCGCAATGGGCGACGCACGCCTTGCTGCGCAAGCTCGGCACACCCGACAAGCCTTCGCTGGACCGGGATGCGGCACGCGCGCTGCTAGGGCCGGCGGCGAATGCCCTGTTCCCGGTCAGCACCCCCACTACGCTGGCCGGCCGCGTCGTCGGCGCCATGCAGGGCCGGGGCTTCTGGGTCAATCGCCACCCCGACTGCCTGAACATCGTCTACGTCGAGGGCATGGACCCCGACGGCAAACGCAACGTCGACGCGCCGAACGAGTTCAACGACCTGCGCCTGCTGCTGCGCATCAACAAGGCCGGCAACCCGGAAATCGCCGGACAGTGGGAGGCCACGACGGAGCCCGGCACCTACTACACGAAGATCGAGAAGCTCGACCCGCACGGTGCGGCACGCATCGCCTTCGGCCAGTACAAGGCCTGGGTCGTGGGCATGCACAACCAGAGCAAGCCCAGTGGGCACGAGGCGCTGGTGCAGGCGAGCGACATCAAGGTCTTCCGCGACCTGAACGAAGACTACGAGCGCGAAGGAGATCCGGCATTCGTGGGCATCTTCGGCATCAACCAGCACTGGGGCTTCGATCTGCCGCAGAAGGCGATCGGCAACGCCAGCGCGGGTTGCCTCGTCGGCCGGACGAAGCAGGGCCATCGGGAGTTCATGGCGGCGCTCAAGCAGGACCCGCGCTACGTGGCAAGCCACGGCTATCGCTTCATGACGACCGTGATGCCGGCGCAGGACGTGGTGGGTTGACGCGGCGGCGCCCGGAAGCGGACTGCGTCCCTGAACCGAGCCAAAGGAAAACCAAAATGTGCAGGGGAACGCTACTGACTTCGCTGAGAAATGCGGAAAGGCTTCAACGTTTGAGCCTGCGGGTTGGCACCGAAGACGTAGAGTTGAGGTGACTGCGACTCTGGCATCTCGCGACGCACGGCGGCGATGAGGCCCGCGTAGTCGCCGCTGAATTTGCCGTTGTTCCATGCCTTGAGCAACGCCTCCGTGAATGCGCCGTTCTGCGCGCCGTCCAACGCCGTCTGGTTCTCCTTGGCAGCGACCAGCGCGACCACCGTTGCTGTCAGTTCGCCGGCGCCTTTGGGCCGGCGATACACAGCGCCGTGGTCTGCGTCCACAACAACGATCACGGTCACGCCGGCCTTGAATTTCGCGAACATGTAGTACAGCTCGTTTGCGTCGACTTGCTTGTCGAACAAAACCCAGGTCTCCAGCTTCTTGTCCTCCTCGACTCCCGAGGTATCTGGGATCTGCCCCCCGTGGCCGGACATCGTGAGCAGCAGTGAATCCCCGCTACGGAGCCTGGATGCTGCGAGCGCCAAGGCCGACGCCAGGCAATCCGAGCGCACCAACGCGTCGATGTGGAGGTTGGTGCGGTAACCCAGCGCGGCTGCCAGCTTCTGCATGGCCTTCGCGTCGGCGACAGGAGCTTGGAGAGGGCCTTCCCATCCACCGTACGAGTTGGGATTGACGCGATTTGTCCCCAGGTGAATCGACACGCCGATAACGCCATTGCCGTCCTCGGCGGGCCCCATATCCACAGGTGCGCACGGCGGATAAACCTGTTGCGGCGCGGCCGACTCGCTGAGCTTGGGAATGGCTTTTTGGTTGCTAGCCAAGTACTCCTTGATGCGCTTTTCGTGATCCGGAATCAGACCCGACTCGATCAGGAAGGTCAGGTTGTCCCTGGCAATCTTCGAGTCCTGAGTCTTCAGAAACGTCTTGATCAGCTCCGACTGCAGCGCGCGGGCTTCGCCCTCGCGCGTCTGGCTCGCACGTCGCTCGTCGGCATCCCGAGTGGCATTGGCGGTAAGGAAGTTCGTGACCATCGAGGTCAGCAGCGTGAGCGAGCCGCCGACGATCGCCAGGACTAACGGGTTTGACAGCGCCGCTCGCCAGGTTTTTTCAGGGTTGGCATTCAGTTCGCGCCGCTTGAGACGTGTCTCGATCGCTAGCTTCGTTCGCTCCAGGCGAAGTTTGCTCAACTCAATTGAATCCTTTGGCTCCAATGCGGAGTCGACAGCAGCAGCGTCTGAAGGTGGATCGTGTCGAGCGGCCATGGAATGCAAATGCTAGTGAAGGCGCAAGACAGGCGAGTCGCTCGAGTTGCTGTTGCCTCAGCTCGCCAGCGACTGCACCCAGGTCGCGATTGCCATCCACGTCGCTGTCGCGCTCAGCGGCACGGCGAGCGTCTGGTCGGCGAGCAGCAGGGCGCCACCGATCCAGTAAGCCGGATGCGGCCGGCCGCGCGTGCGCCAGTCGTAGATCATCGCGGCGACGATCAGCAGATCCATCATCAGCCCGGGCGGCACCGACACGAACACGGGCGGCGGACCCTTGGCGTCGGCTGGCGCGAATGCCGTCGCGAACAGGCGCGCGAACGCAGCGTGCATGAGCGGGATCATGGCGAGCAGCATCAGCCGCTTGTGGATCTCGGCTCGCTTGACCCAGACGATCGCGGCGCCCACGAAGCCGCTGAACAGCAGCGCGCCGGTCAGCGAGACGTAGGCGAAGCGGCGCGCCTCGTCGGCCATGCCGATCGTGCCGGCGACACGGATCGAGTTGATCGCCGCGAGCACGACCGTGAATACCATCGCCGTCGCCAGCGAAATGCCGCCCAGGCCCCACGAGCGATGGTCGAGGGTGTGCCCGGTCGCAACCAGGAGCGTCTGCAGGAAGAAGAACAGCGTCCAGGTGAAGAAGATCGCGCCGTGCAGGTGCAGGATCGGCGCACCGCCGAAGCTGCCGGTCGCGAGCCTGGCCCAATAGGTCGGAATGAAGCCGGTGAAGGCGATGAGCACGAAGATGCCGCCCATCCACACGTAGAACCACGAACGCGCGGCGGGCCTCGCCCCGGAGCGGAGATTGTCGAAGGGGATCGCTGACACGCTTTGGCTCCGACGGCGCCCGCGACGCGGCGGGCAGACGGACAGTAGCGGCGAATGGCGCGCACCGCAACTGCGTCGCCATTGGCGGCCGCGATCCCGCGACGGCGTGAGGCTGGCTGCCGGCGCAAGCGATCGCTGCTGTCGAGGCTATTCGAGCTTCTCAGCCAGCTCACGGAGCGCCTGCTGCGGCCGCTCCTCGATCACGTCGCCGTGCGACACGACGATGCGACAACAGCGACGCGTCGCCGGCCCAGCGCAGGAGTTACGCGCGCAGATCGTCGCGATCCTTCAGGAGGACCACCGCGCGTGCCGGGCACGGCCATGAACTGCACATCGGGGTCGCCGAAGTCGGCGGGAAGATGGGCGGATTTTTGCGACACTTGACTGATTCATATAAGTGTCGCATAATTCAGGAATGCCCACCAGTCCTGTGCCGCACGACGAGCCCCCCGCCTCCGAGCGCTTTGCGATCGACGAGCTCGCCACGCTCGCCGGCGTCACGCCGCGCACGGTTCGCTTCTACATCGCCGAGGGTCTGCTCAGCCGGCCCGCGGGCGAAAAGCGCGGCGCGCACTACCTGCGCCGGCACCTGGAGCAATTGCTGCTGCTGCGCCGCTGGGTCGATGCTGGCGTAAGCCTCGATCGCGTGCGCGAGCTGATCGCCGGCGCGCCGGAAGACGCGCCGCGCCGGGCCGCGTCGCCGGGCTCGGTGGAGGTGTGGAGCCGCATGACGCTCGCCGACGGGCTCGAAGTGCAGGTCGAGCCCGGCCGCGCCGGGCTCACGCCCGAGCAGGTGCGGGCCCTCGTGCGCGGCATCACCGCGCTGTACCGACAACTCAGGGAGAAGAACGATGAGTGACGACAAGACGATGTTTGCGCTGGCGTGCCGCGACGTGGAGGCGCCCGCGCCCGTGCTCACCGGCGTGCAGGCCACGGGCAGGCTCGACGGCGTGCTGTTCGAGCTGGCGCTGCGCCAGACGTATCGCAACCGCAGCGATCGCACGCTCGAAGTGGTCTACACCTTTCCCCTGCCGCAGCAGGCGGTGCTGCTCGGCTTTGCCTCCGAGCTCAACGGTGCGCGGCAGGAAGGCACCATGGTCGCCAGGGTCGCGGCCGAGCGGCAGTACGAGCGGGCCTTGAGCGAAGGCGACGCGCCGGTGATGCTCGAAGCCGTGGGCGATGGCCTGCACACGGCCAACATCGGCAACCTCAAGCCCGGCGACGAGCTGGTGCTCGAGGTGTGCTATGCCCAGCTCCTGGCATTCGAGCAGGGGCGCCTTCGGCTGGCGATTCCCACGACGATCGCGCCGCGCTACGGTTCGGCCGAACGCGGTGGCCTCCAACCGCAGCAGGTGCCGCAGGCCTCGCTCGATGCGGAGTACCCGCTGGCGATCTCGCTCACCGTCGCGGGCACGCTGGCCGGCGCCGCGGTCACGACGCCGACGCACCGGTTCACGCAGGCACAGGTCGAAGGTGGCGTGCGGCTCGATCTCGACCGCGGCGCCTGGCTGGACCGCGACGTCGTGGTCCTCGTCGAGCCGCGCGAGGCACTTCCCTCGCTGGTGATCCAGGCGCACGACGCCGTGAACCCCGCGGCACCGGTCGTGGTGATGGCCGCGCTGCAGCCGCCCGCGGCGGCGAAGAGGGAACGCATCGCCCTCAAGCTGCTGGTCGACTGCTCGGGCTCGATGGGCGGCGACAGCATCGAGTCGGCGCGCGCCGCATTGCGTGGCGTGGTCGGCGAATTGGGCGAGGGCGACCACGTGAGCCTGACCCGCTTCGGCTCGAAGGTTGATCGCGTGCTGGCGCCTTCTGCCTGCACGGCGGATGTGCTGCACCAGGCGAAAACGATGATCGACGCGATCGAGGCCGACCTCGGCGGCACCGAGATGGAAGCGGCGCTGCGCGCAGTCTTCGCCCTGAAGCTGCCCAAGGGTGCCGGCGATGCCGACGTGCTGCTCGTCACCGACGGCGAGATCTGGGAGGCCGCCGCGATGGTCGCCGCGGCGCGCGCCAGCGGGCACCGCGTGTTCGCCATCGGCGTCGGCTCATCGCCCGCGGAAGGCGTGTTGCGCGCGCTGGCCGAAGCAACCGGCGGCGCGTGCGAGTTCGCGACGCCGGGCGAGGCACTCGAGGCCGCGGCCAGGCGCATGCTCGGCCGCATCCGCCAGCAGGCGTGGCGCGACGTGCGCATCGAGTGGGGCGCCGAGACTGCGTGGCAGACGGCGCCACCCGTTGGCGTGTTCGGCGGCGACACCTTGATCGCCTTCGCAGGCATGTCGTCCAAGAGCGCCGCCTCGGCAGTTCGCCTGCTGGCGAAGGATGCGCGCGGCACGACCGTCGAGCTGGCGCGCGGCGAGGCACAAGCTCCCTGCCCTGGTGAAAGCCTGGCGCGCATCGCCGCGTCGCGCCGCATGGCGGGCGCCAACGAAGACGAGTCTTTGAAGCTCGCGCTGGGCTACCAACTCATGAGCAAGCGCACGAACTGCATCCTCGTGCACCCGCGTGCCGAGGCGGACAAGGCGACGGAAGAGGCGGAGCTGCATCGGGTGAATTCGATGCTGGCGGCAGGGTGGGGAGCGACGTCGAGCGTCGCGCGCGCCATGCCGATGGCGGACACGGTGTGCTTCTCGATGGACTACAAACCAAGCGAGAGTGCATCGAGCGTCGGCGACATCGACACCGTGTACTCGCGCAGCATGGAGTCCGTCGCCCGTCGAGTGCCCGCTGCTCCAGAGGTGCCCGGACCGGAGTTCGACACGCTGCGGCTCATCGCGCAAGCCGTGGCGAGGAACCTGGACGAAGGCGGTTCCGTGAAGGATTTGCCCACCCGATTGAAAGCAATCGCACTGCATCCCGCAGCGCAAGCGGCCCTGGTGCAGGCGATCGATCTCGGAGTCAGCGAAGGTCAGGCCTGGCTGCTGCTCGCGCATTGGGCCAACGCGCGAATCGGTGGCCTTGGAGACGCGGCGATCGAAGCCCTGCTGCAGAGGCCTCTCGCCTCGCTCGATCCGGGTCTGGTTCAGCGATGCATGGAGGTGTACGACGCACTCCTCGGCAGACAGTCGGTCGACGCCTGGGCCCTTGCGCGCGCACAGCGCCTGCAACGCGCCTTGGGAAGAACGCTGCCGTGACGAATGCCGCCTAGGATCGAGGCCATGACCATCGCCCTCTATGCCTTCGACACGCCCAACGGACGCAAGATCAGCGTCGCCCTGGAGGAGATGGCGCTGCCCTACGACGTGCACGTCGTCGACATCACGAAGGGAGAGCAGCACGATCCGGCGTTCCTGGCCATCAGCCCGAACAACAAGATCCCGGCCATCGTCGATCCTGAAGGGCCGGCCGGGCGGCCGATCAGCGTCTTCGAGTCGGGCGCGATCCTGATCTACCTCGCCGAAAAGACCGGTCTGTTCTGGCCGAAGGATCCTGTCGCGCGCGTCGCCGTGCTCGAGTGGCTGATGTTCCAGATGGGCGGCTTCGGGCCGATCCCGGGGCAGGTCCACCACTTCATCGCGCTGAAGGACGAGACCGAGCGCCGCTACGGCCTCGAGCGATTCATGGAGGAGACGCGCCGGCTCTACGGCGTCATGGACCGGCGTCTTGCCGGCAACGCGTTCTTCGCCGGCGATGCCGTCTCGATCGCCGACTTCGCGATCCTCGGCTGGGCCTGGCGGCACGAGCGGCATCGGGTCGATCTCGCCGACTACCCGAACGTCAAGCGCTGGTACGACGCGATGATGGCCCGCGAGGGCGTTCGCCGCGGCTTCGCCGTGCCGTTGCGGCGGCCCTCGTAGCGTGGCCAGCTGGGCGGCCAGTCATTCACCACTCGGGAGGGTTGCTGCTGGCAGGCGGATGAGGCATCGTGGATTGGCTTTGTGTGGATTGGTGCAGCCCGCTGCAGCGTTTTCGATTCTTGTCGCGCCCTACACTGAGCGAACCAGGGAGAGGCCATGCTCGAGCGAAAGATCAATGAGACGTTTGGCGACGAGGAACCCACCGGCTTCGGAACAGGTTGGTGGAGCGGGATCCTGTCAGCCTTCTTCGGCGTGCTCGCCTTCGGCGCAGTGGTGTGCCTGCATTTCCCCCAATGGCTGACTTCTCCCGAGTTGCGTCCCTACTACCCCATGACGATCATGCGGGTGCTGATACAGGTGCTCATCGTGGGGGCGATCATTTTCGGAGTCGCTTCGGCGATCCTGCGAAAGAAGAAGATCCTGGGCTTGACCGGGATGTTGTTCGCTCTCGCCGCAACCCTGTTGGGCGGAGCGAGCGTGCCGATCAACGAGACGCTGCACGACGGGCCAGCCATCGGCCTCGACTGGTTTCTGCTCGACATGCTCCTCATGACGCTGATCTATTCGCCCTTCGAGGTGCTGTGGCCGGCGTATCCGAAGCAAAGCATCTTCCGGAACGAGTGGCTGCTGGACGTGGGGTACTTCCTGTCCACCCATCTGCCCATTCAGATCACGTCGTTCCTGATCCTGCTGCCAGCCACCCAGCTCACGAGGGTGCTGGGCATTCACGGCCTGCTCGAGGCGACGGGCAGCCTGCCGTGGCTGGTGCAATTCCTTCTTGCCGTGCTATTGGCGGACCTGGCCGAATACTTCATTCACCGGGCCTTTCACGCGGTGCCGTTCCTGTGGCGCTTTCATGCCATTCACCATTCTTCCAAGGCGCTCGACTGGCTCGCCGGCTCACGCTCCCACCTGATCGACGACGTGGTGGTTCGGGCGTTCATCCTCGTCCCCATGATGTTCGCGTTCTCGCACAACATCATCGTGGCCTATCTTTTCTTCGTCACCCTCCACGCCACGTGGACGCACTCGAACTTCAACCCGACCATCAAGTGGCTGGAGCCCTACTTGATCTTCCCGAGGTTCCATCACTGGCATCACACGTCTCAAGAAGAGGCGATCGACAAGAACTTCGCCATCCACTTCCCGTGGATCGACAAAATCTTCGGAACGCACTACTACCCCGAAGACAAGTGGCCGGAGCGCTACGGCCTGGACGACGAGCCAATCCCGGCAGGCTTCTGGGGGCAGGCGTTCTATCCGTTCAGCCGCAAGAAAGCGGTATAGCGCGCGCTAGAAATTCAGCGATGCCAGCGGAACGCCTTCGGGCAATTCCGCACCCCGGTCGGTCGGGCGCACCAGACCCAAGGACTTCATGACCTTGACGGCAGTGAATCCGAGGTCGTATTCCGAATCCTCGTGGCTCAGGCGCAAGAGGCCCGGCGAGTGGTGATGGTTGTTCTGCAGGCAGGCGCTGAACGTCGCCGTGACGGGCAGCCACTCGCCGATGTTCATCGCGTTGTCGCGCTCGTCGTCATAACGCCGGTATCCGAACCGCCGGTCGTGGGTCCAGTAGTTCTGGATCATGTTGATCCACAGCGCGAAGACCCGAAACAGGACCCAGATCACCGCCGCGAAGCGCAGGTCGCGCACGAGCAGCCACAGGAGCCAGAAGTTGAACGCCTGCGAGACCACGGCGAACACCGGATTCGAGACAAGTCGAAATGACCAGGATTTGAAGATCTCGTCATTCGCCAGATTGGCTTTGGCCTTGTAGGGCAGCAAGCACAGATAGAGGGTTCGCCACAAGCCGTCGGACGAAAGCTTGTTTGGGTCTCCGGGATGGTCTGCAAACGCGTGATGAAGCCGGTGCCGGTTCACCCAGGTCACCGGGTTGATGTAGACGCCGAAGGTGTTGTTGACGACCGTGAGGGTCTTGACGAACCACTCCTTGTAGTCGAGCGAGCGATGGGCAATGCCCAGGTGAATGACGCAAGACAGGTAGACGCCACCCACGAACCAGCAAGCGACGAAGTAGGCGGCACCGATCGACAAGCCTGCCCAGGGGCCAATGGTGGGCGGCGCGAAGTACATGCAAGCCAGCGCATAGATGAAGATGAGCGCATACCCGGTGACGTTGTACGTTTTCAAAGATCGTCCCTCTGCTTTGCCTGCGAAGGGCCGTAGCGTGCCACAACCGGGAGCTTGCGGAGCGCGTCGGTGCGGGAACTTGCGGTCGAGTCCGACGACGCCGATGTGTCAGCGATCTGTATCCCATCGGTGAGCCGCCCATCAGGCCGGGGCTGCGATCGTCTGGCCCCTGCGATTCACGCAGCAGACCGCAACCAACAGGAAACAAGCATGCACAAGCTTCTGATCGCCAGCGCGCTGGCCGCCACCGCGTTCTCCTGCCCGCTCGCGTGGGCCGACGCGACGACTCCCGATGCCTACCTGAGCCTGTCGGCCGGCCCGTCGCGCGCCAACGTCGACTGCACGGGCACAAGTTCGTGCGACCGCTCGAGCGTCGCCGCGAAGATCCTGTTCGGCTATCGCATCGTTCCGAACTTCGCGATCGAGGCGTCGTACGCGCGACTGGGCAAGGTCACGGCGACTGCCATGCTCGATGGAAGCGCCGCGACCGCCAGCATCAAGGGCCAGTCGCTCGGCATCGGCGTGGCCGGCCTGCTGCCCTTCGGCGCGGCGAAGGAATGGACCGGCATCGCCCGCATCGGCATTGCCTCGAACCGGGCCCAGGTGACGGCCTCGCTCGACGGCGCCAGCGCTTCGGACTCGGAGAGTCACGCCGAGCCCTACTTCGGCCTCGGCCTCGACTACGCTTTCACGCCGAATCTCGTGGCGGGGATCGCCTGGGACGCCACCAGGCTCAAGTACGCTGGCACTTCGGCACGCGTCAATGCCGTCAGCGTGGTGGGCACGTACCGGTTCTGAGGGCCGCGCCGAAGCGCCGTGGCCTTCGGACCCCGGCGCTCGTTCAGGCAAGCTTGACTTCGGTGCGGCGCGGCTTTGATCAACGCAGCCCGAAGTAGCCGGCGATGAACAAGACGATGACGACGAGGCCGACGAGCCAGATGATCCTGTTCATGATGCAGTCCCTTGTGGATTGAGTCGAAGCACCGCACCTTATCGAAGTACGGGGGTTCGCATCATGCTCTGCCATGCCTTGCCGAAGAAAGCCGGCGTGCCCCGTGGGCGTAGGAAGCTTCCTGCGCGCCAGTCGGCGCCAGAACCGAAATCACGGCCGGGCTCGCCGCATCCGCTAGTCGATGAACAAGGTCGCCGGCATCTCGAGCAATGCGCGCATCGCCTGCACGAAACGCGCGGCGTCGATGCCGTCGACGACGCGGTGGTCGAACGACGAGGACAGGTTCATCAGCAGGCGCGGCACGACGATGCCGTTGCGCCAGGCCGGCCGTTCGACGATGCGGTTCACACCGACGATCGCCACCTCGGGGTGATTGATGATCGGCGTGGTGGCGATGCCGCCGAGCGCACCCAGGCTGGTGATCGTGATCGTCGATCCCGACAGCTCGTGGCGCGTCGCCTTGCCGCCGCGCGCCGCTTCGCCCAGGCGCGCGATCTCCGCGGCGAGCTGCCACAGGTCGAGCGCCTCGGCATGACGCAGCACCGGCACCATCAGCCCCATGTCGGTCTGCGCGGCGACGCCGAGGTGGACCGCTTCGTGGCGCGTGACGATGCCGGCTTCATCGTCGAAGCGCGCGTTGATCTGCGGAAATTCGCGCACCGCATGGACGATGGCGCGGGCGATGAAGGGCAGCAGCGTGAGCTTGGCGCGCTGGCCGGCCCAGCGCACGTTCAGCGCCGTACGCAGGGCTTCGACTTCGGTGACGTCGATCTCCTCGACGTAGCTGAAGTGCGGAATGCGGCGCTTGGCATCCTGCATCTTCTGCGCGATCTTGCGGCGCACGCCGATCACGGCGATCGCCTGCTCGCCGCTTCGCTCGACCCCCATCGGGCGCTTTGGCGCGACCGTGTCTTTCGACGTGGCGGCGGCGTGCCTGACCGCCGCAACCGCATCGACGTCGGCGTGCACGATGCGGCCGCCCGGGCCGCTGCCTTGCACAGCATGCAGATCGACTTCGAGCTCGCGCGCCTGGCGCCGCACCGAAGGCGACGCCAGCGGGCGATCCACCACGAGTGCCGGATCGGCGCGGTCCGCGGCTTCATCCGCACCTTCTGACGCCAGCTCGATCCGGATCAACTCCGATCCGACCGCCAGCGTCTGCCCGACCTCGCCGCCGAGCGCCACCACCCGGCCCGCCACCGGCGACGGAATCTCGACATTGGCCTTGTCGGTCATGACGTCGGCCAGCGCCTGGTCCTCGATCACCGCGTCGCCGACCTTCACGTGCCACGCGACCAGTTCCACTTCGGCGATGCCTTCGCCGATGTCGGGCATCTTGATGATGTGCTGGCTCATTGGGCCTCCACGGCACGGCGCATCGCCGCAGCGACGCGGTCCGGCCCCGGGAAGTAGGCCCACTCGAGGCCGTGCGGATACGGCGTGTCCCAGCCCGCGACGCGCTCGATAGGCGCTTCGAGGTGATAGAAGCAATGCTCCTGCACCAGCGACAGCAACTCGGCGCCGAGGCCGCTGGTGCGCGTGGCCTCGTGCACGACCAGGCAGCGGCCCGTCTTCTTCACCGAGGCGACGATCGCCTCCAGGTCGAGCGGCCAGAGGCTGCGCAGGTCGATGATCTCGGCATCGATGCCGGTCTCGTTGACGGCTGCTTCCGACACGAAGACCATCGTGCCGTAGGTGAGCACCGTGAGGTCGCGGCCGGGGCGAAACACCGCCGCCTTCTCGAGCGGCAAGCTGTAGTAGCCCTCGGGCACCTCGCCGAGCGGATGTTTGGACCACGGCACGATCGGCCGGTCGTGGTGGCCGTCGAAGGGACCGTTGTAGAGCCGCTTGGGCTCGAGAAAGATGACAGGGTCGTCGTTCTCGATCGAAGCAATCAGCAAGCCCTTGGCGTCGTACGGATTCGACGGCATGACGGTGCGCAGGCCACAGACATGCGTGAAGAGTGCCTCCGGACTCTGGCTGTGCGTCTGGCCGCCGTAGATGCCGCCGCCGCAGGGCATGCGCACGGTGATCGGCGCGGTGAAGTCGCCGGCCGAGCGGTAGCGCAGGCGCGCTGCTTCCGAGACGATCTGATCCGACGCCGGATAGAAGTAGTCGGCGAACTGGATCTCGACGACCGGCCGCAAGCCGTAGGCGCCCATGCCCACCGCGGCGCCAACGATGCCGCCTTCGGAGATCGGCGCGTCGAACACGCGGGAGGTTCCGTACTTGGCCTGCAGGCCTTCGGTGCAGCGGAACACGCCGCCGAAATAGCCGACGTCCTGGCCGAACACGACGACGTTGTCGTCGCGCTCGAGCATCACGTCCATGGCCGAGCGGAGCGCCTGGATCATCGTCATGGGCTTCGTGGTCATCGTCATGCCCTCGCCTGCGCGAGCTGATCCTTCAGATGCGCGGGCATGTCCTTGTAGACGTCCTCGAACATCGTCTCGATCGGCGGCACGTGCCCGTTGAGCAGAGAGCCGTGGCTTTCGGCCTCCTTCTGCGCCGCGGCCACCTCGGCGTCGAGCTCCTTCTGCATTGCGCGACCCTGATCCGCCGACCACGCGCCGATCGCGACCAGATGCTTCTCGAGGCGAGCGACCGGATCGCCGAGCGGGAAGTTCGACCAGTCGTCGGCGGGCCGGTACTTGGTCGGATCGTCCGAAGTGGAATGCGCCGCCGCGCGGTAGGTGACCCATTCGATCAGGGTCGGCCCGAGGTTGCTGCGCGCCCGCTCGGCGGCCCAGCGCGAAGCCGCGAGCACGGCGAGAAAGTCGTTGCCGTCGACGCGCAGCGAGGCGATGCCGCAGCCGACGCCGCGCGCCGCGAAGGTGGTGGCCTCGCCGCCGGCGATCGCCTGGAAGGTCGAGATCGCCCACTGGTTGTTGACGACGTTGAGGATCACCGGCGCGCGGTACACATGGGCGAACGTGAGCGCGGTGTGGAAGTCGGCCTCGGCGGTGGCGCCATCGCCGATCCATGCCGAGGCGATCTTCGTGTCGCCCTTGATCGCCGAGGCCATGGCCCAGCCCACCGCCTGGATGAACTGCGTCGCGAGATTGCCGCTGATCGAGAAGAAGCCGGCGCGCTTGTTCGAATACATCACCGGCAACTGGCGGCCCTTCAGCGGATCGCGCTCGTTCGACATGAGCTGGCACATCATGTCGACCATCGAGACGTCGTCGCGGGCGAGCAGCAGGCCCTGTTGCCGGTAAGTCGGAAAGCACATGTCGCCATCGCTCAGCGCCAGCGAATGCGCGGTGGCGATCGCCTCCTCGCCGAGGCACTGCATGTAGAACGAGATCTTCTTCTGCCGCTGCGCGATCTGCATGCGCGCGTCGAAGGTCCGCGTCTTCATCATCGCGCGCATGCCGCGCACGAGCAGCGCGGCATCGGCTTTCGGATCCCACGGACCGACGGCGTTCCCGTCGTCGTCGAGAACGCGCACCAGCGTGTAGGCGAGGTCGCTGGTCTCGACCGGCGCGACGTCGATCGGCGGCCGGCGCGCCGCGCCGGCGGGCGAAACGTGAAGATACGAGAAGTCGGTCGTGTGGCCCGGCCGTCCGGTCGGCTCCGGGACGTGCAGATGCAAAGGCTCGTGCAGGCTCATTCATGTCTCCTTCGCGCCCGATCGTGTCGGGCCACGCATCGCAGGATCGGCGGCCCGGTGGATGGCCGGGCGCACCAGCAGGCGGTCTTGGCGGGGTCACCGCGGCAACGCGCCATCGTAGGTTATCGCGTTTCCGAAAGGATCGGACCCGCGGCTTCCGTGGCTTGCGCGCTGGTCCCTGTCCGGTAGCGCACACTAGAGAATTCTCACGCCGGAGGCTCAGGATGCCTGCGACACCGGAATCGAAACAAAACCACCTGCTCGCCGCTCTTCCGGCCGACGACTGGAAACGCTGGACGCCGGAGCTCGAAGAGGTCGATCTGCCGCTCGGCCATGTCCTGTACGAGTCGGGCAAGACGCTGAGCCACGTGTACTTTCCGACCACCGCCATCGTTTCGCTGCTCTACGTGATGGAGAACGGCGCGTCGGCAGAGATCGCGGTGGTCGGCAACGAAGGCATCGTCGGCATCTCGCTCTTCATGGGCGGCGAGTCGACACCGAGCCGGGCGGTCGTGCAGAGCGCCGGGCAGGGCTTGCGCATGAAGTCGAGGGTCATCAAGGAAGAATTCAACCGGGCGCCGGTCTTGCACCTGCTCCTGCGCTACACGCAGGCCCTGATCACGCAGATGGCGCAGACGGCCGTCTGCAACCGCCACCATTCGCTCGATCAGCAGTTGTGCCGCTGGCTTCTCCTCAGCCTCGATCGCCTGCAGGGCAACGAGCTCGTCATGACCCAGGAGCTGATCGCCAACATGCTGGGCGTACGCCGTGAAGGCGTGACCGAGGGCGCGCTGAAACTTCAGAAGGCTGGCCTGATCCGCTACATGCGCGGCCACATCACGGTGCTCGACCGTCCCGGCGTCGAGCAACAAAGCTGCGAGTGCTATGCGGTCGTGAAGAAGGAGTACGACCGCCTGTTGCCGGCGCACGTCTCGCGTTGGCGGGCTGCCTGAGAGATGTCGCAAGCACCGCAGGATCTGGTCCGCACGCTCCTGGGCGTCGTCGTCATCGGCGCGTTGACGGTCGCCGCTTTCTGGATCCTGCGGCCGTTCATGGCCGCGACCATCTGGGCGACGATGATCGTCGTCGTCACATGGCCCCTCTTGCTGCGCCTGCAAAAGCTCCTGGGGGGAAGCCGCGGCCTCGCCATCGCATGCATGCTGCTCGGCCTGCTGCTGCTTGTGCTTGCCCCGCTGCTGCTCGCGGTCCTGACGGTCGTCGCCAACGGCGCGGAGATCGCCAGCCGCGCGGCCACGATCGCCGGCTCGAACCTGCCGCCGCCGCCGCAGTGGATCGGCGAGCTTCCCTTCGTCGGAGCGAAGATCGTCGGCGTCTGGAACGATGCCACCGCGGCCGGCGTGGAGGGCCTGTGGCAGCGTCTGGTCCCCTACGCGGGAAGCCTGGCCTCCTGGTTCGTGGCCGAGGCCGGGAGCGGCGGCTACCTGGCGCTGCAGACGCTGCTCACCCTGTTCCTGGCCGCCTTCATGTACGCCAACGGCGAGGCCGCGCATGGCATGGTGCAACGCCTGGGCAACCGGCTCGCCGGCAAGCGAGGCGAGGCCCTGGTCCATTTGTCGGCGCAGGCCATACGCGGCGTCGCGCTCGGGGTCGTCGTCACGGCGATCGTCCAGTCGGCGTTGGGTGGCCTGGGCCTGGCCGTGGCAGGCGTGCCGTTCGCGGGCATCCTCACTGCCCTGCTCTTCGTCGTGTGCGTCGCGCAGATCGGCATGCTCGTGGTCCTGATCCCGGCGGTGGCCTGGGTCTACTGGAGCGGCCACCCGGGGTGGGGCACGGCGCTGCTGGTCTGGTCGCTCGCGGCCAGCCTTCTCGATACGGTGCTGCGGCCCTACCTGGTCCGGCGCAGCGCGGATCTGCCCCTGCTGCTGATCTTCGTCGGTGTGGTCGGTGGCCTGGTCGCGTTCGGCCTGATCGGCATCTTCGTCGGGCCGGTGATCCTCGCCGTCACCTACACCTTGCTGATGGCGTGGATCGACCAACCGGACACTTCGACGCCTTGACCTCCGGCGGGCCGGCCCAAGGGTTCGGCTCGCAAGATTTGCGTCGCCGTGGGTCGCTATGTGCGGTGGCAGACGGTGTTCCCGCACCGCCGCGCGCACACTCCAGCGGCGGCCGAGCGGGACGATCCGCTCGTTCCGGATGAAGTGGCCCGCGCATCGGAACCGGATTGCCTGCCGAAAACCACCTGATCGAGCTCCTCCCGCGCAAGGATCGGCAGCGCCTGCTGGCGGTCTGCCGTCCGGTCGAACTGGTGCTGGCCGCGGTGCTCTACGAGGCCGACACGGCGACGCGCCACGTCTACTTTCCGACCGAGGGCTTCATCTCGCTGGTGGCGATGACCGAAGAAAGCCCCGGCGTCGAGGTCGGCATGATCGGCCGCGAAGGCATGCTGGGCGCGCAACTCGCGCTGGGCGTCGAGATCGCACCCCTGCATGCCCTGGTGCAGGGAGCGGGCACGGCCTGGCGCGTCGACCGGGCCACCTTCCGGCGCGAGCTGGCGCTCAGCGCGCCGCTGCGGCGCGAGATGCAGCGCTATGTCGCCGTGCTGATGGCTCAACTCGCGACGTCCGCGGCGTGCCTGAGGTTTCACCGGATCGGCCCGCGCCTGGCGCGCTGGCTGCTGATGAGCCAGGACCGCGCGCACAGCGACAGCTTTCATATCACACACGAATTTCTCGCCTACATGCTGGGCGTGCGACGGGTCGGCATCACCGGCGCGGCGAGTGCCCTGCAGCGCCAGGGCTTGATCGCCTATCGCCGTGGCGAGCTGACCGTCGTCGATCGCGGCGGCCTGGAACGCGCGGCATGCACTTGCTACGCGCACGATGGCCGGGCCTACCGGGCGCAGTTCCCCTGACTGCGGGACCGCGGCTTGCCAGCGCCCGACGCCGCACTGTGCGCTGGCGCACGGACGGGCGGGGGGAAATCGCTAAAACACGGCTTGCATCCCGGGAGACGGATTGGACCTTTCGATCGAAGACTGGGACGAGCTATTCAAGGCCGTGCAGGCGAGGCTTCGCCTGACGGCCGAAGCGGCGACCGACGCAGCGCGGCTGAAGACGGTCGTGCTGGAGTGCGTCGACGCCCTCGACAGCCTGCATGCCGCGCTGCGCGACCAGCGTCATCTGTGCCGGTCCCAGGCGATCGAGCTGGCGGCGATGCGCGACGCACTGGCCTTCGCCCGGGCCACTCGGAAAGACGGGCAGAGCGACACCGACAACATCCTCTTTCGCGACCTGCTCGGCGAGGCCCTGGTGGCGTGCTGCCGCCCCGGCGACGCACTCCAGCCGCTGAGCGGCCCCACTCGCTGAAAGTGATCGCCGAGGTCTGACCCATGGGGGTGGCGCGCCGCTGGCGACAGATCTGCTTCGCGTTCGTCATCGGACAACTCGGCCTGCTCCTGCTGCTGCTGAGTTGCTTCGCCCGGGCGATCGCGCTCTTGCTGCCCAAGGCGCTCGCGGTTCGCGTCGGGCGGGCCAGCGTCTCGCTCATTTATCGCTCGTGCTGGGCGAGCGCGCAAGGGCTCGGACTGATGCGCATCGACGCCGATGCGCTCGACGCGCTGCGCAGCGAGAAGCGCGGCCTCATCCTCGCCGCCAACCATCCGACCCTGCTCGACGCGATGATCGTGGTCGCGCACCTGCCGCACGGCGTCTGCGTCATGCGCGCCGGGCTGATGCGCAACGTCTTCCTCGGGCCCGGCGCCCGGCTCGCCAGCTACATCCCCAACGACAGCGGCCGCGGACTGGTGCGCGACGCCGTCGCCGCGCTGCGCGAAGGCAACGTCGTCATTCTTTTCCCGGAAGGAACGCGGACCTCGGGCTGCGCCGTCAACGCGTTCAAGCCGGGCATTACACTGATCGCGAAGCTGGCCCAGGTACCGATCCAGACGATCCTGATCCGCACCGAGTCACCGTATCTGAAGAAGGGGTGGCCGCTGTTGCGCGTGCCGCCCGAGCTCGTGTCGATCCGGGTCTCGCTGGGCGAGAGATTCGAGGCGGCCCACGATCGGCGCGGCGCGCTGCGGCAGCTCGAGGCTTACTTCGCGCGGGAACTGCGCGCCGGCTGACGCACGTGCTCTGGCCGGGACGGACGGCCGGGCGGGTCAAGGCATGATGGAGTCATGATCCTCCTCACCGGCGCCACCGGCTACATCGGCTCGCACACCTGGCTCGCGCTGCACGCGGCCGGCCTGCGCGTCGCCGGCCTCGACAACTTCTCGAACAGCTCGCCCGAGGTCCTGCGCCGTCTCGCCGCACTCGGCGCCGACGTCTCGATGTTCGCCGAGGCCGACGTCACCGACCGCGCCGCGCTCGACGCCGTGTTCGCGCGCTGGAAGATCGAGGCCGTCGTCCACTTCGCGGCGTGGAAGGCGGTGGGCGAGAGCGTCGCGCGGCCGCTCGCCTACTACGCCAACAACGTCGGCGGCACGATCGCGCTCGCCGAGACGATGCAGCGTCATGGCTGCAAGGCGATCGTCTTCAGCTCGAGCGCCACCGTCTACGGACAGCCGAGTACGTTGCCCATCCTCGAAGATGCCGCGCTGGCGCCGGGCAATCCCTATGGCGAGACCAAGCTGATCGGCGAGACCCTCTTGCGCGACGCGGAGCGCGCCGACGCGGCCTGGCGCGTCGCCGTGCTGCGCTACTTCAACCCGGTCGGCGCGCACGCCAGCGGCACGATCGGCGAAGACCCGCGCGGCACGCCGAACAACCTGATGCCTTTCATTGCCCAGGTCGCCGTCGGCAAGCGCGCAAAACTGAGCGTCTTCGGCGCCGACTACGAGACGCCCGACGGCACCGGCGTGCGCGACTACCTGCACGTCGAAGACCTCGCCGAAGGACACGTCGCGGCACTGCGCCATCTGCAATCGGGCGCGGGCTCGATGACCGTCAATCTCGGCACCGGCCGCGGCGTCAGCGTGCTCGAGCTGGTGCGCGCCTTCGAGCGGGCCAGCGGGCGCGCCGTGCCCTGCGAGATCGCGCCGCGCCGCCCCGGCGACGTTGCCGCCTGCTACGCCGACCCGTCGCTGGCCGAGCGACTGTTGGGCTGGAAGGCCCGCCGCGACCTCGACGCGATGTGCGCCGACAGTTGGCGCTGGCAGCTCGCCAATCCGGCCGGCTACGCCACGGCCTGAAAGGAGCTTGCAAGGATTGGGCGTGCCGCTGCGACCCAGGGACGTCACAGCGCCGTTTCGGGAACCGTTCGTGGCCGCCGCGTACCGTTCAGCGGGGCAACCCACGTTTCCCTCTTGTATTTCCGTTAAAACGTCTGCAACTTCCGGCCTCCCGACAGGCTCTGAAATTGCTTGCCGAATATACTGAGGTGCAAATTGCGTCAATCGTCATCTGAATCGTCAGCGGCACGGTATCCGAAGGGGTCGTTCATGGGTGTGAAACTCAAAGTCGCGGGTTGGCTCGTGCTCGGCGCGGTGGCCGGGGCGCTGACCACGTTGCAACTCGAAGCGACGGCCCGCAACTCGATGGCACAACTGCCGATCGAAGAGCTGCAGCAACTCGCCGCCGTGTTCGGCATGGTCAAGACCGATTACGTCGAGCCTGTCGACGAGAAAAAGCTCATCGGCGACGCCATCGGCGGCATGGTCGCCGGGCTCGACCCGCACTCGCAGTACTTCGACAAGAAGAGCTTCAAGGAATTTCGCGAGCAGACGACCGGCCGCTTCGTCGGCATCGGCATCGAGATGGGCATGGAAGACGGCCTGGTCAAGGTCGTCAGCCCGATCGAGGGCTCGCCCGCGTTTCGCGCCGGACTGAAAAGCGGCGACCTCATCACCAAGATCGACGACACGCCGGTGCGCGGCCTCTCGGTCGACCAGGCCGTCAAGCGCATGCGCGGCGAGCCGAGCACGCGCGTCGTGCTGACGGTGTTCCGCAAGGCCGAGAACCGCACTTTCCCCGTCACCATCATCCGCGAAGAGATCAAGCTGATCAGCGTGCGAGGCAAGGTCATCGAGCCTGGCTACGCGTGGGTTCGCGTCAACCAGTTCCAGGACCACACGGTCGAGGACTTCGCGAAGAAGGTCGACGAGTTGTTCAAGCAGGAGCCCAACATGAAGGGCATCGTGCTCGACCTGCGCAACGACCCGGGCGGCCTGCTCGAAGGCGCGGTCGCCATCTCCGCCGCCTTTCTGCCGGCCGATGCGGTGGTCGTCACCACGAACGGTCAGATCGCCGACTCCAAGGCCACCTTCAAGGCCTCGCCCGAGTACTACATGCGTCGCGGCAACACCGACCCGCTGAAGCGTCTGCCCGACGCGGTGAAGAAGGTGCCGTTGGTCGTGCTCGTCAACGAAGGCTCGGCCTCGGCCAGCGAGATCGTCGCCGGCGCGCTGCAGGACTACCACCGCGCCACCATCATGGGTGCGCAGACCTTCGGCAAGGGCTCGGTGCAGACGGTGCGACAGCTCTCCGCCGACACGGCGCTGAAGATCACCACGGCGCGCTACTACACGCCAAGCGGCGCCTCGATCCAGGCCAAGGGCATCGTTCCCGACGTGATGCTCGACGAGACCGCCGAAGGCAACCTCTTCGCCGCCCTGCGCGTGCGCGAGGCCGACCTCGAGAAGCATCTGCAAAGCGGTCAGGGCGCCGAGCAGAAGGACGAGGCGCGAGAGAAGGCACGCGAAGAAGCGCGCAAGAAGCTCGAAGCCGAGAACGCAGCGACAGCGGCGCGCAATGGCGCCCCCAAGCCCGCGCCCGAGTTCGGCAGCCCCGAAGACTTTCAGCTCGCCCAGGCGCTGAACCGTCTGAAGGGCAAGACGGTGCTGGTGAGCAAGACCGCGATCGAGCGCAAGGCCGAAGCGACCACGAACTGAGCGAGGACCCCGTTCCCGGCTCCCGACGCCCGTGCCCTGCACGGGCGTTCGCGTTTCTGCCCGGCGCATGTCCGCGCACGACGACATGACCGACGACGACCTGCTGCGCTATTCGCGCCACCTGCTGCTCGACGACATCGGCATCGAGGGCCAGGCCCGCCTGGGCGCGGCGCACGCGCTCGTCATCGGCGCCGGCGGCCTCGGCTCGCCGGTCGCGCTCTACCTCGGCTCGGCCGGCGTCGGCCGCATCACGATCGTCGACGGCGACCGCGTCGACCTGACCAACCTGCAGCGGCAGATCGCGCACGATCTGTCGCGCATCGGCGAACCGAAGGCGATGTCGGCGGCGCGCTCGATCGCCGACATCAATCCGCAGGTCGAAGTGACGGCGCTGAACGAGCGCGTCGAAGGCGAGCGGCTCGATGCGCTGGTCGCAGAGGCCGACGTCGTCGTCGACTGCAGCGACAACTTCGCGACCCGGCAGGCCGTCAACGCGGCCAGCGTGCGCCACGGCAAGCCGCTCGTCGCCGGCGCGGCGATCGTCTTCGACGGCCAGGTCTCGGTCTACGACACGCGCGATGCGGCCTCGCCCTGCTATGCCTG
>JBBRLS010000006.1:0-112095 GCA_038231215.1 Burkholderiales bacterium | reverse complement strand
CTGTTAATCCGTAGGTCCCAGGTTCGAGCCCTGGTCGGGGAGCCAGAAATATTCTCGTGGCCGGTCGGCGGCCTTTGTCGTTTTTCGCTGATCGACCGGTTGCTCCCCTTCGCCGCTTCGCCGCGCCAGCCTGGTGTCAGCAATGCGTCGGCTGCTGCCAGTCGCGACCGGCATGCGGACATCACCTGCCCCTTGTCTCGGTAGGCCGAGGCGTGCTGGTCGCCACATACGGCTTGAACAGCTCGTGCATCGACAGCCCCAACGCCACCGCGATCTGCTCTACGTTGTCGATCCAGCGTATCGCTGTGGTCGGGCTGCTCAGACGGGTCTTCGGATCGACCCAGGCACCCCCTGATCTGCGGCGGCGGCTCAAGATCATCGAGGCAATCGTCGAAGCACCGATGGTCGAGCGCATTCTCACGCACCTGGAGTTGCAAGCCGGGCGCGACCGCGGCCCCGGCCCGCGGGCGGATGCAGCACGCGGCCCGATGGCACTGGAAACGACCCCCGTCACAGCGGCCTGGCGCCACGACAGCCGGGGTGACTTGCCCATCGCGCGAGCGAAGATGGCGTTTGAAATTCCTATGCTCCTCACCGGATCGACGGCCGATGGCGGTTACGCACCGGAGCTGAAGGAATTACTTGCCGGGAGCGGGCTTTTCCTTGGGTCCCCTGAGCAGCACGGACGGGTCTTCCTTGACTTGCTTCGTGATGCCGCCGACCTCGGTCACGACCTTAGAGACCTTGTCTTCGATTGAGGAAAATTTGGCGATGATCTTCGGCAGCTGCTCGAGGACGACTGCAAGCGCGCTTTTTTCCGATGGAATTTCCGGGATCTGACCTGCCGGCGTCGAGGCCACCAGTTCCTTCGCATCGGCAGCGCCGCCGTTGAGCTCGATGAAGACGACGCCCGTGATGCCCTTCATCGCGAGGGTGGCCCTGGTATCGGTTTTTACCGGCGCTTCCTTGCGCAGCGAGACATCCACTTGAACGCGGCGCGGATCGGTGGCATCGAGTCCTATTGCCTTGACCGTTCCGATATCGACGCCGTGATATTTGACGGAGTCGCCGAGCGCAAGCCCGCTCACGGATTCGTTGAAATGGATCCGGTAGAGCGCGTCGTCGCGATGGCCGGTCGTCACCAGCCAGAGGACGAAGAGCATCGCGGCGATCGAAAAGCCGATGATGAACAATCCTTCGATGAAGTAGTGCCTATCCGTTTCCATGGGCGTGCTTCCTTGCGTTCATTGCGCCTTGCGCCCGCGTTCCGTGGAGGAAATCGTGTATCCACGGCTGTTGCGAATGCATCAGCTTGTCAATCGTGTCGACGGTGATCTTCTTGTCCACCAGGATCGCGACGCGGCGGCAGACGGTGAACAGCGTGGTGAGGTCGTGGGTCACGATGACGACGGTGATGCCGAGGGCCTTGTTCAATTGCAGGATCAGCTCATCGATGCCGCTTGCGGCAATCGGATCCAGGTCGGAAGTCGGCTCGTCGAGGAAGAGGATCCGCGGGTCGAGCGCAAGCGAGCGCGCCAGCGCGGCGCGCTTCACCATGCCGCCCGAAAGCTCCGATGGGAACTTGAGGCCGGTGTCGGCCGGCAGACCGGACAATGCGAGCTTCATGGCCGCGATCCGCTCCTGCTGCTCCGGCGGCAGATCGGTGTGCTGGCGCATCGGGAACATGATGTTCTGCGCCACCGACAGCGACGAGAAGAGCGCGCCCTGCTGGAACAGCACGCCGATCAGCGACGCTTTTTCCGCGTTGCCGACCTCGTCGATCGGCTTGCCGTTGAGGAGCACCTTTCCGGCATCCGGTCGATGCAGGCCGATCAATGTCTTCAGCAGGACCGATTTCCCGGAGCCCGAGCCGCCCGCGATGCCGAGGATCTCACCAGACATGACGTCGAGGTTGATCTTGTCGTGCACCACCTGCGCGCCGAACCGGTTGACGATGCCGCGCGCAGACACGATCGGTTCGGAATGCGGCTGGCGGCTGGCGCTCATACCGGCACTCACCAGCCCAGCTTCTCGAAGAAGACCGAGAACAGCGCATCCAGCACGATCACCAAGAAGATGGCCTTGACGACGGAGCGGGTGGTCTCCTTGCCGACGCTCTCCGCCGAGCCCCGCACGCGCAGTCCGTGCATGCAGCCGACGATGGCGATGAGAAAGGCGAAGACCGGCGCCTTGACGAGGCCGACAAGGAGATCGCTGAGATCGACCGCATGGTGCACCCGATCGACGTATTGCACCGGCGAGACCCCGAGCTGAACCTGGGCGATCCCCGCCCCGCCGAGCAAACCCATCATGTCGGCGAAGAACGCCAGAAGCGGCAGCGTGATCATGAGTCCGATCACGCGTGGCACCACCAGCACTCGCAGCGGCTCGATGCCCATCACCTTGAGCGCGTCGACTTCCTCGCGCGCCATCATCACGCCGATCTCGGCGGTGAAGGCGGCGCCCGTGCGGCCGGCCACCATGATCGCCGTGATCAGCACGCCCATCTCGCGCAGCACCGACACCGCGACCAGATTGATCGTGAAGTCCTCGCCGCCGTAGGGGCGCAACTGGGCAACGCCCTGATAGCCGATGACCACGCTGATCATGATGGCCATGACGCCGACGATGGGCAGCGCATTGACGCCCGTTTCCGCGACCTGGCGCGAGATCGCGGGCAGCGGCAGCGAACCCGGATGCATCAGCGCGTGGCCCGTGGCGCTCGCGGCGCGGCCGATGAACGTGATGATGTCGAGCGTATCGCGCCACGCGTCGTCCGCGCCCTTGCCGATGTCGATGACGAACTGGCGCCACCGCGGAATGGTCGCCGGCTTGGGCAGCGGCTTCAGCTCCAGGCCGCAGATGAGATCGAGCAGGCTCTTGTGCTCGGCCCGGATGCCGGTCAACTCCACGCCTTTGGCACGAAGCCCGCAGAGGAACAATGCGCCCGGCGTGTCGATGTCGCGGAGCTTGCCGATGTCGAGCGCGCGGGACTTGCGCTGCCGCTGCCAATGCTGGAGGGACGCTTCCGCCGCCGCGACCGTGCGTATGTCGAGGACGCCCTCGAGCGCAAGGTGGTCGCCTTCGCCCGTGACGGCAACGCCCGGCGGGAGACCGACCTGCGTTGGGCTAGAGGGAGCGGGCATCAGCGAGCTTCGGAGGTGCGATGTCGAGCAAGGAATGCATACAAGACCATTCGATCAAGCCAAAGCAGGCAGGATATCAAGGGGTTCCGGGCTTTGAACGTGCGGCAGCGCACACACAGCTTGTCGGTGAAGGCCTCGCTCGTGAACCGGCTGCCTTCGTCGGAGTTGAAGATCTCGGACTGACCATGGCATGCATGCGAAGGCCTCCTCCAGGGCCTCGATGCAGAAGGAGACGTCCATGCTGATCTCTGACCCGCGATGGACGTCGGTTCTCGGCGCGGATCATGCCGTATCGCCGGCTGGACAAAGTGATCGACGGTGCGGTCATCACTGTCGTCGACATCACCGCCAACAAGCGACTCGAATCCAGTCTGCGGAAGGCCGCGGACTCTTGATCGGGCGCGTCACAGTCTTTTCGCAGCCGGCAAGCGAACTGGCCGGCTCAATCGGTGCGAGCGAAGCGCGTTCCGATCTTGACAAGCGCCGCAGAAATCTTGTCCGGCGGCAGAACGAAATCCACATAGTTTGAGGCCTTCGCACTTAGAGGCATGCCATCGACCTCGGCGGACTCGTCCTGGGCAAAAGTGATACCGCCCTTTCCCTTGATGTGCTTGCATCCTGCGGTGCCGTCCCCGTCGTAACCAGAGAAGATGACCCCGATCGCCCTGTCGCCGAAGGCGTCCGCGATCGAAGCAAAGAACAGATCAATTTGCGCATTCCTTCGGCTCCGAGGCGAAATGACCTTGAACTTGTATTTCTCAACCTCTAGATCGGAGTTTTCCGGGATCACATAAACATGGTTCGCGCTGATAGGCATGCCAGCCGATGCGACCAGCGCCGGCATCTTCGTATGGCGTGCCAGGATTTGAGCCAATTGGCTGTAAGCGTCTGGATTGAGATGCGAAATGATCACGACTGCCATGCCTGTGTCGGCTGGCAAATGATCCAATAGCGCCTTGTATGCATTCAGGGCGCCCGCCGAGCCGCCAATCCCTACTATGCAGGTCGGAATCGACTTTTTCATGCTTGTGGATGCTTCGTCGGATTTCTTTAAGGCTTTTTTATCTTTAACTCGTGGAGGTACTTTTCCCGACCTTCCTTTTTTGCTTGGATCCTGCCGTGGCGTGGGCGTCCATCGGCACGAGCAACAGTCCGTCATTGCTCAATATCATTTTGTGAACATCGCTGGAATGGCCCATGCCGCGCGACTTGACGATGTAGATGCCGCGAATGCGACGTCGCCCCTCGTTTTCTTCCAATTCCCTGACGACGATCCACGTGTCAATCAAAGACGATACGCCAATTTCACCGCTCGTGTCATTTTGCTCGGTCGAAGCGACCAGGCTAGTAAAGAATCCAGTGATGCCCTTGGATTTAAGGGCGTCGATCATGCGTGTGAGCATGGACTGAATCTCAAGTCGGTTCCCTTGCCCCAGGAGACTGGTCAGCGGATCAATGACAACGGCTCTTGGCTGGAATTCGGCTATTAGCTTGTACAAGTCAAGCAGGTGCATCTCCAGACCAAAGAACGACGGTCGGGTGGATACGATTTTCAACAGCCCCTTCTTCACTAGCGGCCCGAGGTCGAAGCCGATAGAGCTCAAGTTCTGGATGAGTTGGCCCGACGATTCTTCATACGACAAGAAAAGGCACCGCTCCCCCCGCCTGCACGTCTCCACCGCGAAAGCGGCTGCGAGACTGGTCTTGCCAGTCCCCGCGGTGCCCGATGCGAGAATGGTGCTGCCCCTGGTGTATCCACCACCTTGGAATAACTTGTCCAGTGACGCGATGCCTGTAGCCACCCGTTCCGCCGTGCCCGGTTGGTCCAGGCCTGCAGAAGTGATGGGGATGACTGAAAGCCCACCTTTGTCGATGACGAACGGGTATTCGTTGGCTCCGTGGTTTGAGCCGCGATATTTGATGACCCGAATTCGCCGTGTTGCAATCTGTTCCCTGACGCGGTTGTCCACGAGGATGATGCAGTCTGAAATGTATTCCTCCAAGCCATTGCGGGTGAACGAGCCTTGTTGCAGTTCACCGGTGATCAGTGCGGTGACTTTCTTGTCCTTGAGCCAACGAAAGAGTCTCTTGATTTCGAGGCGCAGGATGCCCGCGTCACTGACGCCGGCGAACAATGATTCGATGGAATCCAGCACGACGCGCCTCGCCTTGATCGAATCGATAGCAAGTTCAAGTCGAACAAAGAGTCCTTCGAGATTGAATTCCCCTGCTTCCTGAACATCTTTTCGTTCGAGCAGAACATAGTCGAGAAGGATCTTCTTCTCAGCGACGAGCCCTTGCAAGTCCAATTTCAGCGAAGCCACATCTTTGTACAACTCGTCTTCAGTCTCCTCAAATGACATGAAGACGCCGGGTTCGTTGTAGCGGCTCGCGCCGTTGATCAAAAAATCGACGCCAAGAAGTGTCTTTCCGGTACCGGTGCCTCCGCACAACAAGGTAATTCTGTCTCTCGGAATACCGCCTTCCGTAATTTCGTCAAACCCCTTGATGCCCGTCAGACATTTTTGCAGTTCAACTTCGGGCGCGAGGCCCTTCTTGCGGGGCTTGCTCATGGTTTGAAGTCCGGAGTCAGTTGGCGCCATCGTCCACCTCGATTCAATTGCGTGAAGGATAGTGTCGGCAGAAAACAGCGAGGGACGCCTTCACGATCAGTCGAAAACATGCGCCCCTTTGTCTAGCGCAGATGCTCATGTTGAACCCGAATGAGCGCGCAATCTGTGCGGCAGCGTACAAATGCGAGTCGGCAGAACCTGCCGAAGACCGCGGCATTCTCGTTTACGCAACTCCTGACGCGCACAACACTTTTGTCGGTCGCGGTGACGCGCCTTTCAGCGATGACCCGATGTGCGGCGCGGCGCCTCCAATCGAGCTGTGTTCAGGCTGATCGCGAGTTGCCCACGCCAACGATCGGACGTACCTGATGGGGAGCAATGATCGCTTAGCGCGAGCCGTCGCCTGGTGCGGGTGCCTCCAATGTGAGCCAGATCTCGTTGCGCCTCATGAACCACGGGGTGAACGGCGCGTTGTAGCGCGAGAGCGTTGGCTTGCCCGCCCAAGGCAGCTGTGCCGCGCGCAATGCGGCCTCGAGCTTGCCGAGGTGCTCGTCGTAGTTCGCCTGCGACCAGAACCCCGAGTAGCGGATCACGGCGACACGGCTGCCCGGCACTTCCCGCAACTGCACTCTCGGATCGACGGGCTCGGGCGCCGTAGCAAGCGTGATGCCCTTGGGCAGGACGAACTGCACGACGTAGCCGCCGGGCGCCTCGGCCTGGGTGACCGGAGCCGTCATGTCGAGTTTCACGGGTACGGCGGCCTGGGTCACCGGCGCCGTCATGTCGAACTTCCTGTCGCCCTTGTTCTTGCCGAAGATATAGCCGGCCAGGATCGGAAACGCCTCGTTGCCGGCCCGGTCGGCGGGCCCGCTGACCAGCACCTGCGCCACGACATAGGGCGCGTACTGGCGCACCTCCGCCCCGTCCAGTTGCTGCACGACTTCATAGCTCGGTTCTTCAATGGCCATCGATGTGATCGGAGCAGTGACCAGGCACAGGCCGAACAGAAACTTCCACATGCTGATGATCTCCGGTTTCAAGGCAACATCAAACCCTCTTGGCGCGCCACGCGTTCCAGTGCCGATTCGAACAAGCCACGCGACGCGCCCGCGACCCGCCGCAGGTAGGCATGCAACTCGGCATCGGCCGGGCTGCGGTTGGCGCAGTCTGCGCTGTAGTCCTCGAAGTTCGAGAGCTGCATCAGCAATTCCGCCACGTGGCGGGGGCATTCGCAGGCAATCGTCGATGACAGGCCCGCGATCGCCGTCAAGGCGGCATCGTCAAAACGACGCGGCGCGACAGCGCCCGCTGCCCAGTCCGGCGTATCTCGCGGCACGGGCTGCCTGTCCGGCGCTTCGGCGCCCGACGCCAACGAGCCTTGCAGCGACGCCACCCATGCGCCCAGCGCATCGTCGTCGGCCGGCTCGCGGACCACCATGGCACCGCTAGCGGCAAACGCATTCGTCGCTGCTGCGCCTGCGAAGCGATAGGCCACTACCACCTGTCGAGCGCGCCAGGCGTCTTGCGCAGCTTTCAGCTCTGGCAGCGCACTGGCTTGCAGACCCGGCGCTTGCCACAGCAATAAATCGACCGCGGCGCCAGAGGCAGCATGGGCTGCTTCGGCGAGCGACTCGAACACCGCCGTCAACTGCCAGGGATGTCCCAGGCGTTGGACGACCGCAGGGCGTTGCAGCCGCAGCGCCAGCGCCTGACCGACCACGATCAGCCGCAGCGCTGCCCTCCGTCGTGCCGGCCGAACTCCCTTGCCCGCAGGGCTGGCCCCGCGCGTGCTGGCCACTTGCTGCAACTGCGCGGCGTCCAGCGCGGCAATCGAGCCGATGGCATGCCCCTGCTCGGTCAGCTGCCTCAACAGCAGCACGCGCTGGACGTCGGCAGCCGAATAGAGCCGGTGCCCGGATGGCGCGGCGATCGGCCCCACCGCCCGGTAGCGCTGCTCCCAGATGCGCAGGGTCGACACCGGCATGCGCGCCATGCGCGCCACGGCGCCGCTGCGGAAGGTGGGCGGCGGCGCTGACTTCGGCTCGATAGCCGTGACGGATGGCTTCTTGAGAGCCATAGGCGCTCCATTTGGGTTGTCTTTGAGTCGTATTATGAGCTGCGTTTCGGGTATTTTCTCCACTTTGCGTTTGATATGAGTCATTCGTCTATGATTCGTCGATGACCGAAGCGCCCCACCCGCCCCCCACCGTGTACTTCGACGGAGGTCTCCCCGTGGCAGGCGGCAGTTGCGATACAGCGTGCACACGCCCTGCCGACTTCTCCTTCGCGCCGGGCCACGAACTGCCGGCAGAGGTGGTAGCCGACCTGCGCACCGACCACGCCGGCGAGGCCGGCGCCGTACGCATCTACCGAGGGGTGCTGAGCTTCACGCGCGACCCCGCACTGCGCGCCTTCGCGCTGCGGCACCTGGCCACTGAACAGGCCCATCTCCGGCAGATCGAATCCTGGTTGCCGCGCGCGGATCGCAGCCGCCTGTTGCCTCTGTGGCAACTGGCAGGGTGGCTCACGGGCGCCTTGCCCGCCCTTCTGGGGCCGCGTGCGGTATACGGCACGATCGAGGCCGTCGAGCGTTTCGTCGATCGTCACTATCAGGAACAGGTCCAGCGCCTGGCCTTGCTGCCGCCGCTGGGGCGGTTGCGCCGGACCTTGATGGACTGCCAGGCAGACGAGGTGGCGCACCGCGACGAAGCCCGAGCCGCCGGCGGCGGGGGCGAGAAAGGGGTCGTGCTGCGCCTCTGGGGCTGGATGGTCGGCGTGGGCTCGCGCGGCGCGGTGGCCATCTGCCGCCACGTGTGAACGGCATCCCATGACAGCGATCAATTCCGAGATCGAGCGCTTCAACCGACTCAGCACGACCTGGTGGAACAGCAGTGGGCCGATGCGGCCGCTGCATGTCGTCAACGCCTTGCGGCTGGGCTACCTGCTCGAACGAATCGAGTCGCACTTCGGGCCGGGGCGCGCAGCGTCTGCGGCGGGCTTGCGCATCCTCGATGTGGGTTGCGGCGGCGGCCTTCTGTCGGAACCGCTGGCGCGGCTGGGAGCCCACGTCGTAGGCATCGACGCATCGCCCGGCAACGTGGCGGCGGCGCGGCTGCATGCCGCGGCGCAAGGGGTCTCAGTCGAGTACAGGCTCGGCGACCCGTCCCAGACGCTCGGTCACGAAGAGCGCTTCGACGTGGTACTGGCACTCGAGGTGGTCGAGCATGTCAGCGACTTCACTGGCTTTGCCGAGACCGTGGCGCGCCGCGTCGCCCCCGGCGGACTGCTGTTTGCATCCACCATCGACCGCACCTGGAAGAGCTTTGCGCTTGCCATCGTCGGTGCCGAATACATCCTGCGCGTGCTGCCGCGCGGAACCCATCAGTGGCAGCGCTTCGTGCGTCCCGCCGAACTGGCCGCTGCGGTGGGCCGCGCTGGATTGCAGCAGACCGATCTGCGCGGCATGCGCTACCTGCCGGTGCTGCACCGGGCCTCCTGGTGTCGCGACACCCGGGTCAACTACCTGGCTGCCTTCGCGCGCGGCGCTGACGGGCCCGCTAGGGCGCTGCCATGAGGAGCCGCCGATGAACCCCGCCACGCCACCCTCTTTCAAGGGTAACAAGCAGTCGCTGCCCAGCAAGGCCTGCGCCGCCTGCGGCCGCGCGATGACCTGGCGCAAGCGCTGGGCACGCAACTGGGTCGAGGTGAAGTTCTGTTCAGAAGCCTGCCGCAAGGCGCGCGCCGCGGTGGCGCGCGCTTGAGTCGGGCTTGGCCAGCGTGAGAACACTTGTCGTTGTGCTGGGCGACCAGCTTGACATGGACGCCGCTGCTTTCGATGGTTTCGACCCAGCGCAAGACGCAGTATGGATGGCCGAAGCCAGCGAAGAGTCGACCCACGTGTGGTCCGGCAAGCAGCGCACAGCCCTCTTCCTGGCCGCCATGCGGCACTTCGCGCAGGCGCTGCGAGCCGCGCGCCGCAGCCTGCACTACACCCGGCTGGACGACCCGGGCAACCGCGGCAGCCTGCAGGCCGAACTGCAAGCCGCCCTGACCACGCTCGCCCCGCAGCGCGTGGTGATGACTGCACCCGGCGACTGGCGGGTGTGGCAAGCGCTCAAGGCCGTGGTCGAAGCTGCCGGGCTGGCGCTGGAGATCTGCGAAGACCGCCACTTTTTCACCACGGTGCGCGAGTTTGCGGCGCATGCCGAGGGGCGCAAGGCGCTGCGGCTGGAGTACTTCTACCGCGAGCTGCGTCGGCGCCACGGCGTGTTGATGAAAGATGGTGAACCCGAAGGCGGCCAGTGGAACTTCGATGCCGACAACCGCGAAGCCTTCGGCCCCGACGGGCCTGTGGACGTGCCCGCACGGGCCAGCTTCGCGCCCGATGCGCTGACGCGCGAGGTGATCGCACTCGTCAACGCGCGCTTTGCGCAACACCCCGGCAACCTGGACAGCTTTGCCTGGCCGGTCACGCGCGAACAGGCGCTGCTGTCGCTGCACTCGTTCATCGATCAGCGCCTGCCGCTGTTCGGCCGCTATGAAGACGCGATGTGGCCCGGCGAGCCCTGGCTGTATCACTCGCACCTTTCGGCCGCGCTCAACCTCAAGCTGCTGAACCCGCGCGAAGTGGTGCGGGCCGCCGAGGCGGCGTATCGCGAGGGCCGCGCGCCGCTGCAAAGCGTGGAGGGCTTCATCCGCCAGATCCTGGGCTGGCGCGAATTCGTGCGCGGCATCTACTGGACTCAGATGCCGGGCTACGCCGAACGCAACGCCCTCGATGCGCAGCAAGCGCTGCCCGCCTGGTACTGGACCGGACAGACCGACATGGCCTGCCTGCGCGACGCCTTGCTGCAGACGCTGCAGCACGGCTACGCGCACCACATCCAGCGCCTGATGGTGACTGGTCTGTTCACGCTGCTGCTGGGCGTGCGGCCGCAGCAGGTGCACGAGTGGTATCTGGCGGTGTATGTCGACGCCGTCGAATGGGTCGAACTGCCCAACACGCTGGGCATGAGCCAGTACGGCGATGGCGGCCTGATGGCCAGCAAACCGTATGTCGCCACCGGCAAGTACATCCAGCGCATGGGCGGGCCCTGCGCCGGCTGCCGTTACGACCCCGCACAGCGCGAAGGCGAGCGCGCCTGCCCTTACACGACGCTGTATTGGGACTTCCTGATGCGCCACGCGACGCTGCTGCAGAAGAACCCGCGCATGGCGCTGCAAGTGAAGAACGTTGCGCGCCTGAGCGACGCGCAACGGCAAGCCGTCACGCAGCGCGCACTGGCCATCCGCCGCGGCGAGGTGGGTGGGGGCCCATGAACTTGAACACCGCTTTCGCGCCGACCCGGGCCGCCGCGCTGGCACGCATCGCTGCCGTACGGCCGGCCGACTACGCGCGCAGCCGCAATGCCATCGAGGGTGCGGTGACGCAGTTGTCGCCCTACATCACGCACGGCCTGGTGACGCTTCCCGAAGTGCTGGCCGGGGTGGCGTCGCGGCACCGTCTGGACGTGCGGCACAAGTTTGTCTTCGAGCTCGGCTGGCGTGAGTTCTTCCGTCATGTGTGGGCGCATCGGGGCAACGCCATCCTGCAATCGCTGCACGCGGGGCCGCTGCCCGACGACGCTTACGCGCGAGAGCTGCCGGCCGACATCCGACAGGCGCGCACCGGGGTGCCCGCCATCGACGTGGCAGTGCGCACGCTGTACGCCACCGGCACCTTGCACAACCATGCCCGCATGTGGCTGGCCAGCTATGTCGTGCATCTGCGCAAGGTGCACTGGCGCGCCGGCGCCGACTGGCTGTACACCCACCTGCTCGACGGCGACCTCGCCAGCAACCACCTCAGTTGGCAATGGGTGGCCGGCACCGGCAGCAGCAAGCCCTATCTCTTCAATGCCGACAACGTGGCTCGCTACGCACCGGCGCGTTGGCACAGCGGCGGCAGCGTGATCGACCGGTCCTATGCCGCGCTGGACGACATCGCGCGCAGCAGGTGGAGCGCACCGGTGTTTGGCGACGGCGACGGCGACGGCGTCGATGAGCCCGAACGGCTGCATCGGCCGCTCGAGATGGTTCCCGCGGCCGCGCTCGGCGCGGTCGACGTGGCAGGCCGCGACGTCTGGCTGGTGCACCCCTGGGCGCTGGACGAGCCACCGCGCGACTTGCCCACCGGCTGCTTGCGCGTGGGGCTGCTGTTGTCGGACTTCCACGATGCGTGGCCGTGGAGCGTGGCGCGCTGGGCTTTTGTGGCTGCGCGTATGGCCGAACTGGCGCCGATTCGCTGGTACGGCAGTCGGCAAGACGCGGCGCTGGCGGTGGCCGGCGCACGCTCGGTGCAGACCCTGGCCGACCCGCATGTCGATGCCCTGTTGCCCGCCACCGTGGCGCAACGCCCGGCGCCGCGCCTGTTCGCCCGAGTCGACCGCCCATGCGCCTCGTTTTCGCAGTGGTGGACGAGTGCGACACGTGGCGTGAAACGCTTGCATGAGTTGCCCGGACTGTCTGCGTGGGTCGGCCAAGGATCGGGCGGGCCGCTTTTCGATCAGTCCGAATACACCGGACACGCCGAACAGCCAAGAACCGAGGATCAGCCATGAATTCACCTTCCCCCTCCCCGTCCGAGCCCCGGATTGCACTCGTCACCGGCGCGCGCGGCGGCATCGGCCGCGAGGTGGTGGCGCGCCTGCACGCCTGCGGCCACCGCGTGGCGGCCGTCGGGCGCGACGCAGGAACACTGGCCGCCGTTGATGCCGATGCCCACATCGCCGCCGACACGACCACGCCCGACGGCGCCGCGGCTGCCGTGGCCGCCTGCCGGGTGCAACTCGGCAGCGCGCCGTCGCTGCTCGCGCACTGCGTGGGCAGCACGCTAATCGCACCGCTGCACCGAAGCACGGCGCTGCAGATCCGCGAGGTGCTGCGCATCAACCTCGACAGCGCCATCTTCATGCTTCAGGCCTGGATCGAAGCCCTGCGCTCGTCCGGGCAACCGGGCGCAGCAGTGCTGGTGTCGAGCGTGGTGGCGCGTATTGGCGTGGCCAACCACGAGGCCATCGCTGCGGCCAAGGGCGGCGTTGAAGCACTGGCGCGAAGCGCGGCGGCCACCTACGCGGCCGCGGGCTTGCGTGTCAACGTGGTTGCGCCCGGCCTGACCGAGACGCCGATGACCGCCAGCATGTTGCGCGCCGACGCCATGCGCGAAGGCGCGGGCAAGCAGTACCCACTGGGCGGCGTGCAGACCTCGGCGCAAGTCGCCGACACCATCGCCTGGTTGTTGTCCGACGGTGCCTCGCGCATCACCGGGCAGGTAATTGCGGTGGACGGCGGTTTCACGACCGTGAGGCCCCTGGTCAAGTGAACCAAGGCCGTACGCGGCGCGCCGGGAGCTCAGGGCAAATTGTTCTGACGAGTTGGAGCCGACGCGCGGCCTTCAGGCTTCGAGATCACGCGTCCGGCTGCTTGGCGATGCCTTGGCTTTTGGGTTGATCGTCAGTGTCCTGGCGCTCTGTGCGCGGCGCGGCGCACATTTTTTGACCATCCCATTGCTGGCCGCACCAGCAGCGCCCCGCAGGGTCCACGATGCAAGTTCCGCTACCGCAGCAGCGAGGGTCGATGGTCATGTCGTACTCCGGATCTCTATACCGGAGAGTCTGCCTTGTATGGCGCTGATCCGCTCGTTGTGCGAAAGCGTCATGCGCTGAAGGCTTCCGGGTTCGTCATCAAGGCACTGTCGAGCCTGCGCCCGACCACAGTTCTTGCGCGCACAGGCTGGCAGGGTCCGCACCCTCTCGCGACTGCAACTTTCGAAGCGCGTCGGCGTATTGAAAGAAAGCAGGGCGGAGTCCAGCGCGGACTCCGATCCCGACTCACGAGAAAGCCATGGACCCTCTTTTGCTCGCACGCGTTCAGTTCGCAGCCAACATCACATTCCACATCTTGTTCCCGTCCATCTCCATCGCGTTGGGCTGGGCATTGCTGTACCTCAAGCTGCGCCACAACCGCGCGGTGCGCGCGCAGGGTGCGGGCTTCGAATCCAGCACCCCGTGGATGCAAGCCTACAAGCTGTGGGTGAAGGTATTTGCGCTGACCTTTGCCTTCGGCGTGGTGAGCGGTCTGACGATGAGCTTTCAGTTCGGCACCAACTGGCCGGGCTTCATGCGCACCGTTGGCAACATCGCCGGGCCGCTCCTAGCCTATGAGGTGCTCACCGCGTTTTTCCTGGAAGCTACTTTTCTCGGCATCATGCTGTTTGGCAGCGGCCGCGTCAGCAACCGGGTGCACACAATGGCGACGGTGCTGGTGGCCGGCGGCACCACTCTGTCGGCCTTCTGGATCATCGTTCTCAATTCCTGGATGCACACGCCGGCCGGGTTCGAAATGCGCTCTGGCGTGGCGTACGCGACCGACTGGTGGGCTGTCGTCTTCAATCCGTCGATGCCTTACCGGCTGGCGCACATGCTGCTGGCCTCCGGGCTGACGGGCGCCTTCCTGATGGCCGGGGTCAGCGCCTACCGCTGGCTGCGCAACGACCGCAGCGCGGAGGTCCTTCTGACCCTGCGTGGGGCGGTCACGGTGGCTGCATTGCTGATCCCGTTGCAGATCGCCGTGGGTGACCTGCACGGCATCAACACGCGCGAGTACGAGCCGGCCAAGATCGCTGCCATCGAGGCCGCGTGGCATACACAACGCGGTGCGCCGTTGGTGCTGTTCGGAGTGCCGGATGAAAAGTCCAGGCAGACGCGGTTCGCGATCGAGATTCCCAAGCTCGCGTCGCTGATCGTCACGCACAGTCTGGACGGCGAAATCGAGGGGCTGGATGCGTTCGAGGGCACGCATCCACCTGTGGCGGCGGTCTTCTACTCGTTTCGTGTGATGGTGGGCATGGGGCTGCTGATGCTGGCGACCAGCTGGCTCGCGTGGTGGCAACTGCGCCGCACGGCACACCCCACGCCGCTGTTGGCCAAAGCGTTGCTCGTGATGACCTTCGCAGGCTGGGTGGCGCTGGTCGCCGGCTGGTACACGACCGAGGTCGGACGGCAACCGTGGCTGGTGCACGGATTGCTGACCACCGCGCAGGCAGCGGGCGCGGTACCGGCATCGATGATCGGCCTGTCACTGGCGATGTACCTCACGCTCTACCTGCTGCTGACGGCTGCCTATGTGGCGGTCGTGTTCAGACTCGCCCGCAACGCAGCGCCAGCGGCGGCAGCGCTGGCCGGCAAACGGATCGACCGTCTCTTAGTGCCCCTGCGTCTGGTTCCGTCATGAACGACGCCAGCCTGCACCTGCAACAGCCGGGCGGCTGGCTGCCCGTGGCATTCCTGCTCGTGATGGGCTTGGCGATGCTGATCTACGTGGTCCTCGATGGTTATGACCTGGGTGTGGGCATCTTGCTGGGCGCCGCCGGCGAATCGGACAAAGACATCATGGTGGCGTCCATCGGGCCCTTTTGGGATGCCAACGAAACCTGGTTGGTCCTGGGCGTCGGCGTGCTGCTGGTCGCCTTTCCCGAAGCGCATGGCGTGATCCTGGGTGCGCTGTATCTGCCGGTGACGCTGATGCTCGTCGGCCTGATCCTGCGTGGAGTCGCGTTCGACCTGCGCGCCAAGGCCGGCATGGAACACAAGGCGCTGTGGAACCGGGCATTCCACGGCGGGTCGGTGCTTGCCAGCCTGGCTCAGGGGTACATGCTCGGCCTGTGGGTGACCGGCTTTCAATCCGGTGCATGGGCCAACAGCTTTGCCGCGCTGATCGCGCTGTGCTTGCCGGGGGCCTACGCGCTGCTCGGTGCGGCCTGGCTCGTGATCAAGACCGACGGCGCCTTGCAATTGCGGGCCATTCGTTGGGCACGCCGAAGCCTGCAATGGACAGCGCTGGGAATTCTTGCGATCTCGGCCGCGACCCCGCTGATAAGCCCTGCCATCTTCGACCGCTGGTTCTCGCTCCCGTATGTGGTGCTTCTGATGCCGGTGCCGTTGGCGACGGTGCTGATTTTCTTCATCGTCGAGCGCTCGTTGCAACGACTGCCGACCCGGCTGGCAACGGGCAACGCCTATGGCGACTGGGTCCCCTTTGCAGGTACGGTGGCAATTCTGCTGCTCGCCTTCTACGGCCTGGCTTACAGCATGTTCCCGTGGTTGGTCATTGACCGGTTGACCATCTGGCAGGCAGCCAGCAGTGCCGAATCCCTGTTCATCATCTTCATTGGCGCCTGCGTGGTGCTTCCGGTGATCGGGGTCTATACGGTGTTCAGCTACCAGGTATTTCACGGCAAAGCCACGGCGCTGACGTATTGACGCCGGAGGCGCCGACAGCACCCGGACTCACTCCGCGTTGGCGTGTCCTTCGGTCCAGCTCGAGAATCGGACCCGTTCGACGAGGATCATGTGCGGCACCGTGAGCGCAGCAAGCCCGACGAAGACAAGCTGCACCAACCTGACGTAGAAATCCGATGCTTGCAGGAATTGCCAGCCGGCGATGGCCAGCAGCCCCGTGACCAACATCGGAGGAGCGGCCACTCGAAGCAGATGTTTCCATGTCGGGGTGCGGGCGTAGTCCCGCGTTCTCATCGCATGGCGCACGCTGTGCATGCCGCAAAAGAACATCGTGAAGGCCAGGACCGGCGATACCAGGGTCATCAGGGCCGCGACCGAAACGAGTTCCAGGCTGCCGACCCAGTCTCTTTTCGCGCTCCGCAGCGCCGCGATGGCCATCGCGATCAGCCAAGGCGCCGATATCCAACGCGAGGCTGTGACGACGGCGTCGCCGGCGGCCGCCCCTGCCAGCATCGAATACAACTCGCGTACCTGCGGCGCGTGCAACACGGCCGGGCAGATCAGTACGGACCCGCCGTACAAGATTCGCCGCACGGCCCCCGTTTCGCCTTGCGGATCGCCACTGAAGTGGAGTGCCGAGCTCAGCAGGAACCCGATCAGGAAGACAACCGGCGCAACCACCCACAGCCCCACCACGAGCGCTGCCATCGCCAGGTAGGCCAGGCCGAAGGCGGCCCAGCTGGCGGTCGATTCGATGCCATGAAGCTGGCGCGCATACACCGTGTCCAGCGCACCGTGAGGAACGCCGAACAGAAAGATCACGATCGACAGGGCCAGCAGCTCGGACTGCGGCGGCGCCACAGGGAGGAGAACAACACTCAGACACAGCCCCCAGGCCGTCGCGCTGAAGACGATTCCTTGCCGCTCGATGCTCACGCGAGCCGGCCGATGACTCGAGGCCCTGGCTTCATGAAACGTGGTGTGAGAGCGGCCCGAATGAAGGGCTTGAAAGGCATGGCAGCCACCACGGCCAGCGCGTCTTCGACCCGCGCTGAACCGCTCAGGAAGCGGATCACTCTTGCCGTTTGCGCATCACTGAACAGTGAAAAGAAGAGCTGGCCGCCACCTCGTGGGTCGGCGCGCAGAACATCCAGGAACAAGCGATCCATCGCGCGAAGCGGCGCGGGATCGGACCGGTGGCCGACGGGCAACCCACTCGTCGAGACAGACAGCGCGCACTCCCGGGCCCAGCGCTGAATGCGTTGGAACGCGTATCCGGTGCTGGGTCTGGCGGCGCCTGCCGTCAGCCCCACCCTGACGCGGCTCGGGTCAGGGTGCCGCGGTGGGTTGACGAGGCCCATCGGCAAGATGCCGTGTTCTGACCGCAGCACCTGGCTCGGCGCTGCACCGGTTCGCTGGGAAACTGCCCTGTCCAGGCTGTGGCGTAACGCAGCCGGGGCTAGCGGACGCGCCCCGAAAACTGTCACTTCCACCAGGGCCCGGGTCGGCGATACCGGCAAGACGTAGACAAACGGAACATGGTCTGCATGAGGTGGCAAGAAGTCCATGAGGTCCAGGCACAACGGATCGAACACCGCTGCGCCGCATTCGATCTCGTGCCCGTAGAAGGACTGCCACAGCACAGCCCCGTCACGCACTGGCGTCCGCGCGGGCCGGGTGTCCACCAGCATCGCCGACGACACCGTTCCGGCAGAGGTTCGAACATGCCACAGCCCCCCGACCTTGAAGGGCTCGCCCAGCACCGAGGTGTCCAACTGCAGGCGAGTGCGGGGGTGTGCTGCGATGGCTGCTTGCGCGTCGGCGTAGAAGTCCTCGGCCGCCAACATCTCGTACGGCGTCGAGCCGCAGCCCAGCGTGACGCTTGTGCCGGCGTGCCTGACACGCATGCTGTGCCAGCGGTGGCGGACCCGGTGCTTGTTCGGCAGCGCATCGTCGCCCCAGTAACACCAGGTCCGGTCATTGACGTAGTGCCCGCGCGACTCGACGACCAGGGTTCGGGGGCAACTCTGCCCGAGCGCAGTGAGCTCCCTGCACAGGCTCAGCCCGGCACAGCCACCACCCAGCACGATGAGGTCGACGGCCTCAGCCATGTTGCGCAGCGCCCAGCAGCGAAGGTGGGAGAAGGCCCGACAAGGGCCCGTGCAGCTCCGCGTCGTGGGGCTGTGACGGCCACCAGAACGACGACCGGAAGGCCAGGCTCGCCAACGCTGACAAGGTGATCGTGATCTTCTGGTGTGTCGGCACGACCGCGCGTTCGAGCCAGTAGGCGAGATCGCGCTGCCGCAAGCGCGTTCCGATGGCGCGGTACACGCGCGCCGCCACCAGGATGCCGATGCGCGATCCCAACGGCAGGTACGACAGGCCGCGTTCGCCACTGAGGTAGTAGTGGTCGGCGATGTCGAGCAGCGCCGACACGCACCGGCGAAGAGGGGGCCGCAGCGCCTCGGCCGGATCGACCAGCTGCTGCGGCCCCACTTCGCCGATCAGTGACGCCGGGAGGTAACGGCGCCCTGCCCGGGCATCTGCCGCGATGTCGCGGCAGATGTTGGTGAGCTGCATCGCGATGCCCAGGTCGACGGCATGCGCAAGGGCCCGCGGGTCGTCTGCGCCAAGGGCCGCGCACATCATCGGGCCCACCGTGCCCGCCACCCGGTAGCAATAGCGCAGCAGCGCGTCGACATCGGGCATGCGCACCGCGTCGAGGTCGGAGTCCAGCCCGGCGATCAGCTGCAACACCAGGGCGGGCGCGATGCCGCACTCGCGCATCAGAGCCAGCGCATCACTCACGGACGCCTGGTCCGACACCCCGGTTGTCATGGCCCGCGCCACGCCGGCCAGCTCGGCGCGGGCGGTCGCGGTGGGGCGCGCATCACCCTCATCCGCCAGATCGTCGATGTAGCGGCAGAAAGCGTACAGCCGCGTGGCTCGCGCCGCCGGGGCTTTCGCCATCAGCCGCCGTGCCCAATGGAAAGAACGGCCTTTGGATGCCAGCACAGCTTCAGCCGAGGCCGAAACCAAGGCGACGTCGACCGCACGCGCCTGTTCGCCCGCGCGCAGCGGCCGCACAACGTCTTGGACGGCCGGTACCAAGGCATCCACCACCTTGGCAGAGCACAGCACCCCTGGGAGCCCGGCGCCGGGGTGCGTGCCGGCACCCACGAGGTACAGGTTTCTGACGCCTTCGGCGCGGTTGTGAAACCGGAACCACGCCGACTGCCGGAACAGCGGCGCCACCGAGAAGCCGGCGCCATGGGCGCTGAGGTAGTTGCGGCGGAAGTTTTCCGGCGTCATGAAGAAGTCGGCCGTGATGCAGGCCGACAGGCCCGGCAGGATCGTCCTTTCGAGCGCGGCCACGATGCGCGCCTGCAGGCGCGGGCCTTCCAGCGCCCAATCGATCCGGCCCTTCAGGTTGGGCACGGGACAAAGCACGTAGAAGCTGTCGCAACCGGCCGGCGCGAAGCTGGGGTCGGTGGCCGTCGGTCGATGCAGGTACAGCGAGAAGTCGTCCGACAGCGTCTTGTGGTCGAATATGTCGGTCAGCAATTCCCTGTAACGTTCACCGAGCCAGATGGTGTGGTGCGCCACCTCGGGGTAGGTGCGGGTGGTGCCGAAGTACAGGACGAACAGGCCCATCGAGTAGTGCGCCGCGGCGAGCTTCAGCCGGGTGCTCATGGCCTGCTCGGCCGGCTTGATCATCGCGCCGTAGAGATGGGCCGGGTCGGCATTCGAGACGATCACATCGGCGTTCAGCGACGACCCGTCGGCCAGGGTCACGCCGGTGGCCACGCCTCGGTCGACGTGGATGCGCTTGACGGTGGTGTTCAAGCGCAGGACGACGCCTTGTCGCGACATCAGCGCGCCCAGTGCTCGCGTGATGGCGCCTGTGCCGCCCATGGCGAAGTACACGCCCCAAGACCGCTCAAGGTAGTGGATCAGGCCATAGATGCTGGTGGTGTCGAACGGGTTGCCGCCCACCAGCAAGGGTTGGATCGAGAAAGCCTGGCGCAGCTTCGGGCTGACCAGGTGACGGGCCACCAGCTGCCACACGGTCTCGTGGCTGCGCAGCGCCAACAGACGCGGGATCTGTCGGATCATGGTCATGAAACGGTGGAATGGCTGCGCCGACAGCTCGGTGAAGCCGACGTCGAAGATGCGCTTTGACTGCACCAGCAGGCGGCGGTAACCGTCGCAATCCTGCGGCTCGATGCGGGCAATTTCGGCGAGCGTTTCGTCGAGTGTTCCGCCGTAGTCGAACTGAGTGTTGTCGGCGAAGTGGAAGCGGTACCAGGGTGTCAACGGCACCAGCTCGATGTGGTCGGACATCTTTTCGCCCGACAGCGCGAACAGCTCCTCGAACAGGAAGGGGGCCGTGATCACGGTCGGCCCTGCGTCGTGCTTGAAGCCGTTGCGCTCGAAGACCTGCGCCCGGCCGCCCAGGCCGGGGCATCGGTCGATCAGCGATACCTCGTAGCCCTTGGCGCGCAAACGGAGCGCGGCGGCGATGCCGCCGAACCCGGCGCCTATGACCAATGCTTTCATACGATTCCTCTGCAGACCGCGCGGTGGCGACGGCAGGCGTGCTGCCGTCGCGGCACTGGCGCGGCAGCCGCACCAGTGCGAGGAAGACCTACTTCTTGAACAGGCCTTCTGACTCGCTGACGGCAACTGACCAGATGATCAGACCGAAGGCGATCTTGTTCAAAACGTCCGCACCGTTGTAGATGATGTTCAATGCGTTCGCACTGTCTGCAGGGCCGGCGCCGGTGAGGTAGCCGAAGAAGTAGCCGATGGGGTAGATGGCCCAGCCGAAGGTGACGATCAGGCGCATCGTCTTGAATGCCGACTGAACTGCGGGTGGCGCGTTCGCTGCGTTGATCTTTCCGGCTTGGCCCAGAAAGATCTCGTACAGGATGAAGGCCCAGCCCACCATGCCAACGATGAATGCAGGCCACGCGGCGACGTACCCGGCCTCACCCAGGTAGCCGCCCACCAACATGACCAGAGTTCCGATCATCAAGCGCCAGAAAACGCCACCCGGGACCTTGGTGATGGCCGACAGGATCAGATAGAACTCGATCATCAGCAACGGCACCGTGATGAGCCAGTCGATGTAGCGAAAGACGGTGGGCGTGGCGCCTGTCGACACCCATACGTCGCGCATGTAGAAGTAGTGAACGGCTGCGACCAGCGTCACCAGGCCCGATACGGTCAGCGACGTTTTCCACTTGGCTGCCACCCGGTCGCGTTCCAGAAAGAAGAACGCGGTCGCAGCGATCAGCGCCATCGAGATGACCCAAAACGAAATGCCGACGAAATCGTTCGAGTTGAGCGTGGCGTTTCCAGACGCCGACGCGTGCGCGGAGGCGGTTGCCATGAGCCCGCCCGTGGCCATGGCCTTCAACATGAAAGTGACTACCTTTGACTTGATCACGAAGTTCCTTGGTTCAGATCACGGCAAACCGATACCGGACGACATCGTCCTGACCGTGCCGTGGTTTCTCTCTCGCACAGTCCTCTGGACTGCCACCGGGATTCGATGCTGGGGAGCCGCGGAGCTGGGCGGTGGCTTGGCTGCGGTCGAGCGCCTGGGGCGCCGCCACCACTGCGGACCCGGGCATGCAGGCACAATCTGTCAAGATCGGGCCACGCACGAGACAGCACAGCAATCGCCTGATATCCCGTACCCGCGGACAACGGTTGCGGCCTCGCGTTTGCCGTGCCGGCATCCCAAGACTCCTGGACAGAAAGCTACGTCTCATTTCCTTGCTGGCTTACCCGATGCGTCGCATCCCGGTACGAAGCTTTACGCTGGGCATGAAGCAAAGTTGCACGCTGATCTGCCGACACAGAAAAGAGACCGCTAATCTCGTGGAAACTGCAACTTGTTCTTGTGCGTTGCGTATGGCGCACCAGACACGGTCGACAACGGACCGATCGAGGGCCTGGATTGGCAGGGCTTTGAGCGAGGAAGCTCAGCTGTCCGGCCCAAGGGCTGGCAAGTGAGCGGCAATGACCCGCTGGGTGATGTCGACTCGGCGCTTGTGGCCAAGGCCCTGGCCGGCGAGGAAGTCGCATTCGAGGTGCTGGTGGTCAAGTACCAGCGGCGTGTGGCCGCAACTGTCCGCCGTTTCGTGCGCGACGACCGAATTACAGAAGAGCTGACCCAGGACGTTTTCGTGCGCGTTTTCCTTGCACTCGCGAGTTTCGATCTGGCAGGCAGTTTCCAGGCTTGGCTCTTTACGATTGCCCGTAACATTGCCAAGAGCTACCTTCGCAGCCCGCAGAATCGAATGGATGACCAACCGCGTGAGGCCACAGTGGAAGACGCCGTCGGCAGAAGCCATCGCGTCGCGCCCAGCCCCGAAGAAGAAGCCATGGCGCACCAGATGTTCGGGCGGATCGATGCCGAAGTCGAAGCGCTGCCCGACATCCAACGCACGGCCCTGCTGATGCGCGAGGTCGAGGGGCTCGACTACGCCAGCATCTCTGAAAGACTGGCGATGCCCGTCAACACGGTCAAATCACATATCTACCGTGCCCGTGAAGCCGTCGCGTCGGGGTTGCGTGAGTTGCTCGGGCCCACGCGGGACCGCAGGTGGTAGGAGATCTGCATGAATGAAGCGTCCCGGCTCCTGGATGGCGACCTGAGCGCCGCTGAGCTCGCGACTCTGCTGGAGCGTTTGAATCACGACGCTGCCTTTCGCGACGAGATCAGTACCGAGCAGTTGCGTCGAGACGCACTGGCCGGCCTGCGCACCTCTGACGACGGATACAGCCTGCGAATTCTGGCCAGGCTGCGCGAGCTTCGAGCCCGGGGTCGCTGAGTCATCTCTCCAAATCGACGGGCTGACGGAATTGGGTTCGCCGAAGACAGACGCTCGTCCTGGCGCGATTCTCTTCAACGAAATCCGCCCCGCAATTGCGAGGCGGCCAGCGATTCCCGGACGATGCATCGGCCGGTGAATGCATCTGGTCTTACTTGGGCATCAGCACGGAGTCGATGACGTGGATGACGCCGTTGTCAGCCTCGATATCGGCGGCGGTGACTTTCGCGGCGTCGACCGTGACGCCGCCGGTCGTGGCGATCGTCAGCTCTGCGCCCTGCACGGTCTTGACCTTGCCCGGCTTGATGTCCTTCGAGACGACTTTGCCCGGCACGACGTGATAGGTCAGCACCGAGGTCAGCTTGGCCTTGTCCTTCAGGAGCGCGTCGAGATCCGCTTTCGGAACCTTGGCGAACGCCTCGTCGGTCGGTGCGAACACGGTGAACGGACCCTTGCCCTTGAGCGTGTCGACGAGCCCGGCTGCTTGCAGCGCGGTGACCAGCGTCTTGAAATTGCCAGCGCCGACGGCGGTGTCGACGATGTCCTTGGCTTGCGCCGAGGCAGCGGCCAGCGCGATGGCGCCGACGATGAAAAGCTTCTTCATGGAATGTTCTTTCAAAGGTGATCAGGCGGGAATCAGGACCGAGTCGATCACGTGGATGACGCCGTTGCTGCATTCGATGTCGGTCTTCACGACGTTCGCCAAGCCATTGAGCTTGACGCCGTCCTTCACGCTGATCTTCAGCGCGGCGCCGTTGACGGTTGCGGCCGACTGGCCATCCATCCCCATGACGTCGGAGGCCATCACCGTGCCCGGAACCACGTGGTACGTGAGGATCGCGGTGAGCTTCGGGATGTCTTTCAGGAGGCTCTCGACGGTGCCGGCGGGCAGCTTGGCGAAGGCTTCGTCGGTGGGGGCGAAGACGGTGAACGGCCCGGCGCCCTTGAGCGTCTCGACGAGTTTGGCCGCGGTGAGCGCGGCAGCGAGGGTCTTGAAACTTCCCGCGGCGACTGCGGTATCGATGATGTCGTGCATGGCTTTAGCTTTCTGAGGGAGGGATGAGTTCAGTCGCTGCTGAACGGGATAAGGCTCGGAACGTCCGAACCGGGCAAGAAGGCCGAATCACACCCTGTGACCAGGGGTCGTCGGCCGACGAGATGCTCGATGAAGGGGGGTAAAGAGGAGCGACCGATCGGAGTCGACCGGCGCCTTGCGCCAGAGCGGGCGCAAAGAGAGAAAGACGCGGGCGACCGCGGCGCCGCCGTCGTCGTGGACAGTCAGGGCGTTGTCGTGCGTGTCAGGAAGGGCGATCGGTATCTGCATGGCAAAGAGATCCTAGCGCTCTTCCGCGGAATGAAACGTTTCTGATACGATATTAAGGTCATTAAATGTCATAATAGCGTTTCAATATCGAATCAACAAGCCACTCCTGTGTGATTGCAACTTACCAAAGCGCTCAAATGAACACGCTCAAAGACGCCCACGAACCGAGCAGGCGAACACTGTTGCGTAGCGGGACGGCGGCACGTCTGGCCGGTCTCACGCCCTCCACCCTTCGCATCTGGGAACATCGCTACGGCGTGGTCTCGCCACCCAGGTCGCCCTCGGGCCAGCGGACGTATTCCATGGCCGACGTCCAGCGCTTGCGGCTGATCAAGCGGCTCACGCTCGAGGGCCACGCGATCGGGACCGTGGCGGGCCTTCCTCACGAGGAGCTCGTCCGCCTGTCGTCGGGCAACCGCGAGCCGTCGTCGGGCGGGCAGCGGGTACTCGTCGTCGGCCGCGACCTCGCGCAAAAGCTCGAGGGGCGGCTGCGGCCGTCGGTGGCCCTCGTGTTCGACGATCTCGATCACGCGCAAAGAGAGGTGGCGGAATGCGACGGCGCCGATGTGCTTGTCGTCCACGTCGCTTCGCTGCACGCGTCGGTGACCGAGCGCGTTCTCGCGCTTCGGGCCGACGTGCCCGCGCCGACCGTCGTCGTGGTCTATTCGTTCGGCGCCGAGGCCGCCGCGGAAGCGCTTCGCGCATCGGGCGTGACAGTACGTCGAGAGCCTGTCACGGGCCGGGAGCTGGCGCGGCTGATCGTCGCATCGATGCCGCGGCCGCTGCCCGAGCCCGAGTCAAGCGGTCCTCGGCCCGGCCCCAGGCTGTACAGCGATGCGGAGCTGGTCTCGCTGTCGGAGACGCCTTCCCGGGTCGCCTGCGAATGCCCGCGGCATCTGGCCGAAATCGTGACGCTGTTGGTGGGCTTCGAGCGATATAGCGCCGAGTGCCTCTCGCAAAACGAGACCGACGCCGCTCTGCATCGCCACCTTCACGACGTCACCAGCGTGGCACGAACGATGTTCGAGCAAGCGCTCGCGCGAGTCGTGATCGATGAAGGGCTGGCGGTTTAGGCCCGCTGACCGTGGCCGATCCTCATCTGCGGCCGGTGGCATTGCGACTGGGGTATGTCGCACTGCTGCCGTTCATGGTCGGCGCGGCTGCGGTGCTGCTCGCTCGCGCAGCCACGCAGGACCATGCGGCGGCCGCACTGAGCGCCTACGCCGCCACGGTGGTCTCCTTCCTGGGCGGCATCCACTGGGGCTTCGGCTTGCGGACATCGCAGCCGCCGGCCGGACTGTTCCTGTGGGGCGTCGTGCCCTCGCTCACTTCCTGGGCCGCGTTGATGCTGCCCGTGGCTGCAGCACTCGCGCTGCACGCCGCGATGCTCTCGGTGTGCTTCCTCGTCGATCGACGGGTCTATCCGCGCCAGGGCGCCGCGGCTTGGCTCCCCCTGCGCTTTCGACTGACGTTGATCGCCGTGATCAGCTGCGTGCTGGGAAGCTGGGGCCTGCTGAACGCCGCGGCCCCGCCGTGATGACATCGCAGTCGGGCTCAGCTTGCACTGCTCGAGCGGGTCGTGGATGCGGCCGACGGTCGCCGGCGCTAAGCTGCGCCACGCAGGTCGACCTTGTCGGTTCGCACCGCAGCCGCACCTTTATCGAACGATGAGCGAATCCGAACTCAAATTCACCGTCGATCCCGCGCACGTGCACGACATCGAGCTGGCGCTGCGCCGTCTGCCCTCGACGCGCGCGACGATCGAGTCGCGCTACTTCGACACCGACCAGGGCCTCCTGGCGGGTGCCGGACTGTCGCTTCGCCTGCGACGCACGGGCCGGGTCTGGGAGCAGACGCTGAAGTCGCCCGGACGACACGTCGCCGAGCGCGGCGAGGAGACGGTCGCTCGGCCGGGCCGATGGGGCAGCGACGGCCCGCCGCTCGACCTGGGCTTGCATCGGGGCACCGCAAGTGGCGAGTTGCTGCGATCGATCCTCAAGCACGCCGGCGTCGTCGGCTCGCCGCTCGACCTGCAGTCCACCAGCCGAATCGTCAGACGCAGCGCGATGCTCGACGGCTTTGGCGCCAATGTCGAAGTCGCCTTCGACAAGGGCGAGATTCGTGCCGCCGAGCATGCGATACCGGTGTGCGAGCTGGAGTACGAACTGAAGGCCGGCGACGCGCGAGCCTTGGTCGCCTTCGGCCGCGCCGCGATCGACGATCACGGCGTGTGGCTGAGCACCTTGTCGAAGGCAGCCCGGGGCGCCCGGCTCGCTGCCGGCGATGCCGTATCGCCGGCAGCGACGCGAGCGCGTGCGCCGCGGCTCAAGGCCTCGATGTCCGCCACGCACGTGCTGCGCTCCGTGCTTCGGTCCTGCTTCGACCAGGTGGCCGCCAACGCCAGCGAGATCGCGGCCGGCCGGCCGGATGCCGAGGCGATTCACCAGTTGCGCGTCGGCCTGCGCCGGTTGCGCACGGTCTCGCGCGAGCTGCAAGGGTTCGCAGCCGGGCTCGACCGCAGCTTCGAAGTCGTCATGGCGCGGGTCTTTCGGCAACTGGGAGAGCTTCGCGATCGCTCGGTGGTCGCCGGATCGATGCAGTCCGCACTGCTCGCTGCCGGCTCGCCCGAGCCGCTCCTGCACCCGCCCGCGTCCGATCCCGTCGATCCGGTGGCGACGCTGCGCGCGAACGACTTTCAACAGGCCTTGATGGACGTCCTCGAGCTCGTCCTGGCGCCGAGTCCCCTTGCCGACGATGCCAGGGGCCGCCCCGGCGGTGCCACCCCCGCATCGGGCGAGACGGACGCGCCGCTTGTCTTGCGTCACCTCGGCGTGCGCCTCGACGCCCTGCGTCGCCGGCTGGCGCGCGACGCGAAGCGCTTCGAAGCCTTGTCGCCCGAAGCGCAGCACAAGACCCGCAAGCGACTCAAGCGCCTCCGCTATCTTGCCGAGCTGGTGGCCTCGCTGTACGACACGCCCGCGGTGCGCCGCTACCTGGCCCGGCTCGAGCCCGCACAGGAAGCGTTGGGCGCCAGGATCGACCTCTTCGTGGCGCTCGGGATGGCGCGCGACGCGACCCAGGCCGGCGAGACGAAGGCCTGGTTCAATGTCGGCTGGCTGACAGCACAGCTTCCCTCCAGCGCGGAGCGGTGCCGCAAGAGCTTGAAGCGAGCCGCTTCGGGCAAGCCGTTCTGGTAGGCGCGGCCCATACATCAAGCTGTCACAAGGGCGTCACAGATCTACCTTCATGGTGGTCAGCGACAGCTTTCCGAAAGTCTTCAAGACTTCGGCCTTCGTGAGCTTCTGCGTCTTCGCGGCGGCCTTCGGCGGGGGCATCCATCATCGGCGCTTCGCTGACCACGGCCGAGAGCCTGAAGACGCGCGCCGGCTCGGGCGTCGCCGGCCAGCGCGACCAGGTGGTCGGCATCTATCAGGCCGCGAAGTTTCCGCGCTGCACGATGGCCGCCGATGGCTACCCCGTCTCGACCGACGTCGACGGCAAGATGCTGATCGGCTACGGTGCCAACGCCGATCGCTACGAGACCTGGCTGTCGCACCCGCAACCGACGCAGGACGTGCAGCAGCCCTTCGTCGGCGTGCCGCCGCTCATTGCGACGCCGACGAATCCGAACCTATTGGCCATCGGCGGCGCGCGTTGAAGGGGAATCACCAGGATTCGAAGTCTCGTTGCGTCATCTGCGCCGCGGCAGTCGCGGCGCTGTACAGCCAGGCAGCGGGTCTCGCGTCGAGGTCCGCGGCGACGGCCGACGACCTCGCGTCGGCCGCATGAATGGCGCCGAGGTCCGCGCCCATGGCCGAAACGAGACGCGAACCCAGGCCCTGTCGCTCGACGTCGTCGATATCGACCTTGCGTGAATCGGGCGCGATGCGGCGGACCACGTAGCCCGGCACGGCACGCAGTTCCGGATCGGGCGAGCGGTACTTGCCGTAGGCCAGCTCGATGAATCGGCTGCGCTGGCCCTTCCTAGCGTGGGCCCAGTTCCAGGCCGAAGGAACCAGCGCCTTGGCCTCGCGCACGACGCGTCCCGAGTTCCAGTGCGCGACGACCACGAAGCGCGGCCGCCCGAGGCTGCCGCCGCCCTTTCTTCGCGACGCAAAGCGCAAGACCTCGGCCCCTTCGGGCAGGCTCTGCTTCAACGCACGCCGCACCTCCGACGGCGGGCTGGCGTCGGGACAGGCGTCGATGTCGCGCCAGAAACTCTTGTTCGCGCCGGGGCCGGCGTCGGCGAACGGGCGCAGCCAGTGGGCATGCTCATCGAGCAATACCGATCGCGGCCGTGCCAGCCCTTCGCGATAGCCCGCAAGGATGGCCGCGCAAATGGCTTTCGCATCCAGTGCATGGCCGGGCGCCAACCGCACGCTCGTCGTCAACCGGACGAGATCGAGCGCATACGGCATGACGGCGGCTTCGTCGAAATCATTGACTCCCCAGACGAGGCGCGCGTCGGCGTCGCGCCAGGTGCCGAAGTTCTCGAGGTGGATGTCGCCGACGCAAGCGAGCCGCGGCGCGTCGCCCAGTTCGGGGCAAGCCGACTCGATGGCTCGAGCCCAGCGAAAGTAGGTCGCGCGGAGAAAGTCGAACGCGCTCCTGCGCATGCGCTCGTGCTTGGCCTGCAGGTCGGCCTCGACCACGTCGCAGCGTTTGCGCAGCCACTGTTCGTAGGCGGCGAGGTCTTGCTTCAGCGATGACATCGGCCCTGACCTTAGCAGGACTCGATCGGCACCGGTGCGCCATGCAATCGGGCGCGTGGCTGTCCGGGTCGTCGCATTTCTCAAAATGCAGGACGCCGGTTACCCAACTTTGCCTGCGATGAAATCACGCTGAACGGCGGCTCCGGGTCGATGCCGGCGAGTGCGGCACAATACGGCCCATGCCAAACATCGCATCCCTCCTAAAGACAGAAATTTCTCGGGTCGCTCGCAAAGAGGTACGCGGCGAAACCTTGGGAATGAAAAAGGCGGTCAGCACGTACCGCGCCGAGATCGCCGCGCTCAAGCGGCGAACTCAAGCCCTGGAGCAGCAACTGCGCCGCCTGGGCAAGACGAGCGCGCGGGTTGCGCCGACTTCCAAGGACGAAGCGCCTTCGAATGCGAGCCGGTTCAGTGCCAAGGGTCTCGCTTCACAGCGGCGGCGCCTCGGTCTTTCGGCGAACGACTGCGGCCTGTTGCTCGGTGCTTCAGGACAGTCGGTCTACAACTGGGAGGAGGGCAAAGCCCGCCCCCGGGCCAAGCACATGGCCGCCATCGCAGCCCTCAAGACGCTGGGCAAGAAGGACGCCCGAAGGCACCTCGAAAGTTTCAAGAGCGCCGCCTGACCGGCGGGCTGCGCCGCGAATTTCGCAGCACGGCGAGCCCAGCTTGTATTGCTCCGGCGGCGCGGGGCGGCGTCTCGTCGAACGACGCGAAGTGCTTCGCGCCTACTGCTGCCGCGTCACGCACCTGAATACGAGTTTGGTTTCGCCGCGCAGCGCGAGCGGGCCGGCGGCGCGGCCGATGTCGCCGCTGTTGTCCAGGTTGATGACGGCCACCTCGCGGCCTTGCGCCGAGCAGGTCTTGGTTGCTTCGGCCAACGCGAGCTTGCGCGCCTCGATGGCCTTGTTCGGCCCGAAGTTGGCCTCGGCCGTGACGGTGTAGGAGCCGTTTGACATTGGCACGACGCCGTTGCTCACGGCGCAGCCGCCGAGCAGGACAAGAGCGATGGCGAGATATTTCATGGTGTCGACTCCGGATGCGGAACAGGCCAGTGTGCGCCTCGCGTGTATCTGGAACGTGACTGCAGCCAAGATCCCCTCGGGGACGTGCCACGCTCGCATCGAAGCGACCACCCTCTCGCGTAGCAAAGCGTTACGCGTTTGTCGGCAGGCGAGCGTGTCGCAATTGGCAAGCGCACTCCGGCGCGCCGCGCCCCGCCCGCCTTCCCGTGGCAAATTGGCCTTCGCCATGACCGACTGCATTCCCCAGTGACGCCGACCGAGCTCGCCATCTACGCCGCCGAGGTCAAGCTGCTGCTGATGGGCCTGGCGTCGCTGGCTGCGATCTGCTTCGCGGCGGCGCTCGTGTTCGCGTTCCTCTTCGGCACCGTGAACCCGCGGCTGCGCCGCGCCTGGCGCCACACCAAGCGCCTCAAGATCCAGATCGAGTCCTTGCGCGCCGCCAACAAGGCACTGAAGGACGACAGGGCAAGCGGCGCCGCGAGGATCATCGCCCTCGAGCAATCGAGCGCGACGTTCGAGAAGGAAGTGCAGCGCCTCGCCGGCATCCGCAAGCGCACCGACAGCTCGCTCGTCGAGACCAAGGCGCTGCTCGAGCGGCTGCAGACGGTGACCGTACACGTCGACGTGCCCTGAGCAGGCGACGAGCGGCCGGCCGCTCGTCGGCGGGCCCGTGAGAGTGCCGGGTGCGACCCCATCGCGGGCGCTGGGCGATACTTTCACCCCCGCCGTCGCAAGGAGCCCGCGATGAATGCACCCGCCGAACTCTCGCGCATGATCACCAGCCTCGAAGGCCGCGTCTCGGCCGACGAATGGCAGGCCCGCCTCGACCTTGCCGCCGCGTACCGGCTGGTCGCCATGTTCCGCTGGGACGACCTCGTCTTCACGCACATCACTTCGAAGATTCCGGGCACGGAGCACTACCTCATCAATCCCTACGGCCTGATGTTCGAAGAGATCACGGCATCGAGCCTGGTCAAGATCGACATCGAGGGCAAGGTGCTGCAGGACACGCCCTTCCCGATCAACCCGGCCGGCTTCGTCATCCACAGTGCCGTGCATGCCGCGCGTCACGACATCCAGTGCGTGATGCACACGCACACCCTGAATGGCGTCGCCGTCTCGGCGCAGAAAGACGGCCTCTTGCCGATCTCGCAGTTTTCGATCTTCGTGCTGGCGAGCCTGGGCTATCACGACTATGAAGGCGTGGCGCTGCACGACGAGGAAAAGCCGCGCCTCGTGGCCGACCTCGGCAACAAATTCTTCCTCATGCTGCGCAATCACGGCCTGCTCACTGTCGGGCCGACCGTGGCGGCCGCGTTCCAGGCCATGTATGCCTTCGAGACGAGCTGCACCGTGCAGATCCGCGCCCAGGCCGCGGGCTCGCTCGCCAGCGGCGCGCTCATCGGCATTGCACCGGAGATCGTGCGCACGAGCGCGGAGCAGGCGCGCATGGTGACGCTAGGCGCGGCGCCCGGCGGATTGATCTGGCCCGGCCTGCTGCGCCGGCTCGACCGCGCCGACGACAGCTGGCGTCATTGATGGCCACGCGAACGCGTCGCGGCAGTGCGGCAACGAAGCCGGTCGTTGCCGCAAAAAGCAACGGCGCGGCGTCGCACGAGGAGTGCATCCTCGTCCTTCAGGGCGGCGGCGCGCTCGGCGCCTACCAGGCCGGTGTGTACGAGACGCTGGCGGCGATGGGACAGACACCGCACTGGGTGGCCGGCATCTCGATCGGCGCGATCAACGCTGCGCTGATCGCCGGCAACCTGCCCGAGCGGCGGGTCGAGCGGCTGCGCGAGTTCTGGGACACGGTCTCGAACTTTCCCTTCGCACCGCCGGCGCTGCCCGAACCCTTGCATCGCTACGACGGCGCGCGCGACGCCGTCAACGAGACCAACGCGACGATTGCCATGCTGTTCGGCGTCGCCGGCTTTTTCGCACCGAGAGTTCCTGCCGCGCCATTCCAGCCGCCGGGAACACCCGGCGCGATCAGCTACTACGACACGGAGCCGCTCAAGAAGACGCTCGAACGCCTCGTCGACTTCGACCTGCTCAACTCTGGCAAGGTGCGCTTGTCGGTCGGCGCGGTGAGCGTGACCTCGGGCAACTTCAGGTATTTCGATACCTCGCATCGCGGCGTGCTCGACGCGCGTCACATCATGGCCAGCGGCGCCCTGCCGCCCGGCTTTCCGCCGATCGAGATCGACGGCGATTTCTACTGGGACGGCGGCATCGTCTCGAACACGCCGCTGCAATACGTGCTCGACCAGCCGGGGCGACGTTCGCGCCTCGTCTTCCAGGTCGACCTGTTCGCGGCGCGCGGCGAAATGCCGAAGAACCTCGGCGAGGCGAACGAACGCGAGAAGGACATCCGCTTCTCGAGCCGGACACGCCTCAACACCACGTTCGAGCTGCGCCGCCAGGCGACGCTGCAGGCAGCCAAGCGGCTCGTCGCCAAGCTGCCGAAGAGCCTGCAGGACGATCCCGATGCCAAGGCGCTGGCCCTGTTGCCCGCCGAGGCGGCCGTCTCGGTCGTCCACCTGATCTATCGCAGCTAGCATTACGAGAGCCAGTCCAAGGACTACGAGTTCTCGCGCACCTCGATGCTCGAGCATTGGTCGGCCGGCATGAGCGACACGCAATCGACGCTGGGCGATCCGCGCTGGACGCGGCGCGAACTGCCTTCGCACGGCGTGCATGTCTTCGACTTCGCGTCGACGAGCCAGACCGCCAACAAGACCGTGACCCCGACCACCACCTCCAGGACACTCGCCACATGAGCAACAAGCTTCAGGACAAGATCTGCTTCGTCACCGGTGCCGCGAGCGGCATCGGCAAGGAAATTGCGCTCACCTATGCGCGCGAGGGCGCCAAGGTCGCGATCGCCGACATGAACATGGTCGCGGCGCAGGCCGTCGCCGAAGAGATCAAGGCGACCGGCGCCAGCGCCATGGCGGTGGCCGCCGACGTGACCAGCGAAGACCAGGTCAATGCTGCAGTCGCTGCGGTCGTCGCGGCCTGGGGCGGCGTCGACGTGCTGGTGAGCAACGCCGGCATCCAGATCGTCCACCCACTCGAGGAGTTTCCCTTCGCCGAGTGGAAGAAGATGCTCGCCATCCACCTCGACGGCGCCTTCCTCACCACCAAGGCCTGCCTGCCGCACATGTATGCCTCGGGCCGCGGCGGCTCGATCATCTACATGGGATCGGTGCACTCCAAGGAAGCGTCGATGCTGAAGGCGCCCTACGTCGCGGCCAAGCACGGCCTGATCGGCCTGGCCAAGGTGATCGCCAAGGAAGGCGGCACGCGCGGCGTGCGCGCCAACGTCATCTGTCCCGGCTTCGTGCGCACGCCGCTCGTCGACAAGCAGATCCCCGAGCAGGCGGCGGCGCTACACATGAGCGAGGACGACGTCATCAAGAAGGTCATGCTGAAGGAGACGGTCGACGGCGAGTTCACGACCGTCGCCGACGTCGCCGAGGTCGCGCTCCTGTTCGCCAGCTTCCCGAGCAATGCGCTGACCGGACAGTCGCTCGTCGTGAGCCACGGCTGGTTCATGCAGTAGCGTCTTCGCCCCTTCTTGTAGGACGACAGGGGCAGCCCGGACACGTCCTGGGCCGACAGCATTTCGGTCTGCTCGCCCGGAGCGACCGCGGCTCGTCTGGCCTACGCTTGCCGTCACGCAATCCGCGGTCGCGGAAGCCAAGCGAAAAAGGAGAACGTGATGACCCTTGGAACCATTCTGTTGATCGTGCTGGTGTTGTTTCTGGTCGGCGCATTGCCGAACTGGGGCTACAGCAGAGGCTGGGGATACGGCCCGAGCGGCGGCCTCGGTCTCGTTCTGGTGATCGTCCTGATCCTGCTCGTCATGGGCAAGATATGACGATTTCCCGATAGAAGGAAAGCCCGCCCAGCGCGGGCTTTTTTTTGCGCCGCGGGTACCATAGCAGGCGATGGACAGCCTCGACCTCCAGGTGCTCGTGCAGGCCCGCGACTGGCGTCGCGAAGGCCGTGCCGTCTGGCTCGTCACCGTCATCGAGACCTGGGGGTCGGCGCCGCGTCCGCCCGGCGCGCTGTTGGCGATGCGTGACGACGGCCAGGTCGCCGGCTCGGTCTCGGGCGGCTGCGTCGAAGACGACCTCATCGATCGCGTGCGCAACGGCGAGCGCGTCGGCAAGCCTTCGCTGATCGCCTACGGCGTGACCAAGGAAGAAGCGGCGCGCTTCGGCCTGCCCTGCGGCGGCAACCTGCGCCTGGTCCAGGAGCCCTTGCTCGACACCGCATGGATCGACGCCGTGCTCGATCGCACCACGCGCCACGAGCTCGTCGCACGGGTGCTCGACCTCGAGAGCGGCGCGGTTCGCATCGAAGCGGCGGCACGCGGCGAAGGCTTCGCCTTCGACGGCAAGACGCTGCGCGCCCTGTTCGGGCCGCGCTGGCGCATGCTCATCATCGGCGCCGGGCAGCTTTCGCGCTCGCTGGCACAGATGGCGCTCGGCCTCGACTTCGAGGTCGTCGTCTGCGATCCACGCGAGGAATACGGCTTGAGCTGGGACGTTCCGGGAACGACCTTCAGCAAGGCGATGCCCGACGACCTGGCGATCGAGATGCAGCTCGACCCGCACGCCGCCGTCGTCGCCGTCACGCACGACCCCAAGCTCGACGACCTGGTCCTGCTCGAAGCGCTGAAGTCGCCGGCCTTCTATGTCGGCGCGCTCGGCTCGCGCGGCAACACCGCCAAGCGCAAGGACAGGCTCGCCTTGTTCGACCTCAGCGCGGCCGAGATCGATCGCCTGCACGGGCCGATCGGCCTCGACATCGGCAGCCGCACGCCGGCCGAGATCGCCGTCTCCATCCTGGCCGAGATCATCGCCGTGCGCAACGGCGTGGCGCTGAAGCAGAAGAAGCCGGTCGCGGCGGCGGTGTGACCGGCACCTGCGCGCGCGCACCGGTCGGTGCGACGTGATCCGCTGGCTGCGCGATACGAACGACCCGTTGCCCGAGGCGGGGCTGGCGCTCGGCCCGGCCAGCGAAGCACCGGGACTGGTCGCGGCCGGCGGCGAGCTCGGCACGGCGCGACTCGCCGAGGCCTACGGGAAAGGCATCTTTCCCTGGTTCAGCGAGGGCCAGCCCGTCCTCTGGTGGTCGCCCGACCCGCGCATGGTGCTGTTGCCGGCGGAGTTCAGGCTGGCGCGCTCGCTGAAGAAGACGATCCGCCGCTTCATCGCCACGCCCGGCTGCGAGATTCGCATCGACAGCGCCTGCCGCCGCGTCATCGAGGCCTGCGCGAGTTCGCCGCGCGACGGCCAGTCGGGCACCTGGATCGTCGCCGACATGATCGAGGCCTACGCCGGGTGGCACCGTGAGGGCCGCGTGCACAGCGTCGAGACCTGGATCGACGGCGAACTCGTAGGCGGTCTTTACGGCGTCTCGCTCGGCCGCATGTTCTTCGGCGAATCGATGTTCGCGCGGCGCACCGACGCGTCGAAGATCGCACTCGCCGCCCTCGTCGCCTTCTGCCGCCGGCACGGCGTGGCGACGATCGACTGCCAGCAACGCACCTCGCATCTCGCCTCGTTCGGTGGCCACGAGCTGCCGCGCGGCGAGTTCATGAGCCATCTCGAGGCTGCATTGGCGATGCCTGCGATCGTCGATTGGACCTATGATTTGAACCTGTGGCGGCAGCTCGGCCTATCGACCGGCGCCGCCCAGGACGCTGCATGACCCACCCGAAAGAACTTCCGCTCGCCTCGCTGCAGTTCTACGCGACCGCGCCCTATCCGTGCAGCTACATCCCCGGCCGCATGGCGCGCTCGCAGGTCGCCACGCCCAGCCACCTGATCCACGCCGATGCTTACTCTGGCCTCGTCGCCAATGGCTTTCGGCGCAGCGGCATGTTCACCTACCGGCCGTATTGCGACGGCTGCCGCGCCTGCCTGCCGCTGCGCGTTCCGGTCGCCGGCTTCGTGCCGACGCGCAGCCAGCGCCGCGCCCAGCGCGCGCACGGCCACCTCGAAGCGAGGGTGTTGCGCCTGGGCTTCGTCGCCGAGCACTACCAGCTCTACCTGCGCTACCAGGCCGGCCGCCACATCGGCGGCGGCATGGACCAGGACTCGATCGACCAGTACACGCAGTTCCTGCTGCAAAGCCGCGTCAACTCGCGCCTCGTCGAGTTTCGCGAGCCGTCGATCGACGGCTCGGGCGCGCTGAAGATGGTGTCCATTCTCGACGTGCTGAACGATGGCCTGTCGGCCGTCTACACCTTCTTCGAGCCCGAGCCGAAGACGAGTTACGGCACTTACAACGTGCTCTGGCAGATCGAGCAGACGAAGCTGCTCGATCTGGCCCACGTCTACCTCGGCTACTGGATCGACCGGAGCGGCAAGATGGCATACAAAGCGCAGTTCGGCCCGCACGAGCTTCTCGTCGGCGGCGTGTGGCAACGTGCCGACGCCGCGACCGGCACTGCAGAGGGATGAGCGCCATGGAGTTCAACGTCACACGCGAGCAGTGGATCGACCGCTTCGTCGTGCGCATGAGCCAACTGCAAACCGGCAGCGAGCCGGCCGACTTTCTGCAGGCGGCCGAGAAGCTCTGGCCGACGCGCGGCCAGTTCGCGCCCGAAGCGGCCGCCGACGCCGAGGCGACGATACGGAGCAACCGCTTGACCGCCGCGCCGGCCGACCGCTTCGAGAACGCCGAACGCTTCGAGCGCACCGAGCGCATCCCGGTCGAACGCATGCAGACCGCCGAAGAATACGTGCGCGACACCGACGAGTGGATCGCCCGCTGCGTCGCCCGCGTGCTGCAGCTCGACATCATCATCAAGGCCGACGAGGCGCGCCGCTCCGTCACCGATCTCGCCGCGCTCGAGCGCTGGCGACTGATGAAGCCCGAGGCGGCAGCCGACCAGCTCTACACGCCGATCAAGCCGCGCCACGACTAGCGCGGCGCCGCCGGCCTTCAGAGCTGTCCGTCATGACGATCGAACCGCCGCGGGCGGGCTCAGCCGATGTCGGCGCAGCGTCGCCGGGCGACATCACGATCGTGCTCAACCAGGCCGTCGGTGGCGACACGCAGGCCCGCGAGCGCCTCTACAAACTGCTCTATGCCGAGTTGCTGCGGCTGGCACGATCGCACCTCGCCGGCGCCTCGGCGGTGTCGCTCAACCCTTCGGTCATGGTCCATGAGGCCTACCTGCGCATGCTGCGGCGCGAGGCGGTGCCGATGCGCGACCGGCGCGCTTTCTTCGCCTATGCCTCGAGCGTGATGCGCAGCGTGCTGATCGACCATGTGCGCGAACGCCGGGCCGACAAACGCGGCGGCGGCGAAGCGCCGATCACCCTCAACACCGGAGTGCTGGGCCAGGCCATCGCGGCCGAAGACTTCACACGCCTGAACGACGCGTTGCAGTCGCTGCGCCAGGTCGACGACCGCTGCTTCCAGGTCGTCGAGATGCGTTACTTCGCCGGCATGACCGAGGACGACATCGCCGAGGAGCTCGCTGTCTCCGTGCCCACCGTGAAGCGCGACTGGCGCAAGGCGCGGGCCTTCCTGTTCGAGCAGCTCAGGTAGTGCACGATGGCCGACGACGCCACCCCAGTCCCTAACCTGTGGCGCGCCGCCTTGTCGCAGTTCGACGTCTGGCTCACGCTGCCCGAGACGGAACGAGCCGCCTGGTTGGGCGCGCTCGCGCTGCGCGAGCCGGCTCTGCATGCACGTGTGGAAAGCCTGATCGCCGCCGACCAAGCAGCCGACGCGCGATCGTTTCTTCGCGCGCCCGCGGCCTCCGACGCTGCGGCGACTGACGAGAGCAGTCTGGCCGGCAAGCGTCTCGGCCCCTGGCAGATCGATCGGCTCATTGGCAGCGGCGGCATGGGCCAGGTATGGCTGGCGCGGCGCACCGATGGGATGTACGAGGGGCTGGCGGCGATCAAGCTGCTGCGGTGGGCCGTGGCCGATGCCGGCGCCAATGCCCGCTTTGCGCGTGAAGGCCGGTTGCTGGGCCGGCTGAGCCACCCCCACATTGCGCGCCTGCTCGATGCCGGTTCCACCGAATCGGGCGAGAGATACCTGGTGCTGGAATATGTGGATGGCGAACGCATTGACCACTACTGCGATCGCCACCGGTTGACCGTGGCGCAGCGCGTGGCCGTATTTCTCGTCGTATGCCAGGCCGTGGCCCACGCGCACGAAAACCTGGTGGTGCACCGTGATCTGAAGCCGTCGAACATCTTCGTCACCAGTGATGGGCAGGTGAAGCTGCTCGATTTCGGCGTGGCCAAGCTGCTGGCCGATGAAGCAGGGCTAGGTGGCGATCTGTCCGAGCTCACGCGCTCTGCCGGCGCGGCGATGACGCCCGCATTTGCGTCCCCCGAGCAGTTGAGCGGAGGCACCGTGACCACGGCCACCGACGTGTATGGATTGGGTATGGTGCTGTACGGACTGCTCAGCGGTTCACGCCCCTTCGGCGAGCAAGGCACGCCCACCCCACCGCTCGCCTCGCGCTTGAGCGAAGAGCCCCGCCCACTGTGGACGCTGCCGGCCAACCTCGATGCGACGGCGCAAATTGCGGTTGAACGCTCGACGAGTGTGGCCGCCTTGCGCAGGAGCCTGCGGGGTGATCTGGCCGTCGTTGTGGGCAAGGCGATCAAGGCCGACCCAGCAGCCCGCTATCGCTCGGTGCCTGACCTGGCCGACGACTTGCAGCGCACGCTAGACCAAAGCCCGATCACCGCAAGACCCGACAGCGTGGTGTACCGAAGCGCCAAGTTCGTGCGGCGGCATTGGTTCGGCGTAGGCGCTGCTGCGTTGATCGCGCTCGCCGTGATCGGTGGCGTGGCGGGCACACTGTTGAAGCAGCACGAGGCCGAGCGCGAAGCGGGGCGCGCAGTTGCCGTCAAGCGCTTCTTGCTCGATCTGTTTGAACAAGCGCGCAGTTCAGTGAAGTCGAGTGGAACCGAGTCACGTGAGGCCACGGTGAACGACGTGCTGGCGGCCGGTGCAGACCGGGTCGACAAATCGCTCGCAGCGCAGCCGGAGGTGCGCGATGAGGTATTCCAGATACTCGTCGAGCTGTATTCAGACACCGGTGACCCGAAGCAAACCGTTGCGCTGGCGCGCCGGCGGCTCGCCGCGGCGCAGCAAGGCTTCGGGCCCGACGACCCGCGCAGCGCACCCGCTGAAGTGATGCTGGCCGGCGTGCTGGCCAATTTCGGCGAACTCGCCGAAACCGAAAAACTACTTGAGCAAGCCCAGGTGTTGCTCGACCGCGCAGGCGACTACAGCTCGATCGAACGGGCGCGTCTGTGGCGCTGGCAGGGCACGGTGATGTACTCGAAAGAGATCAAACCGCCCTGGGACGAGCATCCTTTGCTGCGCGCGATTGCACTGCTCCGGGATCGCTACGCCGACAACGACGAGTTGCTCTCTGCCTACGCAATGCTCACCCCGATTGCGTGCAGCTATGGGAAGGCGGCCGAGGCAATGCAGGGTGCCGATGAATTGCTTCGCTACACGCAGCTGCGTCATGGCGACGACAACCTCTACGTCGACGAAGCCCGGCTCAACCGCGGGCAACTGCTGATCCGTGAAGGCCGGCCTGCTGACGGCCTGGCGGCCTTGCAACAGGCGCTGCTCGGGCTGCAACGGCACGTCGGCGAAAAGAACCCCGACGTGGTGGTCGCGCATTTCATGCTGTCAACGGCTTACCTCTCGCTGGGGCGCGCAGACGAGTCGCAGCGCGAATTCGATCTCGGCTTGCACGCCATCGAGCGCGACCACTCCGATGACAAGCGGCTGGGCGCCGAACTGGCGAGCTTTCGCGCCGATCTCGACAAGATTCGCACCGGCAAAGGCTTGCACTGCCGACCGTGAGCGGCCTGCGCGACCCATTTCGGCCCTGAAATCCGTCCTTCTCGGTTCACCCTCGCCGGCCGGACCAAGCTGTTCGCCCGCGTGCGCGGCCATCGCTCACGCCGGAGCGGATCGAGGGAAGCCCGATCACGACCGTGACCGATCACTACACGGCCGTCGATCAAGCTGACCCGCTGCCTGCGTCGCACTGACCTACAGCAGCGCCGTGGCGCTGCCGTGATCCCTTTCGAGCCCCGATTCCGTCTTTGCCATCAAGCGCTGCACAACGCAGCACTCGCTGGACTCCGGGAGAGACTCGATGCACACCACCACGACCCGCCGCACCACACGCTGGATCACCGCCGCGCTGTTGCCTACCTTGTTCGCCGCCCTGCTCGCTGCCTGCGGCGGCGGTGGTGGCGACAGCACGCCACCGCCGGCGACCGGCAACGTCGGCCCGGCCGGCGCGACGGTGACCTCGAGCGACCAGAAAGCCACCCTCACGGTGCCCGCCGGGGCGATCGGCACGACCATCAACGTAGCCCTCACGCCCACGACCGCAGGCTTCGCCGCGAACCCGCTGATCGTGCCCGGCACCACCTACCGACTCGACGCGCCCGATACCGCCCTGGCCACCGAAGCCACGCTCGAGATCGCCGTGCCCGCCGGTGCCCTCGACGTCGCCAGTACGGGTCCGAAGGGACCCGCACGGGCCCCCGCGGACCATCGAGCCCACGCGCTCGCACTTGCGCCCTTGACGAGCGGCAACCTCATCGTCTGCGGCACGCCGCCCGTGGTGGCCGTGCCGCCACCGGTGGGCACGATCTGCTACTTCGTCAACACCGACAAGTTCGACGACCCGGGCTCCACCCCAGGCGGCTATGCGGGCCCCGGCAGCAGTGGGCGCTGCGGCAGCCCGCAGGCCCAGGCGGTCGGCGCGACCGACTCTCTCGGCGGCCGCTTGTTCGTGGTCTTTCTGATTCGCGCCGACCTCAGCGTCTACAACGGCTATGTGGATGCCTGCGAAGTGCCGGCCCCGCCGGCGCCGCAGATCGCCAACGTCGCCATCACGCCACCCAGTCAGTTCGCGGCGCTGCTCAACACCGCCAAGGACAAGCTCCGCATCAAGGTCAATCTCCTCAGCCCCGGCGTGTACGCCATGCTGTTCGACAAGGTGCGCCCGGTGGTGCACATCAGCTCGACCGTCACGCCGACCGGCGGCGGCATGGGCACCCTCACGCTTGCGGCGAACGCGACCGATGACGTTGGCGTCATCAAGGTCGCCCTCGTCAAGTGGGAGAACGTGGTCGACCCCGTCACCCAGGTGATGAGCGTCGTGCAGACCGGGCTGGCGCAGTTCGTCACGTCGGGCACCGCCGTCAACAGCACCTGGACGTCGCCACCGATGCCGCTCAGCGACATCTACGGCCGCTACTACGTCGCCCGCGCATGGGACGCCGCAGGCAACAAGGGCGCCAACGTCGTCAGCATGTTCGAAGGCGCGCCGACCATCGCGAGCTTCACCGCCACGCCGGCCTCGCTACCCGTGGGCGGCGGCAACGTCACGCTGGACTGGGCGACCATTGGAGCGACCAGCGTGTCGATCGACAACGGGATCGGCATCGTCAACGGCACGAGCAAAGTGGTGCCGGTCACGAGCAACACGACGTTCACGTTGACAGCCACCAACGTCATCGGCAGCCCGACGGCGCAGACCAGCGTCGTCGTCGCCACCAGTGGCGACCGCTTCGTCGACCCGCTCGCCGGCCTCGACACCAACAGTTGCGCGCAGGCCGCGCCGTGCAAGACGATCGGCAAGGCGATGACGGGCGCGCCATCGGGCAGCGCCGTGTATCTGGCCGACGGCAGCTACCCGAGCAGCAACAACGCGATCATCCCCGACGGCGTCGCGCTGCGCGCCACCCATCCCGGTGCCGCGGTCCTGAACTTCGTCACGCTCACCGCCAGCGGCTCGGCCACACTCAACGGCCTGGTGTTCGACATTCAGGGCCAGAGCTGCAGCAGCATCAGCGCCGCCAGCACCACCGGCACGCCGACGCTCGCGATCACTGGTGTGCAGTTCAAGTGCGGTGGCGCCATGAACATCGGCGGCAACGTCAAGGCGGTGATGACGCCGGGCCTGCTCGCCAATGGCCAGTACACCGCGCTGACCAGTCTAGGCGGCAGCCTGCTCAACCTGAGCGGCACGGCCGAGTTGCTGGTCCAGGCCGGCACCTTCGACTTCAACAACTTCGGCCAGGGTCAATACGGCCCCGGCATGTTCAACACCACCGGCAGCAGCAAGCTCACGCTCGACGCGGTGACCGTGCGCAACCTGAAGCAGCAGGCCTTGGTGATCGCCGGCAGCACCACCGTCGTCTTGCGCAACGGCACCGTGATCGATCACGTCGGCGATGCCGGGGACTGTGCTGCGGGTGGCGCGATCGTCGTCTCTGGCGGCGGAACGCTCTCGATGGACCACGCCACGGTCTCGAACGGCTCCAACGCGGCCATCTGCATCGGTGCCGGCACGACGCAGGTGCCGACGATCCAGCTCACGCAAAGCACGATCAGCGGCATGGCCGGCACCGCCATCGCGACGGCCCAGATCAACGGTCCCAACGGCAACCTCACGGCCGACGGCCTGGCGTTGATCAACAACGGGCGTGGCATGTACTTGCTCAGCGGCGCCAGCCCCGCCTTGAGCCTCACGCTGAATAATCTGACCCTCACCGGCAACTCGGCCGGCGGCATCACCTTGAGCAACGGTGCGCTCACGCTGCGCAACAGCACGTTGTCGAACAACGGTGCAGAAGGCGGCCTGACGGTGTACGGCGACTCGACAGTCGACCTGGGCACCACCGCCAGCCCGGGCGGCAACACCTTCACCGGCAACACCGGCGCTCAGTTCAACAGCATCGTCACTACGGGCCGGACGGTGAACGCGGTGGGCAACACCTGGACACCGAGCGTTCAGGGTGCGGACGCGAACGGGCGCTACTCGATACCACCTGCGTACGCGCCGGCGCCCAAGTTCGGGCCGACGAACGGCAGCAACTTCCAGATCTACAACGCCTCGACGCTGAACCTGTAGGCCCGGACGGTTGGACGGGCGATGGCCCGTTCGACCCATGGGCCTTGGCGCGCGCCTCGGGGTCGTTCGGGATGCAGGACCGGGATCGTTGGTGGGCGGTGAGGGTTGAAAACCCATCTCGCCCCGTGTCAACGTATGCCCCTCGGTGCCCCGGTCATAGGTAAGTCTGCCCCGTCGTTCCCCTGTCGGCCCCAAAAGTGTCCCCAGGATTGACCCCGGACGATGCTGCATAAATCCACAGCGTTCAAGTCCGCGTCGTCCTTCGCCGCGATTGCGTGCGGAAGCTCGTCCAGGAACAGCTCAATCGTGCCCGGGAATACATGGGACGCCTCCGCGATGGACGGCAGTCACGCGTGCCTCTTCGCGCGTCCGGAGGGCCCGTCGACGAGCTGCCCACTCTAGTCGACGCAGGCGTGAATGCGCGCTTGCGTGGCGACGAATTCGTGATCGTCGGCCATTGTCCGCGTACCCGGGCGGCAAGGTCGGCGATGTGTGGCCGCAGGCCTTGTGTTGCAGGACACCTAGCCCTCCATGGCTTGGCCGAAGCGAGCAGATGATGCTTGACGCAAACCTTACCGACGACGAGGTCGACAGAGTCTGCGCCGGCCTCAAACAGAACCCCGCAAAGCTCGCGTTCTGGAAGCACTTGGCCTTCGAGCCCCTTCCCGTTGTTGCCGTCCAAGGTGGCGCGACGAGTGGCGCCGATGCAGCGGTTGCCGCCAGTCGCGGCAAGCCTGTTAACTCCGCTCAACGACACACAGCGGTCGCTGCGCACAGAGAGGCGCACGTGAAGTCAGCGTCCGGTCTTAGGTGCGCAGCAGACATTTCGGACGCACCCAGCGGCGTCACCCGATCGAATGTCCGGAATTCCTGCGGTCGACGAGTCACTCTCGGCCCGTTGCCGCACTACAGGTCGCGGCAATGGGTTCGACAAAGCCGTCGTCAACGGGCAGAACGGGGGCGCTAGATTTCACAGGTTTTCACGCGGCGTTCATGGCGTCTTTCGGCGCACGACGAGAGACTGAATCACCTTGTCGATTCAGGAGCAGTCATGAGTACCTCACAACGTCTTCGCGACGCCTTTGATCGCATGGATCACGTGTTTTCCAAACGCCCGGCCATGGCGTTAGCCACCAACGTGGCACGCGTGCGCGTCGTGGACGGCGTCCACTGCGAAGCCGCCGAAGACGATTGGCGATTCGCGATGGACTTGCCGCGGGATTCGGGCGGCACCAATGCGGGCCCCTCGCCCGGCGTGCATGGCCGTACAGCGCTCGCCGGCTGCCTGGCGATGGGCTACAGCGTTCAGCTGGCGCGCGCCGGTATCGAGCCGCGCAGCATCGAGGTGGAGGTCGAGGCCGACTCCGACCACCGCGGCATGCTCGGCCTGACCAAACACCCGGGCTACGTCGCGCTGCGCCATACCCTCTATCTCGACTGCGACGCGCCCCGCGAGCAGGTACAGCAAGCGCTCGACCAGGCCCAGCGTCTCAGCCCTTACCTCAGCATGTTCAAGGCGGGGCAGCCCGTCAGCGGTCGTGTCGTTTTCGCGCCGCGCGTGGTGTCTTGAAGGCCATGGACGCACGGCTTCAACTGCGTGTGCAACGGTCCGGCTGGGACCGCGCCGCACCCCACTACGACGCCGGCTGGCTCTCCGCTTTGCAGCCGGCGACATCGCTCGTTCTGGTACGGGCCGGCTTGCGCCCCGGGCAGCGCGTGCTCGACGTCGCCTGCGGTTCGGGCGTGCTCACCGCGGCGGCTTCGCGGATGGTCACCGACACCGGCGAAGTGATCGGCACCGACATCTCAGAAACGATGCTCGCGATTGCTCGGGAGCGAGCCCCCACATGCCGCTTTGTTCGAGCCGACGCACAGAACCTCGACGCATTGTTGCCACCAACGCATTTCGATACGGTGCTCTGCGGTCTGGGCCTGATGTACGTTCCAGACCCGGAAACAGCGTTGTCTGCGATGACGCGGCTGCTGCGTTCGGGCGGCCGCGCCGTCGCATCGGTGTGGGGCGAGCGGCGTGCTTGCGTCGGGGCCGAAGTCTTCGAGATCGTCGATGCTCGCGTCCGCTCGGACGTGTGTCCGATGTTCTTTCGTCTGGGCACCGGCGACGCGCTGGCGCTTGCGTTCCGATCTGCAGGTCTGAAGGACGTGGATTTCCAGCGGCTGCCTGCAACGCTGACCTATCCCGGCGCGCAAGCCGCGTGCGATGCGGCATTCCTGGGCGGCCCGGTCGCGCTTGCTTACTCACACTTCGACGATGCAACCCGGGCTGCGGTGCGCGCCGAGTACCTTGCGTCGATCGAGATGTATCGGGACGGCAGTCGATACCGGTTACCCAGCGAGTTCGTCGTTGCCTGGGGCAGCAAGGAATAGAACAGGTCCCGCGCTCTTGGGGGAAGGCGGGCATGTGACACTGCCAGGGCCCCACGGGGGTCAGGCCGGGCGGCCTGTTCCACCTCGACCCGGGCCCACCATGCGTTATGTCTTTGACAGGTTTGAAGCAGACACCGGCAAGCGCAACCTGCTGGTCGACGGCCGGCCGCAGCCGATCCGGGCCCGCGCTTTCGACCTGCTGGTCGCCTTGATCGAACGCAGCGATCGCATTGTCGGCAGTGGCGAGCTGTCCGAACTCGTCTGGCCCGGTCTGGTGGTCGAGGAGAGCAATCTGCGTCAACAGATCGCTGCGCTGCGCAAAGTGGTTGGCGCCAAAGCGCTCATGAACATTCCCGGGCGAGGCTACCGATTCGTATCGCCTCTCGCCGCCGTCTCTGCGTCGACGGAAATCGGAAGCGCCACGGCAGAACGCGGCGAACGAACCGCAGGCTCCGCGGGCAAAGCGTCGATTGCGGTGCTTCCTTTTGCTGCGCTGTCCGAGGATGCATCCATCGGGTTTCTCGCCGATGGGTTGGTGGAAGACGTCATCGCCTTGCTCGCTCGTGTCGCCGGCTTTCTGCTGATTTCAAGTTCGTCGTCGTTCGAGTTTCGCAAGACGCGGGGGAGTCTTTCGTCGATTGCCCAACGACTCGACGTGCGCTACGTGGTCGAAGGCAGCGTCCGACTGGCGGATGACGACGTGCGGGTCTCGACGCGCCTCGTCGAAGCGTCGTCGGGGCGCGTGCTGTGGTCGGGCAGCTTCAAGCACAAGCGACGGGGCGCGGAGGATCTTCAGGAAGCGATTGCGCGCGGCATCATCGCCGAACTGGAGCCGGAACTCACGCTTGCGGAAATCGAACTCGTCCACCGGCGTCGCAACGACGATGTCAACGCCTGGGGCTGCTTCCACCGCGCCACCGCCGAACTGGCGCGCAACGGCTGGGGCGAAACCGCACTCGATGGCGCGCGTCATCAGCTGCAACTCGCCTGTGGGATCGACCCCGCCTTTGCGCTGGCTCACGCCCAATTTTCCGTGTTGACCGCGTTGGGCATGAACACCGGGCTCATCGAACCTTCAGCAGCGGTGATCGCCGAGGTGCGCCAGGCTGCAGAACGCGCGCTGGCCCTGGACGACGAAGACTCGCGTGTGCTCGGGTACGTGGGTTGCGCGCTTGCCGATCTGGGCGACATTGACCTCGGCATGAGCCTCCTCGAAAGGGCGCTCGCTCGCGATCCGAGCAACGCGCAGGCACACGTGGCCCTGGGTGCCAGCAATGCTTTGCGAGGGGAACTGGTCATCGGGATCTCGGCCATGCGCTACGGCATGCGCATCAGTCCAAAAGATCGTCGCCTGGGCTTTTGGGGATGGGCGCTCGGCGTGTTTCTGCTTCGCGCCGGTTATGCCGAAGAGGCCTTGGAGGAGGCCTGTATGAGCGCAGCCCGCGACTCAAAGCTCTACCTCGCGCCAGTGCTGCAAGCCCTTGCACTCCAATCGCTGGGGCGCATCCTTGAAGCTCGGCAAGCTTATGCTACCGCCCGCCGACTCCGGCCCTCGATCGGACGCGATGTCGTGGCGCGGTCGCATGGCGCGTGGGCCGCCGATCGGATCGAGGAACTCGGCGTCTGAGCCGGGTTGCGCGGATTGAAGGAGTCGTTCGCCGCTGGCCGCTTTGGCCGGGACCGGGTTTCCAGCCGGGTCGCCGCAAGCTGACTTTGGCCGGCCCAGATCCGCGCGTCGAAGGTCAGCTTACCGGTTTGACCTCGGACTCACACTGCCGGCCAGAAGCAGCCGTTTGAGCGGGCGCCAGGAAGCTGTCGTTCGAACCACGTCGTCGCGTTCAGCAATCGAGGTGGTCGTTATGACCGCCATTGGTATCCTAAGCCGCCATGACTGCTGAACAAATGCAAATTGAAGCAGGCATCGCCGCGATCGAGGCGCAGCGGCTGCTGCTGGGCGACGCCGTGGTCGATTCCGCACTGGCCGGCATGCACGCCAGACTCGCCTCCCTGCGGGCCACAGCGGCGCTTGATCCCGAACCCGCCCAGACCCTCAGGCAAGTCAGCATCCTCTTCCTCGACGTGGTCGGCTCCACGACGCTGAGCCAGCGTCTGGACCCCGAGGAGACCAGCGCCGTGATGGACGGCGTTCTGCGGCGCGGTACCGTCATCGTACAAGCCCACCGCGGCCGTGTGCTGCAGTACGCTGGCGACAGCATCCTGGCCGCCTTCGGCGCCGACGAAGCGGCTGAGGACGACACACCGCGCGCCGTGCGCTGCGGCTTGGCGCTGCTCGAACTCGGCAAGACACTCGGCGCCGCAGTACAGGCGGCCCACGCCCATGCCGGCTTCGACGTACGCGTCGGCATTCACACCGGAGGGGTGCTGCTCGGCGGTGGCGTGGACGAAGACGGCAGCATCCGTGGCCAGGCCGTCAACATCGCCGCGCGCATGGAGCAGACCGCCCCCGCCGGTGGTTTGAGGATCAGCCATGACACCTACGCCCAGGTGCGCGGCCTGTTCGAGGTCTCCGCCCCCGAGCCGCTGGCCGTCAAAGGTATCGCCGAGCCCATCGTCAGCTACCTCGTGGTGAAGGCCAAGCCACGCTCCTTCCATAGCTCCACCCGCGGCATCGAGGGCGTGGACACCCGCATGATCGGCCGCGAGGCCGAGTTCGAGGCCCTCCAGACCGCCTTCAAACGCCTGTTCACTGAGCGCCAGTTGCTCGCCGTCAGCGTGGTCGCCGAGGCAGGCATCGGCAAGAGCCGCCTGCTCGACGAGTTCCAGGCCTGGACCGATGACCGCCCGGAGGAGGTCTTCCTGTTCCGTGGCCGCGCCACCCCGCAGACCCAGGGCCAGCCCTTCGGCCTGCTGCGCGACATCGTCGCCTGGCGGCTGCAACTCAGTGACGACGACACCCTGGCTGAGGCCAAGGCGAAGATCGAACAGGGCGTGATGCCCCTCTTCGCCGACGAGCCCGAGTTCGCCCAAGGCCACGCCCATCTGCTGGGCCACCTGATCGGTTTGGACTGGAAGGAGAGCCCGCACCTGCGCAGCATCCTGGACGATCCCAAGCAAATCCGCAGCCGCGCCCAGTACGCAGCGGCGCAGATATTCCGCAGAGTCAGCGCAAGCGGTGGCTCGCCCGTCATCCTGCAACTCGAAGACCTGCACTGGGCCGACAACGAGAGCCTGGACTTCCTGAACTACCTCGCCGACGTCAACCGCGACGTGCCGATGCTGATGCTGGCCTTCACGCGGCCCACGCTGTTCGAGCGGCGCAGCGATTGGCGCAGTACCGAAGGCCGGCACGAACGCATCGACCTGCACCCGCTCGACAGGCAGGCCAGCGACGAGCTGGCCAACGAACTGCTGAGGAAGCTGCTTGAAGTGCCAGCGACGCTCACAGCGCTGATCACGGGCCGCGCGGAGGGCAACCCCTTCTACATGGAAGAGCTGGTGCGCATGCTGATCGACCATGGCGCGATCGACACCTCGGGCGACCCCTGGCGACTCAACGCCGAGCGGCTGCTGTCGACTAAGGTCCCGTCCACGCTTACCGGCGTGCTGCAGGCCCGGCTCGATGGCCTGCCCGCCGACGAACGGCTGACGCTGCAGGAGGCCAGCGTCATAGGGCAAGTGTTCTGGGACCGGGCGCTCGCTGCGCTGGACGCACAGACCGAGGCCACGCTACCGCGCCTGGTGCAGCGCGAGCTGGCGCTGCAGCGCCACGACGCCGAACCCGATGGCCTGCGCGAGTACGCCTTCAAGCACGCGATCCTGCACCAGGTGACATACGGCACCGTGCTCAAGCGCCAAAGGAGGCTGCTTCACGGCAAGCTGGCCGACTGGCTGGCCGCGCAGAGCCAGAGCCACAGCGCCCGCGCGGGTGACTTCCTGGGGCTGACGGCGCAGCATTACGCAGAAGCCGGCGACGAGGCCAACGCAGCCGAGTTCCATGCTCGCGCGGCCGAACATGCGGCCGGCCGACTGGCGCATGTGGCGGCGCTGGAACATGTGAGCCTAGCCCTCGCGCTGCTGGACCGGGCCGGCGACAGCCCGAGCCACGCGGAGGCACAGGCACCCTTGCGCTGGCGGCTGCTGCAAGCGCGCGAGCGGACCTTGGAGGTCCTGGGCGAGCGCGATTCCCAGGGGGCGGACCTCGATGCCATGGACCGCGTCGCCGAGGCGCTGGGCGATGACGTCCGGCGGGCTTATGCCGCTTTTCGGCGCGCCTACCGCGCGATGCGAATGGCCGCGTGGGGCGACTGTGAACAGTCAGCTTGGCGGGCTGTGGCGCTGATCGACACGGCGCTGGCCAGCCGGACGCACAGCCCCGGGCCAGCGGATACCGAAGGTGGCCTTCAAGAACTGCGGCTGCTCAGCCTAAGGCTGGGGGGCATGGCGATGGTGAACCAGGGCCGGTGGGACGACGCGCAGGCGGTGTTGCAGCAGACCTTGGACGAGGCGAGAGCGTGGGGGCTGCTGAAGCCGCAGGCCTTCTGCCTCAACAGTCTTGCGGTGCTGGCTCAGCGCCGGGACGACCCGGTGCGCTCGCACGAACTGGACCGCGAAAACCTGAACTTGTTCCGGCAAGCGGGCGACCGGCGAAGCGAAGCGATTTCGCTGGTCAACGTCGGGGCCGGCTGGCTGAACCTGGGCGACCTGGCCGCAGCCCGGCGCGACATGGAAGAGGGGCTACGGCTGACCCGCCAGAACGGCGACCGACTGATTGAGTGCGCGATTTTGTGCAACTTGTCGCTGTTAGCGCTGCGGCAGCGCGACGATGCCCGGGCGCTGGCCTTGGCGCGCAGTGCGCTGGACACCGCGGTGGCGCTGCAGGCGCGTGACTGGGAGGCGATCGCCTCGTTCCGTTTGGGCGACGCCGAAGCGGCACTGGGCCGGTTGGCCCCAGCGGCGAAGGCTTACGCTAAGGCGCGCGACGTAGCCCAGGAAATCGGCTTCGGCGTGCGCTTTGATGCGAGCGCCGGCCTGGCGGGGCTGGCGTTGGCGCAGGGTGATCTCGACAGCGCGATGCGTGAGGTGAACTTGCTGCTGTCGCACGCCGGAGCGGGCGCGCAGGCGAACGAAGCAGAGGGCCCCGCCGCCGCGGCCGAACCTGGCCTTACCGATGCCGCTGAGGCTGCGGCCGGCAACTTCGACGGCGCCGAGCAACCCCGCCTGATCGAACTCACCGTCCACCGCATGCTCGCCGCAGCGGGCGACCCCTGCGCCGCCGCTTGGCTGCAACGCGCCCACCGCGCGCTGATGGCCCAGGCTGACGCCATCAGCGACGCTGCGCTGCGGCAGATGTTCCTGACGAACATCCCGCATCACAGAGAGATCGTGGCGCTGTGGGCGCGAAAGCAGGCAAAGTCTTGACGCGGCTCGAAAGACAACTTCAAGAACGGGCGAAGGGCTACTGAGGGTCGACTCGTGAAGTTCGCGCCGATCGGAAGCGGTCGCGGACTCAGGACTGATCCGTTTACCGCGAGCTAGAGCGCGGCGAAAGCCAGGATGAGCATCCCAACCGGCTCGCTACCCGTGATGAGTCCATGGATCGCCTCGCCAGCGGTCGTGGCTGAGGTCGCTTAACCATTCCCGATGCTTGCATCTGCTGGAACCGTACCGAAGGCGTGCTGCGCCCCCGAATCCTCCGCAGCCCGTCTGCCGCAGGGTGCCGGCGGCGGCCACGCCGCAGCCTGCGTGCCAGCGGATCCCTGCGGCCCGTCAGGTCACTTGATGTTGCCGCATTCAGCGCCGACCCAGCGCGCCTCGACGACCTCGCGGCGTTTCAGGGGCACGTTGCCCATCTGCCCGTCGGTCGAGATCGAGGCCGACGTGGACTCGGGCGATTTGATCTCGAAGACCATCTCGGTCCGAAAGCTCCCGCCCCCGCCATGAGGCCCGGCTTTCGGGCCCGCATCGGCCACCGTGCATTCGCCAGTTACAGCCAGTCGGCTCGCACTGCTTTGTATGACCTTGCGCTTGCACTGCACGTTCCTGTCGCTTCTGTCGTCGCCCCATGTCTTCGACCATTCGCGGTCCAGCTTCTCCGCGGTAAGGCAGCTGCGCTTGGTGCGCGTGCTGACCCGCGGCGCGTCGCCCCGGGCGGCCCGCTCTTGCTGCTGCCGCTTGAGAACGGCGCCAACCCGTGCTCGCTCCTCCGGCGTGAACTGGCTCATGTCGATGGCGGCCGGGTCGATGGCCGGAGCCGAAGGCGCCTCGGAGCGCCGCGTTTCCTCCCAGAGGCCGAGCTTGAGGCGCTTGTAGTCCGCGGGAGCAGCGATCTCAGTGCTCTGAGCCGTCGCCATCGGCGTGGCGAGCATCGAGACGCCGATGGCGAGAACGCCCAGGGTCAGGGAAGCGGTCTTCATCAGTCATCCTTTCTTCGCGCCCACCGAGTCGCGCAACTGTGACAGCCGCAAGGTATCCGTGCCTACCGTTCGTGCAAGTGGGAACTCCCCGCATCCTTCGCCGCCACCACGTAGTGGACTGCGGCTACGCCAAAGAAATGGGCGCACCGTACTGGCCGAGAGTTACCGGCGCTTACTGCTTTGGAAGGGCCGATTGCGGCGACGCAAAGTTGCTCGGAGAAAGGCAGCGGAACTGAACTTCGGCCGCAGGCGTCTTTCCGAGAGCCACGTCATTCTCGTTCGTGCTGTTCACGACCATCCGCTAACCGATCCTCTTGCAGTAGTCCGACGCCTGTTGCAGCAGTCTGGCCTTGTGAACTGAGCCGGACGTGAACCCCCACTCGGACTTTACGATCATGTACGCATCTGGTCCTGCGGAGCCACGCCTGAATTGGCACAGCCGAGAATAGCCGCCGAGACGAAGATCGCTAGCGTTCGCTTCGTTTCGGCTTCCTGCTTGTCATTTTGCGCCAGGACACCACCCCTACTTAACAATCTCCGGTTCTCCGCGACTTCGTATACGACACCGCGGTGGATCCGCCACTCGTGGAAGTCACCTTCGACTCGTTGCTGTCGCGGCTAAGAAACTTAGTCTCCGTGCTGATTGTGCTGCTTCCGCAGACAAGAGTTTGCGTTACGGTGCTACTGTCCAATTTGAAATCTTTGACCGTACAACCGCTTTTCGATAGTGTTTTTTCTGTCTCGGCGCGGGCCATGGCCGGAGACCCGTTGACCATCGCCCAATCCGCTGATTTCATGCAGACGCTGACCGTGGTCGTCTGCCCGGAGTCAGTTATTGCGGTCTCCCACATGCCCGTCCGCGCCCTCTCCTGTGCGTGCAGAGTAGTCGCCGTGGCTAACGAGAGACACACCACCACCGGTATGGCCGCTGTGCTGAGTCGGATCATTTGCGTTCCTATTTGCGTTGATTGGGCTACCAGCGTTTCCACATCACGAGTGGTGAGCAATCATGTTTGCAATTAAACCAAAATGCGCCGTTGAAGACAGCATGAAGTTCTGAAGGGTACTCCTTCGGACTGGCCGCAGCTTGCGGGCAAATCCTAGGGCGATTCGTACCTAAAGGAATGTCTGAAAAAGTCCACCGATCATGGCTCCAACTCGTTGAGTTGGCGAAGGAGCGGCAGCCGTGAGCCAGATCCGTTTTTCCGACGCGGAGTACGCCGGCAAGCGCAAGAAGACGCGGCGCGAGGTATTCTCGAAAGAGATGAAGCTGGTGGTGCCGTGGAAGGCGCTGCTTGGACTGATCGAGCCCGCACTACCCAGTGCCCGGCCGCGGCCGCAGGCCGTACGCGATGGAGTCGATGCTGCGAGTGCATCTGATGCAGAACTGGTTTGCGTTGAGCGACCCGGCGATGGAAGATGCGTTGTACGAGATCGCATCGCTTCGCACTTGAGGCCCCTATTCAGCGTCGGCTCTCGGGCCGGGAGTCGCCATTCATGGACGTCCGCTCAGGGTCGGCACCACCACTTCGATCCATTGACGAGCAGTCGTTCGGCTGTCGCGTGGCGCCCATCGGGGTCGAGTCTTGTAAAAAGCAGGCCGTGAACCAAAGTGAACTCGGTGCCTGTCGATCATTGAAGTACCGGTGCTCGTAGGGATCAGGGGAACTCGTGACTGCTGAGTTTTTCCCGTATGCCGATCACGGTCGCGCGCGACAACTTGATTTCACGAGTCACCGCCGACACAGTGTGCCCCTGCGTCAGGCGCGAGCGGATCGTCTTTCGCCGAGCCTCGTTGGTCTTCAATGGTCGACCCATGTGTTTGCCTTCAGCTCGGGCGCGGGCATTCGATAGACTTGCATATTCTGACGCGGGAGAGTTACTGCCATGCTGTCACGCAGTGACTTTGGCGCCGGCGCGAACGCGACCGCGCTGGGACTAACCACCACCGCAGGCGCCACCCGGCCAGTAAACGGGCTACAGGACGGTCGAAAGCGCCGTATTGGCGTCATGCTTCCGATCCCTGGTAACGATCCCTTTCTGCTCGTTCTGAGAGATGGCCTACGAGGTGCAGGCTGGGGCGAAGACGACGTCGAGTTCGAGGTCCGCCGTGCGAACGGCAGCGCAGAGCAGTTCCGACGCTTCGCCGAGGAGCTGGCGGCGATGCACCTCGACGTGCTAATTACCGCGTCAACGGCCGCAGCAATGGCGCTCATCCAGGCGACCCAAACGACGCCGATAGTTTTCGTCGCCACCTTTTCCCCGGTGACGGCAGGCCTGATTGCCTGCATGGAGCGCCCCGGAGGCAACGCGACCGGCACGGCGGGATTTCAGAGCGACATCGCCGCCGATTGGGTGACGATCCTGAAGCAGATTGCGCCGCAGGTGACCCGGGTGACGATCTTTTACAACCCGGCCACCGTTGCTCCGGGTGGCGTGGAGGGCTGGCGGGCAGCTGCGTCGCGCAGTATCGAGACGAGCGAAGCCCAAGTGGACTCGGCAGCCGATATCGACCGCGTCGTGGCCGATGTCGCGAAGGATGCCCAGGCCGGGCTGATCGTTGTCCCTCACCCATTCCCCTTTTCAAACCGCGATGCGGTCGTGGCTGCAGTGGCGAAGCACAAGGTGCCCGCCATCTACGGAATCGCTGAGATGGTGCGCATCGGAGGCCTCATCAGTTACGGCCAGGATCTTGGTGATCACTGGCGCCAGGGCGCCGCCTATATCGACCAGATACTGCGCGGTGCCAAACCGGCCGACCTGCCTGCGCGGTTCTCCACGAACTACGCACTCGCGGTCAACACGGGTGCAGCCAAATCGTTGGATCTCGTAGTGCCGCCGGCGTTGCTCAGCGGGGCGACCGAAGTGGTCGCATAGGGCGCTGAGTGGGGGATGCTCACGTGATGGCACCTGCCGGCCATACCTGACCTTTGTCGAACGGTCGGCGCTCAGCTCTTTTGACTTTCGCTGACATCTTCTGTCGTCGAGAGCCAGCGGCCGCTTTCCGGCACCTTGGATCGCCGACGGGGACTTCCGCTCAGGGTCGTCTAGCGCCGGTGGGGTCGGGTGGGAGCTGTCGTTCGCAGCGCGCTGAACCGGAGCGTCGGGTATCGGGCGCTCCCCTGAGGAGCCCGTTTCGGCCAGTTGCTGACATTCAGCGCGGCAGGACGAGCGGCAGCTTAGAGGGATAGCCGCCGTTCGCAGCCGTCAGGTACGAAGCGTATGGGAGCGGCCGAAGTTGGTTGCCGACTTCAAACGGAACGGCCTTGCTGCTAAGGGAAGTCGGGTGCAATATGTTTCCTCGCGGTAGAACCTTGGGGCGCGCAGACGGGCTGCGCCAGTGAGACAAGCCGCTTGAACTCGATTCCCTTCGAGACGGTTCGTTCAGCAATCTGAGGTCTACCTCACGAAGGAGGTGCTCGGTGGTGAAAAGACGTGATTCACTCGTCGCGCTTCTTGGTGCCTCGGTCAGCGGAAGTCCGCTGCTCGTCAATGCGCAAGAACTGCGACCCACCCGTCCGTTCCGCATCGGACTGGTGCCCGACTTCTCACCGGTTTGGTGGGAATCCATGCTTCAGATTTTTACGCAGGGATGACCGAACAAGGCCACGTTGAGGGGCGCGACTACGTGCTCATTCGCTCCGGCGTGTTCTTCGGGCTCGACGAGCAGCAGGCGATAGCGCGTGTGCTGGAGGCCAAGCCCGACCTGATCCTGGCAAGCAACCTGGGGTATGTGGTGGCCCTGCGCAAGGTAACAAACACGATCCCGATTGTGATGTGGATCAGCGGCTTTCCGGTCGAAGGCGGGGTTGCCGAAAGCTTGACCCGGCCTGGTGGCAACGTCACGGGCCTGACGATCTACGCCAGCGGCGAAGTGTTTAACAAGTTGGTTCAGCTGATCTACGAGGTCAAGCCGGGCATGAAGCGACTCGGCGTGCTGATGAGTTACGTGCCGCCATTCCATCCACGAGCTGAGTCCGACATTGTCATTCGAGGGATGCGCAGCGCCGCCCAGTCGTTGGGCATCGACCTGCAGTTCTTGGAGGTCGCGAAGGCAGAGGAGGTCAACAACGCGCTCGCCGCAATCGTTCGGGAACGAATCGAGGCGCTGATACTGACCTCGGCATCGTCCATCCATCGGCGACGTCACGACATCATGCGATTTGCGGTCGAGCGGCGCCTACCCACGATCACCGACGCCGGCTGGGAAAGCGCGGGAGATCCTCAGCCGCTGATGGAGCGCGCGACGCTGGCCGGTCTGATCCGCGAGGGACGATCCTTCGTCGTCGACGAGGCGCTGTTCGGCCCGAGACATGGGCCGAGGCCTCGGCGACCCGATCCCGCCCACCCTTCGGCGCCGCCCACGCTGTGAGTTCGCGTGGAAATGTGCGCAGAGGCCCACTCGCCGTGAACCTCCCGACCACCGAATGGCCGCCGCGTTCGGTCGCCCGAGATTTTCGGCGAGCCGCGCGAACGCAATAGGCCTATGTTGTCCGACGCAGTGGCGCTCGCGCCCGACGTGCTCATTTCCGTCTACGCGCGGGCATCGGGGATGACGCCGAAAGCAATTCGGCGCAAGATCGAACAGGCCGTATGGCTCGAGGGTCGCGAATACCATCGGGCACCGGACGGACGAATCTGGGTCAGCGTGGAAGGAGCCTCGAGATGGGTAAGGGGGTTGAGGTCCGAGAGCACAGCATCCGGCTCGCGTTCACGTTCGATGGCAGGCGCTACCGCCCCACCTTGATGCTCGAAGGCGCCCCGCTCGCGCCCACCCAGGCCAACCTCAAGTACGCCCACCGGTTGGCAGCCGAGATCTCCGACCGGATCAAGCACGACACGTTCTCGATGGCCGAGTATTTCCCGGCCTCGGGCTCGGGGCTGCCTCTGACTGTCGGAGAGCAGCTCGATGTGTGGCTTGCAGCGCAACGGATCGAGGTCAGCACCCGCGTCGGCTACGCGTCCGCCGCGAACTTCTGGAAGGCGGCGATCGGCGACAAACCTCTTCGCTCGCTCAAGAGAAGCCACATCCTGACGGCTCTTGCCGCGCGACCGCTCCTGTCTGGCAAGACGATCAACAATCGCTGCAGTGTGCTGAACAGCGCTCTGGACCTGGCGGTGCTCGACAAGGTGCTGGCCGCCAACCCAATGACTGGCCTGGCTCGCGCCAAGCATCAAAAGGCGCCCATCGAACCGTTCTCGGCCGAGGAGTCGGCCCGGATCATCGCTGGCGCCCACAAGCACTTTGCCGGTGCGCTCGCGAACATGGTCGAGTTCTGGTTTCGGACAGGCTTGCGAACGAGCGAGCTGTTCGGGCTGCGGTGGTCCGACATCAACACCGTGGCGGCCACCGCGCTGATCCGCGGCGCGCGCGTTGCCGGCATCGAAAAGACTTCGACGAAAACGAACAAGACGCGCGAGGTCCGTCTCGATTCTCGAGCTTTAGCCGCGCTTCAGCGCCAGCGGCAACACACTCACGTCGCCGGCGCGCACGTCTTCGTGGACCCCTTCACCGGCCACGCCTGGAGCAACACACAGGCATTCTCGCGCCGTGTCTGGGGACGCCTGCTCAAACTGACCAGCGTGCCGCACCGGCGCCCATACAACGTGCGCCACACACGGGCGACCGAGATGCTGATGGCAGGGCTGAACCCTGCGTTCTCAGCTCGGCAGCTCGGCCATGACGTGAACGTCTACCTCACCGTCTACGCGACGTGGATCAGCGGTGCCGACGACGCACTTGAAATGGCAAAGCTGGAGGATTTTGTCCCCAGACTGTCCCCGAAGCCCTCGAGCCAACCCTGATCTACCGGGCCTAGATGATGGTGGGCGGTGAGGGTTTCGAACCCCCGACCCCGACAGTGTGAATGTCGTGCTCTACCCCTGAGCTAACCGCCCGCGCGGCGCCTGAAAGGCGGCCTGCGGAAGGGCGTCATTGTGCCATGGCACCGGGCGTCGCCGCGGCCGCGGGCCGCCATACGGCGTGGCCGTGGCTGGCCTTGTCGATGGCCGCCAGCACCGCCTCGTGGGCCGCCGTTTCCGCCTCGTCGGCAACGACGACGATGAGCTCGAAGGCGCTGAAGTCGATCGGTCGCGCCGCCATGTCGGCGGCGAGCGCGTCGGCGGCGTCGATGACGAGCGAGTTCTGGCCGCGCGTCATGCGCACGTAGACCTCGGCAAGCAGCCCGGCGTCGAGCAGCGCGCCGTGCAGCTCGCGGCCTGAATTGTTGACCTCGAAGCGCTTGCACAGGGCATCGAGCGAGTTCGACTTGCCCGGGAAGCTCTCGCGCGCCATCGACAGGCTGTCGACGACGCGACCGACGTGGCTGGCGAACGCCGGCCGCTCGATGCGGCGCAGCTCGGCGTCGAGAAAGCCGAGGTCGAAGGCGGCATTGTGGATGATGATCTCGGCGCCTCGCACGAACTCGATCAGCTCGTCGGCGACGTGCGCGAAGAGCGGCTTGTCGGCGAGAAACTCCTCGGAGAGGCCGTGCACCTTGATCGCGTCCTCGTGGCTGCGCCGCTCGGGGTTGACGTAGAAGTGCAGGTTGTTGCCGGTGAGACGCCGGTTGACGAGCTCGACGCAACCGATCTCGATGACACGGTCGCCCGACTCGGGGCTGAGGCCGGTGGTCTCGGTGTCGAGAAAGATCTGTCGCATCGGCCGCGTCGCCTCAGGCGTGCCCGGGCGCGAGCGGCGTGCCGGGCGTGATGCGCGGGCCCTGGCCGCGACCCCACCACCAGAGCGCCGCGCCGGCCAGGATCATCGGCACGCACAGCCACTGGCCCATGCTCATGCCGAGCGCAAGCAGGCCGAGAAAGTTGTCGGGCTCGCGGAAAAATTCGGCGAAGAAGCGCAGCGCGCCGTAGCCCATGAGGAAGGCGCCCGACACCTGGCCGAGGCCGCGCGGCTTCTTGCCGTAGATCCAGAGCACGACGAAGAGCAGGATGCCTTCGAGCGCGAACTGGTAGAGCTGCGAAGGGTGGCGCGGCAGGGGCGAGCCCGACTGCGGAAAGACCATGCCCCAGGGCAGGTCGACGCTGGAGAAGCGCCCCCACAGCTCGCCGTTGATGAAGTTGCCGATGCGGCCGGCGGCAAAGCCGGTCGGCACGCAGGGTGCGACGAGATCGGTCACCTCGAGAAAGGGCCGCTTGCGCAATCGCGCGAAGAGCGCCAGCGCGACGATCACGCCGAGCAGGCCGCCGTGAAAGGCCATGCCGCCCTTCCAGACGGCGAAGACTTCGAGCGGATGCTCGGCGTACCAGCCCGGCTTGTAGAAGAGGATGTAGCCGAGCCGGCCGCCGATGACGGTGCCGAGCACGCCGTAGAAAAGCAGGTCCTCGACGTCGCGCCGCGTCCAGCCGGTGGCGGCGAAATGCGGCAGCTTCGAGCGGCGCACGGCAAGAAAGAGAAAGAGCGCGAAGCCGACCAGGTAGGTGAGCCCGTACCAGTGAATGGCGATCGGCAGGCCGATCTTCGTGAGGTCGAGCGCGATCGGGTTGAACTGGGGATGAACGAGCATGGGGAGATGATATCGAGACGGGTTGTCATCGAGACCGGGCGGTCATCCTGAGCGAAGCGAAGGATCTCCCGGCGGTACGATGAGATCCTTCGCTGTCGCCCAGGATGACATCCGCCATGCCGATCAATCGCCGCTCCCGCAACATCACCGAGGGCATCGCGCGCGCGCCGAACCGGTCGATGTACTACGCCCTCGGCTACGAAGAGGGCGACTTCGCCAAGCCGATGATCGGCGTCGCCAACGGCCACTCGACCATCACGCCCTGCAACTCCGGCCTGCAAAAGCTCGCCGACGCGGCCGTCGAAGGCATCGAGGAAGCGGGTGGCAACGCCCAGATCTTCGGCACGCCGACGATCAGCGACGGCATGGCGATGGGCACCGAGGGCATGAAGTACAGCCTGGTCTCGCGCGAGGTCATCGCCGACTGCATCGAGACCTGCGTCGGCGGCCAGTGGATGGACGGCGTGCTCGTGGTCGGCGGCTGCGACAAGAACATGCCGGGCGGCATGATGGGCATCCTGCGCGCCAACGTGCCTGCCATCTACGTCTACGGCGGCACCATCCTGCCCGGCCGCTACCAGGGCCAGGACCTCAACATCGTCAGCATCTTCGAGGCGGTGGGCCGCTTCACCGCCGGGACGATGAACGAGACCGACTTCCGCGAGATCGAACGCCGCGCCATTCCCGGCAGCGGCTCGTGCGGCGGCATGTACACCGCCAACACCATGAGCTCGTCCTTCGAGGCGCTCGGCATGAGCCTGCCCTATTCGAGCACCATGGCCAACGTGCACGACGAGATCGTCGCCTCGGCCAAGGCGGCGGCGCGCGTGCTGGTCGAAGCGGTGAAGAAGGACCTGAAGCCGCGCGACATCGTCACGAAAAAGAGCATCGAGAACGCGATCGCCGTCGTCATGGCGACCGGTGGCTCGACCAACGCCGTGCTGCACTTCCTCGCCATCGCCCACACCGCGGGCGTCGAGTGGACGATCGACGACTTCGAGCGTATTCGCCGCAAGGTGCCCGTGCTCTGCGACCTCAAGCCCTCGGGCAAGTACCTGGCCGTCGACCTGCATCGCGCCGGCGGCATCCCGCAGGTCATGAAGACGCTGCTCGCCGCCGGCCATCTGCACGGCGACTGCATCACGATCACCGGCAAGACGATTGCCGAGACGCTCGCCGAGCTGCCCGACGCGCCGCGCGCCGACCAGGACGTGATCCGGCCCATCGACAAGCCGATGTATGCGCACGGCCACCTCGCCATCCTGCGCGGCAACCTCTCCACCGAGGGTGCCGTTGCAAAGATCACGGGACTCAAGAACCCCGTCATCACCGGGCCGGCGCGCGTCTTCGAAGACGAGCCTTCGGCGATGACGGCGATCATGGACCGGCGCATCGTTGCCGGCGACGTGATGGTGCTTCGCTACCTCGGCCCCAAGGGCGCGCCCGGCATGCCGGAGATGCTGGCGCCGACGAGCGCGCTGATCGGCCAGGGGCTCGGCGAGTCGGTGGGGCTCGTCACCGACGGGCGCTTCTCGGGCGGCACCTGGGGCATGGTGGTCGGCCATGTCGCACCCGAAGCGTATGCGGGCGGCACGATCGCGCTGGTGGAGGAAGGCGACTCGATCACCATCGACGCACACCGGCTTCTCGTGCAGCTCAACGTCGACGACGCGGTGCTGGCGAAACGCCGCGCCGCGTGGGTCGCGCCCGAGCCGCGCTACACGCGCGGCGTGCTGGCCAAATTCGCGAAAAACGCGTCGAGCGCGAGCCGGGGCGCGGTGCTCGACGGCGACTGACGAAGGCTCGCTTCGTCGTGGCTAACGCTGCTGCTGCTTTTGCGCCTTGCGCCGGGCTCGCGTGTCCATGCCGAGCGAGACGAGGTTTTCCTGGCGCCTGTTCTTCTTGCGCTGCTCCATGCGTTCCATCTCGCGCCGCTTGTTGAGCCCGGACAGGTCGGAATAGACCCACCAGACGATGGCAAAGACAAAGGGCACGCAGAACTTCCACAGGTCGCCGAAGAACTCCCAGTTCCAGGCCCCGAACGGGCCGATGTTGGCGACGTTGAGGATGATCAGCGCGATGCCGATGAGGACGAACAGCATGAGATTCTCCCGGCCGAGGACCGCGATGGCAGCGCGACCGTGCGCTGACGGCCGCGCTTTGCGCGAGGACTCGCGACCGCTATGCTGATGGTAGCTGAGCACAAGGTCGACCCCGAGCCATGAAGCGCACGAAACCCATCGTCCTCGCCACTATCGTGATCGCCTGCATGGCGGCCGCCCCGGCACGCGCCAATCCGGAGCTGGCGCAGAAGAAGAACTGCATGGCCTGCCACGCCGTCGGCCAGAAGGTGATCGGCCCCGCCTACAAGGCCGTCGCCGCCAAGTACGCGGGCCAGCCCGACGCGGCGGCCAAGCTCGCGCAGAAGGTGAGGAAGGGCGGTACCGGCGTCTGGGGCGTCGCCGTCATGCCTGCCAACCCGCAAGTCAGCGAAGCCGAGGCGAAGCAGCTCGTGCAGTGGATCCTTGGCCTGAAGTGAGGATGCAGCGCGCCCTGTCAGCGTCCCCTTTTTCATCCTGAGCGAAGCGAAGGATCTCTTCGTTTCGTGAGCCAGGATCCTTCGCTTCGCTCAGGATGACCGCGGACTCGGGATGACTGCGAACTGGGGATGACCGCGGACTCAGGATGACTGCGGAACGAGGTCGGTACCTATGGCGAAGCGTTCGCCGTAGCGATCGGCCAGGGCCTGGGCACGGGCGAGAAATCGCTCGCGGCCTTCGGCGGCGATGAACTGGATCGCCCCGCCCGTCCAGGCGGGAAAGCCGATGCCGAAGATCGAGCCGATGTTGGCCTCGTGCACGCTGGTCAGCACACCTTCGGCGAGGCAGCGCGCGGTCTCGATCGACTGCCGATAGAGAAAGCGCCGACTCAACAGCGCGAGATCCGCGGCGGCCGCGGCCGTTGCCCCGGCATTCTCGAAGTTCGTCTTCAAGCCGGGCCAGAGTCGCTTGGCCTCACCGGCCGGGTAGTCGTAGAACCCGCCGCCGCCCGCACGCCCCGGCCGCTTCAGTTCCTTGACCATGCGCTCGACCAGTTGCTCGCCGGCCGAGAGCGCGCGGCTCTTGCCTTCGGCGGCGAGGTCGGCGCGCTTCTGCTCCATGACGTGGACCGAGAGCGACAGCGAGGTCTCGTCGAGCACCGCCAACGGACCCACCGGCATGCCTGCGGCCAGTGCGGCGTGCTCGATGAGCGGCGCCGCGATTCCTTCGGCAAGCATGGCCGCGCCTTCCATGACGAAGGTGCCGAAGACGCGGCTCGTGAAGAAGCCACGCGAGTCGTTGACGACGATCGGCGTCTTGCCGATCGAAGCGACGTAGTCGTAGGCGCGGGCGATCGTCTCGTCGCTGGTCTGCTTGCCGCGAATAATCTCGACGAGCCGCATCTTGTGCACCGGCGAAAAGAAGTGCAGGCCGACGAAGCGCTCAGGCGCCTTGCTCGCCGCGGCGAGGCCGCCGATCGGCAGCGTCGAGGTGTTGCTCGCGAACACGCCACCCGGCGCGAGCAGCGGCTCGGCTTCGCGCGTGACCGCCGCCTTCAGCTCGCGGTTCTCGAACACGGCTTCGATGATCAGATCACAGCCGTCGAGTGCGCCGACCTGCGCCGTGGGCGTGACGAGGCCGAGCAACTTCGCTTCGCGCGCCGCGTCCATGCGGCCCTTGGCCACTTGCGGTGCAGTGATCCTGCGCACTGCGGCGAGGCCCGCCTCGGCCTTCTCGAGCGACACGTCCTTCAGCACGACGGCGATGCCGCGTGCCGCGTTGGCGTGGGCGATGCCCGCGCCCATCATGCCAGCGCCGAGCACGCCGACCTTGCGCGGCTTCCACGGCGCAAAGCCTGCCGGCCGCGACTTGCCCGACTTGATGGCGTTCAGGTCGAAGAAGAACGCGCTGATCATGTTCTTGGCGTTCTGCCCGACCATGATCTTCGCGAGGCGGCGGCTCTCGATGCGCGTCGCCGTGTCGTAGTCGACGAGCGCGCCCTCGACCATGGTCTCGAGGATCGCTTCGGCCGCCGGATAGAGGCCGCGCGTCTTCTGCAGCAGCATCGCCGGCGCGACGGCCAGGCCGGCGGCGATCTTCGGGTTCGCCGGCGTGCCGCCCGGCATCTTGTAGTCGCTCCGCTCCCAGGGTTGGCGCGCGTCGGGATGGGCGTGAATCCATTCGATGGCCTGCGCGCGCAACCCGGCCGCGTCGGCGCAAAGGCCGTCGACCCAGCCGAGATCGACCGCCTCGCGCGGGCCGAACAGCTTGCCTTCGAGCAGATAGGGTTGCGCGGCGACCAGGCCGAGCTTGCGCACCGTCTTCGTGATACCGGTGGCGCCGGGGATCAGGCCGAGGCTCACCTCGGGCGTGCCGAACTGGATCTTCGCGTCGTCGAGCGAAAACCGCGCGTGAGCGATCAACGCCACTTCCCAGCCGCCGCCGAGTGCCGCACCGTTGAGCAGCGCGACGACCGGCCGGCCGAGCGACTCGATGCGCCGAAAGCTCGCCTTCATCGCCTCGATCTCGACGAAGCCGGGCGCTGCGTCGGCGTCGGTCAAGGTCATGACGTGCTTGAGCGCGGCACCGGCGAAGAAGGTCGACTTCGCCGAGGCGAGCAGCACGCCCTTGATGCGCGCGTTGTCGCGCTCGAGTTGGGCGGCGACCCCCGCGAGATCCTGCTGCCACTCGCGCGTCATCGTGTTGACGGGCGAGCCGGGGGCGTCGAAGGTGACGGCGGCGATGCCTTCGTCGTCGAGCTCGTAGCGAATGGTTTTCATGGGCGAAGGCGCAGCGGATCGATCGCGAGCGTTCCGGTTGGTTGATGGAGTCGGGACAAGCGTGTTTCCTCGGGCGCTGCGGTCGGTTCGCGTGTGTCACCGAGCGAGGCAGGCGGCCCGGGCATGCGTTCTCCGGCCCACGCTCGCGGTCGACCGGCGGTGGCCCGGCAGCACCATCGCATCAACACCAGCGTGCCCCACCTCCATGGGTGCGACCGCGAATGGGGCCTGCGCCCGCATGCCCGAACCGCCTGCCGACTGGCAGCGAGTCGTTCGTGCGAATTCGTGGGGGCGCAATAGGTGCGTGGCACCCCCACGAAGCGCGCGCCATGGCAGCGACGTGCAGGGTGGCGGTGGCGCCTGTGCGCGCAGGACCCATTCGCGGTCGCTCCGGACGGTGATGGGGCAGCGTGGCGTTGACGAGGTGCTCGCCGCCCGGTTCGGTGCGCGACCGCGAGCGTGGGCCGGAGCGCACAGGCGACGCCGGCGCCCTGTTGCTCAGAAGCAGCCCGCGCGCCCCGGCTCGATGCCATCCGCACGCCGCTCGCCGCCTATCAGACCCGCTCGACGATCGTCGCGATGCCCATGCCGCCGCCGACGCAGAGCGTGACGAGGCCACGCTTGAGCTGGCGCCGCTCGAGCTCGTCGAGCAGCGTGCCGACGAGCATTGCGCCGGTGGCGCCGAGCGGATGACCCATGGCGATGGCGCCGCCGTTGACGTTGACCTTCTCGGCCGGCACGTTCATCTCGTGCATGAAGCGCATCGGCACCGCGGCGAAGGCCTCATTGACTTCGAAGAGGTCGATGTCGTCGATGGTCAGCCCGGCCTTGGCGAGCACCTTGCGCGTCGCCGGCATCGGGCCGGTGAGCATGATGGTGGGGTCGGCGCCCGAGAGCGCGGTGGCGACGATGCGGCCGCGCGGTACCAGGCCCATCTCGCGGCCCTTCGCCTCGCTGCCGATGAGCACCGCCGCGGCACCGTCGACGATGCCCGACGAGTTGCCGGCGGTATGCACATGCGCGATGCGCTCGACCTGCGGATAGCGCGCCAGGGCAACGGCATCGAAGCCCATCGCACCGAGCTCGGCGAAGGCGACCTTGAGCGAGCCCAGGCCTTCGAGCGTGGTGCGCGGCTTGATGAACTCGTCGCGCTCGAGCAGGGCGATGCCGATCTCGTCGTCGACCGAGAGTACCGAGCGATCGAAGTGTCCCGCCGCCTGTGCCGCGGCCGCCTTTTGCTGCGAACCGAGCGCATAGCGATCGACGTCCTCGCGCTCCCAGCCGGCCAGCGTCGCGATCAGGTCGGCGCCTATGCCTTGCGGCACGAAGCCGGTGGCGATGTTGGTGGCCGGGTCTTGCGCCCAGGCGCCGCCGTCGGAGCCGATCGGCACGCGCGACATGCTCTCGACGCCGCCGGCAACGACCATGTCCTCCCAGCCGCTCGCCACCTTCTGGGCGGCGATGTTCACCGCCTCGAGGCCCGAGGCGCAGAAGCGATTGATCTGCATGCCGGCGACCTTGACGTCCCAGCCGGCCTTCAGCACGGCCGTCTTGGCGATCACCGAGCCCTGCTCGCCGACGGGCGAGACGACGCCCATGACGACGTCGTCGAGCTGCGCAGGATCGAAGGCATGCCGCTGCTGCAGCTTGACCAACAGACCGGCGAGCAGGTCGATCGGCTTGACCTCGTGCAGGCTGCCGTCTTTCTTGCCCTTGCCGCGCGGCGTGCGAACCGCATCGAAAATCATGGCCTGCGTCATCATCGTCTCCCGCATTGACAACGCATTATCGGACTGAACAAACTCGCTGATGCCGTCCCTTCATCTTGCCGCAGGCGGCGATGCCGTCTCGCGCGTCGCGCAACGCGCGCATACGCTGGCGCTCGTCGAGCGCTGGCGAGCCCTCGAATCCCGCACCCGCGCCGCGAGCGAGCGCGCCGCGCCCCTGTTCGCCAAGCGCGGCCAGTTGCTGCCGCGCGAACGCGTCGCGAGGCTGCTCGATCCCGGCCTGCCCTTTCTCGAGCTCTCGACCATGGCCGGCTGGCTGCTCGACAGCGACGACGCCGAGAAGTCGGTGCCCGGCGGCGGCGTCATCGCCGGCATCGGCGTCGTCTCGGGCGTTCGCGTCATGCTTGTCGCCGACGACGCGGGCATCGACGCCGGCGCCCTGCAGCCGATGGGCCTCGAGAAGCTGCAGCGCGCGCAGGCGATCGCGCTCGAGAACAAGCTGCCCTTCGTGCATCTCATCGAATCGGCGGGCGCCAACCTGCTTGCCTACCGCGTCGAGCAATTCATCCACGGCGGCAGCGCCTTCTACAACCTGGCACGGCTCTCGGCCGCCGGCCTGCCGGTGATCGGTGTCGTGCACGGCTCCTCCACGGCGGGCGGCGCCTACATGACCGGGCTCTCCGACCGCGTCATCATGGTCCGCGGCCGCGGCCGCGCGTTTCTTGCCGGGCCACCCTTGCTCAAGGCCGCCACGGGAGAGATCGCCGATGACGAGGCGCTCGGCGGCGCCGACATGCACGCCAGTGTCTCCGGCCTGGCCGAGCACGTCGCCGACGACGACGCGAGCGCGCTGGCCATCGCACGCGAACTGGTCGCCTCGCTGGGCTGGCAGCCACGCGCGAGCTGGCCCGACGGCGCCGAGCCGCTGTTGCCCGCCGACGATCTGCTCGGCCTGTTCGGCGCCGACATGAAGAAGCCCGTCGAGATGCGGCAGGTCATCGCGCGCATCGCCGACGCATCCGAGTTTCTCGAGTTCAAGGGCGACTACGGGCCGGCCACGGTCTGCGGCTACGCGGGGATCGCCGGCTTTCGGGTCGGCATCGTCACCAACAACGGGCCGCTCGATCCGGCGGGGAGCACCAAGGTCACGCACTTCATCCAGAGCTGCGAGCAGACGGGCTTGCCGATCGTCTGGCTGCAGAACACGACCGGCTTCATCGTCGGCACCGAGGCCGAGCGCGCCGGCATGATCAAGCACGGCTCCAAGCAGATCCAGGCACTCTCCAACGCGACCGTGCCGCAGATCACCGTGCAATGCGGCGCGTCGTTCGGGGCCGGCAACTACGGCATGTGCGGGCGCGGCTTTCATCCGCGCTTCGCCTTCAGCTGGCCCACTGCGAAGACCGCCGTGATGGGCGCCGAGCAGGCCGCCGGCACGATGGAGATCGTCATGCGCGAAGGCGCGGCACGCAAAGGCGAGCCGGTCGACGAAGCGAAGCTCGCCGCGCTGAAGGCGAAGATCGTCGCCACCTTCGAGCGCCAGAGCGACGCCTTCTACACCTCGGGCCGCCTGCTCGACGACGGCCTCATCGACCCCCGCGACACGCGCCGCGTGCTCGCCCTCGCGCTCGCCGTCTGCGACGAGGCGGCGCAGCGCACACTCCACCCCATGCAGTTCGGCGTCGCCCGTCCGTGAAGGTGGTACCTGTCATCCTGAGCAAAGCGAAGGATCTCGGCGATGGAGACCTTCCACGTCTACATCCTTGCGAGCCGTTCCCGCGTGCTCCATGTCGGCGTCACGAGCGAAATGACCAGGCGCCTGTTCGCGCACAAGAACAAGCTGGTACCGGGCTTCACGGCCCGGTACCACGTAGACCGCCTCGTCTACATCGAGAGCACCGAGGAAGCATCGGCGGCCATCGCGCGGGAGAAGCAGATCAAGGGCTGGCTCCGGAAGAAAAAGATCGCGTTGATCGAAGCCGGCAATCCGCAGTGGCTGGACTTGAGCGAAGGCTGGGTCGAGTCGCAAGGTCGAGATCCTTCGCTTCGCTCAGGATGACAAGCGAATGTTGGCACTCGGAGGATGACCACGATTGTCGGTATTCGGCGGACGGCGCAGTCAAATCCTTCGCGCCGCTCGGGAGGACAAGAAAATACCGGCACCTGTCATCCTGAGCGTAGCGAAGGATCTCGACGCAACAACAACATCTACCCCTACCTTACGACCATGCTGATCACCCACGAGCACGAAGAAATCAGGCGCACGCTCAAGCGCTTCATCGACGAAGAGATCAACCCGCACGTCGACGCCTGGGAGGCGGCCGAGGAGTTCCCGGCGCACCAGGTGTTCAAGGGCCTCGGCAAGCTCGGCCTGCTCGGCCTCACCAAGCCCGAGAAGTACGGCGGCGCCGCGCTCGACTACTCGTACTCGATCGTCATGGCCGAGACGCTCGGCCACATCGCTTGCGGCGGCGTGCCGATGGCGATCGGCGTGCAGACCGACATGTGCACGCCGGCGCTCGCCCGCTTCGGCTCCGAGGCGCTGTGCAAGGAGTTCCTGGTGCCCGCCATCACGGGCGATGCGGTCGGCTGCATCGGCGTGTCCGAGCCCGGCGCGGGCTCCGACGTGGCGAGCATCAAGACCACCGCTCGCAAGGACGGCGGCGACTACGTCATCAACGGCGCCAAGATGTGGATCACCAACAGCCTGCAAGCCGACTGGATGTGCCTGCTCGCCAACACGGGCGAAGGCGCACCGCACAAGAACAAGAGCCTGATCATGGTGCCGATGAACACGCCGGGCGTCACCCGGGCGAAGAAGATCAGGAAGATCGGCATGATGTCGAGCGACACCGGCCTGATCCACTTCGACGACGTGCGCGTGCCGCAGACAAACCGCGTCGGCGACGAAGGCATGGGCTTCGTGTACCAGATGATGCAGTTCCAGGAGGAGCGCCTCTGGGCGGCGGCCAACGCGATCCAGGGCCTGAGCAACTGCATCCAGCAGACCGCCGACTACACGCGCGAGCGGCAGATCTTCGGCAAGAGCGTGCTCGACCACCAGGTCGTGCACTTCAAGCTCGCCGAGCTCAAGACCGAGGTCGAGGCGCTGCGCGGCCTGACCTACATGGCGACCGAGAAGTACCTCGCCGGCGCCGATGTCACCGAGTGGGCGTCGATGGCCAAGCTCAAGGCGTGCCGGCTGAGCCGCATCGTCCCCGACGCCTGCCTGCAGTACTGGGGCGGCATGGGCTACACCTGGGACAACCCGGTGTCGCGCTTCTACCGCGACGGCCGCCTCGGCTCGATCGGCGGCGGCGCCGATGAGGTGATGCTCGGCATCATCGCCAAGTACATGCACATCCTGCCGGCGCGTTGATGCCTTTCCGTTCGATCCTGATCGCCAACCGCGGCGAGATCGCGGTGCGCATCGCGCGCACGGCGCGCCGGCTCGGCATCGAGACGATCGCCGTCGCCTCCGACGCCGACCGCCATGCACCGCACACGCGCGCCTGCGACCGCGTCGTCGCGATCGGCGGCAAGCGTGCCGCCGACTCGTATCTGCGTGGCGATACGATCGTCGCGGCTGCCGTCGCCGCGGGCGCGGTCGCCGTGCATCCGGGCTACGGCTTCCTGAGCGAGAACGCCGACTTCGCCGCCGCGGTCGCGGCTTCGGGCCGGGTCTGGATCGGTCCGCCGCCTTCGGCGATGCGGGCCATGGCCGACAAGTCCGAGGCGCGCCAGCGCATGGCAGCGAGCGGCGTTCCGGTGCTGCCCGGCTACGACGGTGCCGCGCAAGACCGCGCCACGCTGCATCGCGAGGCCGCGCGCCTCGGCCTGCCGCTGATGGTGAAGGCTGCGGCCGGGGGCGGCGGTCGCGGCATGCGACTCGTCGAGCGCGATGCCGATCTCGGCGCGGCACTGGACTCGGCCGCGGCCGAAGCCGGCGCCGCATTCGGCGACGCGCGGCTGTTGCTCGAACGCGCCGTCACCGGCGCCCGGCACGTCGAGGTCCAGGTCTTCGCCGACGCTCACGGCTCCGTCATTCACCTCGGCGAACGCGACTGCTCGGTGCAGCGACGGCACCAGAAGATCATCGAGGAGGCGCCCTCGCCTGCCGGCTCGCCGAGCCTGCGTCGGCGCATGGGCGATGCCGCGGTGGCCGTCGCGCGCGCGGTCGGCTACGTCGGTGCCGGCACGGTCGAGTTCCTGCTCGACGGCGACGGCGCGTTCTGGTTCATCGAGATGAACACGCGGCTGCAAGTCGAGCACGCGGTGACCGAAGCCTTGCTCGGCGTCGATCTCGTCGAATGGCAATTGCGCGTCGCCGCCGGCGAGCCCTTGCCGATGACGCAGGACGAAGCCTTGGCACGATTCGAAGCCGGTGGCCACGCGATCGAAGCACGCCTCTGCGCCGAGGATCCCGGCCACGGCTATCTGCCGCAGTCGGGGCGCATCGCGCGTTGGTCGGCAGCGCCGATCGTGCGCACCGACCACGCGCTCGCCGCCGGCGTCGAGGTCAGCCCGTTCTACGACTCGATGCTCGGCAAGCTGATCGCCCACGCGCCGACGCGCGAGGCAGCCGTCGCGCAACTGGCCGAGGCGCTGGACCGTACCGTCTGCCTCGGCGTGACGACGAACCGCGCCTTCCTCGCACGCGTGCTGCGCCATCCGGCCTTCGCGGCAGGCGAAGCGACGACCGATTTCCTCCCGCGCCACTTTGCCGACGACGCGTCGCGGTCGAGCGCCGCTCCGCCATGGCTCGAAGCACTGGCCGCCGCGTCGATCGCCTTGCTGCCGCGAGAGCATCTGCCGTCGCTGTGGGTCGGCTGGTCGTCGTCGCCAGTCGTGGCCTGCAACGTGCCGATCGAGGTTGGCGGCGCGATGCGTCCCTGGCAGCTTTCGGGCACGCGCAGCGACTTCGTGGCGCACGGCGCCGACACCGGGCATCGCATCGGCGACTTGCACGAGCGGCGCGGCAGCGAAACCGGCGGCGAGATCGATGCATCGATCGACGGCCATCCGGTGCGCGCCGTCTTCGCGCGTGAAGGCGACGCGAGCTGGTGGCTGGCCGAAGGCGCGGAGATCGCCGTCGTCGATGCACGCCTGCGCGGCCGCGCCGGCGATGCCGCCGCAGCCTCCGGCGCATTGCTCGCGCCCATGCACGGCCGCGTCACGCAGGTGCTCGCCGTGCCGGGCGGCGTCGTCGAGGCGGGCGCCCTGCTCGTCGTCATCGAGGCGATGAAGATGGAGCATCAGCTTCGCGCGCCGCGCGCCGGCACGGTGGCGGCGCTGCACGCCAAGGCGGGCGACCAAGTCGCGGCGCGGCAGTGCCTGGTCGAGATGCAGCCATGAACCCGCCGGGCCGCCCCAAGGGCGATACCGGAGTGCAAAGCACGAAGGTACTCCAGTGAACGCGAGCGCCATCGCGGTCGACGAAGGCGAGCTCGCCGCCTTTCGCGACAGCGTTCGCCGCTTCGTCGACCGTGAGATCGCGCCGCATGTCGCCGCATGGGACGAGGCCGAGACCTTTCCCCGCGAGCTCTACGCCAAGGCCGCCGCCACCGGCCTGCTCGGCGTCGGCTATCCCGAGCAACTCGGCGGCACGCCGGCGCCGATGCGCTTGCGCATGATCGCCACCGAAGAGGTCGCGCGCGCCGGCAGCGGCGGCCTGATGGCAAGTCTGTTCTCGCATTCGATCGCCCTGCCGCCGATCGTCGCGCACGGCAGCGAGACCTTGCAGCGGCGCATCGTTCCGGACGTGCTCGCGGGCCGCAAGATCGCCGCACTCGCCATCACCGAGCCGGGCGGCGGCTCCGACGTCGCGCGCCTCGCCTGCACGGCGCGACGCGAGGGCAACGAGTGGATCATCGACGGCGAGAAGACCTTCATCACGTCGGGCGTTCGCGCCGACTGGATCACGGTCGCGGTGCGCACCGGCACCAAGGGCGCAGGCGGCATCTCCTTGATCGTCGTGCCGGGCGACGCGCCCGGGCTGACGCGCACGCCGCTCGCCAAGATGGGATGGTGGTGCAGCGACACGGCGCAATTGAGCTTCGCCGATTGCCGCGTGCCGGCCGATCACCTGATCGGCGAGGAGAACAGCGGCTTTCGCGCCATCATGGAAAACTTCAACGGCGAGCGGCTGCTCATGTCGGTCGGCGCCGCAGCGTTCGCGCAAGCCTGCTTCGACGAGGCGCTCGCCTGGGCACGCGAGCGCAAGACCTTTGGCAGTGCGCTCGTCGAGCATCAGGTGATCCGCCACAAGCTGATGGACATGCGCATGCGCATCGCCAGCACGGGCGCCTGGATCGATGCGCTGGTCGAGCGGCACGACGCCGGCCGTGTCGGTGCCGAATGGGTCGCCGAACTCTGCCTGCTCAAGAACCACGCGACGCAGACCATGCAGTTCTGCGCCGACCAGGCCGTGCAGATCCTCGGCGGCATGGGATTCATGCGCGGCACGAAGAGCGAGCGCGTCTACCGCGAGGTCAAGGTGATGATGATCGGCGGCGGCGCCGAGGAGATCATGAAGGAACTGGCGGCGCGCCAGCTCGGCATCTGATGGCGGCGGGTTCGGCGACGCTGCCAGGCATGAACGATCCCGTCGAGTTCGAGCCGGAATTCGTCGCCGCGCTGCGCACGCTGTTCGAAGAACGCATCGCCTTCAACCGGCTGATCGGCCTGCGCATCGGCGCCTTGTCGGGCGAAGGCGTCTCCGGCCACCTCGAGATGCGGCCGGAGCTGATCGGCCACTACACGCACCAACGCCTGCATGGCGGCGTCATCAGCGCGACGCTCGACGCGATGGCCGGGCTCGCCATCATGGCGGCGATCGGCGCGCGCCACATGGACGAGACGCCGATGCAGCGCATGCACCGGTTCGGCAAGCTGGGCACCATCGACCTGCGCATCGACTACCTGCGGCCCGGCGTCGGCGCGCGCTTCGAGTTGTCGGCGCAGGTGCTGCGCCTGGGCTCGCGCGTCGCCACCACGCGCATGGAGTTCCACGACTCCGCCGGGCGGCTGCTCGCCACCGGGTCGGCCGCCTACATCGTCTCCTGAAGCGTCACGGTCCCTTGCGGCACGGCGCAAAGGCGTCGAGGCCGACGTCGTAGGTCGGCGTCGCGACGTCGAGCAGTCCAAGCACGACGTGGTACAGGTTGTCGTGCGAGAGCGGCACGTCCAGCCGCCCGCGCAGGCAGGCCGCGTCGAGGCCGCGCCGCGCCGGCAGCGCGTCGCCCAGCCAGGCGACGAAGGGCACATGCTTCTGCGCCTCGGGCGCGATGCGGTAGGGCAAGCCGTGCAGAAAGATGCCGAGCTCGCCGAGCGATTCGCCGTGGTCGCTCATGTAGAGCAGGCCGGTCGCGGAATCGCTCTTGCCCTCGAGCCAGGCGATCGTCGCGGCGAGAAAGTGGTCGGTCGTCGCGATCGTGTTGTCGTAGGCATTGACGAGCTGCGCCGGGTCGCACTGGCCGAGCGTCGTGTTCGTGCACTCGGGCATGAATCGCTTCAGCGCCGGCGGCGAGCGCTTGAAGTAGGCCGGACCGTGGCTGCCCATCTGGTGCATGACGAGCACGACGCCGCGCTTGCGCCGCTCTTCGGGCAGCTTCGCGATGCGCTCGTCGAGACCGACAAGCATGGCGTCGTCGAAGCACTCGCCGTCGTGGCAAAGGCGTGCCGCCACCTCGCCGGTCAGGTCGGCGGTCGATGCCCTCGGCACCCGCGCGCAGACCTCCTTGCAGCCGGACTGGTTGTCGAGCCAGAGCACGGCCAGGCCGGCCGCTTGCAGCAGGTCGAGCAGGTTCTCGTGCTCGGCCTTGCGCTTCTCGAAGTCGGTCTTGCCGAGGGGAGACAACATGCAGGGCACTGAGTCGCGCGTGTCGGTCCCGCAGGAGCGCACGTCGCGGAAGCTGAGCACGCCGAGTGCGCCCAGTTCGGGTGTCGTGTCGCGCGCATAGCCGTTCAGCCCGAAGTGATCGGCGCGCGCTGTCTCGCCGATGACGACGACGAGCAGCGGCGGCTTGCCGGCGGTCGCATAGCTCGGCCCCAGCGCCACGCCGGCCGCGATCGGCACGAGCTTGTCGCTCTTCTTCAGCAACGGCCCGAGCGCAACCGTCGCCGCCGAGGCGAGACCACCGATCGGATTGACGATGTAGCGCAGGTGCATGTGGTTGCGCACCAGCGGCGCCACCGGCCCGTACATCGCGAACATGCTGACGAGCGTCGCAGCGACGGCGCCGAAGAACAGCGCGGCGTTCTTCCAGAGCTGCGGCCACCACGGCGTGCGCTTCACCGGCACGACAAGGACGATGAGCGTCGGCAAGGCGACGACGAGCAGCAGGTTGCCGACGAAGGCCCAGCCGATCAGATCGCGCATCTCGCGCGGGTCGGTCTGCACCGTGTTGGCGAGCATCTTCGTGTCCATGACGACCCCGTAGCTCAGCATGAAGTGCTGGGCGACGCCGGCGGCGACGAGGATGGCGATCCAGACCGGCTTGCACCAGCGGCCCCACGCCGTCAGCGACATCAGCGCGACGGTCGCGGTGAAGACGAAGACCGAGATGCCGAGACCGACGAAAAAAGCCGGCGTGCCGCCGCCGATGCGCCACAGCTCGCGCCACAGCGCGAGGTTGCCGACCCCGGCCAGCCAGAGCGCGAGCCAGACGACGACGGTGCGCGGCGAACGCGTCTGGCGCGGGAAGGAAAAGGGTGTCGGCATCGGCGCCCGCGACTTTACGCGAGCACCGAAAGCCATCGGGTCGCCGAGTTCAGTTCGGCTTGATGTAGTCGGAGACGACCTTCCAGCGCCCGTCCTGGATCTGCGACAGGCGCGACAGGTCGCTGCCCAGTCGCTTGGTTGCGGTAAAGCTGGCCGGCGCGCTGCCGAACATGTCGCTCTCGATCGTCATCGAATCCATCGCCTTGATGAAGCTGTCGGTCGTCAGGTTGGTGCCGGCCTTGGCCGCGGCGCGGGCGAAGATGTCGATCACGTTGTAACCGTAGACCGAGAACACGGTCGGGTCGTCGCTGTACTTGGTCTTGTACTTCTTGGCCCAGAAGCTGATCTGCTGCGAGGCTTCGTCGGCGTAGGGGTTCTGCACCGTCATGGTCGCGTAGAGGCCGTCCATGGCCTTGCCGCCGAGCTTGTGGATCAGGTCGGTGTAGCTCGCGCTCGAGCCCAGGAAGGTCGGACTGAAGCCGGTCTTCCTCGATTCGCCGATCGTGCCTATCGTCTCGCGGATGATCGTGCCGAGAACGACGAAGTCGCAGCCGGCCGCCTTCATGCGCGCCACCTGCGAGGAAAAGTCGGTGGCGCCGCGTTTGTAGCTCGTCTTCTCGGCGAGCTCCATGTTCATGGTCTTCAGCGCCGCCTCGGCGCCGCGCACGACCTCGAGGCCGAACTCGTCGTCCTGGTAGATCGTGCAGATCTTCTTGGCGCCCTTGTCCTTGGCGAGCTTGGGCAGCGCCGTGCGCATCTGGTCGTAGTAGGTCGCGGCGAACGAGTATTTCAGCCGGTTGAAGGGCTCGTACATCTCGCGCGCCGCCGTGATCGGAAAGAAGTTGACGATGTTCTTCTCGAACTGCACCGGCATCGCCGCCAGGTTCTGCGCCGTGCCGATGTGCCCGGCCATGATGAAGATCTTGTCCTGGTTGACGAGCTTTTGCGCCGCCAGCACCGCCTTCTTCGGGTCATACCCCGAGTCCTCGATGAGGAGCTTGAGCTTGCGTCCGTTGACGCCCCCCTGCTCATTGATCTCGTCGACGCGCAGCATCATGCCGAGCCGCACCTGCTTGCCGAAGCCGGCGAGCGGGCCCGACAGATCCTGGATCGAGCCGACCACGATCTCGTTCTTGCTGACGCCCTGCTGCTCGGCCGCGGCCGCGCTTCCTGCCAGGCCGAGGGCGGCGATGGCCGCGATCCATGTCTTCATCGAAGGTCTCCTTGTCGTGAAATGGTAAGAGCCGGGATCAGGCGCCGTACATCGCCTCGATGCGGTCGGCGTATTTGGTCTCGACGAGCTTGCGCTTGAGCTTCATCGTCGGCGTCAGCTCCTCGTCTTCGGCGCTGAGCTGGGTCTCGAGCAGGCAGAACTTCTTGATCTGCTCGACCCGCGCGAACTTGGCGTTGACGCGCTCGATCTCGGTCCAGACCAGGTCCCTCACCGGCTGGGCACGCGTCAGGCTGGTGTAGTTGCTGAACGGGATGTCGCGGTCCTGGGCGAATTTCTCGACGTTCTCGAGGTCGATCATGACGATCGCCGTGAGGTAGGCGCGCTTGTCGCCGATGACGACGGCGTCGGTGATGTAGGGCGAGAACTTCAATTCGTTTTCCAGCTCGCTCGGCGTGATGTTCTTGCCGCCGGCCGTGATGATGATGTCCTTCATGCGATCGGTGATCCGGAAATACCCGTCGCCATCCTGCGTGCCGACGTCTCCCGTATGCAGCCAGCCTTCGGCGTCGATCGTCTCGGCCGTCTTCTCGGGCTGGTTGAGGTAGCCCATGAAGACGTTGCGGCCGCGGATCAGCAGCTCGGACGTGGCCGGATCGAGCCGCACCTCGTTGTACGGGCAGGCCGGGCCGATCATTCCCGGCTTGATGCGCGCCGCCGGCGTATAGGTCGCGGCGCCGCAGCTCTCGGTCATGCCCCAGACCTCGATCATCGGCACGCCGAGCGCCAGGTACCAGCGCACCAGATCGGGCGAGATCGGCGCCGCGCCGGTGACGCAGAAGCGTGCGCGGTCGATGCCGATGAGCTTCCTCACGTTGTCGAGCGCGATCTTGCGGGCGACAAGGAACTGCAGCTTCAGCGCGGCGCTGACTGGCTGCCCGGCGAGCACGCGATCGGCGATGCGCTGGCCGACCGACAGTCCCCACGCGTAGGCGGCCTGCTGCAGGCGGCTCGACTCACGGATCGAAATGGCGACGCTCGAATAGAACTTTTCCCAGACACGCGGCACGGCCGTGAAGACGGTGGGCGCGATCTCGCGCACGTTCTCCGGCACCGTCTCCGGGTTCTCGACGAAGTTGAGCACTGAGCCGGTGTAGACCGCGAAGTACTCGCCGCCCAGCCGCTCGGCGATGTGGCAAAGCGGCAGAAAACACATGCGCTCGTCGTGCTCGTCCTGCGCAACGATGGCGTTGTAGCCGCGGATCGTGAAGACGATGCCGGCGTGCGAATGCATCGCGCCCTTGGGCTTGCCGGTCGTGCCCGAGGTGTAGACGAGGATGGCCAGGGCCTCGGGCCGGCAACCGGCGATGCGCTCGTCGAGCTCGCGCGGATGCGCCTTCGCATAGGCACGACCGAACTCGCGCAGCTCGGCGAGCGAAAGGACCTGCGCGTCGTGGAAGTCGCGCAATCCTTCGGTGTCGAAGACGACGATCTTCTCGAGACGCGGCAATCGCTCGCGCACCGAGAGCACCTTGTCGAGCTGCTCGTCGTCCTCGACGAAGGCGACGCGGGTTCGCGAGTCGGCGCAGAGGTACTCGACCTGCGCCGCGGCGTCGGTCGGGTAGATGCCGTTGGAGACGCCGCCGGCCGACAACACGGCCAGGTCGGCAAGCACCCATTCGATGACGGTGTTGGCGAGGATCGAGGCCGTGTCGCCGGGCGCGAAGCCGAGCGACAGCAAGCCATCGCCGATCTCGCGCACCGCCGCCGCCGTCTTCGCCCAGGTCCATTCCTGCCAGAGACCGAGCTGCTTCTGGCGCATGAAGACCTGTTGATCGCGTCGCGCTGCGGCATTCCAGAACACGGCCGTCATCGTCTCGCCGGGCACGACGACGTCGAGCCGCGGCTGCAGCTTGTCGATGTCCCAAAGTCCATTCATCGCCATGTCTTCTTTTTCTTCCACCGACGTTCGCCGCGCGCGCCAGCCTGCTTCATGCCGAGATAGAACTCCTTGATGTCGTCCTTCTCTCGCAGCCGCGCGCAGGTGTCTTCCATGACGATGCGGCCGTTCTCCAGCACGTAGCCATAGTCGGCGACGTTGAGAGCCATGTTGGCGTTCTGCTCGACGACGAGCAGCGTCGTGCCGCGCTCGCGGTTGATGCGGATCACGATCTCGAAGATCTCGCGCGTCAGGCGCGGCGAAAGGCCCAGGCTCGGCTCGTCAAGCAGGATCATCTGCGGCGCCGCCATGAGCGCGCGCGAAATGCTGAGCATCTGTTGCTGCCCACCCGAAAGCAGGCCCGCCTCCTGCCTCGAGCGCTCGCGCAGGATCGGAAAGTAGCCGTATACCGTCTCGAGGTCGCGCGCCACGGCGTCGCGATCGCGGCGCGTGTAGGCGCCCATCATGAGGTTGTCGTGCACCGAGAGTAGAGGGAACACTTCGCGTCCTTCGGGCACGTGGCTCAGGCCGCGCTGCACGACGACGGCCGGGTCGCGCGCCGTGATGTCCTGACCGGCGAACTCGATCGTGCCCTTCCTCGGATCGATGATCCCCGAGATCGTCTTCAGGATCGTCGACTTGCCGGCCCCGTTCGAGCCGAGCACGGTGCCGATGCGGCCGCGCTCAACCTGCAGGCTGACGCCGCGAATGGCGCGGATCGGCCCGTAGGCGCTCTCGACGTTCGAGAGCCGAAGGATCACGTCGGCCGCGGCTTCACTCACGCCGCCTCCCTGCGCAACGCCGACACGTCTTCGGCCGAGCCGAGATAAGCCTCGATCACACCGGGGTCGCGCTGCACTTCGGCCGGCGTGCCCAGTGCCAGCACCTGGCCCTGATTCATCGCCAGCACGCGATCGGAAACGCGCGAGACCAGCGCCATGTCGTGCTCGACCATCAGCACCGTGATGCCGAGCTCGGCGCGGATGTCGTCGATCCAGAACGCCATGTCGTCGGTCTCTTCGACGTTGAGACCCGACGAGGGCTCGTCGAGCAGCAGAAGCCGCGGCTCGGTGCAGAGCGCGCGCGCCAGCTCGACGACCTTGCGCACGCCGTAGGGAAGGCCGGCGACCAGCGACTCGCGGTGATGCTGCAGGCCGAGCAGGTCGATGACACGCTCGACCGCCTCGCGCGCCGCGACCTCGGCGGCACGCGCGCGTGGCGTGAAGAAGAGATCGCTCCAGACGCCGGTCGCGCGGTGCGTGTGCCGGCCGATGAGCAGGTTCTGCAGCACCGTCGCGTTCTCGAACAGCTCGATGTTCTGGAAGGTGCGGGCGATGCCGAGCGCGGCGATCTCGTGCGGCGCCTTGTCGGCGAGGCGAACGCCGTCGAACTCGATCTCGCCGGCGGTCGGCGCGTAGAGGCGGCTGATGAGGTTGAAGACGGTCGTCTTGCCGGCACCGTTCGGGCCGATCAGCGTGAACACCTCGCCGCGCCGTACGTCGAAGCTCACGTCGTTGACGGCATGCACGCCGCCGAAGCGGATGCCGAGGTGGCGAACGGAGAGGAGCGGCTCGTCCATGCTCACTTCAACCGGTCCGACTTGAGAAAGCTCTTCTGCCGCTTGAACATGCCGCGGCGGTAGAACGGAAAAATCTGCAGCCAGGTGCGCAGCTTGAGCCAGCGGCCGTAGATGCCGAGCGGCTCGAACAGCACGAAGCCGATCAGCACGAAGCCGTACACCGCGCCCTGCAGCCCCGGCGCCTGGCCGACCGCGGGCGGCAACACGTCCTTGACGAGCGCGATGACCTGCGGCATCGTGATGTAGAAGATCGCGCCGAGAAAGGCGCCGTGCACCGAGCCGATGCCGCCGACGACGACCATGAGCACGAGGTTGATCGACTCGATGATGTCGAACTGGTCGGGCGAGATGAACTTGAGCTTGTGCGCATAGAGCGCGCCGCCGACGCCGGCGAGCGCCGCCGAGATCGCGAACGAAAGCGTCTTGTATCGCGCAAGGTGGATGCCGAGGCTTTGCGCCGAGACCTCCGAATCGCGGATCGCCACGAAGGCGCGGCCGGTCGCCGAGCGCAGCAGGTTGAGGATGGCCAGCGTCGCCAGCACGGCGACTGCGAGGCAGACGAAGTAGAACGAAAGGTCCGTGTCGGCGCTCCAGCCGAAGGCCGCAGGCGCCTTCACGTTCTTGCCGGCATTGCCGCCGGTCACGCTCTCCCAGCGCGCGAACACCTCGACGACGATGAAGCCGAACGAGAGCGTCGCGATCGCCAGATAGATGCCCTTCACGCGCAAGGCGGGCAGGCCGACGACGACGCCCACGCCCGCCGACACCAGCCCCGCCGCGGCCATCGCAATCGGAAACGGCACGCCGATGCCGACCAGCGCCGCCTCGGTGTACGCGCCGACGCCGAGGAAGGCCGCATGCCCCAGCGAGAACAGGCCCGTGAAGCCCGAGAGCAGCATCAGCCCGAGCCCGACCACCGAATAGATGAGGATGAAGGTGAGCTGGGCGAGCCAGTATTCGGGCAGCGTCCACGGCGCGGACAGCAACGCGAGAAGAAGCAGGCCGTACCAGAAGACGTGGCCGCCGTGCTTGGCAAGCCGGATGTCCTGCAGGTACGTGGTCTTGAAGATGAAGCGCATATCAGCGCCCGCCGGGCCGCCCCAAGGGCGCTGACGCCCCCTCGGGGGGCAGCGAACGAAGTGAGCGTGGGGGCGTCATCAGTTCAGACCTTCTTGCGCAGCTTGTCGCCGAACAATCCGTTCGGCCGCACGACGAGCATGATCAGCACGACGACGTAGGGCGCGATGTCCTTGAAACCTTCGGGCAGGTAGAAGCCCGAGAGCGACTCGACTATGCCGATGACGAGGCCGCCGACGATGGCGCCCGGCAGGCTGCCGAAGCCGCCGACGACCGCGGCGGGAATCGCCTTCAGGCCGATGAAGCCCATGTTCGCGTAGACGAAGGTGATCGGCGCGAGCAGCAGCCCGGCGATCGCCGCGACCGCCGCGGCCAGGCCCCAGACCAGCCCGTTCAGGCGCTGCACCGGAATGCCCATGTAGTAGGCGGCGAGCTGGTTCTGCGAAGAGGCCTGCATGGCGACGCCGACGCGCGTGTAGCGGAACATCGCATAGAGCGCGGCGCTGAGCAGCGCAGTCGCCGCGATGACGACCATCTGCTCGACATTGAGAACGAGCGCGCCGACGTTCCAGGTCTGGTCCTTGTAGGGCACGGCCAGCGCGTGCGTGTCGGTGCCGATGCCGGGGATCATGGTGACGAGACCGCGCGCCGCGTAGCCGATGCCGATCGTCAGCATGACGAGCGTGAACGCCGGCTGGCCCAGGATCGGCCGGATGACGATGCGCTCGAGGGCGATGCCGAACACGCCCATCGCCAGGACGGTCGCGAGAAAGGCGAGCCAGAACGGAAAGCCGGCCAGCGTCATCAGCCCATAGCCGGTGAAGGCGCCGAGCATCATCAGCTCGCCATGCGCGAAGCTGACCGTCTCGGTCGTCTTGTAGATGAGCACCAGGCCGAGCGCGATCAGCCCGTAGATGCAGCCCTGCGCCGCGCCGCTGATGACGATCTGCACTGCCTGTAGCACGGGTCTCCTCGAGAGGGCGGGGGAACCGCGTTTCGCGTTGCGGTCGCAACCGCTGGTCGGCTATTCTTGGCTCGCATCGCAAGCAGTTGCGTTGTAGCGAAGATGCCCGCGAATCGCGAGCGTACAAACCCCAAACAACGCGGCGTGCGCCGCAACCAAGGAGCCGGCATGGCGACGATCCGCGTCGATCGCGAAGCGCAGATCTGGACCGTGACGATCACGCGCCCCGAGGTGCGCAACGCCGTCGACGGCCCGACCGCACGCGCCCTCGCCGACGCCTTTCGCGCCTTCGATGCCGACGCCGAGTCGCGCGTCGCCATCCTCACCGGCGAAGGCGGCCACTTCTGCGCCGGCGCCGACCTGCGCACGGTGGCGAGCGGCACCTCGCAAGGCGAGCTCGGCGCCGCCGATCAGGGACTGACGCTCGCCCTCGACGACGACATGCGCCACGACGGCCCGATGGGCCCGTCGCGCCTCGACCTGACGAAGCCCGTGATCGCCGCCGTCGAAGGCTATGCCGTCGCCGGCGGCCTCGAGCTGGCCGTCTGGTGCGACCTGCGCGTCGCCGCGAGGTCGGCGATTTTCGGCGTCTACTGCCGCCGCTTCGGCGTGCCGCTGATCGACGGCGGCACGATTCGCCTGACGCGGCTGCTCGGCGAGAGCCGGGCGATGGACCTCATCCTCACCGGCCGTGGCGTCGGCGCGGAAGAGGCGTTGTTGCTCGGCCTGGCGAACCGCGTCGTCGAGAACGGCGAAGCGCTTGCCGCGGCGCATGCGCTCGCTGCGCAGATCGCGTCGTTTCCGCAGCAGTGCATGCGCAACGACCGGCAGAGCGCGCGCCGTCAGCACGGCCTGGCCATGCACGACGCGCTGGCCCAGGAGTTCGCGCTCGGTCGCGCCACGCTGGCGTCTGGCGAAACGCAGGGCGGCGCGCAGCGCTTCGTCTCGGGGGCCGGCAAGCACGGGCGCTTCGACGGCGGCTGAGGCCGCAGGGCTTTCGTGCGCGAGCGCGTCGATAGTGCGGTGCGCCGCTCTGCTCTGCGCATATGACTGAGTAGGCGAGGCGGCAACTCGGAGGATCCTCGACGGGCGTCGGCTGTTGCCAGTTATCGACCGTTCAGCCGGCTGCGCTTGCCGTCTCCAGTCGACCGTTGCTGTCTTTCAATGCGCCAGACAGCTCGCGCGCTACCGGTCAGGCCCCGCAGCACGAGCCTGGCTGTTCTTGTATCGGCGGGCACTTGTTAGTGCCGTACGAGCAAAACACGCAGCAATCACCCGACTTCGGTTTGAGCACGGTCTTGCAGCCCTCGCACTCGTAAAACCACTGGCAGAAATCTGTGGGCATGGCCTCGTCCTTGACGTGTCCGCACTGCGGGCACGTGATGGTCGACTCGAGGAGGACCTCGCCCGTCTTCATTGGAGCTGAGCCACCTTTGACGGAAACCCAGCGTCGGCGGTCGCCTTGGTGAGCGTCTCCGGAGCGGTCTTGGCGGAGTCGAACACGACCAGAGCGCGCTTGGTCTTGAAGTCCACCTTCGCCGACGCGACGCCGGGCACCTTCTTGAGCGACTCGCGGACCGTGATCGGGCATGCAGCGCAGTCCATGTTGCTGACGTCCAGCGTCGCCGTGCGCATACCGGCCGCGAATGCGGTCGGTGCGGCCAGCGTAGCTGCAAGCAAGAGGGCAGAAGCTTTGTTCATGGCGTTCCTCAGTAGAAGAGTTGAGCGTAAAGCGGAAAGGTCATCAGGGCGGTCGCGATGATTCCGAGCGTCCAGAAAATGACCCTCTGTCGACGGCGCACAGGAGGAATTGCACAGACTTCACCCGGGGCACAGGCCTCCCGCTTCAGATACAAGCGGTGAAAAGCAAACCCGAAAGCGACGACGGCAGCCACCACGAAAAACGGCTGAAGCGGCTCCAGAGCCAGGAGGCGCGAGCCCCAGGCGCCACTGACGCCGAGCAGTACAAGGATGAGCGGCCCCGCGCAACAAGCAGAGGCGCCGATAGCTGCGGCGGCGCCAGCGAGAAGCGATCCCCCAGTAGCCCATCGACGGGACGGTTCGGTCTGTTGCATCGCGTTAGTGTATGAACGTACCCAGGTACGGAGTCAAGCCCCTGCTCTCAGAGCATGTAACCGATGTCCAAAGCGCCGGTGGGGCACACGAACATCGTTGACCACAGATCCTTCGCTGTCAGCTCGAGCCGAATGGCAAGCGCAAAGACGTTGACGACCTCGTCGACCTTCGGCCCGACCACGTGAGCGTCCAGGATCCGGTCTGACTCTTCGTCCACTTGAATTTGGCGCGTCCGTGATAGGTGTCGACTCCTTGTTCGTTGAGGGTGCGCTCGGTTCGTTCGGTTACCGGGTCGCTAAAAGGTGCGTTTGAACGCGATCAGCTGCAGCAGGTCGATCTTGCTGTCGCCGACGATTCCCTTGCCCTGCATCCGGCGTACATGTCCACCGCCTCCGCGCCGGCGACGAGGCCTACGACGAGAGGGTCGTATTGGTTCGGCATTGAGCGCTACATGTGTGCGGCGACGACTCCAGCTCGGCTGGTTACCAGAGGCGGGCTCGGCGCTTCCGTGGCAAGTCCTTCGGCTGTACTCTAAGCTCGTACTCAGGTACGGAGTCAAGAGCACCATGAGCGACATGACAATCGGGCAGTTGGCCAGAGAGGTGGACGTCAATGTCGAGACGGTGCGTTACTACCACCGTCGCGGCCTGTTGCCGGCGCCAGAGCGTCCCACCGGCGGCATACGCCGATATTCAGCAGAGGCGCTCGCACGTTTGCGGTTCATCAAGAGGTCGCAGGCCCTCGGCTTTTCGCTTGACGACGTCGAGGCTTTGCTCTCCCTCGACGACGGCCAAACGTGCTCGTCGGCACGGGGGATCGGAGCTCGAAAGCTGGCGGAGGTGCAGCAGCGCATACGCGACTTGCGCACGCTCGAAAAGGCGTTGAAGGAGCTGGTAGACCGCTGCAGTTCCAGCAGAGGGCGGGTGAACTGTCCTCTTATCGACTCGCTTGCAGACCGGGCGCGCTAAACATCGCGTGTTGTGATTCGTCGCGTCGTTCAGCAGCTCGACGGGCACGTCCCGCCCCTGACGAACCCAGCGTGTCTGCGGGAAGGCCAGAGCTAAAGCCATCCGCACGATCGGTGCCGGACTTGCCACCCTTCAAGCGAAACCCTTCGCTACCGCATCCGGAACAGGCCGATTTGATTTATCAGTACAGTTGATCTAGGCGCCTCGCACTAGCCCCGGATGCGCTGCGTGAACCACCACAGGTGGCCTTCGGGGTCGATCGCGCCATAGCTGCGGTCGGCCCAGTAGTCGGCGCCGTAGTCGTGCAGTTCGGGCTCGGCGATGATGCGCGCACCGGCGGCGCGGGCATGCGCGCAGTGCGCATCGACGTCGTCGACAAAGACCATCAGGTTCTGCGTGTTGCAGCCGGCGTCGAGCGGACTCTTGACATCGGTGTCGAAGCGGCTCGCGTCGCCGCTGCGCGCCGGACCGACCATGACGACGCCGTCGTCCAGCGTCAGCTCGCTGTGCACGATGCTGCCGCCCTCGCCTTCGACCTTGAGGCGAACCTCGAAGCCGTAGGCGGCGCAGAGCCAGTCGATCATCTTCGCGGCGTCGCGGTAGTAGATGCCGGGCGAGATGCGCGGCCAGCCGCGGGGGTCGGTTTCATGGGCGTTCCTTGACGTGACGGACGAAGGCGGCATGCAGACGCGTGCCGATGCGCCGCCAGCTTGCCAAGCCTGTCCTCGTTGTCAACCGCCGCCGGATCGGGCCTTCGCGCGGACATGTCCGAAAACGGCGAGTTACGCCTTCGGCGACGACGACAATAACGCCATGACGATCGATGGCGACGCTGCTTACCAGGTGCTCCTCGCGCGCGACGCGCGCTTCGACGGCCGCCTCTTCGTCGGCGTGACCTCGACGGGCATCTACTGCCGTCCGATCTGCCGCGTGCGCACGCCGGCGCGCCGCAACTGCCGCTTCTTCGACACGCCGGCGCAGGCCGAGGCCGAGGCGTTCCGGCCGTGCCTCAAGTGCCGCCCCGAGATCGCGCCCGGACCGGGCCTGGCGTGGACAGTGATGGACGCGTCGCGCACGCTCGCCGTGCAGGCCGCCTCCGCCCTCGACGCGAGCGCCGCGAACGGCGACGAGTCGCCGAGCGTCGCCGCGCTCGCAGCGCGGCTCGGCGTCAGCGACCGTCATCTGCGCCGCATCTTCTTCGCCGAGCACGGCGTCACTCCCCTGCAGTACCTGCAGACGCGACGCCTCCTGCTCGCCAAGCAGCTTCTCACCGACACGAAGATGCCGATCGCGCAGGTTGCGCTGTCAAGCGGCTTCAAGAGCCTGCGCCGTTTCAACGCCGCCTTTGCAGGCGGCTACCGCATGAACCCGACGCGGCTGCGCCGGTCCTCGAAGATCGACCGCAGCGCGCCCGCCGAAGCCGCGACGGCGAGCGACGACGCGCCCTTCACGGTGACGCTCGGCTATCGCGCGCCGCACGACGAGGCGGCTTTGCTCGCCTTCGTCGCACAGCGGGCGATCGCCCATGTCGAAGTCGTCGACGGGCTGACGATCCGCCGCAGCCTGCGACCCGGCGCGATCGCCGGCGACACGAATGGCGCCGCCGGCTGGATCGAAGCGCGCTTCGTTCCGGCGTCGTCGCGCGTCCTGCTCTCCTTCGCACCCACGCTCGGCCCGGCGAGCGGCGCCGTCATCGCCGCCGTGCGTCGATGGCTCGACCTCGACGCCTCGCCTTCGGCCATCGACGCCGCGCTCGTCGACCTGCCCGGCGCGCCCGGCCTGCGCCTGCCGGGCAGCGTCGACGGCTTCGAGCTCGCGGTGCGCGCCGTCCTCGGCCAGCAGGTCACCGTTGCCGGCGCACGAACGCTTGCCCGGCGGCTCGTCGAGCGTTTCGGCGTCGACGTCGCGACGCCTTGGTCCGACGTGAACCGCACTTTCCCGTCGCCCGAAGCGCTCGCCGATGTGCCCATAGCGCGCATTGCCGAGCTCGGCATCATCCGCAGCCGCGCCGGCGCGATCGAGTCGCTGGCGCGCGAGTGGCCAGAGCTGGCGCCACTGATCGCGCGCGGCGGCTCGCCCGAGAAGCTGGTCGAGCGACTGCGCGAACTGCCTGGCATCGGCGCATGGACGGCGCACTACATCGCGATGCGCGCGCTCGGCTGGCCCGACGCCTTTCCACCGGGCGACGTCGCGGCGCTCAAGGCGATGCAGCGTCTGTTCGGCACCGCGTCGGCGCGCGAGGCCGAGGCGCGTGCCGAAAGCTGGCGGCCGTGGCGCGCCTACGCGTTGCTGCGTCTTTGGAATTCACTGTCCACCGGAGTCACCTCATGAGCTATGCCACCGACCACATCGCGATTCGCTGCACGGCGCAGATGCGCTATGCGTCGCCGCTCGGCACGCTGCTGCTCGCCCGCACCGACAGCGGCCTCGCCGGCGCCTGGTTCGAGGCGCAGAAGCACCACCCCGCCACCATCAGTGCGCCCGAGCGCGACGACGATCCGCTGCTGCAGCGCGCCGCGCGACAGCTCGCCGCCTACTTCGAAGGCAGCGACGCCGAGTTCGACGTGCCGCTCGACCTGCTCGGCACGTCGTTCCAGCGCGCGGTGTGGCGCGAGCTTCTGCAAATCGAACGCGGCGCGACCTGCAGCTACGGCGACATCGCGCGCAAGCTCGGCACGCCTTCCGCGAGCCGTGCCGTCGGCGCTGCCGTCGGCAGGAACCCGGTCTCGATCATCGTGCCCTGCCACCGCGTGCTCGGCAGCGGCGGCGCGCTCACCGGCTACGCGGGTGGGCTCGATCGCAAGACCGCCCTGCTGCGGCTCGAGTCGGCGCGAGCACCGACGCTGGGCGAACGACCGGCGCAGATGGAGATGCATTGAGGCCGCGCGATCTCGTCGAGCTGATCGCGCTCGCTGCCCTCTGGGGCGGCTCCTTTCTCTTCATGCGCCTGACCGTGCCAGCGTTCGGCCCGGTCGCCGTCGCGGCCCTGCGCGTGACCGGCGCTGCGCTGATGCTGCTGCCGCTGCTCGCAATGCGCGGCGAGCTGGGCGCGATGCGCGCGCGCTGGCGGCCGATCGCCATCGTCGGCCTGACGAACTCGGCGCTGCCCTTTCTCGCCTTCGCCTATGCGGCGCTCTCGATCGATGCCGGCGTGCTCGCCATCTTCAACTCGGCATCGCCGCTGTTCGCCGCCGTCATCGCCTGGCTCTGGCTCGCCGACCGCATGACGGCGGCGCGCGTGCTCGGCCTCGTCGTCGGCTTTGCCGGCGTCGTCTGGATTGCCGTCTACAAAGCCGGGCTGCACGGCGCCGGCACGGTCTGGGCCGTCATCGCCTGCATCGCCGCGGCACTTTGCTACGGCGTCTCGCCGAGCCTCGCCAAGCGACACCTTTCCGGCGTGCCGCCGCTCGCCATTGCCACCGGCAGCCAGATCGCCGCGGCGGCCTTTCTCGCCGTGCCGGCCGTGCTCGCGTGGCCGAAGACGGCGCCGGCCGCGAGCGGCTGGCTGGTCGTCGCCGCCCTCGCCTTCTTCTGCACCGGCCTCGCCTACGTCCTCTACTTCCGCCTCATCGCCAACGCCGGCCCGGCCAACGCCATCTCGGTGACCTACCTCGTGCCGATCTTCGCCGTCGCCTGGGGCGGCCTGTTCCTCGGCGAGACGCTGACCTGGCCGATCGTCGCGGGCTGCGCCGTCGTCTTCGCCGGCACGGCGCTGGCGACCGGCGTCGTCAAACCGCGCTGGCCTTCGCGGCCATCGAAACCTGCCTGAGGGGCGGCTCATTCGTAACGATCGTTACGATAGCGCCCCGTGCAGTACAGTCGGGTCGAGACGAATCCCCGGGGGACCCGCATGCGAGCTGCCGCCTACCAACGCCTGGCCCAGGAACGCGTCCACGTTTTCGATGCGAGTGCCATGCCCTGGGAAGAGACGGCGCGGCCGGGCCTGCGCCTGAAGTCGATCCGCATCGACGACGATCGCGGCGAGTTCCTCGGCCAGATCGGCTTCGACCCTTACGTGCGCAGCGGCCTGCACCAGCATCAGGGCGTGGCGACGAGCTTCATCCTCGAGGGCGGTCTCACCGACTACATGGGCCACGTCAACCTCAACGAGGTCGGCATCAACTACCGTGGCTCGACGCACGACGCGATGTCGTACGTGCCGACGGTGCTGGTCTCCAAGCTCGAGGGGCCGGTGATCTACCCGCCCGGCGACAAGCTCCTGAGCGGCGTGCACGCGGCCTCGACGTACCAGAGCTTTCGCAATCCCGATCCCGACATCGCGCCCGAGATCAACGTCGCCGTCGATCGCGTCGCGGCGGTCGCGACGGGCATCGCCGGGCTCGGTCGCCAGGCGATCTACGACTACGCGGGCACGGGAACCGACCGGCGCCTGCTGCAGTGGAAGCTGCGCCCCGAGACCGAAGTGCCGGCCTGGCAGGCAAGCGACTGGACCGAGATCTGGATCCGCGGCGGCGAGATCGCCGTCAACGGGCAGAAGGCATTCGCGAACTGCTTCGTCGTGATCGAGCCGGGGGCCACGGTGCGCATCGATTCGCCGTTCGGCGCGCTCGCCCTGGTCTGGGCCGAAGGCCGCGAGCGCTGGTCGTCGCGCGCTGGCGAAGCCAACCTCTTCGGGTTCTGAATCACCCTTGAGCCGGCTCCTGCCGGCTCAAGTTCGATCAGGCATCGGCCGCGAGCAGCGTCGCGACCAGCGTGTCCAGCGTTCGCGACAAGTGCTCCTGGTCGCCGCGCCCGACCGCCGAGAACAACTGCGCCTCGCGCTTCTTGCCGCTCGTGCCGATCTTCTCGTAGACGCGCTGGCCGGCCGCGCTCAGCCACAGGCAGCTCCGCCGCTTGTCGTCGGCGTCGAGCTTCTTGACGAGCCGGCCATGCCGTGCCAGCCCCGCGAGGGCACGGCTCACCGTCATCTTGTCGAGGCCGGTATGCAGCGCCACCTGCTGCGCCGCCGCGCCCGGATGGCTGGCCAGCACGAGCATGACGCGCCACTCATTGAGCGTGATGCGGTTGGCGCGGCCGATCGATTCGGCGAACGGACGCGCCGTCAGGTTGACGACGCGAACGAGCTTGAAGAAGATCGAATCGTCCATCGGCAGGATCGGCCTGCCCTGCCCCTTGCTCACGTCGCACTCACGCCTTGCGCGTCCTGGCGACGATCTCCTCGACCTGGGTGACGAGGCGCGGCTCGGTCTGCGCCTTGTAGCGCGCATACGGACGGCGCGCCGCGATCTGCCAGGCCTCCATCTCGGGGGCCGTCGGCACGTGCACGGCGACGCCGAGCGCCGACACCTTCTCGACGTCTTCGGCGAACAGCTTGCGCACGAGCATCACTTGCTGCTTCGCCGCGTCGACGGCCGCCTCGCGCACTATTCGCTGGTCGGCCGGCGTCCAGCTCGCCCACGCCGGCCCGGCGATGGCGAACAGCAGGATGTCGTTCGAGTAGTTCCACTTCGTCACGTACTTCTGGCCGAGGGTGTGGATCTTGGCGGCGAGAAAGACCTCGAGCGGATTCTCCTGGGCGTCGATGGCGCCCGAGGCGAGCGCAGGTTGCGCGTCGGCGAAGCTCATGAAGGTGGGATTGGCGCCCATCGAGCTCATGATCTCGCCGTACATCGGGCTGCCGACGACGCGGACCTTGAGGCCCTTCAGGTCGTCGGGCTTGATGAGCGGCCGCTTGCTGTTGCTGATCTGCCGGAAGCCTGTCTCACCGACGGCGAGCGGCTCGGCGCCGGCCTTCCTCACCAGCTCGAAGTAGTCCTTCATCAACGACTCGTTGCTCATCACCGCGTCCCAGGCCTTGTGATCGGGCATGAGGAATGGCAAGGTGAAGAGGCCGAGCTGCGGCACGGTCGATGTCCAGTTGATCGGCGCGCCGCACAGCACGTCGATCACGCCCTGGCGCATCGCCGAGAACTCGCGGTCCTGCTGGCCCTGCACGAGCGAAGCGCCGGGGTACTGCTTGATGTTGATGCGGCCGTTGGTGCGCTCCTTCACCAGGGTGAGAAAGATCTCGCCGCCCTTGCCCCAGGCGAACGCTGGAGGCACGACCGTCGACATCTTGTACTCGGCCTTGTAGGCGGACTGCGCGTGGGCGAAGCGCGGCAGGCCGAGCGCGGCAGCGGCGGCGGCGCCGAGCGAATGAAGAACGACGCGACGGGTGGTCATGGCGAGAGCTCCTTGCAGTGCTTGATGCGGATCAATAGCCCAGGCGTCGCGGCAACCAGAGCGCGACCTCGGGGACGAACAGGACGACGAGCGTCGCCGCGACGAACGAGACGATGAGCCAGCCGACCCACGGAATCGTCTCGTCGATGCGAACCTTGGCGATGCGGCAGGCGACCATCAGGTTGACGGCCATCGGCGGCGTGAACTGACCGATCGCGATCTTCATCGTCAACAGCACGCCGAACCAGACGGGGTCCCAGTTGAAGGCGATCATCAACGGGTACAGCAAGGGCAGGAAGACGAGAAAGATCGAGACGCCGTCGAGCACCATGCCGAGCACGGTCATGACGACGAAGAGCAGGATCAGCGTGCCGATCGAGCCGAGGCCGAGATTCTTGACCCAACCGACGAGCGGATCGGCGATGCCGAGCGTGTTGACCGAGTACGCGAAAATGCCGGCCAGCGCGAGCACGAGCATGATCACCGCCGAGACTTCGCTCGCCTCGCGAAAGATCGAGTACAGGTCGCGCCAGCCGATCGAGCGATGCACGGCCATGCCGATGAAGAGGCCGTAGGCGACGGCGACGACCGCCGCTTCGGTCGGCGTGAACCAGCCGACGCGCATGCCGCCCAGGATCAGCACCGGCGCCGCCAGACCCCACGCCGCCGCGCCGAGCGAGCGCCAGAACGGCGGCCGCGGCAGGCCGCGCTCGGCCTCGCCGAATCCGTGCTGGCGCGAGATGACCACGGCCGGGACGATCAGCGCGAGACCGGCCAGGATGCCCGGCACCATGCCGGCCGCGAACAGCGCCGGCACCGAAGCGCCCGGCACGTTGACGCTGTAGACGATGAAGGCGATCGACGGCGGGATCAGGATGTCGGTGGCTGCTGCCGCACCGACGATGCTCGCCGAAAACGCCGCCGGATAGCCCGCCTTGGACATCGCCGCGATCATCACGCCACCGACCGCCGCGGCGTTCGCGGGACCCGAGCCCGATATGCCGCCGAGCACCATGGCGACGAGGATCGCCACCGCCGGCAAGGTGCCCGGCGAGCGGCCGACGCAGGCTTCGGCAAAGGTGACCATGCGCCGCGCCACACCCGAGCGGTCGAAGATGGAGCCGACGAGCACGAACATCGGCAGCGCGAGCAACGGGTACTTGGCGATCGACGCGTGCATGTTCTGCGGTGCCGCGAGCAGGCCCCACCACGGCGAGTCGGCGTTCGCCGCGCCGATGGCGACCATGCCGCCCAGGCCGAGCGCCACGGCGATCGGTACGCCGGCGAGCATCAGGCCGACGAACAGGACGACCAGCAAGACGCCCGTCATCGCAGCTTCTCGTTGCCGCCCCCGACCCTGTCGTCACCGCCCCCGACCCTGTCATCCTGAGCGAAGCGAAGGATCTCGTCGGCGCAATCGAGATCCTTCGCTTCGCTCAGGATGACAGCGGGGGCGTCGCCGCGGATGACAGAGGGTGGCTCGCGCCACGCCTGCCAGCCGGCCCAGGCCGCGCGCAGCGCGATCGCCAGGCAGAGCGGCGGGATGGCGATCGTGAACCACCAGCGCGGCACGCCCAGACCCATCGACGTCTCGTTCCAGCGGATCTCGCCGGCGAGCGTGGCGCCGAACAGCACGGCAAGGGCCACGAAGACGAGCGCCGTCGCCGCCGCCGCGATCAGGCGCAACGCACGCCGCCGCGCAGCGCTGCCGCGGTCGTAGAAATATTCGATGCGAATGTGGCCGTCGCGCCCGGCGACGCCAGAGGCGCCGGCCAGCGTCATGACGACGATGAGAAAGACCGAGATCTCCTCGGTCCACGCAAACGACTCGTCGCTGAAGTAGCGCGTCAGCACGTTGCCCAGCGTGATGACCGTGAGCACGACCATGCAGGCGACGCCGATCCACTCCTCGATCTTCGGACGCGACTTCAAAGAACTCAGGCGGCGGGCGCCACCGTGGGCGCGGGCGGCACGTCGATGTCGCCGCCCCAGCCACGCTGAAGCAGAAGCCAGTGCCACTTGGAGACGGCGCGAAACGAGCGCGTCACCTCGGCCGGGCCGGCCAGCGGCGCGCCGTCGGCCATCTGCAGGGTGATGGAGCGCGGCGCGTCGGCGTTGGGCTTGCACGTCCAGTTGCGCCCGTCCTGGATCGTGCACTCGCCGAACTTGCCCGAAGGCTCTTTCGAGCCCACGGTCCAGAAGATGACTTCGTTGTGCGGCTTGAGGGCGCGGTAGCGGAAACGGGAGCCGGCAGAGAGCTCGCCGACGCAGTGGTCGCCCTGCCAGGCGCCATGCCGGCAGTCGACCGTGTAGACGGTGCGCTCGCCCTGCATCGTGACGAAGTCGGAGCACCAGCCTGCAAAGCCCAGCGCCGCCAGGATGACCACCACGAACGCCCAGACACGAACCATCGACAAGGAACCCGACACGCCGGAAAAGCGCGGTGCGGATTGTGCGCCCGGCGCGGGCAGGGAAAACACGGGAACACCCCGTGCGCCGGACGGGGATCGGCCCTAGCTCACGCTTTCAGCGGCTCGATGGGCTCGTGGCCGGGCGTGTCCTCGGGCAGGCCGCCGGGGATCGAGGTGCCGTCATCAGGTTCGACGGGGAGCGCGTCGGGCTCGGGCTCGTCGGTCTGGGGCAAGCCGGGAAGTGTCGCCATGGGTGGGTCCGGGAGTGACCGCGAAGGTATCACGGACCCAATCGCCATCGGCCGGCGCGGCCGCACCCCGAACGGACCTCAATGCACCAACAAGGCCGCGGAGCAAGCCGCGACGGTGAGAACGAGCGCCACCGTCAGCACCCTGCTCCACGCCGAGGGCTCGAGCGGCTCACTCTGGTGCTCAGAGGGGAGATACGAGGCGGAATCGACGAAGGGAGGACGCATGGCGGGCGATCTGTGCAGGTCTCGTGCCACTGTAGTGAGGGCATGGGGTCTTGTGCATCGTCAGGAAGAGGGAGCGGCTAGCATCGGCTGCTGGAGAGTTCGCTCATGGCCCGACCCGAGGAAGAGCAATACACCGACCTGCTGCGCCATCTCGCGGCGCCCTCCACGGTCGACCCCGAAGGGCTGGTGAAATCGCTGCGCGAGGTGGAGCACCTTCACGCGATGGGCCACATCACCGCAGGCCAGGTCGACGAGGCGCGCAAGGCCTACGCAGCGACGATCGAGCGCGGCCCGAGCCAGGGCCCGCCCAAGTCGCCCGAGATCCGCGCCGACGAACGCTAGACGTTAGCGCCTGACGGTGCGCGCTTGGGCGAAGAGCGGCACGGCGATCGCGTTGGGCTCGCTTCGAGCCGCGGCTGCATGTGCGACGCTGCGTTTGCCGGGCCGACGCGCGTAGTGCGTGCCGCCCGAAGAAGGCGGCACGTTGGCCGGCACGTAGCTGCCGTCCTTGGTGCGATGCGCGGGGACGACTACATCGCCCGATGCGGCTTGCGCCGCGGGCCACGCGGCGGCCAGAAGCAGCGCGCAGATTGCGGAGAGGAGCGGAGCGTTTCTCATCGTCGGCCCACTCTATCGAGCGCGGCCTTCGCGCGGTGCATCCGAACGTAAGGATTGCACGCTGGTCGTGAGGGGAAAAGAGAACCGCATCACGGCATCGCGAGGGTTTCTCTACCAGCGCGGCACCGACGCGACAGAACTGCTCGGCGACGCCCTTCGTTCAACGATCAGGGCTTGATCGCCAAGCGCTTGCATGGGGCGGCTCCCAGAGCAGGCTGCGTCCCGCCGAGCCTTGCCAGGCGCTTGGCGCTTTCACTGGTGCGCATGTGCTGAAGCCTGCCGGATCGATGCATCAAATGTATGGATCAATGTCCTCGTACGAGAGGCGATTCCAATCTTGAGCTTTCAGATCGGTTCAATAGACATTCACGCTCTCCAGGCGAGTGGCACTTCGGCCACGGCCATTGCTGCGAGCAGAGCTTCGTCTTGCGTGGCGAGGGGCAGCCCTCGCCGAAGGGCCAACTCCAGATAGGCCGCGTCGTATGCAGTCAAGCCGTGCCTTGCCCCGAGCTCGTCGACCGTGGTGATGCCCACCGGCTCGCGGTCGACCCTGATCCGCAGTGCGGCGGCTGCAGCAGCCAGTTCGCGCCGCTTGTCGACCGTGATGCGCTTTCGGCGCTGCGCGTTGAGCAGCAGGTTGCTCATTTCCAGCAACCACAGCGCGGGCACCCACACGTCGTGCGTAGCGGTGGCCTGAAGGGCAGCCTCGGTCTGCGGCGTACTTTCGTCCGGCAGCAACCAGGCCGCGCTGATGGAAGCGTCGACCACGAAGGCCTGCGCACCGCCGGCCACGGTCAGCGACGCCCCTCGCGCATGAGATCGCGGCTGCTGAGCCGACCCAAGCTCACGCCCTTGCGGCTGGCGCGCAAGCCGGCAATGGCATCCAGCGCACGTTGCGCGGCCGCTTCAGGGGCCGGGGGCACCAACCGTGCCACGACCTTGCCGCGGCGGGTGATGGCGATTTCTTCGCCGGATTCAACGCGTTTGATCAGCTCGGACAGACGATTCTTGGCTTCAAAAATTGCGATGTCGTTCATGGGGTGCTGGTGGACTCGGAATGAATCGAGCCCTGCAACGATTGTAGCTACAAGATGGCTAGCTAGCTATTCATTCGACCCCCGTTGCGGCTACGGCCCAGAAGGCGCACCGACGACATCTGCGCGGGCCAGGCCCAGGTCGACCGCCGCGGCGCGCAACCGCTTGTCGCGAGTCCAAAGCTTGGCGCCGGCGGTGAGCGCAACAGCGGCGAGCAGATGCACGTCGACGTAGCCGATGCCCTTGCCATGAAGTTGGTGCCGCTCGATGAAGCCGAGCACCTCGTCGCTGCCGGCGACCACTGCCAAGGGCAAGTTCTGGAGCAACTCCAGGATCATTGCGCGATCGCTCAGGCTGCCACAAGCGATCTCGCCGACGACGAACGGATGCATGACGACGATGCCCCGATCGAGCGCGGCGGCGAGCCGGGCATCGCCGCTGCGCAGATGATCGACCCAGACCGACGTGTCGGCCAGGATCAAGACTTGATCGCCTGGCGCTTGCGTGGAGCGGACTTCAAGGCAGCCTGCGTGCCGCCGAGCCGCGCCAGGCGCCTGGCGCTTTCGCGTTCGATGAGTGCCCTGAGACCTTCATGCACCATCGCCGAACGATCCAGGGGCCCCGTGAGCCTGGCTGCCTTTGCCAGAAGCTCATCGTCGATGTTGATGGTGGTGCGCATGCTGAACTCTTCCACTAGATGCATCGAATGTAGCATCAATCGATGCTCTGTTTGATGCCGCGAACGCCGTCAGCGCTGCCAGGCGCAGGGAACCGATACGGGCTCGCCCCGTTTCGTTTATTGCGGTTTTCGTTTGTTTCGTTTACACTCGCCTGACGTCTACACGGACCTACTGGAGTTAGTCATGACCGTGACCGCCTTGACCAAGATGACGCTTCCCGTCAAAAGGGAGGTGCAGGCCGCCGTGCAGGGTCAACGCGCCCTGGCAGCCTTTTTGGCCACACGGCTCAAGACCCAGCACATCCAGATCTTCGACGACAAGAACCAGGCCCACCAGGTGGAGCTTCCGACCTCGGCGCTTCGCCTGCTGGTCGAAATCCTCGGCGAGCTGGCGGACGGCAACGCGGTCAAGGTCGTGCCGGTCCACGCCGAGCTCACGACGCAGGAGGCGGCTGACATGCTCAACGTCTCCCGTCCGCACTTGGTGAAGCTTCTGGAAAACGGAGGTCTTCCCTTCCACAAGGCCGGCAAGCATCGGCGCGTGCGCTTCTCCGACGTGATGCAGTTCAAGTCCCGCCGGGACCAGGCCAGTGAAGACGCGATGGCCGAGTTGGCGAAGCAGGCCCAGGAGTTGGCCCTCGGATACGAATGAGGTATTCGCCGTTCACGGCCGTCTCTCCTGGTCAACCGGCCTGACCTGACAAGGACCCAACTCGATCGCACGTCGGCTCTGATGGACATGGCCATTCCCGACGGCCTGGTCACAGGCCACGACACTCTCATCGCGGGACTGACCCTTCCCGATCCCGGCGACCGCCACGTGCTCGCAGCAGCGATCCGCTGCAACGCCGGCGTGATCGTGACCTTCAACGAAAGGGATTTCCCGGCAGAGGCCTTGGCGCCTTACGGCATCGAGGCGCAGCACCCGGACCTTTTCATCGACAACCTGTTCGACCTCGACCAGGCCGCAGTTGTGGAAGCCGCCCAACGACAGCGGGCTCAACTCAAGAATCCCCCGCTCGACGTGGACCAGTACCTCGATGTGCTTCTGCGCCAGGGGCTCGTTCAGGCCGCCAAAGCGCTCGCGACCTATCGTGCGATCCTGTGAGCGCCCGCCGCAAGCCAGCCGGCCGGCCGAGGCTCGGTTCGATTCAGTCAGGACGACTCAACGAGCAGACTCTCGTAAGGAATCTTCAGCCCGTCGTGCAGTCGTTTGACCATGCGCAGACTGAGTGGCCGCTTGCGGTTCAGCACCTCGGAAACCCGGCCGCTCGGGCCGATGAAAGGCTCCAGGTCGCGAGGGGTCAGCCCTGCCTGCTCCATCCGGAACTTGATGGCCTCCACCGGATCTGCCGGCCCGAAGTCGTAGTGCATGTTCTCGTAGGCCTCGACGAGCGTGACCAGGACGTCGCGTTCATCGGCCTGCGCAGTGCCCTCCCCGGACTGGAAAATCTTCTCGAGGCGCCGGAATGCCTTCTTGAGGTCGTCATCGTTTCGAATCGGCTTAATAGTCATTCACGCTCTCCACGTCGATACGGTCGCACTGCGCACGCGTCCTGACGAACTTCACCCAGACGATGACCCTTCAGATGCTCCGCTCGCGCGGCCCCGATGTCGGGCCGTGTTCGCGCAAAAACGCTTCCGGATTCAATGCCTGAACGGGCGAGCCCTTGAAGTCGCGCTCGTTGCGCGTGACGATGACTTGCGCTCCACACGCCACGGCGGCGGCGGCCTGGAGTGCGTCTTCGAAGTCCGGCATCGGCAAATCGAGCGCCGCCAACGCGTCGGCCGTGCCGGTCTGAGCCACCTGCGCCCAGGTCAGAAGACCACGGATGAACTCGCGCGACGAGATAGCCGACTGCTGGCGCTCGATGAGGTAGGCCAACGTGGCCACCGAATGCCACGCGAGCCAGCCTTCATGCTGGCGGCCGCACATGGCCAGCAGTTGCGCCGATGCGGCCGCGCCGGGGCGCTCCAGTGCCACGTCGAGCACGACATTGATGTCGATCAGCAAGCGCACGCGATTCGGCGCCGCTCAGCGCAGATGCTTGGACAACAGATGCGCGAGCCGGGGATCGCTGGCTCGCGCCTCGGCAGCAGCGGGCAGGCGCAAGCGGCCTTGCCACTGCGCGACCCAGCGTTCGGCAGCACCGGCCACCACGCCCTCCGCCAGCAGGGACCGCTCCAACGCCTCGCGCACCACCGCAGACTTGGAGACCCCGCGTTTGCGGCTGACCTCATTCAAGGCGACATTCAGATCTTCAGGCAGCTTGAGCGTGATGACATTCATGGATGTACTTCGGGTAATACCTTCCGGAGATCGGATATTACCCCAGCGGTTCTTGTCCTAAGAGGGCTGCCCTGTTCCGTTGCGGGCCGCACCCGTCGCTACCACGCGACGAATCATCTGGGCCACGGCCGGCTCGGTATTGATGGGTGTGATCCGGATCGCCGGATGCGATGCCTGGAACACACGAAACATCTCATCCGCGAACGCCTGCCCGATCTCGGATATCCCGGCGAAGTCCAGCTCCACCCGGCTGAAGCGCTCGAAGCGGTTCGCCACGCGCTTGGCCTGGGAGCGTGAGACGAGTTGCTCGCCTTCGTACTGCGCCAGGCGCAGCGGCACCACCGTCTTGTCGAAGGTGAACTCCTCCGGATCCATGAATGCGGTGAACACGTCTCGCATGACGCGCGGACTCTCGTTGGCCAGCCGCATGAAGATCCGCGTGCCCGGCGTGTCGGTTGCCTGTTCGACGATCGCGTCGTCGGTGCTCGGCGCGTGGATGAACCGCAGATGGTGCGAGTCGATCTCGAAGAGGTCGACTCCCCGCGAAGTGAAGAAGATTCCCTCGCCCGAGTGCTGCTCAGGTGCCGTCGTCAACTTGCCCTTGGCGAGCTCGAGGATCGATTCGCGCGGGTCGTGCAGGTCGAGCGCTCGTTGAATCTTGACGAAGATTCCGAGGCCGTCGTCCGCCACGAGAACATCCGTGTGGAGCGCGGTTCTCCGCACCTGTACTTGCACCTCCGTCCCGCCAGAGTGGTCGATCGCGTTGTTGATCATCTCGGTGCTGCCGTAGTGCCATATGTTGCGCGCGTTCTCAGGCAAGTCGGCCACCACCGGCGAGACCAACTCTCGCCAAACGATGTCCTCTTGCAAGCCTTCGCGCTTGTATTGCCGTGCGACTTCGACGAGTGTCTTGAGCCGGTAGACCCGAGCGCGCGTCGTTCCCTCGGCCTCGACGAGGCCGTCGCGCACGAGCGATTGCAGGTATCCATTGGCGACCTGGCGCGAAAGTCCGGCAGTCTGCGCGAGGCGGGTGCCGACGCGATGACCGTCGGCCGCAATGAGTTCCAGGGCTTGCCGCCTGATCGATTTTTTGTCAATATTCATACGCCGCATTGTCAATCACATTAGCGTTTATTGACAATCGGCGTGATCCTATTTGTCGCCTCGGCGATGCGGCGATCAGGCGATCGCCCTTGTGGCGGATGGCGGCGCCGGCTACAGACGCACTGGCTCAAAGAGCGAACCAGCAGGCCAGGCTCCGTTCGGTCAGGACAACTCGACGAGCAGACTCTCGTAAGGAATCTTCAGCCCGTCGTGCAGTCGCTTGACCATGCGCAGACTGAGTGGTCGCTTGCGGTTCAGCACCTCGGAAACCCGGCCGCTCGGGCCGATGAAAGGCTCCAGGTCACGAGGGGTCAACACTGCCTGCTCCATCCGGAACTTGATGGCCTCCACCGGATCTGCGGGCCCGAAGTCGTAGTGCATGTTCTCGTAGGCCTCGACCAGCGTGACCAGGACGTCGCGTTCATCGGCCTGCGCAGTGCCCTCCCCGGATTGGAAAATCTTCTCGAGGCGCCGGAATGCCTTCTGGAGGTCGTCATCGTTTCGGATCGGCTAAATAGTCATTCACGCTCTCCACGTCGACGCGGTCGTACTGCGCGTGCGTCCCGACGAATTTCACCCAGCCGATCCCGGCCTGTACTGCACTTCGACCACGAGCCGGTACTTGTTGCCACCCACGTTGAACACCACACGGTTGTTGCCGCAGATGCTCGCGCTGGCGAACTGATGCTTGATGTCCTGCGGAGTGCGCCAGTTTGCCTTGATTGCCTCGTCGTGCCAGCTATGCAGCGGCCTCGCGCATCGGCGAGAAGCTCAACTTGCGCCGATCAACCGATTCCATGTTCATACGCTGCCGACTGCACTCACCCAGCACAAGGTGTTGACCAGCGCCATCTGCTCCGGCGTCTGACACCTGATCGCCGTCAACGCCGGGTTGGCCACGACGATTGCAAGGCACTTCGCCCGCGAAATGGCAACGTTGAGCCGATTCTTGCTGTAGAGGAACTCGATATTGCGTGGCAGATCCTGCTCGCTCGAGGTGGTCATGGAAACAATTACGAGTTCAGCTTCCTGCCCCTGAAATTTGTCGACCGTGCCGACACGCGCTCCCTCGGGAAGCGTCCGCTTCAGAAGATTGACCTGAACGTTGTAGGGTGCCACCACCAGGATGTTCAGCGGCGTCATCGCGTGTTCGACGCCGGCCTTGTCGGTGTATCGCTGCCGAAGCGCGCTCGCGTAGATCTCCCTGACCAAGGCTGCTTCCTCGTCGCTGCGCTGTGAGCAACCGGAGTGCTCGACCGGCGCGTGAACGATGCCGGCCGGCCGCAGCAATGGATGCGCGGCATCATCGAGAACCAGAACTCGCCGGACATTGCCAGCCTCGGGCTCGAGCCGGCCGTCATAGACCGCGTCGGAAATGAAACGGCATACGTCGGGATGCATGCGAAAGCTCGTGGCGAGAAAGATGCCGCGATCCGCGGCTATCGTGGCAGCGCCATCCAGAAGGTAGTCGAGCGCAGAGTCGCCCGAGCGGCCCGGGTGCACGCCCTGGATCGGCTGACTGAGCTGCATCTGATCGCCAAGCAGCACGATGTTGCGCGCACACGTTCCGGCTGCGACGAGATTTGCCAAAGACACCTGCCCCGCCTCGTCGACGAACAGCGCATCGAATTGCTGGTCTGCCGCACCGTCCGAGAAGAGCCATGCTGTGCCGGCCACCAACAGCGCGCCGGACGCCCAAACCTTCTCGTTCGTATCCAGATTTTGTACGGCGCCCGTTGGGTCGACGAACTCGCTGCCGGGCCGCCCCGCCTTCTTGACGGCGCGCACGACCAGCCCTTGCTCGGCCGCGACTTCCATCACCCCGGCCAGCAGGTGATTGATCGCCTTGTGGCTGTTCGACATGATGCCGACCCGCCGACCCTCGGCAATCAGGCGCGCAATCATGCGCGAGCCCGTGTAGGTCTTGCCCGAGCCGGGCGGGCCCTGAACATAGAGGCAGGTGTGATCAATGGCTTGCGCCGCTGCCAGGCTGCCCGCCAGGAGGTCTTGCTTCGAAGGAATGACGGGCTCGCCGCGAGAACGGCCCTCGAGGCTCGGCGCGTCACGCCGCAGCAGCGCCTCGAGCGCCCGATACTTGCCGTCCCTGGCGAGCAAGCTGTCGGCAAAGCGATAGAGGGCGTTCACCATGCGCTTGGGATCGAGCGGGCCTGTCGGCCCGATGCTCAGCCGAACAGGAGGAGGCTCCTTGCTCGGCCCGACCTTGATCCGAACCCTTCGAGCGGACTCGTCGAAAGTGATTTCGCCAAGCGCCTTCCTTGTGTCGGCGCGCATGCAACCGTCACCAGTCGTGAGCCTTGTCTCCTGCTCCGGCACAACGTAGCTGTAGACGGTGGATCGCTTCTCGCGATACGGTGGGGTCTCGGGGTCAAGCGTCAAGCCGCCCAAGCACTCCCGTTCTTCGATCAGCTCATCCTCGGTCATCTCCATCCGAGCGTACTGCGCCCACCATGCCGGCTTGTCGGCGCGTCGATGGAAGTCGAGCAACTGATAGGTCAGCTCGGAGACGTGATGATCCAGAGTCCACGTGTCGCGATCGACCGGCAGCACGTCGACGAGGCGCTCGCGGTAGGGGATCAGCCGTTGCTCCGCCTCTTGAGCGAACGAAAGCGGCGCGGGCTCGACCTCGCTGCGACCGGCGCCGCCTGGTTCGTCCTCGCGCCACGCAACGTCGGCCGGCCTGAGGGTCAGCAACCAGTCGCGTAGCTGCTGCGTCGACTCCACGTCGTCGCGGTTGTAGCTCGCAATGTCTTGAAGGACCTGGGGATCCTGCGTTTCGCGCCAGCGCTCGTAGTACACGATGCTCGCGCCAGCGTTCTGCACGTCGCCCGCGCGGGGCGGCCGATAGAAAAGCTCCACGTTCTTGATCGAGTAGGCGGGTTCGGAGATGCGAATGCCTTCCTTCACGACCCGGTACAAGTCCACCATCGCGTGCTGCCGCAAGAGGTTGTCGACCTCGACCTCGCGTGTGGCGTGCCAGCAGGCCAGGCGCTTGAGGGCGGCTTCCTCGTAGTTGGCGTAGTGGTACACATGGGCCATCGGAAACCGCTGCCGACGGTCGGTCACGAAATCGATAAACGCCTCGAAGGCAACCCGCTCCTCCGCGCGGCTGTGAGCCCAGAAATCCCGAAAAGTCCAACGCCCGTCGTCGAGATACCGGACCCCGAACAGATACTCCAAGCCGCCCGCTTCCAGCGGATCGCCTTCCATGTCGAAGAACATGTCGCCGGCGTCGGGCCGCGGCAGGCGATGGAATCCTCGCCTGCCTTCGGGATCGAGCGGCAGCACGACCACCTCTCGCTCGCCGGACTGTCGCGCGCGATCCTGCAAGGCCGCCTGCCCCTGCAGCCGCGACAGAACATCAGCATGCATGCGCGGCACCGCAGCCTCAGCCGGAAGCGCCGCGAGCTTGGCCAAGGTGTCGATCCCCCGAGCCTGAAGCTTGCCCGTCTGAATGCGCGTGATGTTCGCGACTTGGCACAGATGGTCGTCGGCCACTCGCTGCGCCTGGCAGCGATCGCGCCAGTGGCAGAGGTCGCAATGCGAACAGGGCAACGGGTAAGTCGCCGGCGGCGTGCCCGCCGCAAGCACCTGCACTCGCGCGAGAAAGCGCTCCAACAAGGCCCGAAAGTAGTGCATGTAGTCGGCGCACTGGAAGCTCTGCTCGGTCTGGTCGCCAAGCACCACGTGCATTCGCCTGGGCTCCACACCTTGGGCCTTGGCAAGCAGGCTGCTGTAGAACGCCAGTTGAACCAGGAACTTGGCCTTGGGCGAACGCGCGAGTTTGGTGTCGGCCACCTCGTAGTGCCACGGCCCGAGGCCAGAAACCTCGCCGTCGACGCGCAACAAGAAGTCAGCGTGCCCGTAGAGCGGCCCGTCGCGCAAGGTCGCCTGATAAACCACCTCGGCGCCGCCGCGCATGGCCGCCAGCGTGCGCGCGACCTTGTCGTCGACGCTACCGCCCTCGGCCGACACGTCGACGACGGTTCGGCCTTGGCTGCGCAGGCGCTCCAAGTGGGCTCGCTCATGCTCGTCGCCCTTGCGCGCGAACAGCTCGGCGGACTCGTCGGACCCTGATTTGCTGGCGCGAACCTCCGCGTCGTGCAGGCCTTGCCAGTCGAGCACGGCGAGATGCTCGCACTCCAGAAAGCCGACCAGGTCGGTCGCGGAGAAGAGCAGGCTGCCTTCATATAGTTGCATCAGGGCCACCCTTTCATGGGGCCTGATCCTTCAACTGCTTCAGCCGTCGAACCAGGGTGTGCATCCCGGTGAACGGCTGTTCTCCATCGAAGGCGCTCGCCACTGCAGCCAACTTCTCGGCACGCAGCGAGGCCACATCCAATCGGGCTTGCGTCGCGGCCCACTGCCCACCTTGACCCTTGGCATAGCCGGGCAAGTGCACTCGCAAGCGGCGAAGCGCATCGTCGCGATGCAACGGGGCACGTACGTCTTCAAAGTGCAGCAACAACCACAGCTCGAAGCACGGCACCGAAGCCACGGCTTCGACGGGAACTCGCTGGTTCTCGTCGCTCCTCATTCGGCCGCCGAGCGCGGCTACCCTTTCGAGCGCATCGTGATACGTGCGGTGCTCGTCGCGGTCGAACACAGTCACCACCCTGTCGAAGCTGCGCGGGGCGATACCAAGCGCCCTATCGCCACTCAGGAACAACGCCTCTGCATAGCTCACCACCTGCAGCGGCTCGGTCCCGTACGCCGCAGGCTGAACCTGAACGTTTGCAGTAGGTAGCCGCAGTGCCTGGCGAATCTCGCCGAAGTACAAGGGCTCGGTCTTCGCGCCCTCGCAAACGATCAGCACCCGGTCGGCAGGCTTGCGCTGCGCTACGCGTCGGCGCAGCTCGCGCGCTGCCTGCCTGTGCTTGGGCTGCTTGTCCTTGCTCACCCTTGCCTGACGCCTCAGGCAGTCACCGTCGCACGAACGGGCGGCGACGGCGCAGGCAGCGCCGATGCGGCCTTTGCCGACTCTGGCAAGTCCCGGAACATCGGTACCGCGCCGTAGCGACCCATCAGGTACCCGCGTTCCCAGGCTTCGTGCTTGCGCGGGCTGAAGTCGCTCAACGGGTACAGCCTTGTCGCCTGGTTGTCGTCCTTCTCGGTGAACCAGATCTGGTCGCGGCGGAACAGCGTGTAGTCCAGCAGCGACGTGTCGTGCGTGCTGAAGATCAGTTGAGCGCCTGCCGGGTTGAGCGCGGGGTCGTGGAACATGCCGATCAGTCGCCTGACCAGCAGCGTGTGCAGACTGCTGTCGAGCTCGTCTACCACCAGCACGCTGCCGTGCTTCAAGACCTCGAGCACGGGCGCGGCCATGCCGAAGAGCCTTTGCGTACCCTCCGACTCCTCATGCAGCTCGAACCTGGCCGATCCGTTCGGGGTGCGGTGCTCGAACACCGGGAACAGGAACTCACCCTCCTCTTGCCGGGCCTGCGCCACGCCGCCGGCCTGAAAGAGAAACTGCCCACGAAGGCCCTTGCGCGGCACGGCTTGCACACTGGCGATGGAGATGTCGGCCGTGGCGAGAAAGTCGCGTATGGCCGAACGTCCTTCGGCGGTTTCCAGCAGCGCCGTCGTGGAGGCAGGGTCCGCGATCGCGCCGGCCGGCAGGTAGGCAATGCTCTGCACCAGCCAGCGGAACACCGGCCCCAACAACTCGCTGTTCAATTGCGCCGCGGTCGAAAGAAACAGCGCGTTGGGGCGTGTGCTTTCCTGCCACAGCTTGCGAGGGCCGGCGAGGTAGGCACTGAATTCGTAGTCGTAGCCCTCGCCACCCTTGGCCAAGCGGCGGCTGAACCATTGCGTGGGTTTGCTCGTGCGCCAGACCATGAGCTGCTCGCTGACGATGCGCTCTGCTGTCATGCTGAAGCTGTACTGACAGCGCACGCCATTCAGCAGGAAGCTGATCTCGAACTCAGTGGGTTCGGCGGCAGTGCGCGCGTCCAACCGGAACGGCTGCACGTTGTAGGTCTGCCCCGGCTGCACCACCGTAGCCGATTCGGCCACCATCGCACGCAGGTAGTTCAGTGCAGCCAACAGCGTGGTCTTGCCGCTGGCGTTGGGCCCGTAGACCACCGCCGAGCGCACGGCATGCGGCGACGACTTGAGCCCGGTGGGGGCCAGGTGGCTGGCCGCCAAGGCCTTGTCGCCGGCAGCGGCCACGAGGCTGAGCGCCTGCTGGTCGCGGATCGAGCGGAAGTTGCGAACGCGGAACTCGAGCAACATTGGCCGCCTCACTTATAGTAATAAACTCTATTCTTGCATGAATTGTGCAAGAAATGACATTATCTTATGACTTCTGCGAGCTGCCCGCCGTCGCTCGCGATATCAGCCCTCGCCCTCCCCCGCCACCGCCCTCAGCCGCCCGACCTGCTCCATCAACGCCGACAACCGCTTCCCGATCTCCTCCTCCATCAGCCGAGCCCGATTCAGGATCTTCTCGCCGCCCCCAACCACCGTGCGCGCCGAGGTCTTGATTTCCTCGAAGCCAGCGATCTGCTTGCGGATCGCCTCGATCGCCACGTCCATTTCGGCCAGGCTCGCCGCTTCCTCTTCGTTGTGCTCGTTCGCGCGGATGCACAGCGCCTTGGCGACCAGGTACGCGGCCTTCAGGCGCACGTCGGTGGCCGGATCATCGGCATCCCAGATGACCACGACATCCATGCCCCAGCGATGCAGCTCGGGCAGGCCAGCGGGCGCCGTCTCGGACGAGTGCACGAACAGGCACACCGAGGCGGCGCGGTTGCGGCGGGCAACTTCCGCCTCTTCGAGCGTGGCCTTCAAGGTGCACGCACCGCTGGCCTTGGCCTCGACGACGATGTTTGCGCCGGCCACGGCCGAGTCGGGACCCATCGTCACCACGAAGTCGCCGACCTTGCTGCGCGGGATCACGCCCGAGGTGTCGCCCACCGCGTCGAACACGTCGTCGGCAGCGAGGCAGTACGCCAGTAGTTGCTCGCCCACGCGCTGCTCGAACTCGTCGCCATGCAGCGTGGAGCGGCGCGCATCGTCGCGGCGGGTGACGATGCGCTCGAGCAACGTGCTCACGCGCTGCTCGAACTCGCGGGAGCGATCGTCCTGCGCCTTCTCGAAGCGCTCGAGCCGCTGGACCATGCGGGTGAGGCCCGACTCGGGGTTGTCGAGCGAGAACTGCGCGCTGATCTCTCCCTGTGCCTGCTCCACCCGGCCGACCAGGCGCGAGAGCGCCGAGTCCTTGTTGTCGAGCGAGAACTCGCCCACCACCGAGCCGACGCGCTCGCCGAGGTTGCGCTCCAGGTCAACGTGCCGCTCCTTCAGCTCGCGCACGAGGCGGCTGAGCGCGCTGTCGGCGCGGTCGAGGGAGAACTCGCCGGCGATGGCTTCGCTCTGCAGCGCCAGCGCCTGCTGCACCTGGCGGCGCAGTGCCTCGATGAAGGCGTTGCCCTCCTCGGGGCTGAGGAGGGTCTGCAGCGCGCTCTCGCTGCCCAGGTGTTTGGCCAGCACCTCGTCGAGCGTGCGACGCGCCGTCTCGACCTGGCCGCTAATCACGGTGGCCAGCTCGCCGTCGTGCCGCAACAGGCGTTGCACCCGCTCGGTGAAGGCGCCGTTGGCGGGGTCGAAGTAGCTGCGCAGCGTGCCGCCGAGCGCCTCGTCGAGAAGCTCGCGATGCTTGTAGAGGCGCTCTTCGAGCGAGCCGATCAGGCGATCGCCCTCGTGGCGGATGGCGGCCCCGTCGACGGTGCCGCGCGCGGCCTTGAGGGAGAGGATGCCGATCTTGAGCGCGGTGAGGGCGAGCTCCTGGCGGTCGCGGCCGTCGCTGGCTTCGGAGAGGACGGCGACGGTTTCGGGGTCGGTGACCGGGAGGTGGAGGTAGATGGGCTCAGCGACGGAACTGGGCTCCAGGGGAGAGTTTGAAGTTGCCACCAACGCCATGAGCGCCACCTGCCGAGTCATCGATTTGGAGGAGGCTACCTTCCCACTAGCTCAAATTCCGAGCGAGCGATCTGAACATCGTGGCTCACTTAGCGACAAGGTGCAGCTTTAAAAGACTCCATTTGCTCTGCACGAACTCCCCGAGATGGATCGACTGGGCACCAAACAGCATGTGTCCAGAGGTCAAGCCCCACAGCGTCGGGTACTCATCGCCGCTGAAGTTAGCAACCGATCCGCGCACGGCCCTCTCTAGACTTTCCCGAAGCGGATCTGCCCCGGTCTTCTGGCCCACGACTTCGACAACTGCCAGCGCCGACTGGACGGCTCTGCAACCTCGCTCAATGGCAAGACCGACAAGGAAGGCGTTGGCGCCGAATTCGATCTCCCATCCGTGCGCGCCACTGGTAACACGCTCGTGGTGCTTCGGTGCCTTTGCAGGTCCACGAGGGTGCCGATACCAGTACGCGGAGTCCATGACAAGTCTTTGCGCGGCGAAGTGCGCTGTCTTGCCGCCCGGGCACATCCGGTTCAGCCGCTCCCGCACCACCAACACGTCATCTTTGATCGCCATGGTCCTCCTGGATCCAGAGGTGAATGGACTTGAACGGCTACCAATGCTTCTCGAACTCGCCCACGCTCGTCGTGCGAATGAACTTCGCTCCGTGCCCTGCAGAAATCGTATTGAAGTGCTCGCGGCCGCAAGCGATCTTGGCCACCTCGGCATCGCGAAGCGCGTCGTCGAAGAGCGTGCTCTTGGTCTCGACGACGAAGAACAGCTTTTCCTCGCCATCAACGTCCACCACCACAGCCCAGTCCGGGTTGTAGTTGCCCAAGGGGGTGCCGATGACGAACCAGCCCGGCAGCTTGGCGTAGACCTTAACGGCAGAGTTCTTTTCCAGGTCCTCGGCGAATTGCCTTTCGATTCCCGAGCCGTAGACGACTTTTTCGTGCAACGACTTCGCCGCCTCGATCATGTTGGTCAGATACCCGGTCAGCTCCTTCTGCTCGAACAACTCCTGCGCGTAGTAGTCGCCATCGCCCAAGCGCCGGTACTTGATGCCATCAACGAGGGCTTGTCGCTTGGTGCGGTTGATGCACTCGGCCGCCACGTCGATGAATTGCGCGGGGTTGAGCTTGAAGTCGTTTAAGTGGCCACTCTCGGTCAGGATCTTGACGATGCTTCTGCGCGTCAATTGCGTCCTGTCCTGAAGGTCGGTCAACAGGTCAGGCAGAGGAATGTCGGCCTCTGTCATCGACACGAAGTTGGAGGTCCCGGTCTGCTTGGTGTCGACTCCCGCCTGGCTGATGAGCACAGTCGCCGTACGAAACCGCAGCCGTGTGCGCGTGACAGGCGCGTCCGTCAGTACTTGCCTGATCGCGCCTGCGCAACGCCGGATCAGAAGCTCGTTGTCGAACTGCACGCGGTAGGTCGTGCGCTGTTTGATCTTGTCCCACAGCGCCTTGAAGTCTTCGCTGAGGAACACCTCGCGCCGCAGCTTCACGGTCTCGCGCTTGCTGGCGTCCTTGATGTCAAGCTTGCCCGCCAGCTTGTGCAGCAGGCTGACGATCGACTGCTTCGCACTGTCGAACGCGCCCGGCAGTTCGAGGGTGCCTTCCTTCAGCGTCTTGCGCAGCGTGTCGAGCACCTTGCCCCGAGCGTCGATGAGCCCCGCTGCCTTGAGATGCTCCCAGAGTTGCTTCGAGAGCTCGACGCCCATGGCTTTCGGCTGCCCGTCTGCGCCCACCAGCGCCAAGGGCGCGAATTGGTGACTCTCGACGATGCCGAAGCGGATGCCGGTGTCTTGCTCGATCTCGCGCTGCAGGTTCTCGGCAAACGACTCGTAGCTCTCGTTCGCCACCACGGTGAGCGTATTGATGGCAAAGCCGCGGAGTCGCTCGCCCTGTTGGTTCACCGCCAAACGCAGTCCGCGCCCGATGGTCTGCCGGCGTTCTCTCTCGGTATTCATCTCTCTCAGATTGCAAATCTGGAACACGTTCGGGCTGTCCCAGCCTTCGCGCAGCGCCGAGTGCGAGAAGATGAACTTGAGCGGCGTCTCGAAGCTGAGCAGCCGCTCCTTGTCTTTCATGATGAGGTTGTAGGCCCGCTCCGCGTTGTCGCGGTTGCCCTGATTGTTCTCGGCCGTGTCGGTCCAAGTGCCCTTCTTGTCCACCGAAAAATAGCCGTCGTGCACCTCGCCCGGCGCCACGGCAAGATCGATCTCCGCAAACAGGCTTTGATAGGCAGGGTTGCGTGCCAGCCGGGCGTACTCTTGCTCGAACATCAGCGCGTACTTGCCTTTCACGGCCTCGCCCGCCGCGTTGTACTGGCGATAGAAATCCACCTTGTCAATGAAGAAAAGGCTCAGCACCTTGATGCCTTGCGGCCCGAGACGAAGTTCCTTTTTCAAATGTTCTTCGATCGTGCGCTTGATCATCTGGCGCTTGATCGCGTCACCGTCCACCTCGCCTACCGCGGCGCCCTTTTCCAGCCATTGTTCGCCGCCGGGCATGCGAATCTCGACGCGCTCGGCGCCCCGCTTCGATTGAACCTCGCCGACGAGAAAGTTGGCATACAACTGCCGGCCGGTGTGCTGCTCGAGATCGTCGCCGTCTTGCACCCACATGTCTTTGCGCACCACATGGGCGCCCTGCTGCACATCGAGCTCCAACTGCGCCAGTACGGTGCCGCGCTGGTTGCGCACGGCCTGCAGGCGAACGTAGGCCTTGTTCTGCCCGCCATCCACTTCCGCCGAAGCCACCTCGATCTGCTTGACCAGCTGCCGTTCGCAGGCATCGATCGCGTCGAGCCGGTAGACCATGTGGTGCTTGTCGACATGCGTGGCCGAGTAGCGCAGCGTGCACAGCGGATTCATGGCGTCGAGCGCCTCCTTGCCGCGCCCCTCCAGGCCGCCGTCCACGCTCTGCGGCTCGTCGACGATGAGCACCGGCTGGGTGGCGCGAATCAGGTCGATGGGCTTCTCGCCGCCGGTCTTCTCGCTGTCTTTGTAGAGGTTATTCACGTCCTTCTTGTTGATGGCGCCCACAGTCACCACCATCACCTGCAAGTGCTGGCTGGTGGCAAAATTGCGCACCTGGTTCAGCTTGGCCGAGTCGTAGAGAAAGTATTCGAAGAGCTGGCCGCTGTACAACGACTGGAAGTGCGGTGCCATGATCTGCAGGCTCTTGTAGACGCCCTCCTTGATAGCGACCGATGGCACCACGACGATGAACTTGCTGAAGCCGAAGCGCTTGTTCAGCTCGAACACCGTGCGCAAGTACACATAGGTCTTGCCCGTGCCGGTTTCCATCTCGACGGTGAAGTCGCGCGAGGCGAGCGCTTCGCTCGGCTTGAGCCCATGCCGTGTCTGCACCTTGTTCAGGTTGGCCAGCAATTCCTCCGGAACGAGCTGCAGGCGATTGCCGATGCCGAGGTCAGACTCGGCCAAGCCCAGGCCCAGCTGAACCGGCCCGGCCGAGCCTTCGAGGCCGGGCAGCTCGCCCTGCGATTCGGCCGTGCTCGCCGCATACAAGGCGCGCGGCGCCGTCACCGTGAACTCGGTTCGGCAGGTCTCCTGCCCCGCGAACAGGTCGCACACCGAGTCGATGGCCGCGAGCTGGTAGTCGAGGTTGTGCTCGAACTGGAGTTTCATGATTTCTTCTTGGTCTTGGTCTTGGTCTTGGGCCTGGCCTTGGCGGCAGCAGTTGCCAACCGCGGGTTGGCAATCGCCGCGTCCTGCGGCTCGGCGCCATCGTTCAGCATGGCGAGCCCGGCCAACTCGTCGGTTTCGCGATTCAACTCGGCACGCAACTCTTCTTCGCTGGGCAGCACCAGCCTGTACTTGCTGGCAAAGAGGTGCTCGCTGCCGGCAAGAACCGAGTAACGCACCACGGACGAATCCTTCTCGGCGCACAGGATGATGCCCACCGTCGGGTTGTCACCCGGATTGCGGCGCAAGTCGTCATACATTCGAACGTACATATCCATCTGGCCGATGTCCTGGTGCACGAGTTTTGCGGTCTTCAGATCGAAGAGGACGAAGCACTTGAGCAGATAGTTGTAGAAGACCAGATCGACATAGAAGTCTTGCGTCTCCGTGCTGATGCGCTGCTGCCTGGCCACGAAAGCGAACCCCTTGCCCAACTCGAGCAGGAAGCTCTGCAGCTTGTCCATCAAAGCCTGCTCGAGCCTGGACTCCAGCAATTTTCCGGTGCCCGGCAAGCCCAGAAACTCGAGCAGCACCGGGTCACGCACGAACTCGCGAGGCGTGGCCTGCAGCGGGGCCAGCAAGCTGCGCGCTTCCTGTTTCACGCTCGGCTTGTCGCGGCTCAACAGCAGCCGGTCGTGGTAAAGCGTACTGATCTGTCGATCCAACGCCCGCGCGCTCCAGTGGAGTGCCACCGCCTCGTTCATGTACCAATGTCGGGCAGCCTCGCTCTCCACCCGGGCCAGGGCGCGGTAGTGCGTCCAGCTCAATTCGTGACGCAGTGCGTCACGAATTGGAAACGCGCGATAGAACAGCCGCATGTGTCGCAAGTTCGAGGCGTCGAAGCCCGGCCCGAACTCTACGGTCAGGCGCTGGGCCAATCGCGGCAGAAGGCGAGCCCCGAAAGCGGCTCGCCCGGCACCCTGCTGCTCGAACTCGACGATGTGGCGCCCGATCTGCCAGCACGTCGCCACCTGAACCGAATCGACGGCCCGCAGAGCTTGCTGCCGCCCTTGCCGAATCAGCGAACGAAGCTCGGCCAGCAGTGAAGTCAGCGCTGCATCGGCGGCCGCCCCGGTTGCCGCCCCATCACTCGCGCCGCCCGGTGTTCGGCCCGAAGACTCAGTACGTTTGCGGGTGACCATTCAGATGCTCCGAACGCTGTCGAGCCGGTAGTAGCGCACCGTGCGCCACACCTCCCTGCCGCCTTTGGTGCGAACCTGTAAGTCATCCTTACAGGTTGCCTCTATTGAGAGTTCCCCCTCCGCGAAGATCACTTTCAGGTGCTGCGTCACGTTCTGCGGCGAGGCGGCGAAAAGCTCGGCCATGCCGGCCTGGGTGAGCCACAGGCTCTCGTCCTCGAAGCGGCACACCAAGCGGGCGCGGCCGTCTTCGGTCTGATAGACCAGGAACTCGCCCGTAGCCATGCTCAGATGCTTCGCACGTCGTCCAGGCCATGCTGGTTGAGGATGGCGGCCAGGTTGG
>JBBRLS010000005.1:0-113243 GCA_038231215.1 Burkholderiales bacterium | reverse complement strand
CGAGGTCAGCAGCGCCGCGATGTACCTCGACAACGACCCGGGCGTGCTGATCAGCGCCTGCCTGTTCGGCGACGGCGCCGGCGCCGCCGTGCTGTCGCGCGAGCCGGGCGAGCACGGGCGCCGCATCGAATGGAAAGACAGCGCGTCGCTGATCGAGCCGGCGCAGCGCAAGGCGCTGATGTTCGAGCAGAAAGACGGCATGCTGCGCAACATCCTGACGCGCGAGGTGCCGGTGCTCGCCGCCGACTACGCGCATCGCGTGCTCGAGACGGTGCTCGCGCGCGCCGGGCTGAACAGCGACGATATCGGCGCGTGGATCATGCATGCCGGTGGCCGCGACGTGCTGCTCGCGCTCGAGCGTCGCTTCGAGCTCGATCACGACGCGTTTCGCTACAGCGCGGCGATGCTTCGCGAGTACGGCAATCTGTCGAGCGCCTTCGTCTACTTCGTGCTCGAGGCCGCGCTTGCCGACGCGGCGCCCGGCGGCTGGTGGTGGCTCTCGTCGTTCGGTGCCGGCTTCAGTTGCCACGGCGCGCTGCTGCGCGTCGACTGATCGCCCCGGCGCGCGAATTCGAGAGGGAGAGCCCGCCGATGCTGCCGCGCATCCTCGAGCCCGAGACGCTCGACCATCTCGCGCCCGACGATCCTGCCGCACAGCGTTCTCGGCGCGACCTGCGGCGCGTCAACGCCTTCATGGGGGCGCGCGGCATCCTCGAGCGTTCGATGACGCGCGCACTGCGCAGTCGCGACGCCGCCGCGCGACCGCTGCGCGTGCTCGAGCTCGGTTGCGGCGACGGACGCCTCATGCTCGGTCTGGCCGAGCATCGCGGCACGCGCTGGCCTTGCGTGCAGCTCGATCTGCTCGACCGCCAGCCGATCGTCGACGCGGCGACGATCGCCGCCTACGCGGCCGCGGGCTGGCAGGCGCGTCCGCTCGTTGCCGACGTGCTCGACTGGGCGACGAAGGTCGATGCCGACGAACGCTGGGACGTCGTTGTCGCCAACCTCTTCTTGCATCATTTCGACGGCGAGGCATTGCGCCGCGTGCTTTCCGGCTGCGCACTGCGCGCCGACGCGCTCGCCGCCTGCGAACCGCGCCGCAGCCGCTTCGCGCTGGCCGCAAGCCATCTCATCTTCTTTCTCGGCGCCAACGCCGTGACGCGAAACGACGGCGTGCTCAGCGTTCGTGCCGGCTTCGTCGGCCGGGAATTGAGCGAAGCCTTCAACGCCCGTCATCCTGAGCGAAGCGAAGGATCTGCGGCGCGCGATGAGATCCTTCGCTTCGCTCAGGATGACAGAGACGATGTCTTGCGAGGCTGGCGGCTCGACGAATACGACGACGGCCTCTTCACGCATTGCTTTTGCGCGTCGCGCGCCGGGGCCGCGCCGTGAAGACGAACTTCGACGCGGTCATCGTCGGTGCCGGCCCGGCCGGCGCCGCCACTGCGATCCTGCTTGCCCGTGCCGGGTGGTCGGTGGCTCTCGTCGAACGGCAGCGTTTTCCGCGCCGCAAGGTGTGCGGCGAATGCGTCGCCGCGAGCAACCTGCCGCTGCTCGACGCGCTCGGCATCGGGCCGGAGTTCGCGCGCCTCGCCGGCGCGGAGCTGCGCCGCGTCGCGCTCATGCACGGCAGCGAGACGGTCGTTGCGCCCTTGCCGGCGGCGGAAGACCCCGCGCACCGTTATGGCCGCGCGTTGGGCCGCGAGCATCTCGACACGCTGCTCGTGTGCCGGGCCGAGGCGGCGGGGGCGACGCTGCTTCAACCCTGGTCGCTGCAATCGATCGATGGCGAGGCGGGGCGCTTTCGCCTGCGCGTGCAGTCGGTCGGCGCAGGGTCCGATCCCGTCGTGCTCGACGCTGCGCTCGTCGTCGCTGCGCACGGCTCGTGGGAGCCGCTTCCTTCGGAGCGGGCGGTGCTGCGGCGAGCTCGCAGGCCGAGCGATCTGTTCGCCTTCAAGGCCAACTTCCGCTCGGCGGCGATTCCCGCCGACCTCTTGCCCGTGCTCTCGTTCGACGGCGGCTACGGCGGCATGGTGGTGGCCGACGACGACCTGGCGACGCTGGCCTGCTGCGTGCGCGAAGACCGCCTCGACCGTGACCGCGATGCGGTTCCCGGCGAGCGCGCCGGCAGCGTCGTCGAGGCAATGTTGCGGCGCGAATGCGCGGGCGTGGCGGCGGCGCTCGAGGGCGCGTCGCGCGAAGGGGCGTGGCTGGCCACCGGGCCGATCCGGCCGGGCGTTCGCCTCGGTGCGAACGACGGCGTCTTTCGCGTCGGCAACGCGGCGGGCGAGGCGCATCCGATCGTCGGCGAGGGCATCAGCATGGCCTTGCAATCGGCGTTCGTTCTCGCCTCCCTGCTCGCGAACGAGCGCGAGGCGCTGTGCGATCCCGCCTCGGCGGGAGACACACAGTCGCGGCTGGTGCGACGTTACGAAGCGCGCTGGCGGCAGCGCTTCGCGCGGCGATTGCAGATCGCGGCGACCTTCGCGCACGTGGCCATGCGGCCCTGGGCGGCCAGGGCCGCATGGCCCGTCGTCACGGCCTGGCCAGGCCTCTTGACCCGAGGCGCGCGCTGGAGCGGCAAGACACGCTGCGCCCCCGAGGCGATGACCCTGTCCCCTCTCCCGTTTGCGGGAGAGGGCTAGGGTGAGGGTCGCAGCGGTGGCGGGCGAAGACCCTCACCCCATCCCTCTCCCGCGGGCGGGAGAGGAAGTCGGGCGAGCGCGCTTCGACCGCCTCGACGCGTTGCGCGGCGTCGCCATCGTCTGGATGGCGGCCTTTCATTTCTCGTTCGACCTCAACTACTTTCGCTTCATCCAGCAGGACTTCCACCATGACCCGATGTGGACGGTGCAGCGCGCCTGCATCGTCACGCTGTTCCTGGTTTGCGCCGGCGCGGGCCAGGCGATCGCCAGCGCGCAGCAACAGTCGGCGCATCGATTCTGGAAGCGCTGGGCGCAAGTCGCAGGCTGCGCGCTGCTGGTGAGCGCCGGGTCGTGGTGGATGTTTCCACGCAGCTACATCAGCTTCGGCGTGCTGCATGGCATCGCCGCGATGCTGATCGTCGTCCGCTTCAGCGCGTCGTGGGGCGTGTGGCGCTGGCCGCTCGGCCTGATCGCCATCGCCTTGCCGCAGCTCGTGCAGGATCCTTTCTTCGACTCGCGGGCGACCAACTGGGTCGGCCTGGTGACGCATCCACCAGTGACCGAAGACTTCGTGCCGATCCTGCCCTGGCTGGGCGTGATGTGGTGGGGCGCGGCGGCCGGTCAATGGCTGTTCGCGAGGCGGCGCGAGTGGCTGGCTGCGACCGTGCCGAAACTCGCGCGGCCGCTCGCCGTGCTGGGCCGCTGGAGCCTCTCCTTCTACATGGTGCACCAGCCCGTGCTGATCGGCATGCTCATGCTGCTCATCTGGGTGCGACGCTGAGGCCACGTCGCGGTGCCCCGGGGCTCAGGGTGTGCCGGGGATCAGTTGCTGCAAGAGCGGCCTGAATTTCTCGGCCAGCTTGTTGAAGCCCGCCGGTGTCGGATGCATCTCGTTGGCCCAGTCCGCAGCGACGAGCGTCCCTGCCGTCTCGACCAGGTGCACGTCGTGGTTCTGCGCCGGATCGGCAAGCGCCCCGAGCACGCTGATGAAGTCGTCCATCAGTCGGCGCACCACGTCGGCCTGCAGCGCCGCCGGCACTTGCCGCGCGACCATCGGCTGCTGCAGCCAACCGCCGAGACCGAAGATGCCGCCCTTCACGCCGCCGAAGCCGATGTCGTCGGGGATCGCATAGTCGTAGTCCTGCAGGACGATCGGCACGTTGGCCTTCACCGAGCGGATGAAGTCGATCAGGCGCTGGTAGTTCGTCGCCAGCTCGCGCAACATCCGCCACGGCTGCCGTTCGATGCCCAGCGCCGCGTCACCCGGGTCGAAGCATTCGTCGGCGCTCGTCGCCGCCGAGCAGTCGAGCCTGAGCAGCGACTCGAAGTGCTCCATGCCGGCAAAGTCGTTGCCGCCGCCGCTGAGCAGCACGCACTGGATCGTCGGATAGCCGCTCATCGCGCTCCTGAAGTCGTTCCACAGGCGCGGCGTGCCGCCCACCATCTCGCGCAACTCCGCGCCGTTCTTGCCTTTGGCGAGCATCGTCTTGGTGCCTTGCCAGATCGCATTGATCGGGATGAGCAGGTCGTTGTTCGGGTACCAGAACCAGCTGTCGCCGTAGGCCAGGATGTCGGGGCTCAAGCCCTCGGACTGCATCACATTCTCGTTGCCCCAGTAGGGTAGGGAGGCCATCGCGTCGCTCCTTTTGCACTCGGCTCGTTTCGACTCGCTGAACGGTAGCCCCGGCCGATGACGCTGGCAAGCCAAGACCCTCGCGGCGACGCGTGCCCGCTACCATCGCCGCATGGCGACGCAGATCCTGTTCGGCTTTCACGCGGCGACGATCCGCCTCAAGACGGCGCCGCGTTCGGTGCTCGAGGTGCACGTCGACGCGGGCCGGCGCGACCACCGCATGCGCCAGTTCGTCGAGCGCGCCTCGGCGGCCGGTGCGCGCATCGTCGAGAGCGACGACGCGCGCCTGCAAAAGCTCAGCGGCACGTCTCGACATCAAGGCGTGGTCGCGCGTGTCGAGCCGCTCGCCCTCAGCCATTCGCTCGACGACACGCTCGACGGCGTCGAAGGCGCGCCGCTCGTGCTCGTGCTCGACGGCATCACCGACCCGCACAACCTCGGCGCCTGCCTGCGCGTCGCCGACGGCGCCGGCGTGCATGCGGTCGTCGCGCCCAAGGACCACGCGGTCGGGTTGAATGCGACGGTCGCCAAGGTCGCCAGCGGCGCGGCCGAGACGATGCCCTACTTCATGGTCACGAACCTGGCGCGCACGCTGGGCGAGCTGAAGGAGCGTGACATCCGCGTCGTCGGCACCGCCGAAGACGCGCCGCGCTCGATTTACGAAGTGGACCTGAGCGTGCCGCTGGCGCTGGTCTTCGGCGCCGAGGGCAAGGGCATGCGCCAGCTCACGGCGAAGACCTGCGACGAGCTGGTCCACTTGCCGATGCGCGGTGCCGTCGAAAGTCTCAATGTGTCGGTGGCGAGCGGAGTGTGTCTGTACGAAGCGGCGCGCCAGCGCCACGGAGGAGCGCGTTGATGGGAATGATCGAAGTCCGCCACCCGCTGGTGCGCCACAAGATCGGCCTGCTGCGCGCCGCGAGCCTGTCGACGAAGAGCTTTCGCGAGATCACCGCCGAGCTCGGGCGCCTGCTCGCGTATGAAGCGACCGCCGATTTTCCGCTCGAGCCGACGACTGTCGAGGGCTGGGCCGGGCCGGTCGAGGTCGAGCGCATCATGGGCAAGAAGGTGACGCTGGTGCCCATCCTGCGCGCCGGCCTCGGCATGCTCGACGGCGTGCTCGATGCGATCCCGAACGCCAAGGTCAGCGTCGTCGGCATCGCGCGCAATCACGCGACGCTGCTGCCCGAGCCTTACGTCGATCGCCTGGCTGCGGGGCTCGATGCGCGCACGGCGATCATTCTCGACCCGATGCTGGCGACCGGCGGCTCGATGATCTCGGCGGTCTCGCTGCTCAAGTCGCGCGGCGCCACCGACATCCGCGCCCTCGTGCTCGTCGCCGCGCCGGAGGGCATCGCCGCACTCACCGCGGCGCACCCCGATGTGCGCGCGTGGACAGCCGCCATCGACAGCCACCTGAACGAGAACGGCTACATCCTGCCCGGCCTCGGCGACGCCGGCGATCGGATCTTCGGCACGCGCTAGTGGAGTGCGCCGATTTGTTCTGTACTTGCGCATTGGGGGCAGCGCCTTCAGGACACACAACACCGGGATACCGAATGACCGGCAACGGGCTGCTGCACTGCAGTTACCGGCCCTTCGATGCCTGAAGCCGTAGGACCGCACCCGACCCGTTGCTGACCATCCCAGTCTGACGCTGCCTTCCTAAAGCGGAACCTCGTGCGCATCAGGCTCGCGCGATCAACACGCGAAAGATGTTCCTGAGCCGGTAGGCCCCGTCGGCCGTGCGATATGGAGCGATCGCCTCGGCCACTGCCGCTCGGACCTTCTCGATGCCGGACGCACGGATGGCACGCTCCACCGGACCTGCGGAAAACATTCCGCGCAGCGCCATGTCGAGGTCGGCATAGACCCAGAGGCAATCCACGTCGACGATATCGACAGGGATCAGTCCTGCGTCAGCGGCCAAGGCCTTGAGCGCGCTCTCTTGCGACAGCGCGAACGGCCCCGGCGCACCTGCCGGCGAAGGCGGCATCAGAGGACCGAGGGCCTTCAGGTGCCCGGCGGCGTCGCACGTCTCGGGCGGGCCCCAGACGGCGATCACCACCCGGCCCGTCGGCTTCACGACCCGTCGCGCCTCGCGCAGCGCCCGTACCGGCGAAGCCGCGTATTGGAAAGCGTTGAAGCCGGTGACGGCATCGAATGCCTGGTCTGCATACGGCAACGACTCCATCTCGCCGGCGACGAACGTGCCGTGGGGGCAGCGCGTGCGCGCTGTCTCGATGAAAGACGGCGAAGCGTCGATGCCGTCGACGCGGCTGAAGGCCTTCGACAACGTAGCGGCTGCCAGACCCGGCCCGCAGCCAACGTCCAGCAGCGCTCCGCCTCCTGCCGGCTCGAGCCGAAGCAGCACGGCTTCGTACAGCGGCAGGAACAGCGGCTCCTGCACTGCGGCGTAGTCCGCGGCACGCGCGCTCCACAGACTCGCCTGGACTCCCGCCGAGCCGGTGGTAGTGGGTTGCGTGGCGGACTCGGTCATGACGTATCTCCGGGGTGAGGCTCGAGCCCGAATGGCTTGCGGGCTTGCAAGCGGCCATTGCAACGCCGGTCAGGGTGGCCGTCGTGAGCCACAGGACCCAGGCCTGCGCGCCCGATGCCGCCGCGGGCAAAGACGTGGGTCAGCGGACCCGGGCCGAGGGCTGCGAGTCGGCGCCGCCGAGGCCACCTTCGCGCCCCTGCACGATCGCCTGGGAGCGACTGCGTACACCGAGCTTGCTGAAGATGTGGTTGATGTGATTGCGCACGGTCTTCGGGCTGATGCCCAGGCTGGCGGCAATCTCGTCGTTGCTCAGTCCTGCTGCGACACGATCGAGCACGCTCGTCTCGCTCGGCGTGAGATCGGCAAAACGGTTCGGTCGTTCGGCGGGGGGCGGGCCTTGGCGAAGCAAGAAGCCCTCGAGCTCGACGAAGAACTGGGGCCAGGCGGGCTCCTGCTCGAGCAGGATGTGATTGCGACTTTCGAGCGGAACGAATTCCGCGCCCGGAATGGCGAGGGCGACGCGACGCCCCTCTTCGAACGGCACGCGCGCGTCCTGGCGGGAATGCAGCACCAACGTCGGGCAACGCACCTCCGCTGCAAGGGCGGAGACATCGACCTCGTAGAAGCTGGCCAGTAGGCTCGCAGCACCCTCCGGCGTCACTGTCCTTCGCTGCAGCTCGTCGAAGGCGTGCAGTTGTTCCATGGTGCCGCCCGGAATGAACTGATTGGCGAACACCTGGCGGAAGGCTGAGTTCTCTCGCCCCCAGCCGAGCTCGACAATCTTGAGCAGCGTGTGAGCCTCCTCGATTTCGTGTGGCGTCGCGTCTCGTTTCAAGGCGCCGCGAAGGTAGGCGCCATAAAGGATGAGGTGGCTCACCCTCTCGGGATGGCGTGCCGCGTACTCGATGGCGATCGCGGCGCCCTGCGAAGCACCGAACAACACGAACTTCGTGAGCCCGGCGGCTTGCACCACCGCCTCGAGGTCGAGCCGATTGGTCGCGAACGACGCCGGCGCCTCGACACGGTCCGACAAGCCGCAACAGCGCGCGTCGTAGCGGACGAGCCGGTGGCGCTCACCGACGCGCTCGATCCACGCTCGCCAGATCGGGCTCGTGACGTCGAGCTCGAGGTGGTTGAGCCAGTTCGGGGTCTTGACGAAGGCCGTTCCACTGCCGACTAGCGCGAACGCGATGTTGACGCCGTCGGCGGTCGTGCAAAAGCGGATTTGCTGCTGGGGCGAGGGTCGGGGAGGCACGACGCAGATTCTGGACCTGGCAGGTGGCCGCGACGGCGGATTCGGCCGCGCTGGGCCTTCGGTCCCAGGTTCTCGTACGGTTCGGGCGGCGCGACTCGCCGGTGTGGGACGGCCGCCTCATGCGCAAGACGCGTGCATTGACCAGAGTCTCGCCATGGCGGATGCGCGGCGGGCGCGCCTCCGAAACCGGGGAAGCCACCATGTCGAATCACGCCGCAGCCGTTGTGCCGTCCAACCATATCAACCCACTGGCCCGCTCAGCACAGGCCGGTCTTCTCATAGCTACATTTCTGTGGGCTGGCAATTTCATTGTCGGTCGCGCCTTGCGAGGCCTGATCGATCCAGTGGATCTCAACTTCTGGCGCTGGTCGATCGCATTGACGGTGCTGCTGCCCCTCACCGCCAAGAGCCTTGTTGGCCAGTGGGCCGTATTGCGTAAGCATCTCCTTCTGGTCGCGGCCCTGGGGTTCACTGGAATCGCGGTGCCGCATACGTGCATCTACACCGCGCTGCAGACGACCAGTCCGGTCAACGCGCTTCTGTTGCTCAACCTGGCGCCCTTGCTCATCACGCTCGGCTCCTGGACATTCTTCGGTCAAGCTGTCGCGAGGCGTCAGTGGCTAGGCATCGGCGTGTCGATGGCAGGCGCGGTGGCGCTGATCGTGCGCGGCAGCCTGTCGGCCTTGCTAGCCGTTGAACTCTCGCCCGGCGACCTGTGGATGCTGCCGGCAATCGCCGGAGCCGCAGCGCACGCCCTGCTACTGAGGCGCACGCCTGCCGGTGTGACGCAAGGCCCGCTGCTATGCGCGTCAGTCGCGGCCGCACTGACTATGATGCTGCCGCTGCTGCTCTGGCGCGGCCCGCTCGTCATCCCCACTGCCACGCCGATCCTCTGGAGCCTGGGCTACGTCGGCATCCTCGCTTCTGCGTTGGCGTTCTGGCTCTGGAATCGCGGCGTAGTACGCCTCGGGCCGGCCCGTGCGGGGCCTTATCTGTATCTGATGCCGGTGTACGGATCGGTTTTTAGCATCGTCCTGCTCGGCGAGCCGGTGCATTGGTACCAATGTGCGGGAGCGATCTTGGTGCTCGCCGGCCTGTGGCTGGCGCGGCCTCAGGCGCCGAAGCAGGTCGCGTCGTTTCGCGGTCTTGATCTCCGCACAAGACAAACTTAGAGCTTGAGTTAATCTGCAAAGCCGACGCTCCCGAGTGACAGGACTCGGCGCGTGCCGCCGGCCTGCCGTCGCCGGTGACGGGCTGCGAGGGGACCAAAGCCGTAGTCGTTGGCGGTCCATGGCATCCGAAACCGGAGGAATGGCGGACTTTGCGGCCTGTCAAGCCCAAGGAGGGACAAAGTCTACCGACGCACTTACGTGTGAGGACTTCGAGCGCACCACACCAGAAGCTTCGCGCTCAGCGCGGCAGCGAGTTCACTTCCTTCTCCCAGCGCTCGATCAGACGCTTGCGTTCGGCCGCCTTGCCGTACTTCTCGAAGTCGTACTTGATGAGGCGCACGGCATCGAGCGTCGGGATCTTCGGGTCGACCTTGAAGGTCTTGTTCGCCGGGTATTGCAGCGAGTTGGCCTTGGCGCCCAGGCTTTGTCCGGCCGGGCTCATCAGCCAGTCGTAGTACTTCTTCGCCGCCTCGCGGTTGCGCGATCCTTTGATCAGCGCGATGCCGCCGATCTCGTAGCTCGTGCCTTCGCAGGGCGCCGCGCTCTTCACCATCGTGAAGCCCTGCTGGCGCTCGTTGTCGAAGCCGAAGATGAAGCTCACGCCGATGCCGACCTCACCCTTGGCGATGCTCTTCGCCTGCGCCGTGCCGCTGCGCGTGTACTGGGTGACGTTTCGGTGCAGCTTCTTCAGGTAGTCGAAGGCGGCGTCTTCGCCCATCATCTGCACGAGGCCGGCGAGGATGGTGTAGCCGGTGCCGCTCGAGCCCGGATGCGAGGTCTCGATCTCGCCCTTGTAGCGCGGGTCGATCAGGTCCGACCAGCACTTGGGCGCGGGCAGGTTCTTCTTCTTCAGCACGTCCTCGTTCCAGCCGAAGCCGATCGCGCTGGTGTAGAAGCCGCCGACCAGGTTGCCGCTCATCGCGTACTGGCGCACCGACCAGGACTGCAGGTCGTTCAGGTAGGCGGGCCGGTACGGGTCGAGCAGGCCGAGCTCGGCGGCCTGCAGGAAGGGATCACCGGTGCCGCCCCACCACAGGTCGGTCTTCGGGTTCGCGGCCTCGGCGCGGATCTGCGCCAGCGCCTCGCCGGTCGCCTTTCTCACCTGAAGAACCTTGACGCCGGTCTGCGCCTGGTACTCCTTGGCCGCGAGCTCGCACCAGCTCTGGTCGGTCGAGCACATGGCAGTGACTTGTTGACTTTGCGCCAGCGCCGCGCCGGCGAGGCAGAGCGAGAGGCCGGCGATGGCAGCGAGACGCTGGATGCTGTCGAAAGTCATGGGCTGCGATCCGCGTGGAGACGCCGCGATTATCGGCACCGCCTCAGACCCAGCCGAGCGCCCCCACCACGGCGCCGAGCCCGACGAGCCACATCGGGCTGACGCGCGTCCGCGTCATGACGGCGATGCTGATGGCGACGAGCGCGAGCGCGCCGATCGCACGCGTGCCGTTGTCGACGACGTAGGGCGCGGCGAGCAGCCAGCCTGTGGCGACGAGCAGGCCGATCGTGAGCGGCGTCAGGCCGGTCGTGAAGGCGCGCAGGCCACGCGTCTCGCGGCGTTGCGCGCCCCAGCGCGTGGCGTAGAGCGTGAGCGCCGTCGAAGGCAGCAAGGTGCCGAGCATCGTCACCGCGGCGCCGATCGGCCCGGCGACGTTCCAGCCGATGACGGCGACGAAGAGCACGTTCGGCCCCGGCGCCGCCTGGGCGATCGCGATCGAGGCGCTGAACTGCGCGTCGCTGATCCAGTGGTGCTCGGCGACGACGTAGCGGTGCATGTCGGGCGCCGTGGTGATAGCGCCGCCGACAGCGAGCAGGCTCAGCACAAGGAAGTGGCCGAACAAGCCGAGCAGCTCGGCGCTGGCGAGCGGCGAATGAAAGAAGGCACTCATCGCCAGCGCTGCCACGCGATGGCGACAGCGATCGTGCCGAGGCCGACGATGACCCAGACCAGCGGCCAGTGCAGCAGGGCGATCATGACGAAAGTGAGCGACGAGAAGGCAGTCGCCATCGGCAGGCCGAGCCGGTTGCTGCGCAGCGTGCCGATCAACTTGAAGGCCGTCGCGATGATCAGTCCGGCCGCCACCGCCCCCATGCCGCGCAGCGCGCCCGAGACCATGGCAATGCGCGAGAACTCGGCATAGGTGGCGGTCAGCGCCATGACGATGAAGAGCGGCACGATCAGCATGCCGCCCAATGCGGCGAGCGCGCCGCGCAGGCCGAAGAAGCGGTCGCCGAACATCAGCGCGAGGTTGACCACGTTCGGTCCGGGCAGCACCTGGCTGAGCGCCAGCATCTCGACGAACTGCTCGCGGCTCAGCCAGCGCTTGCGCTCGACGAGTTCGCGCTGCGCGATCGCCAGCACGCCACCGAAGCCCTGCAGGGCGAGGCGGTTGAAGGTGAAGAAGAGCTCGCCGGCCGAACGTGGCTCGGCGAGCAATTCGCCCGTCGCCGTGACGGGATCGGGCGTCATCGGTCCTCGCGCACGGCGGCGCGCGTCGCCCAGACGCTGAGGGCGATGGCGACGGCGAGCCAGCCGAGCCCGGCGAGGCTGAGCGACGAATAGCCCTGGTGCGCGATGAGCCAGCCGCCGCTTGATGCGCCGGCTGCCTGGCCGAGATAGATGGCCGAGGTGTTGAGCGCCATCAGCGCCGGGGCGAGCGCCGGCGCGACGGCACTGAGGCGCGCCTGCTGCGCCGACTGGCCCGAGAAGCAGCCGAAGGCCCAGGGTATGAGCGCCAGGCCGGTGGCGACCAGGCCGCCGACGAAGGGCCAGGCCATGAAGGTGATGGCGATGAAGCAGACCATCGCCGTGCCGGCGACGTGGGAGCCGACTCGGTCGATGACACGCGTCAACACGAGGTTGCCGACGAGGCCGAATATGCCGAACCAGACGAGCAGCAGGCTGGCCTCGACCGTCGAGGCGTGCAGCACGTCGCGGAAGTAGGGCGTGAAGTAGGCGAAGAGCGTGAACTGACCGGCGCCGGCGAGCAGCGTCACGCCGACGATGGCCATCAGCAGCGGGTTCGAGAAGGCTTGCTTCCAGGCCGCCAGCGACAGTGCCGCGGGACGCACACCGTCGGGCATCACGGCATGGACCCAGGACGCAGCGACCAGTGCGATGACGGCCACGGCGACGAAGGCGAAGCGCCAGCCGAAGGTGTCGCCTAGCCATGCCGAGAGCGGCAGGCCGAACACCGAGGCCATCGACCAGCCGAGAAAGATGAAGGTGATGGCGCGGCCGCGGTGCTCGGGCGGCGTCATGAAGCCGACTGCTGCGGCGGCCTGCGGCGTGAAGACGGCGGCGCCGAGCATGGTCAGCGCGCGGACCGGCAAGAGCGCCGCATAACTCGGCATCGCCGCGCAGAGGGCGTGCCCGGCGGCATAGCCGAGCAGCGAGACGGTGAGCAGGCGGCGCCGGTCGAAGCCGGCGACCCAGCCCGCGAGCAGCGGCGCGCCGAAGCAGACCGTCGCCGCGCCGACCGCGAAGAGCTGGCCGGCCACCGCCACCGACACCTGCAGCGAATGCGCCAGGTCGTTCAGCGTGCCGGGGACGACCATGATGCCGCAGCCGACCACGAAGTTGCCGAACAGCAATGCCCAGCGCGTCTGCGCCGCGCGCGCGTTCGGCAACGCGGCGGGCGCCGCCGCGGCTCCCGTCATCGATGAACCTTGAGCGACTCCGGGTTGACGATGTGCGTCGGGTTGCCGCCGATGAAGTTGACGACGTTGGCGAACGCCGCCTCGAAGTAGAGCTCGTAGCTGTCCTGCTCGACGTAGCCGAGGTGCGGCGTGCAGACCGCGTTCTCCAGGCGCAGCAGGAGGTGGCCCTGCAGGATCGGCTCGGTCTCGAACACATCGACGGCGGCCATGCCGGGGCGGCCGCGATTGAGCGCCGAGACCAGCGCGCCTTCTTCGATCAGCTCGGCGCGCGAGGTGTTGACGAGCAGCGCCGTCGGCTTCATGCGCGACAGCGCGTCGAGCTTGACGATGCCGCGCGTCGAGTCGAGCATGCGCAGGTGCAGCGAGAGCACGTCGGCGGTCTCGAAGAAGGACTCGCAACTCGTCGCGGCCGTGTAGCCATCGGCCTCGGCGCGGGCGCGCCCCGACTCGCTGCCCCAGACCATGATCTTCATGCCGAAGGCGCGTCCGTAGCCGGCGACGAGCTCGCCGATCTTGCCGTAGCCCCAGATGCCGAGCGTCTTGCCTTTCAGGACCATGCCGATGCCGAAGTTGGGCGGCATCGACGCTGCCTTGAGGCCCGACTGCTGCCAGGCACCGTGCTTCAGGTTGCCGATGTACTGCGGCAATCGCCGCATCGCCGCCATGATCAGCGCCCAGGTGAGCTCGGCCGGCGCCACCGGCGAGCCGACGCCTTCGGCGACGGCGATGCCGAGCCGGGTGCAGGTCTCGACGTCGATGTGCGAGCCGACCTTGCCGGTCTGCGAGATGAGCTTGAGCCTGGGAAGCTTCTCGAGAAGCTGCTTTGGAAAGTGGGTGCGCTCGCGGATCAGGACCAGCACTTCGGCGTCGCGCAGGCGCACCGAAAGCTGGCCGATGCCCTTGACCGTGTTGGTGAAGACCTTGGCGTTGAGCCGCTCGAGGATCGAAGCGCACCTGAGCTTGCGCACCGCGTCCTGGTAGTCGTCGAGGATGATGATGTTCACGAGACCGGACCGATAGCCGCGGCACGTCGCACCGGGCAGCGCTTCGATTGTGCACGCCTCGGGCGCCACGAGTAGGATCGCCGCTTCGTTTCAATCCAGGAGAGCGCCATGGCGATCTCGATGCATTCGGCCAGCGTGCCTGTGTTCGTGCGCATGCTCGGCAACGCCATCGTCTGGCTCGACAAGGCCGAGGCGCACGCGAAGGAGAAGAAGTTCGAGCCTTCGGTCTACTTCTCGTCGCGCCTGGCGCCCGACATGCTGCCCTTCACGACGCAGGTGCAGATCGCCTGCGACGCCGCCAAGTTCTGCATGGCAAGGCTGACCGGCACGGATGCGCCCAAGTTCGAGGACGACGAATCGACACTCGATCAGCTTCGCGAGCGCATCAGGAAGACGATGGACTACGTGCAGTCGGTCCCGGTCGCGCAGATCGACGGCACCGACGACAAGGACATCTCGGTGCCGCGCCGCGACGGCGCGATCGTCATGAAGGGCGAGATGTACCTCAAGCACTTCGTGCTGCCGACCTTCTTCTTCCACGTCACGACGATGTACGCGCTGTTGCGCCACAACGGCGTCGACCTCGGCAAGAAGGACTACCTGGCCGGCCTGACCACGGCAGGCTGAACGCTCGGGTCAGGCCGTCTCGCCGCCGAACTGCGGATCGGGCGGGACGTTCGAGCCGGGTCGTCGTGCGCGCTGCGCGAAGTGGCGGTCGAGTGCAGCCAGGCGGCGCGCCGCCTCGGCCTGGTCGTGGCGGCAGGCGACCAGGCTGAAGACCTGCTCGCGAAAATGCCAGAGCTCGTGCAGCGAGCGCGCCACGACGACACGCGACTTGGTGTCGAGCGCGGCGGGTGTGCGCAGGTCGCGCAGAGCCTCGACGAAGTCCATGCGGGCGGCGGCGAGAGCCGTGCGGTTCGAGCGCTCGAGGCCGAAGCGTCGAGCCCAGCTCGAGCGATGACGATGGGGTGCCGGCGGCCGCGTCTCGGCTCGCGTCACCGCTCCGTCTTGCGCTGCCGAAGGCAACAGCGAAACGAGCAGGCGACTCAGGGCGGGCAGTGGCATGGCGGCAATGGAGCCTCGGCCGAATGCCGATGGCCCATTGTTGTAGCCATGTCCCGTGACGAAGCCGCGAAAAGCGCCGCTGCGGCCGCCCAGTTCGCCGTGCGAAACCCCTCAGACCGTGCCGAAAGTCGCCTTTCGCTCGGCCGTGTACTTCCACCACGGCGCCGGCGGCGCGCCGCGCATGAAGTCGGTGGCGGCCATGAAGGTGTCGAGCACGCAAGGGTCGTGGCGCTGCCCGGTCTTCTCGCAGAGCAGCCGGTAGAGAAGGAAGGCGTCCTTGCCGCGCAGATCGGCCGGTTGCTCTATGCCGATCAGGCGCAGGTCGGCGGCGATGGCGGGGCCGATGTTGGGCAACTGCTCGAGGCGCAGGCATTCGGCGACGCTCGCCGCCTTGGGCGACTTGATGACCACGGCGCCCCCTACATAAGCATGTTGTTGCGGATCAGTCCGACCGCGAGCCCTTCGATCTCGAAGCCGTCTTCCGGGCCGACGATGATCGGTTCGAAATCGGGGTTTTCGGGCAGCAGCTCGATGGTGCCGCGGCTGCGCTTGAAGCGCTTGACGGTGACGTCGTCGCCGAGGCGGGCCACGACGATCTGCCCGTTCTTCGCTTCCTTCGCCTTCTGCACGGCGAGCAGGTCGCCGTCCATGATGCCGGCGTCTTTCATGCTCATGCCGCGCACCTTGAGCAGGTAGTCGGGGCGACGCGAGAACAGGCTCGCTTCCATGAGGTAGGTCTGGTCGATGTGTTCTTGCGCCAGGATCGGGCTGCCGGCAGCGACCCGGCCGACCAGCGGGAGCGAAAGCTGGGCCAGGCTCGGCAGCGGCAGCGAATACTGCTTGCCGCGCGCCTGGTGCAGGGCACGCAGCGTGTCAGACTGCAGACGTATGCCGCGCGACGTGCCGCTGATCAGCTCGATGACGCCTTTGCGTGCCAGTGCCTGCAGGTGCTCCTCGGCGGCGTTGGCCGACTTGAAGCCGAGCTCGTTGGCGATCTCGGCGCGCGTGGGCGGTGCGCCGGTGCGCTCGATCGCGCTCTGCACGAGGTCGAGGATCTGCTGCTGGCGATCGGTGAGCTTTGGCATTTCGTTCATGCGCGTCTCCGGGGTCGGTAGGGCCGGCGTGGGCCGCTGAATATTCATCCAGCGCTGTATTTTCATCCAGTTCCGACAAATATGCAAAACCCGCCTGTGCGAACCGTCGTCGTGCTGGGCACCGGCGGCACGATCGCCGGCAGCGCCGCATCCGCCGACGACAACCTCGGCTATGTCGCCGGCACGGTCGGCGTGGGCTCGCTGGTCGCTTCGGCGTTGCACGGGGGCGATGTCACCGTCGAAGCCGAGCAGGTCGCGCAGGTCGACAGCAAGGACATGGACTTCGCGATCTGGCGGCGTCTCGCGGCGCGCGTGGCGCACCACGTGGCCCGCCGCGAGGTCTCTGGCGTCGTCGTCACGCACGGCACCGACACGCTCGAAGAGACGGCGTACTTTCTTTCGCGCGTCGTGGCGACAACCAGGCCGGTGGTGCTGACGGCGGCGATGCGACCGGCTTCGTCGCGTCAGGCCGACGGGCCGCAGAACCTCGCCGATGCGATTGCCGTGGCGGCTCTCGATGGCCGCGCGGGTGTCGTCGTCGCATTCGGCGGCTCCTTGCATTCGGCACGTGAGGTGCGCAAGGTGCATCCGTATCGGCTCGACGCGTTTTCCTCGGGCGATGCCGGGCCGTTGGCGCGAATCGAGGAGGGGCGCCTGCGCGAATTCCGCGCCTGGCCTGTTCAGGCAGCCAGCAGCGTCGATCGTCTGCCCGACGCGCTGTCGGACTGGCCGTGGGTCGAAATCGTCACGAGCACCTCAGGTGCGGATGCCCGCGCTATCGCCGCGCTGGTCGAGGCCGGAGTCGACGGCATCGTCGTCGCCGGCACCGGCAACGGATCGCTGCATCGCGCGCTCGAGGCCGCTCTCGAGGCGGCCGTCGAGCGCGGCGTGTCGGTGTTGCGCAGCACGCGCTGTCTCGATGGAGCAATTGTCGAAGCGAGCCCGGGCCGCTTCGATTCGGCGCGCGACCTGACGCCGGTCAAGGCGCGCGTCGAACTGATTCTGCAGCTCCTCGCGCGCCTCTGAGGGCGCACCGCGAGCCGCTCAGATCACGTCGAGCGTGACCTCGATGTTGCCGCGCGTCGCGTTCGAGTACGGGCAGACCTGGTGCGCGGTTTCGACGAGCTTTTGCGCAGCCTCCTTGTCCATGCCCGGCACGTGGACGTGCAGCCAGACCTGGATGCCGAAGCCCTGCGGGATCGGTCCGATGCCGACGTCGGCGCTGATCGAGGTGTCGGCCGGCAGGGCGATCTTCTGCATCATCGCGACGTGCTTCATCGCGCCGATGAAGCAGGCCGAATAGCCGGCTGCGAACAGCTGCTCGGGGTTGGTGCCGACGGCGCCGTTGCCGCCCAGGCCCTTGGGCGTGGTGAGCTTGACGTCGAGCACGCCGTCGTCGGTTTTCGAGCTGCCTTCGCGTCCGCCGGTCGAGGTGGCGTGCGCGGTATAGAGGATTTTTTCGGGCTTCATCGGATTCCTTGAAAGAGGTGCTGAAGGTTCGGAGGGCGACTGCCGTCGAGCCGGTTCAGCCGACAGATTCTGCTATGTCGTCGAGTTGCGTGCTCAGCTCGAGCCAGCGCGCCTCGAGCTGCTCGATCTGCTCGAGGATGGCCTTCAGCCGCTTGCCGCTTTCTGCCAGTTGCGCGGTGTCGATGGCGGGCGTGGCAAGCCCTGCTTCGAGCGCGTCGCGTTCGGCGAACAGCACGCCGAGCTTGTTGTCGATGCGATTGACTTCCTGGCGCAAGGGGCGCGCCGCGTCGCTGCGCTGTTGGCGCGCTTGCGAGGCGGCCTTTCGCTCGTCGCGCGAGTTGGCCGTGGCAGGCGGGGCGACGGACGGCGCCACCGCGGCAGCAGCCGGCGCGACTCGCGGCGCCATGGCCTCCTGCCGAGCTGCCCGAGCCGCCACCTTGACCTGCTCGAGCAGCCACTTCTGGTAGTCGTCGAGGTCGCCGTCGAAGGGCTCAAGCGAGCCGCCGGTGACGAGCCAGAACTCGTCGCACACCTCGCGCAGCAAAGCGCGGTCGTGGCTGACGAGCATGACCGTGCCTTCGAACTCGTTGAGGGCGACGCTGAGCGCTTCGCGCGTCGTCAGGTCGAGGTGGTTGGTCGGCTCGTCGAGGAGCAGCAGGTTGGGGCGCTGCCAGACCAGCATGGCCAGCACGAGCCGCGCCTTCTCGCCGCCCGAGAGCGTGCCGACCGGCTGCGCCGCCATCTCGCCAGTGAAGCGGAACGAGCCGAGGAAGTCACGCAGTTCCTGCTCGCGCGCCGGCGGGCCGAAGTCGCGGGCGAGACGAACCATGTGCATGAGCGGGCCGTCGGCGGGCGAGAGCACATCGAGCTCCTGCTGCGCGAAGTAGCCGATCTTCAGCCCCTTGCCGGCGACGATCTCGCCCGAGAGCGGCGGCAACGCGCCGACGATGGTCTTGACGAGCGTCGACTTGCCCTGGCCGTTCGCGCCGAGGATGCCGATGCGCTGCCCGGCCAGCACCGAGCGGTCGATGCCCGAGACGATGCGCATTTCTTCGCTCGCTGGCCTAGCCGCGGGCGAAGACCCCTCTCCCCATGAACGGGGAGAGGGAGTGTCGCTCCCTCTCCCGCTTGCGGGAGAGGGCTGGGGTGAGGGTGTCCTGTAGCCACAGGACACGTCCGAAAACGCGAGCATCGGATTGGGCAGGCTCAAGGGCTCGCGAAACTCGAACTGGAAGTCGGCGCTGGTCAGCACCGGCCCGAGCTTTTCCATCCGCGCCAGCGCCTTGACCCGGCTTTGCGCCTGCTTGGCCTTGCTCGCCTTGGCCTTGAAGCGATCGATGAACTTCTGCAGGTGCGCCATGCGCTCCTTCTGCTTCTCGTAGCTCGCCTGCGCCTGGCTCATGCGGATCGCCCGCATCTCCTCGAACGCCGTGTAGTTGCCCGTGTAGCGGACGAGCCTGGTTTCGTCGAGATGCAGCGTCACCTTGGTGATCGCGTCGAGGAATTCGCGGTCGTGGCTGATGACGATCATCGTGCCGGCATAGCGCTGCAGCCAGGCTTCGAGCCAGACCAGGGCGTCGAGGTCGAGGTGGTTGGTCGGCTCGTCGAGCAGCATCAGGTCGGCTGGGCACATCAGGGCGCGGGCGAGCTGCAGGCGCATGCGCCAGCCGCCGGAAAAGCTGTTCACCGGCAGGTCGAGCTCTGCGCTCTTGAAGCCCAGGCCCATCAGCATGGCCTGGGCGCGTGGCCGCGCGTCGAAGCCGCCGGCGTCGCTGATGGCGTGGTGCGCGTCGGCGATGGCGTGGCCGTCGCCGCTTTGTTCGGCGCGCGCCAGCGAGGCATTCGCTTCGGCGAGGACGGTGTCGCCTTCGAGCACGAAGTCGGTCGCGCCTTCGCTCGTTTCCGGCATCTCCTGCGCGACCTCGGCGATGCGCCAGCGCGGCGGGATCGATACGTCGCCGGCGTCGGCCGAGAGCCGCCCGGCGAGCAGCGAGAAGAGCGACGACTTGCCGGCGCCGTTGCGGCCGACCAGGCCGACCTTCTCGCCGGGGTTGACGGTGACGCTGGTTCGATCGAGAACGACCTTGGTGCCGCGGCGAAGCGAGAGTTGGCTGAGAACGAGCATACGGAGATTTTCGCCTCTGGGGCGCATTCGCGCTTCGAGCGCGCGGGGACGACCTACCGCGCGAGGGCTCTCCGCTCGACCAGAACGACGCAATCCTCGCCACCACTCGTCTCCAGCCAGGCACATTCGAGACGCGGGAAGGCGGTCTCGAATCCGGCGCGCTCGTGCCCGATCTCGAGCACCAGCACGCCATCTTCGGACAGGTGGCGCGGTGCCTCGGCGACGATGCGGCGGACCAGGTCCATGCCGTCTTCGCCGCCGGCCAGCGCCAATGCCGGCTCGGCGCGGTACTCGGCCGGCAAGGCGGCCATGCTCTTCGCCGTGACGTAGGGAGGGTTGCAGAGGATCAGGTCGTAGGCGCCGGGGAGGGCGGCGAACAGGTCGGACTCGACGACGCGAATGCGCGCGTCCAGGCCGTGCCGCGCGACGTTGACGCGCGCGATCTCGAGCGCCGCGGCGCTGATGTCGGCGGCGTCGACCTCGACCTCCGGGTAGGCCATCGTCGCGATCACGGCCAGGCTGCCGTTGCCGGTGCAGAGATCGAGGACGCGGTGCGTGCGATCCGAGAGCCAGACGTCGAGCGTGCCGGTTTCCTCGGCGTCGACGAGCAGCTCGGCGATGTAGGAGCGCGGCACGATGGCGCGCGCGTCGATCGTGAACGGCACGTTTTGCAGCCAGGCTTCGCCGGTGAGATAGGCGGCCGGCTGTCGCGTCGCGATGCGCCGCGCGACGAGGGCCTCGGCCTTGGCTGCATCGTCGGCCGGAACCTCGCGCTGGCCGCGTGTCTCGAGCGCGTCGAGCGGCAGGCCGATCGCCCAGGTGACGAGCCAGGCCGCTTCGTCGAAGGCATTGCCGGTGCCGTGGCCGAAGGACACGCCGGCGCGCTTCAGGCGCTCGCTCTGCGCCACGACGAGTTCGACGAGGGTCATGGCCTGCGCCTCGCCGGCATCGGCGCGGCGCTCAGAATCGGCGCAGGTTGGGCGACAGCGACGTCACCTCTTCGGGTCGCACGTCGATCGTGATCTCGGTGAAGCTCGGCTGGTCGTCGGTGTCTTCCTTCTTCGGCACGATGCGCGAAACCGGCGTCATGTCGTTCTGCAGGCGCCACATCAGGTTGGTGGGCGAATCGGCATACGCGAGGCCTTCGTCGCGCGTGATGATGTTCTGGTTGATCATTCGCGCGAGGTCCTGCTCGAAGCTCTGCGAGCCTTCGGCCATCGACCTGTCCATCGCTTCCTTGACGCCGCTGAAGTCGCCGCGCTCGATGAGCTCCTGGATCAGCTTGGTGTTGAGCAGCACCTCGACGGCCGGCATGCGGCCGCCGGCGACGCTGCGCACCAGCCGCTGCGACACGATCGCGCGCAGGCCGGCGGCCAGGTCGGCCAGCAGCGCCGGGCGCGCTTCCGGCGCGTAGAACGAGAGAATCCGGCCGAGCGCGTGATAGCTGTTGTTGGCGTGCAGGGTAGACAGCACGAGGTGTCCGGAAAGCGCGTACGAGATCGCCGCGGTCATCGTCTCGCGGTCGCGGATCTCGCCGATCATGATCAGGTCGGGCGCCTGGCGCAGCGCGGTCTTCAGCCCGATCTGAAGCGTCTGCGTGTCGCGGCCGACCTCGCGCTGGTTGACGACCGACTTCTTGTTGTTGAAGAGGAATTCGATCGGGTCCTCGATGGTCAGGATGTGCCCGGCCATCACCTGATTGCGCTGCTCGAGCATGGCGGCGAGCGTCGTGCTCTTGCCGGCGCCGGTGGCGCCGACCATGAGGATCAGGCCGCGCTTTTCGAGCACGAGCTGGTTCAGGATCGAAGGAACGTTCAGGCTCTCGAGCGAGGGGATCTCGAACGGGATGCAGCGAAACACCGCGGCGATCGTGCCGCGCTGCTTGAAGCCGGACAGGCGGAAGCTGCCGACGCCCGAGAGGCCGACGCCGACGTTGAGCTCGCCGGTGTCCTCGAGCTCCTCGAGCTGGCTGGGCGTGAGCAGTTCGGCGAGAAGCTGGCGCGGCTGGGTGTGCGTGAGCGGCTGGTCGGAAAGCTGCAGCAACTGGCCGTTGATCTTGATGAGGATCGGCGAGCTCGCCGAGAGGTAGACGTCGGAGGCGCCCTTCTCGGACATCAATCGGAGCACGCGCTCCATGTTGCCGCCACTCATACCGATTCCCCTTTCATCAGCTTCGCAGCAGTTCGTTGATGCTCGTCTTGGCCCGCGTCTGCGCGTCGACGCGCTTGACGATGACCGCGCAATAGAGGCTGTGGCTGCCGTCGGCGGCAGGCAGGTTGCCGCTCACCACGACCGAGCCCGAAGGGATGCGGCCGTAGCTCACGGTGCCGGTGGCGCGGTCGTAGATCTTCGTGCTCTGGCTGATGTAGACCCCCATCGAGACGACCGAGTTCTCCTCGACGATCACGCCCTCGACGATCTCCGAGCGCGCGCCGATGAAGCAGTTGTCCTCGATGATGGTCGGGTTGGCCTGCATCGGCTCGAGCACGCCGCCGATGCCGACGCCGCCCGACAGGTGCACGTTCTTGCCGATCTGCGCGCAGGAGCCGACGGTGACCCAGGTGTCGACCATCGTGCCTTCGTCGACGTAGGCGCCGATGTTGACGTAGCTCGGCATCATGACGACGTTCTTCGCCAGGAAGGCGCCGCGCCGCGCCACCGCCGGCGGAACGACGCGAACGCCGGTGGCGCGCATCGCCGCCTCGTCGAGACCGGAGAACTTGGTCGGCACCTTGTCGTAGAAGGCGAGGTCGCCGGCGCGCATCGTCCGGTTGTCGCTGAGGCGAAAGCTGAGCAGCACCGCCTTCTTCGCCCACTGGTTGACGGTCCATTCGCCGACCCCGTGCCGCTCGGCGACGCGGATCGTTCCGGCATCGAGCCCGGCGATGACCTCCTCCACCGCGGCGCGAATTTCCGGGCTGTTCGTCGCATCGAGCGATGCACGGCTCTCCCAGGCGAGGTCGATGGTCTGCTGCAGCGGATGGGTCATCGAGAAGTCGTGTTGTCGGCGGATCTGCGCACGGACGCGCAAAGACAATTCATTGTAGAGAGCGGGCCGGGCCGGAAGAGGCGAGCCGGGGGGCGACGCGGCACTTTTGCCCACAAATGCAGGCGCGCGATCGTCAGGGCACGCCCGGCTCCACGGATCCGGTCTTGACTGCCGCATCCTACCTGCTCATCATTGCCGCGCCGGCCGTTGGAACGGCCATTCATCGCAAAGGGCAAGGGCATATGAGTAACGTCGCGATTCCCGGTTCGCTTTCTGTCGCCGGTTGGGAGAAGCTGAAGACAGCGTTCGTCGCCAAGGACAAGAAGGCCGCCGACGAACTGAAGAGCCAGTCGGGCAAGATGTCCGAGGCTCTCAACAAGGTGCTCAAGGCGCACAGCGACATCGATTTCGGTGCGCTCGACCCGAAGAGCGCCACCAGTCCCGCTGCTGCCGAGCGTGCGCTGGCGAAGATCGAATCGGAACGAAGCAGCCTCAAGACCCTGATCGATGCCGCGAATGCGGCCAGCAGCGCCGCCGATGCCTTCGCCAAGGCCGCTGGGCCGGTCCGCAAGGGGCTGAAGGGCGACGCCGAGAAGGCGCTCGGCGCGGCGGTTGCCGCGGCGACGTCCGGCTCCGGCGCCGTCGACAAGTTCATCGCCGAACTGAAGGCCGCCTTCGACGAAGGCGAAAAGGAGATGAAGGAGGCGGCCAAGCCCAAGGCAGGCGCCAAGGCCGCCGCGCCCAATCCGAAGGCAGCCTCCGACGGCAAAGCCATCGGTGCCTTGATCAAGAAGATGGTTGCCGCGCTGCGCAGCGGAAAGCCCATGCCGCAGCCGGTCAAGTTCCTCGCCGTCAGGCTGGAGAAGAAGGTTCGCATCTACCTCGGCCCCAAGCCCGATAGCGCCCTGGCCAAGCTCAAGACGCAGTTCGAGCCCAAGGCCAAGATCAAGCTGATCAAGGATCCCAAGGGCTCGGTCCTTTGGGAGAAGGGCGCCCTGACCTTCGTCACCGACAAGTTGTCGACCGTCGGCGCCAAGCTGCTGCAGCAGGCCATCAAGGAACAGACCAAGGGCCTGAACGCCAAGGTTCGCATCAAGAAGTCCGACGGCAAGGTCGACGAGGCCGACGCCGCCGAGCTGAAGGATTCCGACCTACAGGTCGATGCGGACGACGAGGCCGCGTTGAAGGTCGACATGAAGGACGTCATGTCGCGCCTCGCCGAAATGAAGGCCGAGATCGAGGCGGCGATCAAGAAGGGCGGCGATGCCAAGCTGAAGACCCTGTACGCCAGCCTGCAATCGCACATCGGCGGAAAGAAGGCCGACGACGCATCCGACGCTCTCGACGAGATCGAGGCGCTGCTCGAGCCCGCCGACGAGGACGAGGGCGACGAGGCCGAGAGCAGCGGCGACAAGGGTGTGCCGCCGGCAACGGCGTTCCTGGCCAAGTTCAATGCCTTGCGCTCGAAGATCGACGCCGCGGTCGCCGCGGGCGGGGCCACAGCCAAGCAGATCGGCGACCTCTCCACGATCGCGCAAATGCTGGCGAAGAAGGGAGATCAGGCCAGCGTCGACAAGGCCGACGAAGCCCTCAGCCGGATCGAGCAAATGCTGGGCGCCGCGACGACGGCGTCGGTCGGCGGACTTTCGGTGGCCAAGCTCGCCACGGCGCGCCTCGAATGGATAGGCACGCGCGACACCGCGATCACGGAAATCACCTTTCTGTCGAAGGCGATCGTCGCCGCCTTCGCCAAGGAACCGTCTCAGGCGTCGCAACTGAAGGCGGCGATCACGAAGCTCGCCGGCCTGACGCTGCGTCTGAAGACCACCCTTGACAACGAGCTCGACGCCGCGCTGACCGAGAACGATCCGACACGTCGGGCTCAGCTCGCCGCCAAGGCCAAGGGCACGCTGGCGTCGATCCGCAAGTTCGTCGAGGAAGACGAGCTGATGAGCAACCTCGACGACAACGAGGTCAGGAAGATGTCGGTCGTCGGGCCCATGAAGAAGAGCCTGGCGGCGATCAGCGCCGCCCTCGGCCAGTAGTCGTCGAGAGAGAGCCGGGGCCGCAGGTCCCGGCTTCTAGTCGGCAGCGCCCTTCGGCATGCCGCCGAGGACGACCGGGGCCGCCGGCTTCCAGCCCTTGGCCCGGTACTCGGCCGCGATGTTGGTGTAGATGCCGCCGCGCACGTTCCAGCGTGCGCGGATGCGTGCGAAGCGCGGCTTCGTCGCGGCGACGATGTCGTCGAGGATCCGGTTCGTCACCTGCTCGTGAAACGCGCCCTCGTTGCGATAGCTCCAGAGGTAGAGCTTCAGGCTCTTCAGCTCGACGCAGTGACGGTCGGCAATCATTTCGATGGTGAAATTCGCAAAGTCCGGCTGGCCGGTGAGCGGGCAGTTGCAGGTGAACTCCGGGATCTCGAACTCGATCAGGTAGTCGCGCTCGTGCGCCGGATTGGCGAACACGTCGAGATGCTTTTGCGGCACCGTCGGCGGCACGGCAGGTGCGGCGCGGGACGATCCGGTGGGTTCTTGGCGGCGTGTCTTGGCCATGGGAAAAGGCAGTCTGCGGGCCCGGTCCGGGCGAGGGTCCGATGCTATCATCGTTACGCTTCAGGCTTGCTCTCCGGTGGCGTTTTATGCCATTAAATCAATAACTTAGCATCGCCACCCGGCGCCGCCCATGCGTCTCAACTCGATCAAGCTCTCGGGCTTCAAGTCCTTCGTCGAACCGACCCAGTTCCAGCTTCCCGGTCAACTCGTCGGCGTCGTCGGGCCGAACGGCTGCGGCAAGTCGAACATCATCGACGCCGTGCGCTGGGTGCTCGGCGAAAGCAAGGCGAGCGAGCTGCGTGGCGAGTCGATGCAGGACGTCATCTTCAACGGCTCGGGGCTGCGCAAGCCGGCCGGACGCGCCAGCGTCGAGCTCGCCTTCGACAACGCAGACGGCCGCGCCGGCGGACCGTGGAGCCGCTTCGCCGAGATCGCCGTCAAGCGCGTGCTGACGCGCGACGGCACGAGCAGCTACTACATCAACAACCAACCGGTGCGCCGCCGCGACGTGCAGGACGTCTTTCTCGGCACCGGCCTCGGCCCGCGTGCCTACGCCATCATCGGCCAGGGAACGATCTCGCGCATCATCGAGAGCAAACCCGAGGAGCTGCGCTTCTTCCTCGAAGAAGCGGCTGGCGTCTCCAAATACAAGGAGCGACGGCGCGAGACCGAGAACCGCCTGAAGGACACGCGCGAGAACCTGACCCGCGTCGACGACATCCTGCGCGAGCTCAACCTCAACCTCGGCAAGCTCGAGTCGCAGGCCGAGGTGGCGGGCCGCTATCGCAGCTTGCAGCACGACAGTGTCGTCAAGCAGCACCAGCTCTGGTTTCTCAAGCATCGCGACGCGGCACGCGAGCAGGAGCGCGTTCGCGTCGCCGTCATCGCGGCGATGGCGGCACTCGAATCGCGCAACGCCGACCTTCGTCATGTCGAAGCCGAACTCGAGGCGATCCGCCAGTCGCACTACGACGCCAACGACGCGCTGCATGCCGCTCAAGGATCGCTCGGCGAAGCGGCGCTCGAGGTGAGCCGTCTCGAAGAGCGGATTCGCTATGTCGCTGAAGGACGGCAGAGGATCGTCCGCCAGCGCACCGACCTCGAGGGCCAGCATGTGCAATGGCAGGCCCGCGACACGGAGGCCCGCGCCGAACACGAATCGGCTGGCATGCGGATCGGGTCGGCCGAGCATGCCGCCGCGCAGTTCGCGACCCGCATCGCGGCGCACGGTGCGACGCTCGCGACATCCGAAGCGGCGTTGCGCGCGGCACAGTCGGCGGGCAATGCGCAGCGCGAAGTCGTCGCCGGCGTGCAGCAGCAGATCCATGTTGCGGCCGCGGAGGCGCGCGGTGTCGACGAGCGGCTCGGCCAGGTCGAAACGCGTCGCGAACGTCTGCTTGGCGAAGAGAAAGGCCTCGCCCCCGTCGACCCGGCCCGGCTCGAGGCGGCGCGCCAGCAGTCCGCCGATGCGCAGGCCGTGCACGCCGCGGCGGAAGCGCGCCTCGCCGAATGGCAGGAGCGTGTGCCTGCGCTGGACGAGGCGCGGCGCGCCTTGCAATCGGGCGCGAACGACGAGTCGCGGCGACACGCGGATTTGTCCGCGCGTCTCGATGCGCTGAAGGCACTGCAGGAAAAGGTTCAGGTCGAAGACAAGCTCAAGCCCTGGCTGGCCAAGCACGGTCTCGAGTCACTGCAAGGCCTGTGGCGGCGCGTCCGCATCGAGTCCGGCTGGGAAGCTGCGCTCGAAGCGTCGCTGCGCGAGCGTCTCGGCTCGCTCGAGATCGGTCGTCTGGACACGGTGCGCGCCTTCGCCGCCGACGCGCCGCCTGCGCGGCTGGCCTTCTTCACGGCGCCGACGGCGCCTACCCCGGCCTCGCACCAGACCCTGCCGCGCCTGGCTGAACTGCTTCAACTTGGCGACGCGGGGCTCGTCGCCCTGCTCGGCGACTGGCTCGAGGGCGTCTACACGGCCGGGGATCTCGACGCCGCCCTGGCGGCACGCGCCAGCCTGACGCACGGCGAAGTCATCATGACGCGCGAGGGTCACGCCGTCAGCCAGTTCGCGGTGAGCTTCTATGCACCCGACTCGCAGCAAGCGGGGCTTCTCGCCCGTGCCCAGGAGATCGAGAACCTCGAGAAGCAGACCCGCGCCCAGGCCATCCTTCTCGAGGAAGCGAAGAGCCGCCTGATCCGTGCCGAGGCTGCGAGCAGCGACGCCGCCGAGCGACTCGCGGCAAGCCGGCGCGAGGCGACGAACGCGCAATCGGCCGCGCATCAGCAGCAGGTGGAGTTGCTCCGTCTCACGCAGCTTGCCGAACAGACGGGCCTGCGTCGCGATCAGCTCGGCGTCGAACGCGCGGCGCTCGATGCCGAGCTCGACGACCTGTCCGTGCGCCGTGCGGCTGGCGAAGCACGATTCGAAGCGCTCGACGCCGAGCTCGGTGTCGCGCAGGAACGCCACGCCGAGCTCGACGAAGCGATACGCGACGCCGAGCGCGCGCTGGCCGGTGTGCGCGAGGACGGCCGCGCCGTCGAGCGCCAGGCCCAGGAAGCGCAGTTCGAGTTGCGCTCGCTGGTCGCGCGGCGCGGCGAGCTGGAACGATCGATCACGACGGCGCAGCAGCAGATCGAGGCCAACCGCGCCGCCGACGCGTCGCTCGCCGCCGATCTTGCGACCTTGACCGACGCCGAGGCCGAAGCCGGATTGCAGGCGGCGCTGGCCACCAAGCTCGAACGGGAAGCCGACCTCGGCGCAAAGCGCAGCGTCTACGACGACCTGTCGCAGCGGCTGCGCAGCGCCGACGAAGCGCGGCTCGGCCACGAGCACGCGCTGCAGCCCTTGCGCGACAAGGTCGGCGCGCTGCAGCTCGAAGAGCAGGCGGCGCAGCTCGGCGGCGCGCAGTATCTCGAGCAGCTCGATCTCGCCGGCGCCGATCGCGAGGCGGTGGCCCGCGGCATCGAGGCGGGTGGCGTCAAGCTCGCCGGTCTGCAGGGCCGCATCGACACCCTGCATCGCGAGATCGAGTCGCTGGGCGCGGTCAATCTCGCAGCGCTCGACGAGCTGACGACCGCACGCGAGCGCAAGGGCTTTCTCGACGCGCAGAACGCCGACCTCAGCGAGGCGATGGCGACGCTCGAAGACGCGATCCGGAAGATCGACCTCGAGACGCGCGAGCTGCTCGGCACGACCTTCGACCAGGTCAACGAGCATTTCGGCCGCATGTTTCCAACCTTGTTCGGCGGCGGCACGGCGCGTCTCGTCATGACCGGCGAAGAGATTCTCGACGCCGGCGTGCAGGTGATGGCGCAGCCTCCCGGCAAGAAGAACAGCTCGATCCACCTGCTCTCGGGTGGCGAGAAGGCGCTCGCCGCGATCGCTCTCGTGTTCGCCATCTTCCAGCTCAACCCGGCGCCGTTCTGCCTGCTCGACGAGGTCGACGCGCCGCTCGACGACGCCAACACCGAGCGCTACGCGCGGCTCGTCACCGAAATGTCGAAGGTGACGCAGTTCCTGTTCATCAGCCACAACCGCATCGCCATGGAGATGGCCGAGCAGCTCATCGGCGTGACCATGCAGGAGCAGGGCGTGTCGCGCATCGTCACCGTCGACATGCCGGGCGCGGTTCGGCTTGCGGAAGCGGCATGACCGAAGTCGATCTGGCGAGCCCCCTCTCCCGCTTGCGGGAGAGGGCAGGGGGTGAGGGCGCATTTCGGCGCTCACCCTCACCCCAACCCTCTCCCGCGAGCGGGCGAGGGAGCAGGGCATGAACACGTTGACGGTCGCGCTGGCTTCGCTGGGCGGTGTCGTGCTGGCCGGCGTCATCGCGCACGGCGCCTGGCAGGCGCGGCGTGCCGGCCCGAAGCGCGCCAGCGAAAGCCGCGAGGAGCCCAGCGCCACCGCCGCCAGCTCACGCGAAGATCCGGGACTCGACGACGCCGATCGCGCGCCCGACGAGATCGCGCCGGCGCGGCGTCTTTCGAAGCGCGTTCCCCTGCAGCTCGATGCCCTGATCGACGCCTTCGCCACCTTCACGCTCGACGCTCCGGTCTCCGGCGAAGCGGTCGCTCCGCATCTCGCGGCCAAGCGCTTCGTTGGCAGCAAGCTCGTCCTCGTCGAGGGGCGCAATGTCGGGACCGGACGCTGGGAAGCGCCGGCCGCCGCGCAGCGTTATGCCGAGCTGCAGGCGGGTGTCCAGCTCGCCAGCCGGACCGGCGCGCTCAACGAGATCGAGTATTCGGAGTACGTGCAGCGACTGCAGGCGCTCGCCGAGTCGATCGGCGCGGCGGTCGACTTTCCCGACATGCTCGAGGTGATGGCGCGCGCCCGCGAGCTCGACGCCTTTGCCAGCCAGCACGACGCGCAGCTCGCCGTGCACCTGCACGCACGCGGCGCAGCGTGGAGCGTCGGCTACATCCAGCAGCACGCGCGCCGGCACGGCTTCGTTCCCGGCGTCGTGCCGGGTCGGCTGGTCTATCCGTCGATCGAGGAGGGCGCGCCGCCGGTGCTGACGCTGACCTTCGACTCGCAGGCCGCGCTCGCCGACGAGCCCGACCGCGCCGCGGTGCGCGACGTCACGCTCGCCTTCGATGTACCGCAGACCGATCCCTCGGCCGAGCCATTCAAGGCCTGGCAGGCGGCCGCACAAGCGCTCGCCGTCGGCATGGACGCGGCCATCGTCGACGACAACGAGCGTCCGCTCGTCAGCGAGGGCTTCGCGACGATTGGCGCCGAGCTCGGCAAGCTCTACGCGATGCTCGAAGCGCGCGACCTCGCGGCGGGGTCGGCGGCAGCGCGACGTCTCTTCAGCTGACTCGCCATGCGCGCCGTGCTCGCCGTGGAGTTGACGCGTGGCCTCGCCGGGCTCTGAGGCCGAGCCGGGCGCGGACGACCGCCGCGCCGGGGCACGCGCCGCCGAACTGCGCGAGACGCTGAATCGGCACGCCCGCGCTTACTACGTCCTCGACGCCCCCGAGATTCCCGACACCGAGTACGACGCGCTGTTCCAGGAGCTGCAGGCGATCGAGGCCGCGCATCCCGAGCTGCTGACGCCGGACTCGCCGACGCAGCGCGTCATCGGCGCCGTGCTCGAAGGCCTGCAGCCGGTGCGTCACTTCGTGCCCATGCTGTCGATCGACACCGAGACCGACACCACGGCGAGCGGCGCCGAGAAGTTCGACGCGCGCATCCGCAAGGCGCTCGGCCTGGGAGAAGCCGACCCGCCGGTCGAATACGCGGCCGAGATGAAGTTCGACGGCCTGGCGATCAACCTCCGTTACGAAGACGGCAAACTGGTGCAGGCGGCGACGCGCGGCGACGGCGAAACCGGCGAGGACGTGACGCACACGGTGCGAACCATCGCCTCGGTGCCCAGGCGACTGAAGGGCGTGACCGCAGCCGTGCTCGAAGTGCGTGGCGAGGTCTTCATGCGCCGCGACGATTTCGACGCCCTCAACGCGCGGCAGCGCAAGCTCATCGAGGGCGGCGCGAAGAACGAGAAGACCTTCGTCAATCCGCGCAACGCGGCGGCCGGCGTGGTGCGCCAGCTCGATGCGCGCAACGCGGCCAGGCGTCCCTTGAGTTTTTTCGCCTACGGACTCGGCGAAGTCGTCGGCTGGCCGATGCCACCGACGCAGACCGCACTGCTCGACGCCTTCGACGCGATCGGCCTGCCGGCCAGCCCGAATCGCCGGACGGTCAAGGGCGCAAAGGGCTTGATCGACTTTCACGAACGCATCGCCCGAGAACGCGACGCCTTGCCCTACGACATCGACGGCGTCGTCTACAAGGTCGACGATCGTGCATTGCAGGAACGGCTCGGCTTCAAGTCGCGCGAGCCGCGCTGGGCAGTTGCGCAGAAGTACCCGGCACAGGAGAAGTCGACTCTGCTGAATGCCATCGACATCCAGGTCGGCCGCACCGGCAAGCTGACGCCGGTGGCCAAGCTCGAGCCTGTGTTCGTCGGCGGCACGACGGTCTCGAACGCGACCCTGCACAACGTCTTCGAGATTCGCCGCAAGGGCGTGCGCGTCGGCGACACGGTGATCGTGCGACGTGCCGGCGACGTCATCCCCGAAATCGTCGGCTGCGTGCCCGGCTCACGTGCGGGCTACGTGCCGAACTTCCGCATGCCGGGCACGTGTCCGGTCTGCGGCAGCCGCGTCGTGCGCGAGAAGGGCGGCGTCGATCATCGCTGCAGCGGCGGCCTGTTCTGCGCGGCGCAGCGCAAGATCGCGATCCTCCACTTCGCCGGCCGTCGCGCCCTCGATATAGAAGGGCTCGGCGACAAGATCGTCGATCAGCTCGTCGACGGTGGTCTCGTCAAGACCTTGCCCGACGTCTATGCGCTGACCAGGGAAAAGCTCGAGGCGCTGGAGCGCATGGGCGACAAGAGCGCGGCGAACCTGATCGCGAACATCGAAGCCAGCAGGACGACGACGTTCGCGCGCTTCCTCTATGGCCTCGGCATTCGCCACGTCGGCGAAACGACGGCGAAGGATCTCGCCAGGCATTTCGGCGGCCTCGAGCGGCTGATGGCGGCGTCGGTCGCGCAGCTTGTCGAGGTGGCCGACGTCGGGCCCATTGTTGCCGAGGGCGTGCACGAGTTCTTCGCCGAGCCGCACAACGTCGTGGTGGTCGAGGCCTTGCGGGCGAAGCTCGCGTGGCCCGAGGACGATGGTGCTGCCAGCGCCGTACCGCTGCCGTTCGCCGGCAAGACCTTCGTCATCACCGGCACCTTGCCGACGCTGAGCCGCGACGACGCGAAGGAGATGATCGAGTCGCGCGGCGGCAAGGTCGCCGGCTCGGTGTCGAAAAAAACCGACTGGCTCGTCGCCGGCGCCGAGGCCGGATCCAAGCTCGCGAAGGCCACGGAACTCGGCATCGCCGTGCTCGACGAGGCCGGCCTTGTGAAGCTGCTCGACGGCGCGTGAGCATGGCCCCGGCGTGGCTGATGCGTGCGCGTGGCGAGGCCAACCGGCCGCCGCGCCGGGAACGTCGTCGCCTGCTGCTCGGCACAGCATCGGGCGAGATGCACGAGGTCGGCAGTATCGAGCCCGCCGTCGCGCTGCGCCTCGTCGCCGCCGGGCTGCCCATCGCGGCGCGAGGCGACGACTGGACGATCACGCCCCCTTTTGACGACTCGCTCGCCGCGATCGCCCGCTCGCTCCATGTCGAAGGCCTCGCTCATCGATGGCGAGACGAGTCGCTGCCGGTAGTGGATCGCGACGGCCGAACGCTGGCGGCGGTGGATCGCAGCGTCGTTCGCGTGCTCGGCCTCGCCACCTTCGCCGTCCACCTGAGCGGGCGCGCCGCCGGCGCAGATTGGTGGGTGCAGCAACGCGCCTTCGACAAGGCCACCGACCCGGGCCGCTGGGACACCTTGATGGGCGGCCAGATGGCGGCCGGCGAATCGGTTCGCTCGACGCTGATTCGCGAGACTGCCGAGGAGGTCGGACTCGCGCTCGACGACCTGCGCTCGCTGCGCCGCGCCGACGACGTCTTCGTGCGTCGTCCTGTCGACGAGGGCTACGTCAACGAGCGCATCGCGGTGTTTCGCGCGACGCTCGCCCCCGGTGCGATGCCCGTCAATCGCGACGGCGAGGTCGTGCGCTTCGATTGCCTCGATGAACCAGACTTGCGACGGCGACTCGCCGCCGGCGACTTCACCCTCGAGGCGACGCTCATCCTCGGCGCCGAGCTCGAACACCGAGGCTGAAGCGGCGCCGATCGTTACGCCGGAGCCGCGTCGACGAGCGCCGTCCGCAGTGCGTCCAGCATCGCTTCCGGCGCTTCGCTCATCAAGGCATGCCCTGCGGGCAGCGAAACTGTCCGTGCGCGCAAGGCCAGCGCGATCTGCGCGCTCTGCCTGGGCGTCGTCATCTGGTCGCGCGCCCCGAGCACGAGCGTCGTCGGGCAGTTGACGCGGGCCGCCGCGTCGAGGCCGCCGCGATAGCGGTCGCAGGCCTCGAAGTCGGTGAGAAAGAGGTTGGCGTCGCGCTGCCCGAGTTGCATCCGGCGCATCAGTGCCCGCGACGCGCCGTGCAGCCAGGCACCGGGGCCAGGGTACGAAGGCTTGGCGGCGATCGTCGAGTGCGAGAAGACGTTGACGTTGTCGATGGCGGCGAACGGATCGATGCGCGCCGATTCGAGCAGCGCCGGCGAGACCGCCATCGGATACGCCGTGCCGACCATGACCAGCGTGGTGGCCCGGGCCGGCGCGCGAGAAGCCGCCTCGAGCGCGATCAGCGAGCCCATGCTGTGCCCGACGAAGCTTGCCCTCGCAACGCCTGCGGCGTCGAGCAGGGCGAGCAACCAGTCGGCGAGTTCCTCGACGCTCGACAGCGGCGCGCCGCCGCTTCGTGAATGACCGGGCAGATCGACGGCGAGCACGCCGAAGCCGTGGTGCGCGAACCAGCGCGCGAGCAAGGTCCACACGCTGTGATCGTTCATCGCCCCGTGCACGAAGACGATTGCCGGCAGCGTCGGATCGAAGGCCTTGCCTCCGGTGTAGACGAAGGCCTCGGGTCCGACCGCCGGTCCGGCGACGGCAAGCCTCATGCCTTGGCCGCTGCCTTGAGGGCGCGCTTCAGGTCGTCGATCAGGTCGTCGACATCTTCGAGGCCGATCGACAGGCGGATCGTTGCCGGGCCGATGCCGGCGCGTGCGAGAGCCGCGTCATCCATGCGGAAATGGGTGGTCGACGCCGGATGAATCACGAGCGATCGGCAATCGCCGACGTTGGCGAGGTGCGAGAAGATCTTCAGCGCCTCGATGAAGATGCGTCCCTGTTCGCGCGAGCCGCGCAGATCGAAGCTGAAGACCGACCCGCAACCGCGCGGCAGCAGCCGCTTGGCCAGCGCGTGGTCTGGATGCGTTTCGAGCTCCGGGTAACCGACATCCGCGACGCCTTCATGGCCGGCGAGGAAGGCAACGACCTTCCTCGTGTTCTCGACATGGCGAGCCATGCGCAGGGGCAGCGTCTCGATGCCTTGCAGGATCAGCCAGGCGGTGTGCGGGCTCATGCTCGCGCCGAAGTCGCGCAGGCCCTCGCGGCGAGCGCGCAGCAGGAAGGCGCCGACCGTGCTCTCCTCGCTGAACACCATGCCGTGAAAGCCTTCGTAGGCGCGCGTCAGTTCGGTGAAGCGGCCCGAGCGCTCGGTCGCCCGATCCCAATCGAAGCGCCCGCTGTCGACGAGCACGCCGCCGATCACCGTGCCGTGACCGGACAGGAACTTGGTCGCCGAGTGGTAGAGCAGATCGGCTCCGTGCTCGAAGGGCTTCATCAGCCACGGTGTCGTGAAGGTCGAGTCGACGAGCAGGGGCAGGTCGTTGTCGTGCGCGACCTGGGCAACGGTCGGGATGTCGAGCACATCGAGGCCGGGGTTGCCGAGCGTCTCGCCGAACAGCAGCTTCGTCTCCGGTCGGATCGCGGCGCGCCACGCATCGATGTCGCGCGGCTTGACGAAGGTCGTGGCGATGCCGAAGCGCGAAAGCGTGTAGTGCAAGAGGTTGTGCGAGCCGCCGTAGAGCGCGCTCGACGCGACGATGTGCGAGCCTGCTCCGGCGATCGTCGCTATCGCCAGGTGCAACGCGGCCTGGCCGCTCGCCGTCGCGATTGCGCCGGCCCCGCCTTCGAGTGCGGCGACGCGCTCTTCGAGCACCGCGTTGGTCGGATTGGAGATGCGGCTGTAGACGTGCCCCGAGCGCTCCATGTTGAAGAGCGAGGCGGCGTGCTCGCTCGATTCGAAGACGAACGAGGTCGTGAGATGGATCGGCACGGCGCGTGCGCCGGTCGCCGGATCGGGGGCGGCGCCGGCGTGCAGCGCCAGGGTGTCGAAGCCGGGGTTGGCAGAGCCGGGCATGGAGCGTCCTTTTCGGGACGATTGTGGGCTATATTGATCCGCAAACAGCTCCCGGAGACAGCCATGAAAGTCAGCGACATCCTGCGCGTCAAGGGCGGCACGCTGTTTACCGTGGCGCCCGAAGAATCCCTCGCCACGGCGCTCGACGTCATGTCGCACCACGACATCGGCTCGCTCGTCGTCATGGCGCACGGCGAACTGGTCGGCATGCTGACGTTTCGCGAGGTGATCCAGGCCATCGTCAAGAACGGCGGAAGCCTCGGGTCGACCCGCGTGCAGAGCGTGATGGACGATCACCCGCTCACCTGCACGCCCGAGACCGACCTCGACGAAGTGCGTCGCATCATGCTCGGCCGGCACGCGCGCTACACGCCGGTGCTGAGCGACCGCACGTTGATGGGCGTGATCTCGTTCTACGACGTGGCGCGCGCTGTCGTCGACAGCCAGGACTTCGAGAACCGCATGCTCAAGGCCTACATCCGCGACTGGCCGGTGGAAAGCCGGGACGAGCTGCCCTCGTCGCACAAGCCGAATTGAGCCGGCCCCCGCGCACCGGTCGCTGAGATGGCCGGCAGCACCCTCGGCACGCTCTTTCGCGTCACCAACTTCGGCGAGAGCCACGGTCCGGCGATCGGCTGTGTGGTCGACGGCTGCCCGCCGGGGATGGAGTTGTCGGTCGACGACATCCAGCCCGACCTCGATCGGCGGCGCCCGGGCACGTCGCGGCACGTGACGCAGCGGGCCGAGGAAGACAAGGTCGAGATCCTCTCCGGTGTGTTCGAAGGTCGCACCACCGGGACGCCGATCGCGCTGCTCATCCGCAACACCGACCAGCGCAGCAAGGACTATGCGAACCTGCTCGACACCTTCCGGCCCGGCCACGCCGACTACACCTACCTGCACAAATACGGCTTTCGCGATCCGCGCGGCGGCGGCCGGGCCTCGGCGCGACTGACCGCGCCCAGCGTGGCTGCAGCAGCGATCGCCAAGAAGTGGCTGAAGCAGCAGCACGGCACGAGCTTCGTCGCGCACCTGTCGCAGATCGGCGAGATCGTCGTTCCCTTCGAGGGCCTGGAGCACATCGCCAGCAACGCCTTCTTCGCCGCTAACGCGAGCGACGTCTCGCGCATCGAGGCCTACGTCGACGCCCTGCGCAAGGACGGCGACAGCTGCGGCGCGCGCATCGACGTGGTGGCGAGCGGCGTCCCCGTCGGACTCGGCGACCCGCTCTACGACAAGCTCGACGCCGACATCGCCTACGTCATGATGGGCCTCAATGCCGTCAAGGGCGTCGAGATCGGCGCCGGCTTCGGCTCGATCGCGCAGCGCGGCAAGACGCACGGCGACGAGATGACGCCCGAGGGCTTCGCCGGCAACAACGCCGGTGGCGTGCTCGGCGGCATCTCGACCGGGCAGGACATCACTGTCTCCATCGCCATCAAGCCGACCAGTTCGATCCGCAGCCCGCGCCGCTCGATCGACCTCGCAGGCCAGGCGACGACGGTCGAGACCTTCGGTCGCCACGATCCCTGCGTCGGCATTCGCGCCGCGCCGATCGCCGAAGCGCTGCTCGCGCTCGTGCTCATGGACCACGCGTTGCTGCACCGCGCGCAGTGCGGCGACGTGCGCGTCGCCACACCGCCGATCCCCGCGCGCGCGCCTTGAGCGGCGCAGGTCCCGGCGCCACGGCGCGGGCGAGCGTGCTGCCGTTCGCCGCCGTATCGCTGTTCTATTTCGGCTTCGCCGGCCTGTTCGGCACCTACGCGCCGCTCTGGTACCAGAGCCTCGGCTACAGCACCTTCGCGATCGGCGCGCTCACCTCCCTGCAGAGCGCGACGCGCCTGTTCGCGCCCTATGCCTGGGGATGGTCGGCCGACCACACCGGGCGCCGCGAGCTGCTGCTTCGCCTGGCCGTTGGCGGCGCGTTGGTCGCTTCGCTCGGCTTCTTTGTCGCGTCCGGCTACGCCTGGGTCGCGCTCGTGTGCGGTGTGTTGTCGTTGTGCACCGCTGGCGTCGTGCCGATCAGCGAAGCGGCGCTTGCCCATCACGTAAGCAACGAAGGCCGCATCGACATCGCGCGCTACGGGCGGGTGCGCCTGTGGGGATCGCTCGGCTTCATCGCGGCCGTGACGTCGAGCGGCTTCGTCCTGCAGGCGGCCGGCGTCGAGCGCTTTCCGCTGTTGTGCAGCGGCCTGCTGGCGCTGCTGCTCGTCGCCGCTTTCCAGCTACCGGTCGCGCACGACGCCGTGCACGCGCCGGCGCCGGCGAAGGGCGCGCTGGCCGTGCTCCGCGAGCCGGTCGTCGCCTGGTTCTTCGCCGGCACCTTTCTCACCGTGCTGGCGCACACCAGCCTCTATGCCTTCTATTCACTCTACCTCTCGTCGCTCGGCTACGACAAGGGCACGATCGGGCTGCTCTGGTCGGTGGGCGTGCTCGTCGAGGTGGCCTGGTTCGCGCTGCAAGGCCGCTGGATCCATCGCCTGCCGGTGCACGGCTGGCTGGTGCTGGCGGCGCTCGTCTCGGCGCTGCGCTTCGCGGCGATCGCCGGCTTCGGTGGAGTTGCGGTCGTGCTCGTGGCTGCGCAACTGCTGCACGCAGTCACGTTCGCGGCCCAGCATTCGGCTTGCATCACGGTCATCACGCGCCACTTTCCCGGCCGGCTGCGCGGTCGCGGCCAGGCGCTCTACACGGTGCTCGGCTACGGCGCCTCGGGCGTGCTTGGGGGCGTTGCCGGCGGTGCCCTGAGCGAGCGCTTCGGCTTCGCCTCGGTGTTCTGGGCGGCGAGTGCCGTGTCCATCACCGCCGCCCTCAGTTGCTGGCGAGCCATGGCGCTGAACCGCCCCGGGTCCTGAGGCGCGACGACCGAACGGGACGCTTCGTCACGGTGTGCTGCGGCCGAACCCCGCCAATCCGCAGTTGGTCGCACGTGACGCGGTGCTGTCAGGTGACAGACCTACACTCGCGGCCATGAAAATTTCGACCAAAAGCAGACGCCGCGGGATCTGGGTGGGAGGGGCTTTGCTGGGGCTCGCCGTCGTCGCGCTGGCGCTGGCCGTGGTGCCGCGGTCGGGCAGCGGATCGGCCAAGGCCGAAGGCAAGGACAAGGCGCCGGTGCCGCTCGAGTTCACCGCCGCCGAAGTGGCGCGCCCCGTGTTGGCGAAGCTGCCCGTGGTCATCGAGTTTTCCGGCCCGTTGGTGGCGCCGCGCACCGCCGTTGTTCGCGCCAAGGCGTCCGGCACGCTGCTGTCGCTGGCGGTCGCCGAGGGCAGCCGCGTCAAGGCCGGCCAGGTGATCGGCGAAATCGATCTGTCGGATCTGCAGACACGCGTCAGCGAACGCTCGGCGATGGTCGAGTCGGCCCAGGCGAGCCTGCTCGAAGCCGAGCGCCAGCACGCCGCCAACGTCGGCCTGGCGAGCCAGAACTTCATTTCCTCGACGGCGCTGCAGAGCTCGCAGGCCAAGCTCGACGCTGCCCGCGCCCAACTCAAGTCGTCGCAGGCGCAGCTCTCGGTGTCGCGCATAGGCGTCAAGGAGGCGGCCCTGGCCGCGCCGATCTCGGGCATCGTCGGCAAGCGCCACGTCGTACCCGGCGAGAAGGTCAGCGCCGAGCAGCAGGTGGTGACCATCGTCGACCTCGGATCGCTCGAGCTGGCCGGCTCGGTGGGCACGCACGAGATCTCGCTGCTGCGCCCCGGCCAGCACGTCGAGGTGCGCGTCGAAGGCCAGACCGACGCGGTGCCCGGGCGCATCGACCGCATCTCGCCGGCAGCGGAGACGGGCACGCGCGCCATCGGCGTCGTCGTCACGCTCGACAACGGGGGTGAGCGCTATCGCGCCGGCCAGTACGCGCAGGCGCGCGTCGAGCTGGCCGACGATGCGACGCGCCTGACGATTCCCGCTGGCGCGGTCGGCCAGGCGTCGGGTCAGGACTTCGTCTGGGCGATCGAGAACGGGGCGCTGGTGCGCCGCATCGTCATCACCGGCCGCAAGGACATTGCGGCCGGGCGCGTCGAGATCAGCAAGGGTCTCGCCGCCGAGACGCAGATCCTGGCTGCGCGCTTCGACAACCTGAAGGAGGGCGCGCAGGCGCGCGTCGTCGTGCAGCGCGCCGCCAGTGCCGCCTCGGCGGCGTCGCGGGCGAGCGCCTCGGCGTCGTCGGCACCGCAGTCCTGACCGGAGGAACGTCGCATGTGGTTCACCCGCGTCTCGATCAACAACCCCGTCTTCGCGACCATGGCGATGGCCGCGCTCTGCGTGCTCGGCCTGTTCTCGTACAGCCAGCTTCGCGTCGAGCGGCTGCCCGACATCACACCGCCGATCGTCTTCGTCAGCGTCGCCTACCCGGGTGCTTCGCCCGGGGCGATCGAGAGCGAGCTGACGCGGCCGATCGAGCTCTCGCTGAACGGCATCGCCGGCGTCAAGATGATCCGCTCGAACAGCCTGGAAGGACGCAGCGAGACGGTGGTCGAGTTCCAGGTCTCCGCCGACATGAATCGCGCCGTCCAGGACGTGCGCGACAAGGTCGCGGTGGTGCAGCCGAGCTTCCCGCGCGACGCCAGGCAGCCCTTTGTCTCGCGCTTCGACGGCGACAACGCGCAGCCGACCGTCTACCTCTCGTTGCTCGGCGCCGACCGCAGCTCGCGCGAGCTCTCGTTGCTCGCCGACCAGGTCGTCAGGAAGCGCCTCGAGCGCGCCACCGGTGTCGCCCGCGTCGACGTCGGCGGCCTCACCGTGCGCCAGGTGCGCATCGACCTGGACCCGCAGCGGCTGCGCGCCTACCAGCTCACGCCGGGCGACGTGTCGCAGGCGCTGCAGCGCGCCAACTCCGACATGCCGGTCGGCCTGCTTTCCGGGACCAAGGAAGACGCAACCGTGCGCGTCGAGGGCAAGGTGCGCGACGCCAAGGCCTTTGCCGACGTCGTCGTCGCCAACCGCAACGGCACGGTGGTGCGCCTTGCCGACCTCGGCACGCTGGTCGAGCGCGAGCGCGAGCCCGACTCGATCTCGCGCGTCGACGGCGTGCCGGCAATCTCGTTCCAGGTCTTCAAGCAGCAGGACGCCAACATCGTCCAGACCGGCGAGGCGGTCAAGGCGGCGGCCGAGGAGTTGCGCCAGAGCCTGCCGCCTGGCGTCGAGCTGCGCCTCGTCTACGCCGACAGCGACTGGGTCGCTCGCTCGCTCGACGGCGTCAAGAACACGCTCATCGAGGGCGCGCTGCTGACGATCGCCATCGTCTTTCTCTTCCTGCACAGCTGGCGCAGCACCATCATCACCGGGCTGACCCTGCCGATCGCGGTGATCTCGTCGTTCATCGCCGTCTACCTGTTCGGCTTCACACTCAACTTCATGACGATGATGGCGCTTTCGCTCTGCATCGGCCTGCTCATCGACGACGCGATCGTGGTGCGAGAGAACATCGTTCGGCACGTGCACATGGGCAAAGGCCACCGCGAGGCGGCCAGCGTCGGCACCGAGGAGATCGGCCTCGCAGTGATGGCGACGACCTTTGCCATCTGCGCGGTGTTCGTGCCGGTGGCCTTCATGAAGGGCATCGTCGGCAAGTTCTTCTTTCCGTTCGGCATTACCGTCGCGGTCGCCGTCCTGGTGTCGCTGTTCGTCAGCTTCACGCTCGACCCGATGCTTTCGAGCATCTGGCGCGACCCGCCGACGAACCGCCTGCTCAAGGTGCCCGGGCTCGGCCATCTGATGCGCGGCACCGACCGTTTTCTCGACCTGCTGCACGGCGTCTACGAGCGGGCGATCCGCTGGATCTTCTCGGGCCGGCGCTATCGCGTCTTCGTCCCGCCGGTGCCGGCGTGGGGCCGGCCCTTCGATGCGGCCGGCCAGCGCGATCGCACGATGCCGCGGCGCTGGCGCTTCGCGACGATCACGCCGCGGGCGGTGGTGCTGCTGGCCGGCGTCGCCAGCTTCGTCGGCGCGATCATGCTGGCGCCGCTGGTCGGCACCGAGTTCATTCCGGAGAGCGACAACAGCTACATCCAGATGAACGTCGAGCTGCCGGTCGGCACCAGCCTGCTGCGCGGCAGCGACAAGCTGCGCCAGGTCGAGGAGGTGGTGCGCAAGTTTTCCGAGATCCGTATGGTCTCGACGACGGTCGGCGACACCGGCAACGGCAGCCGCAATTCGGCGACGCTCAGCATCCAGCTCACCAAGCCGCACGAGCGCCAGCGCAGCCAGAGCCAGCTCGAGAAGGCGCTGCGCGAGGCGTTGCTGCCGATCCCCGGCATCAGCGTGACGCTCGGCAACCAGCCGATCTACGTGGCCCTGCTCGGCCCCGATCCGAACGTGCTCGAGACGGAGGTGCTGCGCCTGCGCGACAAGGTCGCCAAGGTGCCGGGCATCGCCGACCTGACGACCTCGGTGAAGCCGGGCATCCCGGCCTATGCGGTACGCCTCAAGCCCGACGCGGTGCGCGAGCTCGGACTGACGACGACGCAACTCGCGACCAGCCTGCGCAGCTTCGTCAATGGCGACGTCGCGACCTACTGGACCTCGCCCGACGGCGAGCAGGTCGACGTCGAGTTGCGCTTGCCGCAGTCGTCGCGCGAGAACGTCTCGCAGCTCGACGACCTGCCCGTCGCCTACGCCAGGGACGGCACGCCGATCGCGCTTTCGCGCGTTGCCGACGTCGTGCCGGTCGTCAATCCGGTCGTCATCAAGCGCCAGGACCTGCAGCGGCGCCAGGCGATCTATGCCGGAACGGAGGGCCGTCCGAGCGGCGACGTCGGCGACGACGTGCAGAAGATCGTCAAGGCGACGCAGTTGCCGCCCGGCTATCGCTTCGACGTCGGCGGACAGACCAAGGACCAGGCCGAGGCTTTCCAGGGCGTGCTGCTGGCGCTCGGCGCCGCGGTCATCTTCATCTACATCGTGCTCGCGTCGCAGTTCGGCAGCTTCCTGCAGCCGCTCGCCATCATGGCCTCGCTGCCGCTGGCGCTGATCGGCGTCATGCTGGCGCTGCTGGTGACGCGTTCGACCCTCAATCTTTTCTCGATGATCGGCCTCGTCATGCTGATGGGCCTGGTGACGAAGAACGCGATCCTGCTCGTCGACTTCGCCAATCACGGCCGCCGCGCCGGCCTGTCGGTGCCCGAGGCGCTGCTGCAAGCCGGGCTGGTGCGGATGCGGCCGATCATCATGACGACGGCAGCGATGGTCTTCGGCATGCTGCCGCTGGCGCTGGCGCTGAACGAGGGCGGCGAGATCCAGGCGCCGATGGGGCGCGCCATCATCGGCGGCGTCATCACGTCGACGCTGCTCACGCTGGTCGTCGTGCCGGTGCTCTATTCGTATCTGGTGCGCGATCGCAAGCGCAAGCCCGCTCGCGACGAGGTGCCGACGGGTCCGACCGCGAGCGGCGCCGCGGGCACCTTCATGCCGGCGGCCAAGGAGTGATGCCCCACGGCATGCACGGGCCGTTCCAGATCCCCTGACATCAGCTCTCGTAGGCCGACATCGGCGGGCACGAGCACGAGAGATTGCGGTCGCCCCAGACGTTGTCGACGCGGCCGACCGGCGACCAGTACTTGGCGTCGCGCAGGACGGGCAGGGGATACGCCGCTTCCTCGCGCGCATAGGCGTGGCTCCACTCGTCGGCGAGCAGCATCTGTGCCGTGTGCGGCGCGTGCTTGAGCGGGTTGTCGTCGCGCGGCCAGACGCCTTGCTCGACTTTGACGATCTCGGCACGGATCGCGATCATCGCCGTGCAAAACCGGTCGAGCTCGGCCAGCGATTCGCTCTCCGTCGGCTCGACCATCAGCGTTCCGGCGACCGGAAAGCTCAGCGTCGGCGCATGGAAGCCGTAGTCGATGAGCCGCTTGGCGACGTCTTCGGCGCTGATGCCCAGGGCGCCGCCGGTCGCTTCCTTGAGCGGCCGCAGGTCGAGGATGCATTCGTGCGCCACGCCACCGCCCTTGAGGCCCGGAACATTGCCGCTGTAGTGCAACTCGTAGTGGTCCGCCAGGCGCGCGGCGATGTAGTTGGCGGAGAGGATCGCCGTTTCGGTCGCGCGCTGCAGGCCGTCGGCGCCCATCATGCGCATATACATCCAGCTGATCGGCAGCACTGCGGCGTTGCCCAACGGTGCCGCCGACACGGCACCGACACCGTGACTGGCAAGGCCGCCCGCCGCGTGTCCCGGCAGGAAGGGAACCAGGTCGGCGACGACGCAGACCGGCCCGACGCCTGGCCCGCCGCCGCCGTGCGGAATGCAGAAGGTCTTGTGCAGGTTGAGGTGGCTCACGTCGCCGCCGAACTCGCCCGGCGCGGCCACACCGACCAGCGCGTTCATGTTCGCACCGTCGACGTAGACGCGACCGCCGTGCGCATGGACGATCGCGCACAGCTCCTTGACGCGACGCTCGAACACGCCGTAAGTCGAGGGGTAGGTGATCATCACCGCGGCCAGGCGGTCGTGGTGCTGCGCGCACTTCGCTTCCAGGTCGGCGAGATCGACGTTGCCCTCGGCGTCGCACTTCGTGACGACGACCTGCATGCCCGCCATCTGCGCGCTCGCCGGGTTGGTGCCGTGCGCCGACTCGGGGATCAGGCAGACGGTGCGCTGCGCTTCGCCGCGCGACGCGTGCCAGGCGCGGATCGCGAGCAGGCCCGCATATTCGCCCTGCGAGCCGGCGTTGGGCTGCAAGCTGACGCCGGCGTAGCCGGTCGCCTCGCACAGCCAGGCTTCGAGCTGGACGCGCAGTTCTTCGTAGCCGGCGCGCTGCTCCGCCGGGGCGAAGGGATGGATGTCCGCGAACTCGGGCCAGGTGATCGGAATCATCTCGCTGGTCGCGTTCAGCTTCATGGTGCACGAGCCGAGCGGGATCATCGAGCGGTCGAGCGCCAGGTCCTTGTCGGCAAGTTGGCGCAGGTAGCGCAGCATGTCCGTCTCGGAGCGGTGGCGATGGAAGGTCGGGTGCGTGAGAAAGGCGCTCGTGCGCTGCAGGCTCGCCGGGATCAGCGAGGCGACGCCCTTCTCGGCGCGCGACCAGGCATCGAGAGGCACGGCGCCCCAGCCTGCGCCGGAGAATGCGTGCCAGATCGCGTCGATATCGGCACGCGTCGTCGTCTCGTCGAGGCTGATGCCGACGCTGCTGGCGGAGGCGCGGCGCAGGTTGATGCCGGCGCCCGCGGCCGCATGAAGCACGGCGCCGGTCTTCTCGCCGGTGTGCAGATCGATCGTGTCGAAGGCCGCCTCGTTCAGGCGCACGACGCCCATCGCCTCGAGTCCGGCGACGAGCACAGCGGTGAAGCTCGCGACCCGACGCGCGATCCGTGTCAGGCCTTCGGGACCGTGGTAGACGGCGTACATGCTGGCGACGACCGCAGGCAGCACCTGCGCCGTGCAGATGTTGCTGGTCGCCTTCTCGCGGCGGATGTGCTGCTCGCGCGTCTGCAGCGCGAGGCGGTACGCAGGCTTGCCGTGCACGTCGACGCTGACTCCCACCAGGCGGCCCGGCATCGAGCGCTTGAATTCGTCTTTCGTCGCAAGGTAGGCGGCGTGCGGGCCGCCGTTGCCCATCGGCATGCCGAAGCGCTGCGTGTTGCCGACGCAGATGTCGGCGCCGATCTCGCCCGGCGATACGAGCAAGGTCAGGGCGAGCAGGTCGGCGGCGACGATGACCACACCGCCCTTGGCATGCACCGCATCGGCGATCGGCTTCAGGTCGTGCAGCGCACCACTGACACCGGGATACTGCAGGAGCACCGCGAAGGCACCCGCGGCGGCCGCGGCCTGTGCAGGTCCGGTGATGACCGAGATGCCGAGCGGCGCGGCACGCGTCTGCACGACCTCGAGCGTCTGCGGCAGCACGTCGTCGGCGACGAAGAAGGTCGTGCCCTTGGCGCTGCCGCCGACGCGCAGCGCCAGCGTCATGGCTTCGGCGGCGGCGGTCGCCTCGTCGAGCATGGAGGCGCCGGAGATCGCCATGCCGGTGAGGTCGCAGACCATGGTCTGGAAGTTGACGAGCGCCTCGAGGCGGCCCTGCGAAATCTCGGCCTGATAGGGCGTGTAGGCGGTGTACCAGGCCGGGTTCTCGAGCACGTTGCGCAGGATCACGCCGGGCGTGTGCGTGCCGAAGTAGCCCTGGCCGATGCAGCTCTTCAGGACCCGGTTCTTCGCCGCGATGCCGCGCAGCTCGGCGAGCGCTTCGGCCTCGCCGAGCGGCGTGGGCAGGCGCATGGCGGCAGCGCGCACGATCGATGCCGGCACGATCGCCTCGACCAGGGCGCGGCGCGACGATGCGCCGATGGCGGTGAGCATCGTCGCCTCCGCGGCCTCGTCGATGCCGATGTGGCGGGCAACGAACTCGGAGGCGTTCTCCAGCTCGGCGAGCGGCTTCAGGGTGGACATGAGCATGGTGTTCTCGTGGCGGTCGTCGCGGGTTCTCAGGCGTTCTTGACGAGCTCGTCGTAGGCGGACTGGTCGAGCAGTGCCGACGCTTCGGCCGGGTCGGCGACTTTCATCTTGAAGAACCAGCCTGCGGCCTGCGGATCGCTGTTGGCGAGCGACGGATCGGCACGCAGCGACTCGTTGACCTCGATGACCTCGCCGCTCACCGGCATGTACAGGTCGGCCGCCGCCTTGACCGACTCGACCACCCCGGCGACCTCGCCCTTCCTGAAGCTCTTGCCGACTCCCGGCAGGTCGACGAAGACGACGTCGCCGAGCGCGTCCTGCGCGTGCGTGGTGATGCCGACGGTGGCGGTGCCGTCCTCGCCGGTCGAGATCCACTCGTGATCGCTCGTGTAGTGCACGGTCATGGCTTGGCTCCTGGAGATGTGGGTGGGAAGAAGACGGGTCAGCCGCGAAAGTAGCGGTGCGGCGCGAAGGGAAGGGGCGAGATGCGCATCGGTTGACGCTTGCCGCGCACGTCGGCGTGGACTACCTGGCCGAGAGCGGTGTGCGCGGCGGCGAGGTAGCCCATCGCGATCGGTTGGCCGACGCTCGGGCCGACGGTCCCGCTGGTGACGCGGCCGATGGACACGCCGGCATCGTCGAAGAGCCGTGCGCCTTCGCGCACCGGCACGCGTTCGAGGCCGAGCAGGCCGACCCGCTTGCGTGTCGGCGCGGTGGCCAGCTGTGCGGCAATCGTCTCGGCTCCGGGGTAGCCACCGGCGCGCGCGCCGCCCGGCCGGCGCACCTTCTGGATCGCCCAGGTCAGCGCGGCCTCGATCGGCGTCGTCGTCGTGTCGATGTCGTGGCCGTAGAGACAGAGACCCGCTTCGAGCCTGAGCGTGTCGCGCGCGCCGAGGCCGGCGGCCGCCACTTCAGGCTCGGCGAGGAAGGCACGAGCGAGTGTCTCGGCATCGCTTGCGGCGACCGAAATCTCGAAGCCGTCTTCGCCGGTGTAGCCGGAGCGCGTCGCGAAGCAGGCGATGCCGGCGATGGTTGCCTCGGCGCCGGTCATGAACGTGATACGGGTCAGCGAGGGAGAGAGGCGGGCCATGACGGCGGCAGCTTTCGGACCTTGCAGCGCCAGCAAGGCCTGCTCGGGCATCGGCTCGATCGTGCACCGGCTGGCGATCTGCGCGCGCAGATGGGCGATGTCGCCCTCCTTGCACGCGGCGTTGACGATCAGGAAGAGATGATCGTCGCGCCGCGTCACCATGAGGTCGTCGAGGATGCCGCCGGCGTCGTTCGTGAAAAGCGCATAGCGCTGCTTGCCGGGTGCGAGGTCGACCACGTCGACGGGCACCAGCGTCTCGAGTGCCGCTGCGGCGTCGGGACCGCGAAGCCGTAGCTGGCCCATGTGCGAGACGTCGAAGAGCACCGCCGACTCGCGGCACCGCCGGTGCTCCGCAAGGATGCCCTGCGGATACGACACGGGCATCGCGTAGCCGGCAAACTGCACCAACTTCGCGCCGAGTTCCAGATGCAGGGCATGCAGCGGAGTGCGCAGCAGCGCGGCGGGTGAGGCGGACGATTCGGTGGCGGTCATGGCGGCTCCGGAGCAAATTGCACACCCGTCGAGCCGAGGCTCTGCGGGATGTCTTTGCCCTTGCTGTCCGCTCTACCTGAGAGATTGGCAGTGCCGAAAAACGACGCCGCTTGCCCCTTCGGTGGGTCCGCTCGGGGCGGACCTCTCTCCAGCGAGGAACGCCTGCTTTCGCAAGCGCTTGCCAGTCCTTGATGCCTGAGCGTTCGACGCGGCCCGAGAGCCTCATCTGCGCCTTCGGCGGCTTCATTGAAGAAGCACTCTCCTGGCAGCGCCAGTTTAGCAGCGCGACGGCGCCTCGATAATCGTTTCATGACGAGCAGCGAGGAGTGGCTCCGCATCGAGTCGCTCGACCTCGAGGCGCAGGGCGTGGCGCACAACGCCGAAGGCAAGGTGGTCTTCGTCGAGGACGCGCTGCCCGGCGAGGAAGTGCAGGTGGCGGTGCGCCGTCGCAAGAACAACTGGGAGCAGGCGGCGCTGGTGGCGATGCGTCGCGAAAGCGCGCAGCGCGTCGTGCCGCGCTGCCGCCACTTCGGCGTCTGCGGCGGCTGCGCCATGCAGCACCTGCATGTGTCGGCACAGGTGGCGACCAAGCAGCGCGCGCTCGAAGACGCGCTCTGGCATCTAGGCAAGGTGCGCCCCGAGCGCGTGCTGAGGCCGATCGAGGGTCCGGCCTGGGGCTACCGGCAGAGGGCGCGTCTGTCCGTCCGCTACGTGGCGAAAAAGGGCACGGTGCTGGTCGGATTCCACGAGCGCAAGTCGAGCTTCGTCGCCGAGATCGCGAGCTGCGAGGTGCTGCCGAAGCATGTCAGCGACATGCTGTTGCCGTTGCGTGCGCTGGTCGGCGAGATGCGCGCGCGCGACCGCATTCCGCAGATCGAGCTTGCCGTGGGCGACACGACGACGGCGCTCGTGCTGCGTCACCTGGAGCCTTTGGTCGACGACGATCTCGAGCGCCTGCGCGCCTTTGCGATTCGCCACGACGTGCAATGGTGGTTGCAACCGAAAGGCCCCGACACCGTGCGACGCCTCGATGGCGCGCCGTCGACGCTCGACTACGCATTGCCCGAATTCGGCATCCGCATGCCGTTCCGGCCGACCGACTTCACCCAGGTCAACCGCGACATCAACCAGGCGCTCGTCGCCCGCGCCGTGAGACTGCTTGCGCCGGAGGCAGGCGATTCGCTGATCGACTGGTTTTGCGGCCTCGGCAACTTCACGCTGCCGCTGGCGACGCGGGCCAAGGCGGTGCTCGGCATCGAGGGCAGCGCCGCGCTGATCGAGCGGGCACGCGAGGCCGCGGCGTTGAACGATCTGGCAGCGAAGACACAGTTCGCCGTGCGCAATCTCTTCGAAGTGACGGCTGAGGCACTGGTGGAAATCGGCTTGGCGGACCGATGGCTGATCGACCCGCCGCGCGAAGGCGCCTTCGGCCTCGTCAAGGCGCTCGCAGATCTCGCCGAGCTGCCGGGCGGGTCATGGCGCCCGCCCAGGCGCATCGTCTACGTGAGCTGCAACCCCGCGACCCTGGCCCGCGATGCCGGCCTCCTGGTGCACCGGGCCGGCTATCGCTGCAGCGCCGCCGGCGTCGTCAACATGTTCCCGCACACGACGCATGTGGAAAGCATCGCCGTCTTCGATCGACCCTGATGGACAAAAGGAAACGGGGCCGCAGGCCCCGTTTTGAATTCAGCGAAGCGCCTCGTTCCCGAAGCGCTCAGCTAATTCCTGTTGCCGCCGAGACCGATGATCGAGAGCAGCGCCGAGAAGACGTTGTAGAGGCTGATGTAGACGCCCAGGGTGGCGGTGATGTAGTTCGTTTCCAGCCCGTTCTTGACGCGCTGCAGGTCGTAGAGGATGAACGCAGAGAAGATGCCGATCACCAGCACCGAGAGCGTGATCATCAGCGCGCTCGACTGCAGGAAGATGTTGGCGATCATGGCCACCAGCACGAGCACCGCGCCGATGAAAAGGAACTTGCCCATCGCCGACAGGTCGCGCTTGATGACGGTCGACAGCACCGCCATGCCGAGGAAGATGCCGCCGGTGCCAGCGAACGCCGTCATGATCAGCCCCGCGCCGTTCGAAAAGCCGAGAACGAAGCTCAGCATCCGCGACAGCATCAGACCCATGAAGAAGGTGAATGCGAGCAGGACCGGAACGCCAGCGGCCGAGTTCTTCGTCTTCTCGATGGCATAGATGAAGGCGAACGCTCCGCCGAGGAAGACGATGGTGCTCATGCCGATGCCGAGCGTGGCCATCGCGCCGGTGGCGACGCCGATCCAGGCGCCCAGGACCGTCGGCACCATCGAAAGCGCGAGCAGCCAGTAAGTGTTGCGCAGAACGCGGTTGCGCTGCTCGACGCTGCCGACCGAGCCGGCGTAACCGACATCGACTGATTGCAGACCCTGATCCATGAGACCTCCGAACAATGTGACCGCACTGTGACTAGTCGCAGGGGATTCTAGTTCCGGTCCGCGTCGGCCATTTGTTCGAATACCGCGCCAGACCGGATGCACCCTACCGAGTCGTCCATTTGCGGCCGCCGAAACCGTTTGCAATGCCTCCACAGGCGCCATGATGCCGGGCCGCCCCGGCGGCCGGGCGCTACAATTTAACGCCTCGGCCCGCTCGACAGCGTCGGCCGGGGCGGCCGCGACGAGGGCCCCGACGGCGGGACCCGGTCGCCCAGCGAATCCGCACCCGCCGCCACGCATAGCCCCGGAGCTGTCCCCTTGTCCCCGCAACTGCTGCCCGACCACGCCCAGGCCCTCCTGGCACTCGCCGACGGCACGGTCTTTCGCGGGGCATCCATCGGAGCAGAGGGCGAGACGACCGGCGAGGTCGTCTTCAACACCGCGCTCACCGGCTACCAGGAAATCCTCACCGATCCGAGCTACTGCCGGCAGATCGTCACCCTGACGTATCCGCACATCGGCAACTACGGATCCAATGCGGAGGACGTCGAATCGCGACAGGTGTTCGCCGCGGGCCTGGTCGTCAAGGACGTACCGGCGCTGGCCTCGAACTTCCGCAGCACGGCGTCGCTGCGGGACTACTTGCGCAGCGAGAACACCGTGGCCATCGCCGGCATCGACACGCGCCGCCTGACGCGCCTGCTGCGCAGCGAAGGCGCGCAGAACGGCTGCATCGTTGCGCTGGCGCCGGGCGCGACGCTGACGCAATCGGTGATCGACGCGGCGATCGCCAAGGCCCGCGCGGAACCCTCGATGTCCGGCCTCGACCTGGCGAAAGTCGTCAGCGTACGCGAGCCTTACGAGTGGAACCAGACCGCCTGGGCGCTCGGCGCCGGCTACGGCACGCTGGCATCGCCGCGACGCCACGTCGTCGCCTACGACTTCGGCGTCAAGTTCAACATCCTGCGCCTGCTCGCCGCGCGCGAGTGCCGCATCACGGTCGTGCCGGCGCAGACGCCGGCCGCCGAGGTCTTCGCCTTGCAGCCTGACGGCGTCTTCCTCGCCAACGGGCCAGGCGACCCCGAGCCCTGCGACTACGCGATCCAGGCAACGCGTGAGGTCATCGAACGCGGCGTTCCGATCTTCGGCATCTGCCTCGGCCACCAGATCATGGCGCTGGCTTGCGGCGCGCGCACCTACAAGATGAAATTCGGCCATCACGGCGCCAACCATCCGGTCAAGGACCTCGACAGCGGTCGGGTCAGCATCACCAGCCAGAACCACGGCTTCGCGGTCGACCCGGAGTCGCTGCCGGCGACCCTGCGACCCACGCATGTGTCGCTGTTCGACGGCACGCTGCAAGGGCTCGCCCACGTCGACAAGCCAGCGTTCTGCTTCCAGGGCCACCCCGAAGCGTCACCCGGGCCGCACGACATCGATTACCTTTTCGATCGCTTCGTCGGCCTGATGGACGAGGCGAAGGGCGCGGCGTCGCGGACCGAGCGCGACGGGAGCGTCCATGCCTAAGCGCACCGACCTCCACACCATCCTCATCATCGGCGCCGGGCCGATCGTCATCGGCCAGGCGTGCGAGTTCGACTACTCCGGCGCCCAGGCCTGCAAGGCGCTGCGCGAGGAGGGCTACCGCGTCGTCCTCGTCAACAGCAATCCGGCGACGATCATGACCGACCCGGAGATGGCCGACGCCACCTACATCGAGCCGATCACCTGGAGCGTGGTCGAGAAGATCATCGCCAAGGAACGTCCCGATGCGGTGCTGCCGACGATGGGCGGCCAGACCGCGCTCAATTGCGCGCTCGACCTGCATCGCCACGGCGTGCTGCAGAAGTACGGCGTCGAGATGATCGGCGCCAACGAGAAGGCGATCGAGAAGGCCGAAGACCGGCTCAAGTTCAAGGACGCGATGACAGGCATCGGCCTGCACTCGGCAAAGTCGGGAATCGCCCACTCGATGGACGACGCGCTGGCCGTGCAGAAGCGCATCTCCCACGACATCGGCGGCAACGGCTTTCCGATGGTGATCCGGCCCAGCTTCACGCTCGGCGGCACCGGCGGCGGCATCGCCTACAACCCCGACGAATTCGAGGAGATCTGCAAGCGCGGCCTCGACCTGTCGCCGTCCAAGGAGCTCTTGATCGAGGAGAGCCTGATCGGCTGGAAGGAGTTCGAGATGGAAGTCGTCCGCGACAAGGCGGACAACTGCATCATCGTCTGCTCGATCGAGAACCTCGACCCGATGGGCATCCACACCGGCGACTCGATCACGGTGGCGCCGGCGCAGACGCTGTCGGACAAGGAATACCAGTTGATGCGCAACGCCTCGATCGCGATCCTGCGCGAGATCGGCGTCGAGACGGGCGGCTCGAATGTGCAGTTCGCCGTGAATCCGGAGGACGGCCGTATGGTCGTCATCGAGATGAACCCGCGCGTTTCGCGCTCATCGGCGCTGGCCTCGAAGGCGACCGGTTTCCCGATCGCCAAGGTCGCCGCCAAGCTGGCGGTCGGCTACACCCTCGACGAGCTGAAGAACGACATCACGGGGGGTGCGACGCCGGCGAGCTTCGAGCCTTCGATCGACTACGTCGTCACCAAGATCCCGCGCTTCGCGTTCGAGAAGTTCCCCGCTGCCGATTCGCGCCTGACGACGCAGATGAAGTCGGTGGGCGAGGTGATGGCGATCGGCCGTACCTTCCAGGAAAGCCTGCAGAAAGCGCTGCGCGGGCTCGAGACCGGCATCGACGGCCTGAGCGAGCGATCGAGCGACCGCGAGGAGATCGTGCAGGAGATCGGCGAGGCCGGGCCCGAGCGCATCCTCTTCGTTGCCGACGCGTTCCGCATCGGCATGAGCGCCGCCGAGATCTTCGAGGAGACGGCGATCGATCCGTGGTTCCTGGCGCAGATCGAGGAGATCGTCGCGACCGAGAAGGCGCTCTCGGGGCGCTCGCTCGAGAGTCTCTCGGTCGCCGAGATGCGCCACATCAAGGGCAAGGGGTTTTCCGATCGACGCCTGGCGCGCCTGCTCGGCACGCACGAGTCGGCAGTGCGCTCGCAACGCCATGCGCAGGACGTTCGTCCGGTCTACAAGCGTGTCGACACCTGCGCCGCCGAGTTCGCGACGCAAACCGCCTACATGTACTCGACCTACGACGAGGAATGCGAGGCACAGCCCACCGACCGGAACAAGATCATGGTTCTCGGCGGCGGCCCGAACCGGATAGGCCAGGGCATCGAATTCGACTACTGCTGCGTCCATGCCGCGCTCGCCATGCGCGAAGACGGCTACGAGACGATCATGGTCAACTGCAATCCGGAGACAGTCTCGACCGACTACGACACGTCCGATCGCCTCTACTTCGAGCCGGTGACGCTCGAGGACGTGCTCGAGATCGTTGCCAAGGAGCGTCCGCTTGGCGTGATCGTCCAGTACGGCGGACAGACGCCGCTCAAGCTGGCGCTGGAGCTCGAGAAGGCCGGCGTTCCCATCGTCGGCACGACGCCCGACTCGATCGACATCGCCGAGGACCGCGAGCGCTTCCAGAAGCTGCTCCACGAGCTGGGCCTCCGACAACCGCCGAACCGCATCGCGCGCACGGAAGAGCAGGCACTGATCCTGGCGCAGGAGATCGGCTATCCGCTGGTCGTTCGACCGAGCTATGTGCTCGGCGGCCGCGCGATGGAGATCGTGCACGGCGACAAGGACCTCGAGCGCTACATGCGCGAGGCGGTCAGGGTGAGCGAGAAATCGCCGGTGCTGCTCGACCGCTTTCTCGACGACGCCATCGAGGTCGACGTCGACTGCATCAGCGACGGCGTCGAGGTGATGATCGGCGGCATCATGGAGCACGTCGAGCAGGCGGGCATCCACTCCGGCGACTCGGCCTGCTCGTTGCCGCCGTACTCGTTGCCGAAGGGCCTGCAGGACGAGATGCGTCGCCAGACGACGCTGATGGCGAAAGCGCTCAAGGTCGTCGGCCTGATGAACGTGCAGTTTGCGATCCAGGGTGACATCGGCGGCGACGGCAGCGCAGCCGTCGTCTACGTGCTCGAAGTGAATCCGCGCGCCTCGCGAACGGTGCCTTTCGTCTCGAAGGCAACCGCACAGCCGCTCGCCAAGATCGCCGCCCGTTGCATGGTCGGGCAAGCGCTGACAAGCCAGCGCGACGTTCGGGGCGAAGTCATCCCGGCCTACTTCTCGGTCAAGGAAGCGGTCTTTCCGTTCAACAAGTTTCCCGGCGTCGACCCTGTCCTAGGCCCCGAGATGCGCTCCACCGGCGAGGTGATGGGCACCGGGCGGACCTTCGGCGAGGCGATGCTGAAGAGCCAGCTCGGCGCCGGCTCGCGGCTGCCGACCAAGGGGACGGTCTGCATCACAGTGAAGAATGGCGACAAGGCGCGCGCCGTCGTCGTCGCGCGCGACCTGCACGCGCTCGGCTTCCAGCTCGTGGCGACGCGCGGCACGGCGGCGGCAATCGCCGAAGCAGGCGTGCCGGTGCGCGCGGTCAACAAGGTCAAGGACGGCCGGCCGCACATCGTCGACATGCTGAAGGCCGGCGAGATTCAGCTCGTCTTCACCACCGTCGACGAAACGCGCACCGCGATCGCCGACTCGCGCCACATCCGCCAGGCCTCGCTGGCGCATCGCGTCACCTACTACACGAGCATGGCCGGCTGCGAAGCGGCGGTCGAAGGCATGAAGCACCGCGACGACCTTTCCGTGGTGTCTTTGCAGGAGCTGCACGCCGAACTGCACTAAACTGGATGCGTCCCAGCGCCGCCGCCGGAAGCTCCTGCGGCGGCTTTTTGTTTGTCTTTCGAGGTTCGATGATGGCGACGATTCCGCTCACCCGCCGCGGTGCCGAAAAGCTGAGGGAAGAGCTCGCCCGGCTCAAGTCGGTCGAGCGTCATGCCGTCATCCAGGCCATCAGCGAAGCGCGTGCCCAAGGCGATCTTTCCGAGAACGCGGAATACGAGGCGGCCAAGGACAAGCAGGGCTTCATCGAAGGCCGCATCCTCGAGATCGAGAGCAAGCTCGCGGCGGCGCAGATCATCGACCCGTCGACGTTCGATGCCGAAGGCCGTGTCGTGTTCGGCTCGACCGTCGACCTCGAGGAGGAAGAGTCCGGCGCCAAGGTGACCTACCAGATCGTCGGCGACGACGAAGCCGATCTGAAGCAGTGCCTCATCTCCATCAGCTCGCCGATCGCGCGCGCCCTGATCGGCAAGGAGGTCGGCGACGTCGCCGAGGTGCAGGCGCCGGGCGGCGCCAAGAGCTACGAGATCATGGGCGTACGGTACGCGTGAGCGCGGAGTTGCTCGGCCGGCTCGGCGCCTGGCTCGCCGGCGCCTGGGCCGGTCTCATGATCGGCGTCGGCGCGGTCGCCGCCCCTCTATTGTTCGCGCTTCTGCCGCGACCCGAGGCCGGACTCGTCGCTGCACGATTGTTCTCGCTCGACGCGACGATAGGCATTGCCATCGGCGCGGTCCTGATGCTGATCGGCCTGCAGCTAGGCAGCGACCGTGCAGTGCGAGGTCGCGGCTCGCGCTTCAGCATCGAACTCGGTCTGGCGCTTGCGGCGCTGTTCTGCATCGCCGCCGGACACTACGCGCTGCTGCCGATGATCGAGGACGCGCGCGCCGGCCACGGAACCCTCTCGTTCGGCGCGCTGCACGCCATCGCCTCGGCGTTCTTCGTCGCCAAGGCCTCGATCGTCGCTGTCCTCGCCTGGCGCTTTTCGGCGCCGCGCTGACGCTCAGTCCTGCTGCAGCTTCTTGACGCTGGTCGTGCGCTTGCGAGCGCGCTTCAGCTCGCCGCCCGCAGCCAGGCGCATGTTGCCGAGGACCTTCACCTTCTTGACTTGCGGCCGGTGGTTGCCGCTCTTCGAGAACTTCAGGACCTTGACGACCTTGGGGCCGGGCATGCGGCCTTCGCGCTCGGCCTTCTCCTTGGGCCGCGGCTCGCGCCAGAACACGAGCAGCTTGCCGATGTGCTGTACCGGCGCGGCGCCGAGCGCTGCGCTCAGCTCGCCGAAGAGCGCCTCGCGCGTGGCGCGGTCGTCGGCGAAGACCCGCACCTTGATGAGGCCGTGCACGTCGAGCGCGGTCTCGATTTCGCGTCGCACCGCAGCCGTCGCGCCGTCAACGCCGATGGCGACAACCGGGTCGAGGTGATGCGCTTCGGAGCGTTTCTGCTTTCGCTCGGCAGGGGTGAGGAAGAGGGCGGACACGCGCCTATTATCGGCGCGCGAAGGGGCGGCAACGATGGCGACGCGTGGCAAAGGCAAGAAGCTCAACAAGGCGTGGCTGCACGATCACCTGACCGACCCCTACGTCAAGCTCGCGCAAAGGGAAGGCTTTCGTGCCCGCGCCGCCTACAAGCTGAAGGAGATCGACGAGCAGCTCCACCTGCTTCGGCCCGGGCAGCTCGTCGTCGACCTCGGCGCCGTGCCGGGTGCGTGGAGCCAGTACGTACGACGCAAGTTCGGGCGTGGCGCCAGCGCTGACGCCGATGCCGCCGGGCCACTGCAGGGAGCCATCATCGCCCTCGACGCCCTCGAATTCGAGCCGGTCGACGGCGTCGAATTCATCCACGGCGACTTTCGCGAGCCCGAGGTGCTGGCCGAGCTGGAGGCGCGGATCGGCACGCGCAAGGTCGACGTCGTGCTCTCGGACATGGCACCCAATCTCTCCGGCATCGCCGCAGCCGATGCGGCGCGCATGACCGAGCTCGTGGAATTGGCTGTCGAATTCGCCCGCGACCACCTCGCCGATGGCGGCGCCCTGGTCTGCAAGGTCTTCCATGGCAGCGGCTACAGCCAGCTCGTGAAGCTCTTCAAGACCGAGTTCCGGACCGTCAAGCCGATCAAGCCGAAGGCCTCGCGGGCCAAGTCGGCCGAAACCTTTATCGTGGGCATCGGTCTCAAGGCGCGCGCATCCGGCGCCGATATTCACGCGTAGGACCTTTTTCGAGGGCGGTGAGCGGCCCGCAGGCTGGGGCTTGCGTGGACTAAAATCGTCCACAAATGTCGTGGAGTGCGCGTTCGGGTTCGGCCGGGATTTCCTCGCTTGCCCCTTGAATTGGAGTTACGGTGAACAATCAGTGGTTTTCGAAAGTCGCGGTCTGGCTGGTAATCGCGCTGGTTCTCTTCACCGTTTTCAAGCAATTCGAGCGGACCGGTGCGCAAAGCGGCGCGATCGGTTACTCCGATTTTCTCGAAGAGGTTCGCGGCAAGCGGGTGCGCAGCGTCACCCTGCAGGAAGGCCCGGGCGGCTCGACCGAGATCCGCGCCAAGACCAATGACGACAAGGAACTGCGCACGACGGCGACCTACCTCGACCGCGGCCTGGTCGGCGACCTGATCAACAACAACGTCAAGTTCGACGTCAAGGCGCGCGAAGAGCCCTCGTTCCTGCTCTCCATCCTCGCCTCCTGGGGCCCGATCCTGCTGCTCATCGGCGTCTGGATCTACTTCATGCGGCAGATGCAAGGCGGCGGCAAGGGCGGCGCCTTCAGCTTCGGCAAGTCGAAGGCGCGCATGCTCGACGAGGCCAACAACACCACGACCTTTGCCGATGTCGCCGGCTGCGACGAAGCCAAGGAAGAGGTCAAGGAGCTTGTCGACTTCCTGAAAGACCCGCAGAAGTTCCAGAAGCTGGGCGGCCGCATTCCACGCGGCGTGCTCCTCGTCGGCCCTCCGGGCACCGGCAAGACGCTGCTCGCCAAGGCGATCGCCGGCGAGGCCAAGGTGCCGTTCTTCTCGATCTCCGGATCCGACTTCGTCGAGATGTTCGTCGGCGTCGGTGCGGCCCGCGTGCGCGACATGTTCGAGCAGGCGAAGAAGAGCGCTCCCTGCATCATCTTCATCGACGAAATCGACGCCGTCGGCCGCCATCGTGGCGCCGGCCTCGGCGGCGGCAACGACGAGCGCGAGCAGACGCTGAACCAGATGCTCGTCGAGATGGACGGCTTCGAGACCAACCTCGGCGTCATCGTCATGGCCGCGACGAACCGCCCCGACATCCTCGATCCTGCGCTGCTGCGTCCGGGCCGCTTCGACCGCCAGGTCTACGTCACTTTGCCCGACGTGCGCGGCCGCGAGCAGGTGCTCAACATCCACATGCGCAAGGTGCCGGTCGGGCAGGACATCCGTCCCGACATCCTGGCTCGCGGCACGCCCGGCTTCTCGGGGGCCGACCTCGCCAACCTGGTCAACGAGGCGGCCCTCTTCGCGGCACGGCGCAACGGCCGCGTCGTCGAGATGGTCGACTTCGAGAAGGCCAAGGACAAGATCATGATGGGCCCCGAGCGCAAGTCGATGGTCATGCCGGAAGAGGAGCGCCGCAACACCGCGTACCACGAGTCCGGCCACGCGCTCGTCGCCCGGCTGATGCCGAAGACCGACCCCGTGCACAAGGTGACGGTCATCCCGCGCGGCCGTGCGCTCGGCGTGACGATGCAGTTGCCCGAGGCCGACCGCTACAGCCTCGACAAGGATCGCATGCTGTCGACGATCTCGGTCCTCTTCGGCGGCCGCATCGCCGAAGAAGTCTTCATGCACCAGATGACGACCGGCGCGAGCAACGACTTCGAGCGCGCGACCGCGATCGCCCGTGACATGGTCACGCGCTACGGCATGACCGACGAGCTCGGGCCGATGGTCTATGCGGAGAACGAAGGCGAGGTCTTCCTCGGCCGCTCGGTGACCAAGCAGGTCAACGTCTCCGAACAGACGATGCAGAAGGTCGACTCCGAAATCCGCCGCATCATCGACGAGCAGTACGCGGTCGCGCGCAAGCTCATCGAAGACAACCAGGACAAGATCCACGCCATGGCCGCGGCCTTGCTCGAGTTCGAGACGATCGATGCCGAGCAGATCGAGGACATCATGTCGGGCAAGCCGCCGCGGCCGCCCAAGGACTGGACGCCGGCGCCGGTCAAGCCCGTGGGCGGCGTTCCGCCGGTGACCCCGGGCAGCGCGACCGCAGTGGCGTGACGGTCGACAAGGCCGGTTCGACGACGGGGCTTCGGCCCCGTTTTCATTGGTCATGAGCGTCTGGCGCACCGCCCGCTTCGAGATCGACCTCACGCGGCCGCGCGTGATGGGCATCGTCAACGTCACGCCCGATTCCTTTTCCGACGGCGATCCCGGGCTGACGCCGGCGCGCGCCATCGCCACCTGCGAGCGTCTGCTTGCCGAAGGTGCGGACATCCTCGACCTGGGCGGGGAATCCAGCCGGCCGGGCGCCGCGCCGGTGAGCGTCGAGATCGAGTTGGCGCGGGTCGTTCCCGTGTTGCGAGAGGCGGTTCGCCTGGGGTGCCCGATCTCGATCGATTCGGCCAAGCCCGAGGTGATGCGCGCCGCGCTCGAACTCGGCGCTGACATCGTCAACGACATCGGCGCGCTGCGATCGCCAGGTGCGCTCGAGCTCGTGGCGGCGCACCCCTCGTGCGGCGTCTGCCTGATGCATATGCGCGGCTCGCCGCAGACGATGCAGTCGGACACGCGCTACGAAGACGTCGTCGCCGAGATCGGCGCCTTTCTGAGCGAGCGCATCGAGGCAGTGCGCACTGCCGGCGTTGGCCAGGAGCGCATCGTCGTCGATCCCGGCGTGGGCTTCGGCAAGACGCCGACGCAAAACCTCGAGTTACTGTCGCGCCAGAGCGAGCTGCTGGCGCTTGGCGTGCCTTTGCTGACCGGCTGGTCGCGCAAGGCGACGCTGGCCAGGCTGTCAGGTGTCTCGGCAACCCCGCCTGCCGAGCGCACTGCGGCGCAGCGCGCGGTTCTCGACGCGGCCAGCGTCACCGCGTCGCTGCTCGCGGTACAGCGCGGCGCGCGCATCGTTCGCGTGCACAACGTCGCGGCGATGGTCGCGGCGCTTGCCGTGGTCGAAGCTGCGCCGGAGCGGCGCGGATAATCCGCGGCACACCGGCGCTGGACGAACCGATTGCCGCATCGAACGACATGAGCAGCAGAACCTATTTCGGCACCGACGGCATCCGCGGCACGGTCGGCGAGGCGCCGATCACGCCCGACTTCATGCTGCGCCTCGGTCACGCCGTCGGCCAGGTTCTCAAGCGCGACGAGCGACGTCCGACCGTCCTGATCGGCAAGGACACGCGCATTTCCGGCTACATGATCGAGTCGGCGCTCGAGGCGGGCTTCGCCTCGGCCGGTGTCGACGTGCTGCTGACCGGGCCTCTGCCGACGCCGGCCGTTGCCTACCTTGCGCGGGCACTGCGCCTCAGCCTCGGCGTCGTCATCAGCGCCTCGCACAACCCTTTCGAGGACAACGGCATCAAGTTCTTCTCGGCCCGCGGCGAGAAGCTTCCTGACGCATGGGAGCGCGAGGTCGAGACCGCGCTCGCCGGCGAGCAACGCTGGGCCGGCGCGGCCGACCTGGGCAAGGCGCGCCGCCTCGACGACGCCAGCGGCCGCTACATCGAGTTCTGCAAGAGCACCTTCAGCAACGAGCTGTCGTTGAAGGGAATGAAGATCGTCGTCGATGCGGCGCACGGCGCGGCCTGGCACGTCGCTCCCGATGTCTTCCACGAGTTGGGCGCCGAGGTCACGGCGATCGGCTGCCGGCCTGACGGCTTCAACATCAACGCCGGCTTCGGCGCGACGGCGCCACAGGCACTCGTCGACGCGGTGCGGGCGAACGGCGCCGACTATGGCGTCGCCCTCGATGGCGATGCCGACCGGGTGCAGATGGTCGACGCGAGTGGACGTCTCTACAACGGCGACGAGCTGCTCTATGTTCTGGCCTGCGACCGCCTGGCGCAGGGCGGCGCCGTGCCCGGCGTCGTGGGCACGCTGATGACCAATCTCGGCGTCGAGTTGGCCTTGCGAGAGCGCGGCATCGAGGTCGCACGCGCGGCGGTCGGCGATCGCTACGTGCTCGAGGAACTGCTGCGCCGCGGTTGGCAGCTTGGCGGCGAGGGTTCGGGACACATCCTCTCGCTCGACCGGCACACGACCGGCGACGGCATCGTCAGTGCCCTGATGGTGCTGCAAGCGGCGGTGCGTTCGGGGCGGTCGCTGGCCGATCTTCTGGTCGGCGTGCGCCTCTATCCGCAGACGTTGATCAACGTGCGCCTGAAGCCCGGTACGGACTGGCGCGCGAGCGCGGCACTCGCCGAGCGCCGCGCCGAAGTCGACCGCGAGCTGGGCGCGTCAGGCCGGGTCCTGATCCGGCCCTCGGGCACCGAGCCCGTGGTTCGCGTCATGGTCGAGGCGGAAGACGCGGCGCAGGCACGGCGCTGCGCCGAACAGCTGGCCGAAGCGCTCGGTTGAGCTCGATTCGCGCGCTGCGTCCGCCGAAGGTACCGGCGCGATGTGACAAGGCCATGAAAACGGTGTGACACACCGGGTGGAAAGCGCGCCCACGGCAGCCGGTGGTGTCATGGAGCCGTCACAAAGTCTGCCTAGAGTTCCGGTACCGAGCATTCGCTCCACCTTGCCCGTTCAGGGCCGGAACACATGAAACCCACTCTTCTTCGATCGCTCGTCGCCACCGCCGTGCTGGGCGCCTCCGCCGCAGCGGCCTTTGCCCAGGACATGACCGGCGCCGGCGCCACCTTTCCCGCGCCGATCTACGCCAAGTGGGCCGATGCCTACAACAAGGCGACCGGTGCGCGCCTGAACTACCAGTCGGTCGGATCGGGCGCTGGCATCCAGCAGATCCGTGCCAAGACGGTCGACTTCGGCGCCTCCGACATGCCGCTCTCCGACGATGTACTGGCCAAGGACGGGCTGATCCAGTTTCCGACTGTGATCGGCGGCGTCGTCCCCGTGGTCAACATCAAGGGCATCGCACCCGGCCAGATCAAGCTGACGGGGCAAGTGCTCGGCGACATCTACCTGGGCAAGATCACGCAGTGGAACGACCCGGCGCTGACCGCGCTCAATCCGGGCGTGCCGTTGCCCGACGCGGCGATCGCCGTGGTGCGCCGCGCCGATGGCTCTGGCACGAGCTTCATCTTCACGAACTACCTTTCGAAGCTGAACGCCGACTGGAAGGCCAAGGTCGGCGAAGGCACGGCCGTCAACTGGCCGACTGGCGCGGGCGGCAAGGGCAACGAAGGCGTGTCCGGGTTCGTGCAGCGTCTGCCCAACTCGATCGGCTACGTCGAGTACGCGTATGCCAAGCAGAACAAGATGACCTACACGCTGCTCAAGAACAAGGACGGCAACTTCGTTCCGCCGGATTCCGACAACTTCAAGTCTGCAGCCGCCGGTGCCGACTGGGCCAAGACCTTCTTCCAGGTTCTGACCGACCAACCCGGCAAGGACGCGTGGCCGATCACCGGCGCGACCTTCATCCTTATGTACAAAGCCCAGGACAAGCCGGCCAGCGCCGCCAACACGCTCAAGTTCTTCGACTGGGCCTACGTCAACGGCGACAAGATGGCCGACGAACTCGAGTACGTGCCGCTGCCGCCGGCCGTCAAGGAACTGGCGCGCAAGTCCTGGACTGCGAACATGAAGGACACGAGCGGCAAGGCGATCGCCTGGAAATAAGCTGATCCCCGACTCCGAAGCGAGGTGACAAGGTGTCCGCAACGCTGCCGGCGAATTCTTATATCGGCGCACAGGAGAAAATCCGGGCTGACATGAAGAATCGACCCCCGGCCTCGCGCCGCTCCTCGCCGTGGGCCGACGTCCTCTTCTCGGCACTGGCGCACGGTGCCGCCTGGCTCACGCTGGCCTTGCTGGCGGGGATCATCGTCTCGCTGCTGATTGGCGCCGCGCCGGCGATCAAGGAGTACGGGCTCTCGTTCCTGTGGACCAGCGAGTGGGACCCGGTGAAGAACCGCTACGGCGGCCTGGTCATGATCTACGGCACGCTGATGACTTCGTTCATCGCCTTGCTGATCGCCGTGCCGGTGAGCTTCGGTATCGCGCTCTTTCTCACGGAGCTCTCGCCGCTGTGGCTGAAGCGGCCGCTCGGCACGGCCATCGAATTGCTCGCCGCCGTGCCCTCGATCGTCTACGGCATGTGGGGGCTGCTCGTGTTCAGCCCGATCCTCTCGCAATACGTGCAGCAGCCCTTGCAGGCGATGTTCAAGGGCGTGCCTTTTCTCGGCAAGCTGTTCTCGGGGCCGCCGGTCGGAATCGGCCTGCTCTCGGCCGGCATCATCCTGGCGATCATGGTCATCCCCTTCATCGCCTCGGTGATGCGCGACGTGTTCGAGGTCACGCCGCCGATGCTGAAGGAGTCGGCCTATGCGCTGGGCTCGACGACATGGGAGGTCGTCTGGAAAGTGGTCCTGCCCTACACGAAGACCGGCGTCGTCGGCGGGATCATGCTCGGACTCGGTCGCGCCCTCGGCGAGACCATGGCCGTCACCTTCGTCATCGGCAACTTCAACCAGCTCAACTCGCTCTCGCTGTTCGAGGCGGCCAACAGCATTACGTCGGCCCTGGCCAACGAGTTCGGCGAGGCCGCGCCCGGCCTGCACCAGGCCTCGCTGATCTATCTCGGCCTCGTGCTGTTCTTCATCACCTTCGTCGTGCTCGCGATCTCAAAGCTGCTGCTCGAGCAGCTCAAGAAGCGCGAAGGGACGGTGGCGTGAGCGCTGTCCTTGGATCGTCCGCCCAGGATCGTGACGCGGCGCGCCGCCGCCTTCATGCCAAGCGCAAGCTCGCCAACGTCGTCGCCCTGAGCCTGGCGCTCGGCGCCATGGCCTTCGGCCTGTTCTGGCTGATCTGGATCCTGATCGAGACGGTGCGCCTGGGCATCGGCGGGCTGACGCTTTCGCTCTTCACGCAGATGACACCGCCACCGCAGGCCGAGACCGGCGGCCTTGCCAACGCAATCTTCGGCTCGGTCATGATGGTGACGCTGGCGACCCTTCTCGGCACGCCGATCGGCGTGTTGGCCGGCGTCTACCTCGCCGAATACGGGCGCAGGAGCTGGCTCGCCAGTGCGACCCGCTTCATCAACGACATCCTGCTCTCGGCGCCGTCGATCGTCATCGGCCTGTTCATCTATTCGGCGGTGGTGGCGCGCCTGGGCGGCTTCTCGGGCTACGCGGGCATCCTGGCGCTGGCCTTGATCGTCATCCCGGTCGTGATCCGCACGACCGAGAACATGCTGACGCTGATTCCGAACGCACTGCGCGAGGCGGCGTACGCGCTCGGCACGCCGAAATGGCGCGTCGTCATGACGGTGACGCTGAAGGCGGCGCGCGCCGGCGTCATGACCGGCATCCTGCTCGCCTTCGCGCGCATCGCCGGCGAGACCGCGCCCTTGCTGTTCACCGCGCTCTCCAACCAGTTCTGGACCAGCGACCTGAGCCAGCCGATCGCCAGCCTGCCGGTGACGATCTTCAAGTTCGCGATGAGCCCCTACGAGAACTGGCAAAAACTGGCCTGGGCAGGCGTCTTGCTCATCACGCTCGGGGTGCTTGTGCTGAACATCCTTGCCCGCACCTTCTTCCGCAACAAGCACTGAGAACCGCCATGGACGCCAAGGTCGAAACCCCGGTCGGCGAGCAGGTGAAGCTCTCCATCCGCAATCTGAATTTTTACTACGGTGGCTTTCACGCGCTCAAGAACATCACGCTCGACATTCCGGAGCGGAAAGTCACCGCCTTCATCGGTCCTTCGGGCTGCGGCAAGTCGACGCTGCTGCGCACCTTCAACCGCATGTACGAGCTCTACCCCGAGCAGCGGGCCGAGGGCGAGATCATGATGGACGGCAGCAACCTGCTGACCTCGAAGGACGACGTGTCGCTGATCCGCGCCAAGATCGGCATGGTCTTCCAGAAGCCGACGCCGTTTCCGATGTCGATCTACGATAACGTCGCCTTCGGGGTGAAGCTGTTCGAGTCGTTGCCACGCGTCGAGATGGACGAACGGGTGGAGTGGGCGTTGAAGAAGGCGGCGCTCTGGAACGAGGTGAAGGACAAGCTCGGCCAGAGTGGTTCGGGGCTCTCTGGCGGCCAGCAGCAGCGGCTTTGCATCGCCCGCGGCATCGCCATCAAGCCCGAGGTGCTGCTGCTCGACGAACCGTGCTCGGCGCTCGACCCGATCTCGACCGGCAAGATCGAGGAACTGATCCACGAGCTGAAGAACGACTACACCGTGGTGATCGTCACGCACAACATGCAGCAGGCGGCGCGCAGCTCCGACTACACGGCCTACATGTACCTCGGCGACCTGATCGAGTTCGGCCGGACGCAGGACGTGTTCATGCGGCCGACCAAGAAGGACACCGAGGACTACATCACCGGACGCTTCGGCTGAAGGAACAAATGCCATGAACGATCGTCATCTGTCGACCCAGTTCGACGCCGAGTTGAGCGGCATCTCCACACGCGTACTCGAGATGGGTGGCATGGTCGAGTCGCAGGTCGCGCGCTCCGTGCACGCGCTCGTCACCTTCAACAGCGAGATCGCCTCCGACGTGCTCGCGATCGAGGAGCGTGTCAACCAGACCGAAGTCGAGATCGATCTCGACCTCTCGACCATCATCGCCCGGCGCCAGCCGACGGCGCGCGACCTGCGCCTGCTGATTGCGATCTCCAAGACGATCGCCAATCTCGAGCGTGTCGGCGACGAGGCGGCGCGCATCGCCCGCACCGTGCAGCGACTCGTCAACTCGGGCGTCTCGACCCGGCTGCGCCTGCCGGTCAACGATCTCGCCTACGAGGCGGAACTGGCTGTCTCGCAACTGCGCAAGGCGCTCGACGCCTTCGCCCGGCTCGACGTCGAGCGCGCCGTCGAGGTGCTCAAGAAGGACGACCTGATCGACCAGGAGTTTGAAGGCCTGTTGCGCAAGCTCATCACCTTCATGATGGAAGACGCGCGCACGATCTCGTCGAGCATCGACCTCATCTTCGTCGCCAAGGCGATCGAGCGCGTCGGCGACCACGCCAAGAACCTGGCCGAGCAGATCATCTACATCGTCAAGGGCACCGACGTTCGTCACAACCCCGTCGGCATCGTCGAGAACCTCGTCCGCTAGCGTCGCTACAGGAAACAAGAATGAGCCGAATCCTTGTCGTTGAAGACGAATCCGCGATCGCCGAACTGATCTCGATCAACCTGCGTCATGCCGGCTTCGAGGTGACGATCGCCGGCGACGCCGAGCAGGCGCAGGTGGCGGTCGACGGCGTGCTGCCCAGCCTGGTCGTGCTCGACTGGATGCTGCCGGGGCAGAGCGGCCAGGCGCTGGCCCGTCAGTGGCGCGGTCAGCCGCGTACGCGCGAGTTGCCGATCATCATGCTGACCGCTCGTGCCGAAGAGGCCGACAAGGTCGCCGGTCTCGATGCCGGCGCCGACGACTACCTGACCAAGCCGTTCTCGGCCAACGAACTGCTGGCGCGGATTCGTGCCGTGCTGCGTCGCCGCGCCCCGGATGCGCTCGACGCCGCGGTCGACGTCGGCCTGCTCACCATCAACCCGGCGACTCGGCGCGTGACCAGCCAGGGCAAGGAAGTGAAGATCGGCGCTACCGAGTTCAAGCTCCTGCACTTCCTGATGACGTATCCCGAGCGCGTGCACAGCCGCACGCAACTCCTCGACCGGGTCTGGGGCGACCACGTCTTCATCGAGGAGCGGACCGTCGACGTTCACGTCAAGCGCCTGCGCGAGTCGCTGAGCGCGGTCCAGTGCCAGCACATGATCGAGACCGTGCGCGGGGCCGGTTATCGACTCGCCAGACCGCAGGCCGTGGCGGTCTGATGGTCGAGAGGTCTCTTCGCCTCTGAGGCTTGGCGAGGAAGCACATGAGTGGTTTGCTGCCTCGATTGCTCGCCGGACTGCTGGCGCTGGGGCTCGGCGCGCTGGCCGGGCTCCTGCTCGGTGCCCGGCTCGGCGCGCTGATCGGCGCGTTGGTTGGCGGACTGCTCGGTTTTGCGAGCATCGTCGTCTTCGATTCGCTGCGTGGCTGGCGTCTGATGCGCTGGCTGCGCGACGCACACGAGGGCACGGCACCGCGCGATTCCGGTTTCTGGGGCGAGCTCGCGTACCGCATCGAGCGTAGCCTGCGCGCCCTGGAGCGCGAGGCCGAAGTCGAGCGCACGCACCTGGCGCAATTCGTCTCGGCGATGGAGGCCTCGCCCAACGGCGTGCTACTGCTCGACGCCAGCGACCAGATCGAGTGGTGCAACGCGCGCGCTGCCGATCACTTCGGCCTCGACCCGGAGCGCGACCGGCGCCAGCCCGTCACCAACCTGATCCGCTCGCCGGCCTTCGTCGACTATCTGCAGGCGGGCAATTTCGACCACCCCATCGCGGTGCGCGAACCGCGCGGCCATGGTTCCTTGCAGGTGCTGATGCGCCGCTATGGCGCCGGCTCCAAGCTCGTGATCTCGCAGGATACGACCGAGCGCGAGCGCTCCGAGGCGATGCGGCGCGACTTCGTCGCCAACGTCTCGCACGAGATCCGCACGCCGCTGACCGTGCTGTCGGGCTTTCTCGAAACGATGCGTAACCTGCCGCTGACGGAGGTCGAGCAGAAACGCGTCATCACGTTGATGACGCAGCAGGCCGAGCGCATGGCCAACCTGGTCGGCGATCTGCTGACGCTGGCCCAGCTCGAGGGCAGCCCACGACCCACCGCCGACAAGTGGATCCGCGTCGCCGGGCTGTTCGGTCAGGTCGAGGCCGAGGCGCGGGCTCTCTCTGCAGGCCGGCACGCGATCGTCTTCGCCGGCGCGGGCGAAGCCCAGGTGGCCGGCATCGAATCGGAGCTGCAGAGCGCGATCGGTAACCTCGTCGGCAATGCCGTTCGCTACACGCCGGACGGTGGCCGCATCGACGTGAGCTGGAGGCGCGTCGACAACGGCTCGGGCGAGATCGTCGTCAGCGACACCGGCCGTGGCATCGCCCGCGAGCACCTGTCGCGCCTGACCGAGCGCTTCTATCGCGTCGACGGCAGCCGCTCGCGCGAGTCGGGCGGCACCGGGCTCGGTCTGGCGATCGTCAAGCACGTCATCCATCGCCACGGCGGCGAGCTCGACGTGGCGAGCGAGGTCGGCAAGGGTTCGACCTTTCGGCTCGTTCTGCCGGCCGCGCGCGTGCGTGACGGCACGAGCCCGGCGCCTGCGGCGCAGAGCGAGCCGGTGGACGTCGGCGCGCCCTGAGCGATGCTTGCCGCGGGCCTCGGCCCTGCGCTTTCGATCAGTTGGCAGACGGCGTGCGTCGATAGATGTCGATCACGTCGTCGTCGTTGCGATTGCGCCGTTCGCGACTCACGAATTGCCAGGCCGGCGTGGCCGGTTTCTGCGCGCGCGGCAGCATCAGGACCTTGCAGGAAGTCGCCGCGGCCGGGGTGACGGCATCGACACGCCAACCACCCAGATACTCGAGCGCGACGACTTGAGCGCGTGCCATGCCCGGCGCCGCGATGCAGGCGTCAGCCGGCACCTGGCGGGCGATGCGTTGCGTCATCGAGCGGTAGCCGCGCGCGTTGTCGAGCGGCGGCAGCAACAGCGTCATGACGAGCAGCCAGCACAGGCTGACGCCGCCCGCGGGCAGGACCAGACTCTTCCAGAGCGGATGGCGGCTGCGCCCGGTGCGCCACTTCACGAGCCAGGCCCAGGCGATCGTGCCGACGACGGCGAAAGCCAGGCCGATCATCGAGAAGCGGTTCTCGTAGCCCGGCGAAAGCTTGGCGATATTGGCGCCCGGCTGGGCCGGAACGCCGGTCTGCATCGAGATGTAGAAAACCCATCCGGTCGCCGCAGCGATGGTGAAGAAGAACACCGAGAACCAGTCGATCGCGGCGGCTGCACTGCGCTGCAAGGTCGGCAAGGCGAAGGCGGCGAGCACGGCAAGCGGCGGCAGCGCCAGCATCAGGGCACGGTCCGATCCGGCCATCGCCACCCACACGACGAGCAGGGCCGCGGTGCAGCCGAGCGGCATCGCCAGGTGTTCGCTCAGCAGGCGGCGCCGCCATTGCCAGATCGTCCACAAGGCGAGCGGCCAGGCGGGCCAGGCGAACCAGGCGAACTGTCGGGCGAGGCCGGTGACCTGTGCGGCGTCGTGATAGCTGCCGAGGCGGTTCGCCCACGCGCCGAGCGCGGCTCCTGTGGCCATGGATAGCAGCGCGCCAGCGGCGATGCAGGCGGCGAGCCGCCGGCCGCCGGTTCGTCCTGAGACCAGCGCGATCAAGCCGCCGATGAACGCCAGCACCAGAGCGATGCTCGGCGCGCCGCTCGCCGCGAGCGCCGGCAGGGCCAGGGTAGCGGCGAGGCCACCCGCCCACGGCCGTACTGGATTGGCGGCCAGGCCATAGAGGTAGAGCGATACCGCGGCGAGCTGTGCCAGTTCGGGCGTCGTCTCGTGGCCGAGTTGCAGCAATCCGAGCGAGGCGATCACCGCCAGCAAGGCACCGTCGGCGATGGCTCGCGCATAGTCCGCGGGGGACGCCTCGCCTCCGAATGCGAAGGGCAGCGGCTGCGCCGATTCGGCGCGCGCCAGGTGATAGGCCGCGTACCAGGTGAGGGCGAGCGTGAGGGCGAGCAGCAGCGCGAAAGGCACGCGGGCCGCAAAGGCTGGATCGAGCCAAGGGCTGGTGAGCCAGACGAATGCGGCGCCTATCCAGTAGGGCAGCAAGGCGCCGTCGGCGGGCAGGCCGCCGACCGTCGGCGCGAGCCAGGAGGTCTTGCCCTGGGCGATGTCGACGATGTAGCCGAAGGCCGTGATGTCGGCGCTCTTCCACGGGTCGCGGCCGAACAAGCCCGGCAGAACGTAGGCGGCGCAGAAAAGAAGAAGGGCCAGCCGCGGCAACGGCTCGGCTTCACGCTGGCTGACGAGGGCCGGGTTCGGGGAGTTCACACGGGAAAGGGGTGAGGCACGCCCAATGATGCAACAGAAGCATAAAGGGACCGCTTGCGGCGGCGGGCCCAAGAAAAAGGGCAGCCGAGGCTGCCCGTTTTTCGTCGCGAAACCGCCTTACTTCTTTGCCGTGAGGTGCGCGAACTTGTTGCGGAACTTCTCGACGCGGCCGCCGAGCGAGTCGACGCTCTTTTGCGTGCCGGTATAGAACGGATGCGATTCGCTCGTCGTCTCGAGCTTGTAGAGCGGCAGCTCGCGGCCGTCGTCCATCTTGACCTTCTCGCGCGTTTGCGCGCAGGAGCGGGTCACGAACTTGAAACCGTTGGAGAGATCGACGAAGCACACTTCGCGATACTCGGGATGGATGCCTTCTTTCATGGGAGACCTTTCAAGTTGCAGCCGGGAGCCACACCGCTAAAACCGATGCACTTTCCGAAAAGCTTTCGATTCTAGCGTGAGCCGGGCTCAGCCGCCCCTGCGCATCATGTCGAAGAAGTCGTGGTTGTTCTTGGTCGCCTTCATCTTCTCGAGGATGAACTCCATCGCCTCGATCTCGTCCATCGAATAGAGCAGCTTGCGCAGGATCCAGCTCTTTTGCAAGATTTCCGGCTTGAGCAGCAGTTCTTCGCGGCGCGTGCCCGATTTGTTGAGCAGGATCGACGGGTAGACGCGCTTCTCCGACATGCGACGGTCGAGGTGGATCTCGCAATTGCCGGTGCCCTTGAACTCCTCGTAGATTACCTCGTCCATGCGGCTGCCGGTCTCGACGAGCGCGGTGCCGATGATGGTGAGCGAGCCGCCTTCTTCGATGTTGCGCGCCGCGCCGAAGAAGCGCTTGGGCCGCTGCAGGGCATTGGCGTCGACGCCGCCGGTCAGCACCTTGCCCGACGACGGCAGCACGTTGTTGTAGGCGCGTGCCAGCCGCGTGATCGAGTCGAGCAGGATGACGACGTCCATCTTCAGCTCGACCAGCCGCTTGGCGCGCTCGATCACCATCTCGGCGACCTGCACGTGGCGGGCGGCCGGTTCGTCGAAGGTCGAGCTGATGACCTCGCCGCGTACCGTGCGCTGCATTTCGGTCACTTCCTCGGGCCGCTCGTCAACGAGCAGGACGATCAGGTAGACCTCGGGATAGTTGGCGATCAGCGCATGCGCCAGGTTCTGCATCATCACCGTCTTGCCGCTCTTGGGCGCCGAGACGAGGAGGGCGCGCTGGCCTTTGCCGATCGGCGCGATCAGGTCGATGATGCGGCTGGTGATGTTCTCTTCGGACTTGACGTCGCGCTCGAGCTTGAACTGCTCTTTCGGAAAGAGCGGCGTCAGGTTCTCGAACATGATCTTGTGCTTGCTTTCCTCCGGCGTCAGGTTGTTGATCTTGTCGACCTTGACCAGCGCGAAGTAGCGCTCGCCGTCCTTGGGCACGCGGACTTCACCTTCGACCATGTCGCCGGTGTGCAGGTTGAAGCGGCGCACCTGGCTGGGCGAGAGGTAGATGTCGTCGGTCGAGGCCATGTAGCTGGCGTCGGGCGATCGCAGGAAGCCGAAGCCGTCGGGCAGCACCTCGAGCACGCCGTCGCCGAAGACCTGCTCGCCGGCCTTGGCGCGCTTCTTCATGATCGCGAACATCAACTCCTGCTTGCGCATGCGGGCAACGTTCTCGATCTCCAGCGCCTCGCCCATCTTGATGAGCTCGGAGACGTGGATCAACTTCAGTTCGGAGAGGTGCATGGAGTCGGCGACGAGGGTCGCGAGGAAGGATTCGGGAGCGATGCCGGCGCAATAGCGCCGGATGCGGAAGGCGGCCGTGTCGGTGGCCGCCGAATCAAACTGCAGGATTGGCTAAGAAGCAGTGCTACTTGCCCTGAGCCAGGCGACGAACGCGAGCTGACCGGGTCGATCGAGCCCGGCTCACGCCGGCTTTGTCTCTGGAGGGGAGGCCAGCATCACCGATGCCTGCCGTCCCTGTAACAATCTGATTATAGGTGACTGTCGATGAATGCCGTCAATTGCGCCTTGGACAGGGCACCGACCTTCGTTGCGGCGAGCTGGCCGTCCTTGAACAACATCAGGGTCGGAATGCCGCGAATGCCGTACTTTGCCGGGACGTCGCGGTTTTCGTCGACGTTCATCTTCGCGACGCGCAGCTTGCCATCGTAGGTCTTGGAGACTTCGTCGAGGATCGGCGCGATCATCTTGCAGGGGCCGCACCATTCGGCCCAGTAGTCGACCAGCACGGGCGTGTCGGACTCGATGACATCGCTGTTGAACGATGCGTCGGACGTGTGGGTGATCAGCTCGCTGCTCATGATTGAATCCTCGTGCCTGCACTCGAGATGGAGATCGAAGCGGCGACTGCAAGGCTCGCTTCGAAGTGCACAATGATTTTGACATAAAGCCTCGCCGCTTCCCGGCGCGGAACGCTTCCTCTTCTTATGGCGACGATAGCTCGCTCGACCCCCGCTGCGCCCGACAACGACCCATGGGCCGCGGTTGCGTGCCAGGTCCGCAATTGGGCGGGCGAGCACGAGCTCGCCCTGCGCGACATTGTCGTGCTCGTGCCCTTCGTCCAGCTACTCGCGCCGGCGCGGCACGCCTTCGCAGCGTCCGGCGGCTGGATGCCGCGCGTCGAGACGACGCGCACGCTCGCCGCATCGCTCGGGCCGCCGATCGTTCGCGGCTCGGGCGAGCTTGGCTGGGGCATCGCCCACGACACCTTGCTGGCGATGCAGACCTTGTCGCGCCAGTCAGGACTGGCCGAGTGGGCGCGGCGCGATCCGCGCGGTTTCGCCCAGGGTGCGGCACGCGTTGTCACGACGGCGCAGCAGATGCTCGCCGCGGCCGCCGCGGTCGCGCCGCCGGAGCGCGACGCGTGGTGGGGGGCCGCCCGCGAGGCGTTGCGTCCGCCCGGCGGCCCGGGCAGCCGCGAACGCCTGCTCGCCCAGGTCGCGCTCGAATGGGCGGCGCGCTCCGGTGCCTTCGATACCGATCGCCTGTTCGCGGTCCGCCCGTCGGCGTGGATCGCGCTCGATGCCGGCGGCGTCGATCCGCTGTCGCGTGCCTTGCTCGCCGACGCCGAGGTGCCGGTCCTGCGCATCGACACGGATGCTTCGGCCGAGGCGCCGTTCCGCGAGCCGCCAGCGGGCGGACCGCCGGCGCTGCACGTCTGCGACGGGTTCGAGGACGAGGCGGCGACCGCGGCGGCCGTGGTGCTGGCGCACGTCGAGCGCGGCGAGACACCGGTCGCGCTGATCGCCCAGGACCGTGTCCTGGTTCGCCGCATTCGGGCCCTGCTCGAACGCAGCGCGGTCGTGCTGCGCGACGAGACCGGATGGAAGCTGGCGACGACGCGTGCCGGTGCCGCCGTGATGGCGACCTTGCTCGCAGCGCGCGGCGATGCCGGTGCCGACGCCTGGCTCGACTGGCTGAAGTCGGCGCCGCTGGCGACGCGCCGGGGTGCTGCGCTCGAGGCGCTCGAGGCCGCCGCACGCAAGGCGCAGGTCGCCGATGCGCGCGGCCTGGGGCGGCTCGCGCTCGAGGTTGGCGCCGCGGCGCTGCGCGACGAGGCGGTGGCGATCCTCGCCGAGTTCGCGCGGCTGCCGCGCCGATCGCTCGTCGACTGGATCGACGCGCTCGGCATCGCGCTCGACCGCAGCGGGGCGCTTGCGGGCCTGCGCGACGATGCCGCGGGCCGGCAGGCGCTGGCCGCGCTCGGTCTCGATCCCGCGCTCGAGCCGGCGCGGCGCGCGCAGCTGACGGCCGACCTCGAGCCGATGGCGCTCGCCGAGTTCACGCGCTGGGTCGATGACCTGCTCGAACGCGAGACTTTCCTGCCGCCCGATCCCCTCGGCGGCGACGCGGAGCCGCTCGCCGCCGAGGTCGTGATCACGCCGCTGGCGCGCGCCATGCTGCGACCGTTCGCGGCCGCGGTGCTGCCCGGTGCCGACGAGCGACGACTCGGCGCGGCGGCGAGCACCGACTCGCTGCTGCCGCATACCGCGCAGCAGGCGCTCGGCCTGGCCGACGGCGCCGCGGCGCGCCAGGGCGAACTTCTCGCCTTCGCCCAGCTGCTGCGCTTGCCGCGTGTGACCCTGCTGCGCCGCCGCGCCGACGGCGCCGAGCCGCTCGGCGACAGCGTCTTCGTCGAGCGGCTCCGCCTCGCGCTCGCCGAGCGCGGCGAAGCGATCGTCGACGGCGTCGATCCCCGCCGCGAGCGCGAGGTCGTGCCGACGCCGATCGCACCCGGCGCGCCGACGGTGCCGCCGGATCGCCTGCCGCGGCGCCTTTCGGCGAGCACCTTCGAGGCCTTGCGCGACTGTCCGTATCGCTTCTTCGCGCAGAGCGTGCTCGGCCTGCGCGCCGTCGACGAGCTCGACCCCGAGGTCGAGAAGCGCGACTACGGCAAATGGCTGCACGACGTTCTGCACCAGTTCCATCTCGACCGCGAGCCGGGCGGGGGCATCGCCGCGGACGCGGTGCGGCTGCGCGCCATCGCTGCCGCGAGCCGCGAGGCGCAGGGGCTCGACGAAGCGTCCTTCCTGCCCTTCAGCGCATCGTTCGAAGTGCTGGTGCCGCGCTACGTCGCCTGGCTGCACGAGCGCGAGGCCGGCGGCGCGGCCTGGTCGCGCGGCGAGATCGACCTGCGCGCCGCGCCCGAGGCCCTCGGCGGCGTCGAGCTGCATGGCCGTGTCGACCGCATCGACACGGTCGACCAGGGTCGGCGCCTCGAGCTCATCGACTACAAGACCGGCAGCTCGAGCCAGCTCAAGAAGGACGTGCTCGACCGCTTCGAGGACACCCAGCTCGCCTTCTACGCGGCGCTGGTCGGCGCGGAGAGCGGTCTGCCGCTGCGCGCCTTCTACCTCGCGCTCGACGCGACCAAGGGACTCGAGACGCACGAGCATGCCGACGTCGCCGCCAGCGCCGAGGCGCTGGTGCAGGGCGTCGCCATGGACCTGCGGCGCCTGCGCGAAGGCGCGCCGCTGCCGCCGCTCGGCGAGGGCTCGGTGTGCGAATACTGCGACGCACGCGGCCTGTGCCGCCGCGATCACTGGACGCGGGAAGCGAGCGAGGCGACCGCCACGGAAGCGCCGACCGCATGAGCGCACCGGCCTTTCGCATCGATGATGCGCCGGCGAGCCGCGAGGCGTTCTATGCGATCGCCTGCGATCCGGCGCGCAGCTGCGCGGTCGAGGCCTGCGCCGGCTCGGGCAAGACCTGGATGCTGGTCTCGCGCATGCTTCGGGCGCTGCTCGACGGCGCCGCGCCGCACGACATCCTCGCCATCACTTTCACGCGCGCCGCTGCCGGCGAGATGCGACAGCGCCTGAGCGGATGGCTGGCCGCGTTCTCGACGCCGCGCTCTTCGCACGCGCAGCGGGTCCAGGCGCTCGTGCAGCGTGGCGTCGCGCCGGCGCGCGCCGAGGCGCAGGCGCCGGCGCTCGGCGCGCTCTACGAGCGCGTCCTGGCCGCGGAGCGGCCGATCGAGATTCGCACCTTTCACGCCTGGTTCTCGCAGCTGTTGCGCGCCGCGCCGCTGGTCCTGCTCGACCGGCTCGGCCTCGCGCCGGAGATGGATCTGATCGAGGACCTCGACGACCATCGCCCGGCGGTGATGCGCGCCTTTCATGCCGCCGTGCTGCGCGATGCCGGGTTGCGCGCCGACTATGCGTCGATGACGGCGCGGCGCGGTCGCACGCAGCTGCGCCGCTGGCTCGATGCCACCTGGTGGCGGCGCATCGAGTTCGAGCTGGCCGACGAGGCCGGCGTGCTCGACACCAGCGTCGAATCGGCGGCGACGGTCTGGCCGGAGGTGGCGCGCTTCGCGCATCCGGTCGACGCGGTGCTCGACGTCTTCTGGCAAGCGCGCCTGCGCCACGTCGGCGACCTGCTCGGCCGCGGTGCGCGGACGCAGCAGGAGACGGCGGCCAGCCTTGCCGACGCGCTCGCATCGGGCGAAGCGCGCGGGCTATTCGATGCGGCGTGGCGCGCGCTCTTCACGCAGGCCGATTCTCCGCGCGTCCTGAGCAAGGCGCTCGCAGGGCTCGCCGACACCCAGCAGGCGCTCGGCGTGCTGGGCCAGCAGGTCGACCAGGAAGACGCGCACATCGAGCACGGGCGCATGGTCCGGCTCGGGCGCGCCCTGCTCGCCGCGCTCGCCGACTACAAGCGATCGCGCGGCTACGCCGACATGGCCGACCTCGAGCGCGTCGCGCTCGCCGTGCTGCGCGACGACGAGCTCGCCGGGTGGGTCCAGGAGCGGCTCGACACGCGCGTCCGCCACGTCCTCATCGACGAGTTCCAGGACACCAGCCCTCTGCAGTGGCATGCCTTGCAGGGCTGGCTGGCGGGCTATGCCGGCGCCGGCGGTGGCGCGAGCGGCCGGGCACCGCCGGGCGTGTTCCTGGTTGGCGACCCGAAGCAGAGCATCTACCGCTTCCGCGGCGCTGAGCCGCGCGTCTTCGCGGCTGCCGCCGCCTTCATCCGCGACGGGCTGGGCGGCAGTGCGCTCGCCTGCGATCACACCCGGCGCAACACGCCCGAGGTGATCGCAGCGATCAACGGCGCGTTCGGCCAGGCCGTCGCGGACGGCGACTTCGCCGGCTTTCGCGCGCACACGACCGAGGTGCCGCCCGATCCCGCGAGCGCGGTCGAGAAGCTGCCGCGCCATCCCCGCGATCGCCGCGCGGAGCGTCCCGACCCCAAGGTCGTGCCGGTCTGGCGCGACACCTTGACGACGCCGCGCCTCGAGCCCGAGGTCGTGCTGCGCGAGCACGAGGCGGCAGCGGTTGCGCGAGCGGTCGCCGCGACCTTGGCCGGCGGCGCGATGCCGAGCGAGGTCTTCGTCCTCTGCCGCAAACGCGAGACACTGCGCCTGGTTGCCGCCGCGCTCGAGCGCGAGCAGATCGCCCATTCGGCGGTCGAGGACACGACGCTCGCTTCGACCGCCGAAGCGCAGGACCTGATCGCAGTGCTCGACGCCATCGTCTCGCCGACGCACCGACTCTCGCTGGCCCGGGCCCTTCGCTGCCCTCTTTTCGGTGCCAGCGACGCCGACCTGCTCGCGCTTTCGGCGGCGGCGCAGGCGGCCGGCGACGGCGACTGGTGGCGCGCCCTGGCGGCGATGGCGCGACCGGGCCCGGCGCTGGCGCGCGCCCGCGACCTCTTGCAGCGCTGGCGCGGCGCGGCCGCCGGCCTGCCGCCGCACGACCTGCTCGACCGCATCGTCCACGAGGGGGAGTTGCGCGAACGCACGGTCGCGGTCGTTCCGGCGGAGCAGTGCGCCCTGGCGCTCGACGCCATCGACGCGGTCCTCGCCCAGGCCCTGCTGCTCGACGGCGGCCGCTACGCCACGCCCTACGGCTTCGTGCGCGCCCTGAAGCGCCGTGCGGTCAAGAGCGCACCGCCGGTCCGTGCCGATGCCGTGCCGCTGCTCACCGTGCATGGTGCCAAGGGCCTCGAGGCGGACACCGTCTTCGTCGCCGACGCGGACCCGGAGCCGCCGTCGACCGAGTTGACGACGCTCCTGATCGAGTGGCCGGTCGAGGCCGAGCGCCCGTTGCGCTGCGCCTTCGTGTATTCGGAGTCGCGCTGTCCGCCGTCCTTGCGCGAGCTTCTCGCCGGCGAGGGGCGGGCACGCGAGCGCGAGGAGCTGAACGCGCTCTACGTCGCGATGACGCGGGCCCGCCGCCGCCTCGTCTTCAGCGCGACCGAGCCGTTCAAGGCGGCGGCGCGGCCGTCGTGGTGGCAGCGCGTCGACCCTTTCGCACGAACCATCGTCGTGCCATGCGCGATCGCCACGCCGGCGTCGCCCAGGGCGCGCGCCGCCGGTCTGAAGGAGTTGCCGCGGCTCGCGCCGCGTGTTTCGGCGGCCCCGCTGTCGCAGCCAGGAACGCCGACCGCCGCGACCGTGGCGACATCGCTCGTGAGGGCGAACGTCGGGCAACTCGCCTTGTCCTTCGCCGATCCGGACCTGCCTGACGAGGTTGCCGCGGCAAAGAGCGCAGACGAAGCCTGGGACGCGGCCGCCGCTCCGCTCGGTCGTGCCGTGCATCGCGTGCTCGAGTGGTGGGCGCAACCTGGCGCCGTCACGCCGCTCGCGGAGTTGGCGAATGCCGCGGCGCGCGAATTCGCCGTCGACGCGGCGCCCGTGCTGCGCCATGCACGGGTCATCCTCGATCGCCCCGAGGCCGCGCGATTCTTCGCCGGCCCGCAGATCCGCTGGAGCGGCAACGAGGTGGCCGTCGCCGTCGAAGGCGAAGTGCGCCGCATCGACCGCCTCGTGCATCTCGAAGAAGGCGAGGGCGACGTCTGGTGGGTGCTCGATTACAAACTTCGTCACGCGCCGGAGGCCTTGGCGCCGTACCGCGAGCAACTGCTGGGCTACCGCGACGCCGTTCGCGCTGCGCAACCGGGCGATGCCGTGCGCTGCGCTTTCATCGCCGGAGACGGACGCGTCGTCGAGATCGACTGAGCCCGGCGAGAGAAAGTAGACGAACCGGGGCTTGATCGGCGTTTCGCCGGCACGCCCGCGCGTTCCAATCGGGTAACTTCGTTTTGTCACGATGCTGCCCGCCGCTGCCCACGCCACCGTTCCTGCGTCGCCGACGCCGGCGCGCGCGTTCGGTCGCTTCGAGCTGCGCCGCCTGCTCGGCAAGAGCGAGGCGACTATGGTCTGGCTGGCGCACGACACGCGTGTCGGTGCCGACGTGATGCTGACCATGCCGCGCGTCGCTCCGGCCGGCGCCGCGGCGATCGCCGATTGGCTCGTCACGGTGCGCCGCGCCGCGCGACTCGACCATCCCGGCCTGGCCCGCGTGCTCGAATGCGGCACCCACGAGCAATGGCCTTACGTGGCGGTCGACCGGCGCGCCGGCGTCACGCTCGAAGAGTGGCTTGCCGAGCACGCGCGTGCGCCGATCGACGACGCCGCGATCTGGGTCGAGGGCGTGCTGCGCGGCCTCGCCTTTGCGCACGATGCGGGCGTCGCCCATCTCGATCCGCAATTTCACGCCATCCTGATCAACGAGCGGGGTCAGGCCTCGGCCATGGCGCTCGGCGCCGCCTACGACGCCGCGCCGCAATCGGTGCCCGGACGGTCGCGCGGCAACGACCGCGCCATGCCGCTCGACCCTTCGGCGCTGCGTGCGCAACGCGTCGCCGCCGAGCGCGACGTGCTGGCCTGCGGCGTCATCCTGCATCGTTTGCTCGCCGGCGAGACGGCCCTCGGAGTTGCAGACACCGGCCGGGTGATCGACCGGATGGCGCCGCGCGGTCGCGAGTTCGTGCGCCTGCCCTGGACCACGCCGCATCCGGTTCCGGAAGCACTGCGCGCGATCGTCAACCGCAGCACCGCCGGTCAGGAGCGGCTGCGCTACCGCAACGCGCGGACCTTTCTCGGCGCGCTGAATGGCTGGCGCGAGGCCGTCTCTGAAGACGACGGGGGCCCGGTCGCCTTGCTGCTGGACCGGCTGCGTACCGTCGGTCATCTTCCCGCCTTGCCCGGCTTGGCCAGTCGCGTACAGCGCGTCACCGGCATCGAGAGCCAGCGTACCGACGAGATCGCGCGTCACCTGCTGCCCGACCTTGCGCTGTCGCTCGAACTGCTGCGCACCTTGAACACCGCGCAGGTGCAAGGCACGCAGATCGCCGGCAACGGACCGGTGCTGACGCTGCGTCGCGCCGTCGCGCTGATCGGCGTCAACGGCGTGCGCCAGGCGGCGAACAACCTGCGCGCCTGGCCGGGGCCGCTCGACGAGGTCGGGGCCAAGGCGCTGCTCGCGGCGATCGACCGCGTTCGGCTCGCTGGCCACACCGCGCAAGCGCTGCGTCCGGCCGGCTACGACGGCGAGGTCGTGTACCTCATCGCCGCCATGCAGAACCTCGGCCGGCTCATGCTGCGCTATCACTTCACCGACGAGGCCGAGCAGATCCAGCAGCTCATGCAGGCCGCGCCCTCGGGCGCGGGCGACGCCCACGAACAGCCCGGCCTCGACGAGGCGGCCGCCGGCTTCGCCGTGCTGGGCGTCGACGTCGAATCGTTCGGCAGCGCGGTGGCGCGCCAATGGGGCCTCGGCGACGAGATCCTGCACATGATTCGCCGCTTGCCGGTCGATGCGCCGGTCCGAAAACCCGATGGCGACGCCGACCTGTTGCGTCTCGTCGCCAGCGCAGCGAACGAAGCGGTCGACATCGTCAGCCACCTGCCGGCGAACAAGGTCTCCGCGGCGCTCGGCAACGTCGCGCAACGCTATGCAAGGGTGCTTCGCATCAACACGCGGGCGCTTGCCGAGGCCTTGCAGGAAGCGCGCGACGTGCTGCGCAAGGGCAGCGCCGACCCGACAGAGCAGGGTGCGAAGGAAGAGGAAGAGGAAGCAGAAGCAGCGGCGCCTGGCACTGACGAGGCCGTCGCGGCAAAGGTCGACGCGAGTACACCAGCGGCGACGTAAAGGTGACGAGCCTGACCCCGGCACTGGTCACAACGGTTGGGGCTGCTTCGTTCCCGACCTGACCCGGTTGGCCGCGCTTCCATGCGGGGAGGCCCGTCGGCACCCATTCTAGAGGCTGCCCTGTTGCCCCTACGCGCGAACGCCCAAATCGTTGCCGTCGTATTTGAGTCCGAGCGGCTCGATAAGCAGTCGCTTGTCGCCGGACTCGACACGGCCCGCGACCCATGCGTCGATGCCTGCCTTGCGCGAGACGGCAGCCGTTCGCTCCGCGTCTTCGGCGGCGACGAAGAGGGCGAAGCCTGCGCCCATGTTGAAGGTGCCGTAGGCGTCGCGGTCGGAGAGCAGGGCTTCGGCCTGGATGAATTTGAGCACCGGCGGCACGTCGGGTACCGTATGGATCCGGTACGTGAACGAAGAGCGGTGCCGCATGAGCTTGCGCCAGCCGTGGCCCGTGATGTTGGCCGCGTAGTGCGGCCGGATGCCGGCCTTGAACAGCGCCTCGGTGATCGGCGAATAGAGCACCGTCGGCTCGAGCAAGGCATCGCCGAAGCTGATCGGCACCGCGCTCGCGGTGAGCGGCGTGAGGTAGCCCTGCGGCAGGCGCGAGGCCAGGTCGCGCGCCAGGCTGATGCCGTTGGCGTGGATGCCGCTCGAGGCGAGCAGCACGATGGCGTCGCCTGGTGTCAGGTGGGCGCCCAGCGAGAGCCGCTCCTTCGGGCTGACGATGCCGGTGCACGAAGCCGCCAGGTCGATGCGGCCCGCCTCGACGATGCCCGCCAGGGCCGGCGTCTCGCCGCCGCCCCAGGCCACCTTGCAGTAGTCGCAGGCGCGCTTCCAGCCCTCGACCAGCGCCTGAGCGCGGGCCGCGTCGGCGAACCAGTCGCTGCCGCCGGCGGCCCAGTAGGCCTGCACGACGAGCGGCGTGGCGCCGACGGTGATGAGATCGTTGACCGCCATGGCGATCGTGTCCTGCGCGATCGAGGCGTAGAAGGTCTTGCCGGTCAGCGCACGCATGGCGTCGGCGACCATCGCCTTCGAGCCCAGGCACTCGACGATGCTGGCCAGGTAGAACGGGCCGACGTCGACGACATAGGCCGATTCGCCGCGCGACGACTCGACTTCGGAGAAGCCGTGCCCGTCGAGCCAGGCGCCGGTGGAGGCGGCGGCGCGCTGCGCCGCGACCTTGAGCGGATCGATGACGTGGTAGTCGACGCCCGAGCCGCCGTAGCTCAAGGGAAGAAGTCCTGTCGGGTCGGTCGCCATCGGTCTCGTTTGGTGCCATGGATTATCCCGCACGGCAGGAAGCTCGCAGGCCCGACCGTAGAATCGTTCGCATGTCGACCACGGTGCTGGCGCGCAAATATCGGCCACGCAATTTCGAGGCGCTGGTCGGGCAGACGCACGTCGTGCAGGCGCTCGTCAACGCGCTCACGCAGAAGCGCCTGCACCACGCCTGGCTGTTCACCGGAACGCGCGGCGTCGGCAAGACGACGATCTCGCGCATCCTCGCCAAGTCGCTCAATTGCACAGGACCCGACGGCACCGGTGACATCACCGCGCGCCCCTGCGGCGTGTGCCGCGCCTGCCTCGACATCGACGCCGGCCGCTTCCTCGACTACGTCGAGCTGGACGCGGCCTCGAACCGCGGCATCGACGAGATCACGCAGCTCCTCGACCAGGCCGTCTACAAGCCGGTGGCGGGTCGCTTCAAGGTCTACATGATCGACGAAGTGCACATGCTCACGACGACGGCTTTCAACGCGATGCTGAAGACGCTCGAGGAGCCGCCCGACTACCTGAAGTTCGTCCTTGCGACCACCGACCCGCAAAAGGTTCCGGCGACCGTGCTCTCGCGCTGCCTTCAGTTCAACCTGCGGCCGATGGCGCCGCAGACCATCGTCGAGCATCTCGTGACGGTGCTGCGCGAGGAGGCGATCAGCGGTGACGCGACGGCGCTGAAGCTGATCGCGCGCGCCGCGCGCGGCTCGATGCGCGATGCGCTCTCGTTGGCAGACCAGGCGATCGCCTACGGCAGCGGCAGCGTCGAGGAAGAGCCGGTGCGTCGCATGCTCGGCGCGGTCGATCGCGGTCACGCGGTTCGTCTCGTCGAGGCGATCGCCGTGAACGACGGTCGCGCGCTGATCGCAGCCGTCGACGGGCTGCGCGAGCTCGGCCTCTCGGCCTCCGGCACGCTCGAGGAACTGGCGGTGCTTCTGCAGGAAATGGCGGTGCTGCAAGCCGTACCCGGCGTCGACGAAAGCGACGATCCCGACGCCGATGGCGCGGCGCGCCTGGCGTCGTTGCTGCCCGCCGACGAGACTCAGCTTCTCTACAGCATCGTTCTCAATGGCCGCGCCGAGCTCCCGCTCGCACCGGACGAATACAGCGGCCTCGTCATGGTGCTGCTTCGCATGCTCGCGTTTCCGCCGCGTGCCGAGGTTGCGGGCAGCACGCCGCAGCCGGTGCCGGTTGCGGTGCGCACCGAGAAGGCGTTGCGCGCCGCGCCGCCGATCCATGTGGCCCAGGTCGAGATGACGCGCACTGCTGCTGCACGCAGCGACGTGCCGTCGGCCGAAACCTCGCATACCGGCGCGCCCGAGACCCGGGCGCCCGAGGTCGAGCCTTCACGCGCTGCCGCGGCGATGCCGCTCGTGCATGACGGCGCGTCTGCCGACCGTTGGACCGACCTCGTGTCGCGCATGGTCGAGGCCGGCGGCATCGCCGCGATGGTTCGCGAGCTGGCCATGCAAGCCGAATGCGTTGCGATCGACGAAGGTCAGGCCGAACCCGTCTGGCGCTTGCGCGTCGAGCGCGAGAACCTGCGCGCGCCGGCCTTGCGCGAACGCTTGCAGGTGGCGATGGCCGAGGCATTGCAAAGGCCGGTGCGGCTCGAGATCGACGCCGGTGCAGCGAGCGACACGCCGGCCGAGCGCGCCGCCGAGGCGCGCCGCCGCCGGCAGGCGGAGGCCGAACAGGTGATTCACGACGATCCGCTCGTCAAGGCACTGCTCGCGCAGTACAAGACGGCGCGCATCGTCCCGGGCTCGGTGAAGCCGTTGTGATTTTCCAGGAGCGACAGCCATGATGAAAGGTCAACTCGCCGGTCTGATGAAGCAGGCCCAGGCGATGCAGGACAACCTGAAGAAGGCGCAGGACGAACTCGCGACGATCGAGGTCGTGGGCGAGTCGGGCGCCGGTCTCGTCAAGGTGACGATGACCTGCAAGCACGACGTGAAGCGGATCGCCATCGACCCGAGCCTGGTCGGCGACGACAGGGAAATGCTCGAAGACCTGGTCGCCGCCGCCTTCAACGACGGCGTGCGGCGCGCCGAGGCGGTGAGCCAGGAGAAGATGGGCAAGCTGACCGCCGGCATGCCCTTGCCGCCGGGCATGAAGCTGCCATTCTGAGGTCCGCGCTCATTGGCTGCTGAAGCGTCCCTCGAAGGACTCGTCGAAGCGCTGCGCCGCCTGCCCGGCATCGGCGTCAAGTCGGCGCAGCGCATGGCCTGGCACCTGTTGCAGCACGACCGCGACGGCGCCCGGCGCATCGCAGATGCATTGCAGCAGGCGGTGTCTCGCGTGCGTCACTGCGAGCGCTGCCACACGTTCACGGAGCAGCCGGTGTGCAGCATCTGCCTCGATGCGTCGCGCGACCGGCGCCAGCTCGCCGTCGTCGAGACGCCGGCCGACCAGGCCGCGCTCGAGCGCACCGGCAGCTATCGCGGCCTCTACTTCGTGCTGATGGGCCGGCTCAGCCCGCTCGACGGCATCGGCCCGCTCGAGATCGGCGCCCGTGAGCTGCTCGACCGCGCCGGCGATGGCGTCGTCGAAGAAGTGATTCTCGCCACCAACTTCACCGCCGAAGGCGAGGCGACGGCGCACGTGCTGGCCGAGGCCTTGCAGTCGCGCGGCATCCGGGTGACGCGGCTGGCGCGCGGCGTGCCGATCGGCAGCGAGCTCGAGTACGTCGACCTCGGCACCATCGCCCACGCCTTCGTCGACCGGCGCTGACGCGCTTCCTTCGCTCGTGACCGTCCCGGCGCCTCAGCTCCTGGGGCCGCCGCCGTGCTGGGCTGTGCGCGTGCCGGCAGGCAGAGCCTGCTTCCTCGCCGACGCGGAATGGGCGGACCGAACGCGGGGCGCCGAGCGCGGCCCATACGAGACCCGCGCGGTCTGCGTGCCGCGCGCCTGGGCATGACGCGTTGGCTGGGCGACGTAGTAGACGACCGTCTGCCCCGCCGCGAAGCTCGCGCCCGGCCCGACCTTGTTCCACTCGGCGAGCTGCGTGGCGTTGACGCGATAGCGCTTCGCCAGAGAGGCGACGGTGTCGCGCCGGCCGGCCTTGACCGAGACCTTGCGCAACGGCGGCGCATCGGGCGACAGCGAGAGCATGGCCGTGTCGGCGACGTGGCTAGAGACATCGGCAAGCAAGGTGTGGCCGCGCGGAACAAGCAAGGTCGAGCCGGCCTTGATGAGCATGCGCGCCGGGATCTGGTTGACCTCGCGCAACTGCTCCTCGCTCATGCCGACAGACTTCGCGGCCTCGGCCGTCTTCATCGTTTTCGGTGCGGTCCATGCAGTCCAGGTCGCCAGCGCGCCGCGGTGCCGCGGCAGCTCGTGCACGAAACGGTTGGCGCTGTCGTAGGGCAGCAGCACTTGCGGCGTTCCCGCGGCGAGGATGACGGGCCGGTTCATCTGCGGGTTCAGCGTCTGGAACTCGTCGAGCGGAATGCCGGCGAGCTTGATGGCCACGTCCACGTCCATGTCGCGCTCGATCGGCACGCTCAGGAAATACGGGTGGTTGTACAGCTCGGGCAGCTTCAGGTTGAAGTCGCCGGGGCGGGCGACGATGTTCTTCACTGCCTGCAGCTTGGGCAGGTAGAGCTGCGTCTCGGCCGGCATGCGCAGGCTCTCGTAGTTGGTCGGCAGGCCGGCCTTCTGGTTCCTGGCGATGGCACGCTGCACGCTGCCTTCGCCCCAGTTGTAGGCGGCCAGCGCGAGCTGCCAGTCGCCGAACATTCCGTGCAGCTTCTGCAGGTAGTCGAGGGCAGCGCGGGTCGAGGCGAGCACGTCGCGGCGGTCGTCGCGAAAGACGTTCTGCTTCAGCTCGAAGTTGCGTCCGGTCGAGGGGATGAATTGCCACATGCCCGAGGCGCGCGCCACTGACATCGCCTGCGGATTGAACGCGCTCTCGATGAAGGGGAGCAGCGCCAGCTCGGTCGGCATGCCGCGCTTGTCGAGCTCTTCGACGATGTGGAAGAGATAGCGCCCGCCGCGCTCGGTCATGCGCGCGACGTAGTCGGGCCGCGTCGCATACCAACGCTCGCGATCGCGCACCAGGTCGCTGTCGAGGTCGGGCATCGCGAAACCGCGGCGCACGCGATCCCAGAGGTCGACGCGGGCGGCGCGATCGTCGAGATCGAGGTGCACGTCGGGGCGCAAAGGGTCGACCGGCACCGGCGCGGCCGCGGACTTCTCGGGCGCCAAAGCGGCGTTGACCACGCTTTGTGCCGCCGCGTCCTCATTGCCCCTCGGCAGCGCGTCTGCGGCGGTCACGGCGGGCGCCGACAAGGGCAGCGCGGGCGGCGACGACGGGGAGGAGGGAGGGGCAGAGACGCAGCCGGCGAGGAGGCAGAGCAGGCTCGCGATCGTCGCGAAAGCCGAGGGCCGGGCGCGTTGTGCCGTCATCGATAGCGCGTCACTAGAATGGCCGTCAACGCGTGCCGCCTGGCATCGAGCGCGGCATGGACCCGCCCTGCTTCGCCCGGATCGACGACGACGACGCGGCCGGCGGCTATCGTCCAGATGCAGATGTCGCTGAAGGCGGGTACGGCGGTCAGGTTCATGACGGAAGGCGCGATCATACAGTTGCCCCAGTGGCTGAAGACTCCCGCGGGCGAGTACCTGCTCGCGTGGGAGCAGCGCCATCTCGACCAGGCCGTGGTCGACCTGTTCGGCTTTCACGCCCTGCAGCTCGGCCTGCCCGAGCTCGACGCCTTGCGCGCCAATCGCATGCCGCATCGCTGGCTCGCGGTCGAGTCGCCGCCGGAAAAAGGCGACGAGCATCCCGCCGACGTCGCAGCGCCGGCGGCTGCGGAGAAGAGGGCGATCACGCTGCATTGCCACTTCGACGCCTTGCCCTTCGACGGGTCCAGCCTCGATCTCGTCGTCCTGCCGCATGCGCTCGAGCTGGCGCGCGACCCGCACCTCACGCTGCGCGAAGTCGAGCGCGTGCTCGTACCCGAAGGCCGGGTCATCATCCTCGGCTTCAATCCGGCCAGCCTGTGGGGAACGCGGCAGCGGCTGGGCCGCATGCGGCGCCGCCTCGGCCTCGGCACCGAGCGAGATCTGTTCTTGCCGCGCGCCGGCGAGTTCATCGGCTACCGGCGCCTGCGCGACTGGCTTCGGTTGCTCAGCTTCGAGGTCGAGTCGGGCCGCTTCGGCTGCTACATCCCGCCGGTCACGTCGGCCAAATGGCTGGCCCGCTTCGAGTGGATGGAGGGCGTTGGCGACCGCTGGTGGCCGCCCTTCGGCGCTCTCTACTACATCGTCGCGGTCAAGCGCGTGCGCGGCATGCGGCTGGTCGGCCTGGTGCGCGACGAGCTGCGCGTGAAGGCGGTGACCGCTCCTGCCCCGGTCGCCGCGACGCAGCGCCGGGCCGAACTCGAAACCCACGGCGACAGCCGATGAACCGAACCGAATGAACGACAAGCCGAAGTGGATCGCCTACACCGACGGCGCCTGTGCGCCTTCCAACCCGGGGCCGGCCGGATGGGGCGCCGTCCTCATCGAGCCAGGCAGCGGTGCCGAGAGCGATCACTTCGGCTTCATCGGTCACGGCACCAACCAGATCGCCGAACTCACGGCGGCGATCGAAGGATTGGCGCGCGTGCCGGCCGACGCCGCCGTCGAGCTGGTCTCGGACAGTCAGTACGTGCTGAAGGGCATCAGCGAATGGCGCGCCGGCTGGGAGCGCAAGGGCTGGCGCAACTCGAAGGGCGAGCCGGTCGCCAACCTCGGCTTGTGGAAGCAGCTCTTCGCGCTGGTCGATGCGCGCAAGGTCAGCGTGCGCTGGGTGCGCGGCCACAACGGCGATCGCTGCAATGAAATGGCCGACGCACTCGCCAACAAGGCGCTCGCGCTGAAGACCGGTAGCGACGCGCTGCGCGCCTGAGACGACTCTCTACGAGAGGCTGCGCTCGACCTCGAGCAACTGGAAGCGGGCCAGCGCGAGGTTGGTGCGGTGCTTCTCGAACAAGGCGACGATGAAGAGCTCGGCGTGCCGTTGCAGCGCGCGGATGAGCACGTTGCGCGCTCCGGCGGTGGTGATGACCTCGTCGATCGCATCGGTGAGGCCCATGCTGCGCGCCGAATCGCGGTGCGCGCGAAGCACCTGCGCCGCCGCCGCGGCGCCCAGCTCCATGTCGATCGACTGGTCTTCGCGTGCTTCGTGGGCGAGGACCAGGCCGGTGGTCGCGTCGACGAGAGCGCAGCCGATCAGGCCCTCGAGCTTGAGCAGGCTGGACAACGCCTGGCGACCGCGTGCCGCATCGAGAACGCCGCGCGTGATCTGCGGCTGCGGGGCACCGGTGCCGACCACGGGCGCCGACAACGCCGGTGCGGCAGCCTTGCCGCCCGGTGCCACGCCGCCGCCGAGCTCGCCGACCTTGATGGGGAAGTCGCTGATGCCGAGCATCGGCGAGACGGCCGAAGGATCCCAGCCGGGCTGCAGCTTGACCTCGTTCCAGACGCCCAGCATCGCGTTCCATACCGACGACGCGCCGGTCATCGGCTCGCTGACGATGTGCACGTGCAGCCGCGCCGGCCAGACAATGGCCTGGACCTTGTTGTTGATCCACGCCGCGCTCGGCGGCAACTGGAACAGCAGGTTCGGGCAGCGCCAGGTCGGCAGGCTGGTCGCCTGGCGCAAGGAAGCGAGCAGCGCATCGATGGCGTGCGGCTGCATCGGCCCGATGATGACGGCCGTCATCTGGCTGCGCTCCATCAGCGCGACCGGGATCTCGGCGTTCTCGGGGCCGGGTGCGCGCACGTCGGCGTGAAAGATGCGCAGCGTGTCTTCCTGACGGCGCACCAGCGTCGTCCGCTCGATCATGGCGATCGTGCGCAGCGTCGTCTTCTCGCGCAGATGCAGCCGCTCGATCGGCCGACCGCCGGCGTCGGACAGGGCCTTGACGACCGCAGACGCCCAGACCCCGACCGGGTCGAGCAGCGTGATCATCGACGAGGCGCTTTCGAGGTCGGCGCGAGTGGCCGCGAAGTGTTCGCGGATCGCTTGTGCCGGCGAGCCGATGACGACCAGGTCGCTGACGTGGCGATCGACCATCTGGCCACGGTCGTTGACCTCGGTGGCGATGCTTTCCATGATCGCCGTCGCCGCAAAGCCGCTCTGCGAGTCGGGCGTCGTGTCGTCGAAATCGCGGGACTTGCCCTTGCCGTCGCGGGCCGGGCCGAGGTCTCCGAACAGCGATGTCAGCATGGGTGCTCCTGGGCAGCGCCGGGAAGGTGGCGTGCTCGATTCGGACGCAGTCTAGGCCTTGCGCGATCGTACGAATGGTTACAACGATGCGCGGCCGGCGGAGGCCGATGACCGGCTCATGAAAGCGCGCCGTTCCAACACGTCGACGCCCGTCGCGCCGAAATCGTCGCATCAGGCTCCGGCGCGAAAGAAGCGCCGCGGCGAACTGCCGACCGAGCGTCGCACCATCGCCGCGAAGGCGCTCGGGCTCGCATAGCCCAGCTCGGCGGCGATTGCCGCCATCGGCATGCCGCGCGCGGCGAGCGGCACGGCGCGTGCCAGCAGCACCTGCTCGCGCCAGCGAACGAAGGTCGTGCCCAGCTCGCTGCGGAAGAGTCGTGCAATGGTTCGCGCGCTCGCCCCGGCATCGGCGGCCCAGGCGTCGAGCGAGGCATGACGCGACGGATCGTCGAGCAGCGCCTCGCACAGGTGGCGCAGGCGCTTCTCGGTGGGCAAGGCGACGCCGAGCGGCACCTGCGGCGCGCGCTTCAGCTCGTCGACGAGCAGGGCGGCGATTCGCTTCTCGCGGTGCAGCGCTTCACGGTCTAGGACGACGCGGCTGCTGTCGGGCCGGGCGTCGAGTTCGAGCGCCAGCGCGAGCAGCAGCTGCGACGCTTCGAGGACGCGGCACTGCTGCCATCGCGCCGCTTCACCGGCGCCGGCGGCGAGGCCCTGGCTGCGCCGGCCGGGGTCGAGGTACAGGGTGAGCAGGTCGGCGTCTTCGACCACCGTCACCGCGTGCTCGACACCCGGCGGGATCCAGAGCGCGCGCGACGGCGGCACGATGGTCGTGCCGTGCGGCATGGTGACGCGGACGACGCCGGTGCTCGAGATCGCGATCTGCCCCCACGGGTGGGCGTGCGGCACGACGCGGGTCGCGGCGAGCAGGTGCTGCAGCTTGGCGCGCACCGGCCGCGTCCGGTCGGGACGGAACAGATGCGGCGTGAGCGGGCCGATGGACGGGCGCGTCGTCATTGGCGGGATCGCGACAGAGTTTGACTTCCTATCGTAATCCGGACGACGCTTCACCGGCTAGCATTCGAGCGTCGAAAAGTCGAACATGTCCGCCGCCACCACCCTTTCCAATCCATCGTCGTCCCCGCTTCGCCGCGACGCCGCGGTCATGGGCCTGGTCGGCCTGGCGCATGGCGTCAGCCACTTCAGCCAGCTTCTCCTGCCGCCGCTCTTTCCCTGGCTGATGAAGGACTTCAATGTGAACTTCACCGAGCTCGGGGTACTGCTGACGATCTTCTTCGTCGTCTCCTGCGGCGTCCAGGCGCTGTCCGGATTCGTCGTCGATCGCTTCGGACCGCGGCCCGTGCTGTTCGGCGGCATCGGCCTGCTCGCGCTCGCCGCGTTCGGCTACTCGATGAGCACGAGCTACGCGATGCTCGCCGCTTTCTCGGTCGTGGCGGGCGTCGGCAACGGCGTTTTTCACCCGGTCGACTACACGCTGCTCAACCGCAAGATCCACCCGTCGCGGCTCGGCCACGCGTTCAGCGTGCACGGCATCACCGGCAGTCTCGGCTGGGCCTTGGCGCCGGCGATGATGGTGTCGATCACGCTGGCCTTCAACTGGCGCGTCGCGCTTGCTTCGGCGGGTGCCCTGGCGCTGATCGTGATGGGTGTGCTCTGGCTCAACCGCGCCCATCTCACCGTCGAGATGACGAGCGCCGCCGCGCCGCCCGCCAGCGCGCGCCCGTCCGCGCCGACGGGCGACGGCAGCTTCGCCTTTCTCGCCATTCCCGCGGTCTGGGTCTGTTTCGGCTTTTTCTTTCTCTACGCGGTCGTCATCAGCGGCATCCAGGCCTTCGCACCCGAGGCGGCGCGCCAGCTTCACGACGTGCCGGCGCGCTGGGCGGCGATGTGCCTCACCTTCTACATGGTGGCGAGCGCCGGTGGCATGGTCCTCGGCGGCTTTCTTGCCGCCGATCCGTCACGCTGCGAGAAGATCGTCGGCACCGGCTTCGGCATCGCCGCGCTGTTCGCCCTGACGATCGGCTTCGCGCCGCTCGCGCCGATGGCCGTGCCGGTGCTCTTCGCCATGATGGGCGTGGCCGCTGGCGTCGCCGGCCCGTCGCGCGACCTGATCGTCAAGCGCGCCGCGCCGCCGAACGCAACCGGCCGCGTCTACGGCGTCGTCTACTCGGGGCTCGACATCGGCCAGGCCGCGGCGCCGCTGGTGTTCGGCCCGCTCATGGACATGCACCGGCCGGCCGACATCTGGCTCGGCATCGCCATCGTCCAGGGCCTGCTCATCCTCAGCGCTTTCAATGTGCGGCGCGTGAGGCGCACGGCGCTGACACCAGCCGCTGCCTAGGGCTCAGACGACGCTGCGGTGCCTCGCGATGCAGGTCGCGAGCACCTCGTCGGCAGGGCGCTTCCACCAGTCGCGCGACGAGAAGATCTCCACTTCGCTGTAGCCGCCGAACCCGGCCGACTCGACCCAGCCGCGGATGCGCGGCAGCTCGATCACGCCGTCGCCCATCATGCCGCGGTCCTCGAGCAGGTCGCGCGTCGGCACGAGCCAGTCGCAGACGTGGAAGGCGAGCAGGCGGTCCTTGCCGGCGCGCGCGACTTGCGCTTCGAGCTTGGGGTCCCACCACACGTGATAGACATCGACGGCGACGCCGAGCGCGCCGCTGTGCTCCGGATCGAGCACATCGCACAGATCGAGCGCCTGCTCCATCGTGTTGACGCAGGCGCGGTCGGCGGCGTACATGGGATGCAAGGGCTCGATGGCCAGCGGCATGCCGACCGATCGCGCGTACTCGAGCGTGGCGGCGATGCCGTCGCGAACGTCGTTGCGCGCGGCGAAGAGATCCTTCGTTTGCGGCGTGCCGGCCAACGCGCCCGGCAGCCCGCCGACGACGAGGACGAGGCAGGCCGCGCCGAAGGTCTTCGCCTCGTCGACGGCGCACCGGTTGTCGTCGAGAGCGGCCTGCCTTCCCGCCGCGTCGACCGCCGGGAACATGCCGCCGCGGCAATAGCCCGAAAGCGCGAGGCCGTGCGTGCGAATCAGCGCCGCGGTGCGCTCGATGCCGATCGCGGCCACCTGGTCGCGCCACGGCGAGATGGCGCGAATGTCGTGCCGCGCACAGGCCTCGATGATCGCATCGAGCTGGCCCGCACCGCGCAGCGTTGCGGTGTTGATGGAGAGCCAGCGATGGTCAGTCGAGAAGTCGCGCATGGGGCCTGTCATTCCCTCTCCCCTTCTGTCATCCTGAGCGCAGCGAAGGATCCCGGCTCTTGCGTGCCGCGAGATTCTTCGCAGCGCTCAGAATGACAATGGGTGGGTTCATCCTTCGACGCCGTGTAGCGCGAGTAGGTGCTTCATGCGGCTGACCGCCCTTGCCGGGTCTTCGATCAGGCCGGCCGCGTCGGCGAGGCGGAATGCCTCGGCGAAATGGAACAGCGAACGCGCGCTTTGCTGGCCGCCGACCATCGTGAAATGAGATTGCCGGCCGTTGATCCATGCCAGGAAGACGATGCCCGTCTTGTAGAACCGCGTCGGCGCCTGGAAGACATGGCGCGAGAGCGGTACGGTCGGCGCGAGAATGGCATCGAAGCGCGCGCGGTCGCCATTCGCCAGCGCTGTCAATGCCGTGCTCGCCGCCGGCGCGATCGCGTCGAAGATGCCGAGCAGCGCGTCGCTGTGCCGGTGATTGCTGGCCGTGCCGACACCGTCGCCGACGATCAGCTCGGCATAGTCGAAGTCGTCGCCGGTGTACATGCGCACGCCTTCGGGCAACCGTCGCCGCATGGCGATTTCCTTGCTCTTGTCGAGCAGCGAGATCTTGATGCCGTCGACCTTTCCCGGGTTGGCGGCGATGACGCCGAGCGCGGTGCTCATCGCTGCATCGACGTCGCCGCTGCCCCAGTAGCCGGACAGCTGTGGGTCGAACATGTCGCCCAGCCAGTGCAGGATCACTGGCTGCTTCGATTGCATCAGGATGCGGTCGTAGACGCGCTCGTAGTCGGCCGGTCCGGTCGCGACCTTCGCCAGCGCACGGCTCGCCATGACGATGAGCTTGCCGCCGAGCGCCTCGATCGCCGCCATCTGCTCCTCGTAGGCGCGGATCACGTCGTCGACCGTCGTCGTGGCGTCGAAGGCGAGGTGGTCGGTGCCGCAGCCCGAAGCGACGAGCGCGCCGGGCACATCCTTCGCCGCATCCAGCGTGCGGCGGATCAGCTCGAGCGAGGTCGGCCAGTCGAGCCCCATGCCGCGCTGCGCCGTGTCCATCGCCTCGGCCACGCCCAGGCCGAGCGACCAGAGGTGCTGCCGGCAGGCGAGCGTCGCGTCCCAGTCGAGCGCGGCGCTGAGCCACGGGTCGCTCGCCGCGAACGGATCGGCGACGACGTGCGCCGCCGAATAGGCGATGCGGTCGAAGCGTGGCGGCGACGTTGGCACGGCGAAAGGCGTGGCGTCGCGCAGATGCCATGTCTGCAAGCCGCCGCCAACCACGGGCAGTCGCAAGGAGATCGTCATCGATTTCCCCTTGTCGCTAGACAGCGAGCACCGGCACGTCGACCCAGCGTCGCTCCTTCCAGCTCTCGAGCGCCGCCTCGACGAGCTGAACGCCCTTCGCGCCTTCGGGCAGCCCGTACTGCCACGGCGCGTCTTCGGCGACATGGCGGATGAACTGCTCCCACTGGATCTTGAAGCCGTTGTCGTAGACCTGCGTGTCGGGAATCTCCTGCCACTGGTCGAAGAAGTTCATCGTCTGCTTCTCGTCGGGGTTCCACACCGGGCGCGGCGTGGCGACGCGCGACTGGGCGCGGCAGCTCGACAGGCCGGCCACCGCCGAGCCGTCGGTGCCGTCGACGCTGAAGGTGACGAGGTCGTCGCGACGCACCCGCGTCGCCCACGACATCGTGAGCTGCGCGACGACGCTTTCGCCGTGGTGGCCTTCGAGCTCGCAGGTCGCGTAGGCCGCGTCGTCGGCGGTCGCGACGTAAGGCTTGCCGGCTTCGTCCCAGCGTTGCGGGATGTGCGTGACGCCGAGGCACGAGACGGACTTCACCTTGCCGAACAGGTTGTCGAGCACGTAGCGCCAGTGGCACATCATGTCGAGGATCATTCCGCCGCCGTCTTCTGCGCGGTAGTTCCACGAGGGCCGCTGGATCGGCTGCAGGTCGCCTTCGAACACCCAGTAGCCGAAGTCGATGCGCGCGGCGAGCATGCGGCCGAAGAAGCCGGCCCGGCGCAGCATGTCGAGCTTGCGCAGGCCGGGCAGGAAAAGCTTGTCCTGCACTGCCCCGTGCTTCAGCCCGGACTTCTCGGCGATGCGCGCGATCTCGACGGCTTCGTTCAGGTTGGTGGCGATCGGCTTTTCGCAATAGACGTGCTTGCCGGCGCGGATCGCGTCGGCAAGAAGCTGCGGACGCATCTGCGTCGTGCCGGCGTCGAAGAAGACGGTGTCGTCCTTGTTGGCGAGCGCGGCGGCGAGGTCGGTGCCCCAGCGCGCGATCCCGTGCGCCTTGGCGAGCGCCTCGATCTTTTTGGCATTGCGGCCGATCAGGATCGGGTCGGGCATGACCTTGTCGCCGTTCGCGAGTGCCACGCCGCCTTGCGCGCGGATCGCGCAGATCGAGCGGATCAGGTGCTGGTTCATGCCCATGCGCCCGGTGACGCCGTTCATGATGATGCCGAGTCGTCGGGTGGCCATCGTGTCTGCTTTCGATCAAATGAGGAGGTCAGAGCAGCGCTTCGCGAACGCCGCGCAGGTAGCCGGCCGCGAAGGCCGCGGCGCCGGGGCCGTCGGGCACGTAGTCGAAGGGCTCGACGGCGACCGTGCCGTCGTAGCCGTGCTTCTTCAGCGCGGCGAAGATCGGCGCGAAGCGCATGTCGCCCTGGCCCGGCGCGCGCCGGTTCGGGTCGTTGACCTGCACGTGCGCGATCAGGCCGGTCGGCATCCAGGTGGCGATGAGCTCGGGCACCGAGACCGATTCGCTCAAGCCGGCGGCGCTGCAGTCGATCATCGTGCGCAGCGATGGACGATCGACGGCGCGCACGATCTCGGCGGCTTCGGCGACGGTGTTGACGAGCACCGTCTCATTGCGCGACAGCGGCTCGATGCAGTAGACGACGCCGTGCGCCGCGGCGACCTCGGCGGCGTCGGCGAGGAAGTCGCGCAATCGCGCGCGTGCGATGTCGAGGGTCTCGCCGGCCGCGACCTCACGCTGCTTCGGCGAGCCGTGCACCAGCACCTTGCCGCCGAGCTCGGCGCAGAGGCCGATCAGCCGCGTCACGACATCGAGGGTGCGCCGACGTCGCGCAGCATCGGGGTCGGTCACCGACAGCCCCGAGGGCTTGACGAGCAGCCAGTGCAGTCCCGTCACGACCAGTCCCGACGACTCGACGACGCCGCGGATGCGGTGCGCCTCCGTCGTGTCGATCCGCTCCGGCGCGTTGGCCAGCGTGAAAGGCGCGATCTCGAGCCCGTCGTAGCCGAGCCGCGCGGCGAGTTCGCACTGCGCCTCGAGCGCCAGCGGGCCGAGCACTTCATTGCAGAGGGCGATCTTCATGTCGTCGAATGAGCTCAGGTACCGCGGCCGATCATCGCCCGTACCGCCGAACCAGCACCACCCGTGACGCGCTTCACCGCCGCCTTGAATGCCGGCACGTAGAGCAGGATCGCGAAGATCGTCACCACCGCGAAGGCGAGCGAGATCGGCCGCGTGAAGAAGGGCGCGATCGATCCGTCGGAGAGGACCAGGCCGCGGCGCAGGCTCTTGTCGAGCAGGGGACCGAGCACCAGACCCAGCACGAAGGGTGCCATCTGGTAGCCGCGCCGGCGCAGGAAGAAGGCGGCGATGCCGATCACCAGCATCGCGTAGACGTCGAACAGCCGCGACGCTGTCGCGAAGGCGCCGACCGTGCACAGCAGAAGGATGATCGGCATGAGCACGGTGCGGCGGATGCGCAGCACGACGAGCAGCGGCCGCACCAGGAACAGGCCGAAGATGAGGATCGTGATGGTCGCCAGTGAGGTCATCGCGACCACCTCGTAGACGAACTGCGGATGCTGGATCATCATCATCGGCCCCGGCTGGATGCCGTGGATGATCATCGCCGCCATCAGCACGGCCGAGGGCGCCGAGCCCGGGATGCCGAGCGCCAGCGCCGGGATGATGTGGCCGGGAATCGACGCCATGTCGCCGGTCTCGGCCGCCATCAGGCCGTCGATCGAGCCCTTGCCGAAGAGGTGCTTCTCCTTGCTCACTGCCTTGGCGGCGGCGTACGACATCCAGGCGCCCGAGTCCTCGCCGACGCCGGGCAAGAGACCCGTCAGCACGCCGATCACGCCCGAGCGAAGCACGGTGCGCCAGTACTGCGCCACTTCGCGAAAACGCGGCAGCACCGAGTCCTTGACCTCGACCAGCTTCTTCTCGATCGGGTCGGCGAGGTTCGTCAGCACCTCGGCGAGGCCGAAGGCGCCGACCAGCGCCGGGATCAGGCCGATGCCGCCGGCCAGTTCGTCCCATCCGAAGGTGAACCGGTCGTAGGCGTAGAGGCCTTCCTGGCCGATCTGCGCGACGAAGAGGCCGAGCGCGCCCATCGCCCAGCCCTTGAGCGGATCGTCGCCGACGATCGAGCCGGACATCGCCACGCCGAACAGCGCCAGCCAGAAGAATTCGTAGGCGCCGAAGGCGAGCGCCACCTCGGCGAGCGAAGGCGTGAAGGCGGCCAGGCAGAGCACGCCGAACAGCGTGCCCATGAACGCGCCCGAGGTGGCGATGCCGATCGCCCGACCGGCCTCGCCACGCTGTGCCAGCGCATAGCCGTCGGCGCACGACGCGGCGTTGGCGGCGGTGCCCGGGATGTTGAGCAGGATCGCCGTGCGCGAGCCGCCGTAGAGCGCGCCGACGTACGAGCAGATGAGCACGAGGATCGCGTTGTTCGCCGGCAGCTTGATCGTGATCGTCGTCAGCAGCGCGATGACGAGCGTCGCCGACAGGCCGGGCAGGATGCCGACGATGATGCCGAGCAAGGCTCCGCCGAGGCCGAGCGCGATCGACGTCGGGTTCATGAAGCCGGCCCAGGCGCGGGCGAGGTCGGCGAGGCCGGAGAACATGCTCGCGCGCTCCGGCTTTCAGGGCAGCCGCACCAGGAACAGCTCCTGGAACACGTAGGTGATGACGACGCCCGAGCCGATGCCGACCGCTGCCGCGACGGCGACATCGCGCCAGCCGAGCCGGCGTCCGGCGAGGGCGCGCTGCGGCGCCTGCAGGAGCACGATCGACGCGGCGGCATAGAGGGCAGAGCCGATCCAGAACGGCAGGCCGTGCCCGAGCAGCACGACCGTGTAGATGAGGATCAGTCCGATGACGACGCCGAGCCGGCGCAACGACGGCCAGTCGACCGCGAAGCGCGGCCCGGCGCCGAGTGGGGCGCCTCGTCCCCAGCTGCGCAGCGCCATCAAGGCGCCGAGCAGGACCATGACGAGGCCGAGCAGGCCGGGCAGCAGGCCGGGCACCGTGTAAGGATTGATGTGCTGCGCTTCGAGGCGGTCCATGCGGATCGAACCGGCGAGCACGGCCACTCCGAGCACGAGCCATCCGATCGCGTCGCGCAGGTCGCTGGCGGCGGCCGCGCGTCGCTCCTCGGGCGTCGGCTCGGCTGCGTCGCCGGGCGCGCCGTGCATCGAAGTCGTCATGGCTCGAAGCGGCGCCGCAGGTCAGGGCTTGGCAATGCCGACCGTGTCCGGCGAGACCTTCGCCTTGCCGCCGTTGAAGAGCAGCCAGGCGTTGGCCTGGATGGCCGGGAACACCGCCTTCTGCGCCGCATCGCCCGCCGCCGGCGCGAACAGAGCGCCGCGGCTCTGGGCGTATTTCTTGATCGCTTCGCTGTTGGCGATGTTCTCGGCCCAGATCTTCTCGATCGTCTTCACCACCTCGTCAGGCACGCCTTTCGGAATGAAGATGCCGAAGTAGTTGGCCGGCGCGGTGAAGCCGGGCAGCGTGTTCGAGAGCGGCGGGATCGTGCCGTAGCCCTCGAGGTCGAGCGGCTTGTCGCTGACCGTGGCGAGCGGGCGCAGCCGCTTGCCGCGAATCATGTCGGCCTGCTCGACAGCGAGCTGCGTCGTCACTTCGGCCTCGCCCGACACGGTGGCGACAACCGCCGGATTGCCGCCGTCATAGGTCACGTGGCGATAGGTCACGCCTGTCGATTTCGCGATCAGTTCCATGGCGTTGTGGCCCGCCGAGGTGACGCCGGCCGTCGCCACCGAAATGCCGTTCGGCTTGGCCTTCATCGCGTCGAGCAATTGCTTCGCGTTCTGGTACGGCGTCGCCGGATTGACGCCGATCACCTGGATGTTGGCGACGGTGAGGAACAGGTTCCACTCCTTGATGCCGGCGTTGAGCGAGCCGAGCGTCTGGTAGGTGCCGAGGTCCTGGGCGGCGCCCGCCGTCCAGGTGTAGCCGTCGCGGGGCGCATCGAAGGCGCTCTTGCTGCCGATCGAGCCTGAAGCGCCCGGCTGGTTGACGACGACGATCGTCTGGCCGAGCACCTTCTCGAGTTCGGCCGCAGTGACGCGCGTGATCTGGTCGGTCGATCCGCCCGGCGCCCAGGGCACGATCAGGTTGATCGGACGCGTCGGCTTCCATTGCTGCGCCATCGCACCGCTGGCGGTGGTGGCGAGCAGGGCAGCGGTGAGGACGGTACGGGCGAAGGGAAGTGAGGTCATGTCGTCTCCATGAGTGAGCTTGTGGGAAAGGCGGTCCCGGTCAGGTGACCTCGAGCTTGAGCGCGTTGTCGTAGGGCAGCGCCGGTGTCGCGAACTCGACATCGTTGCGCACGTAGTGCAGGGCGCAGGCGCGCCGCCAGGCGGTGCTGTGGTTCGGGCCCGACTGGTGGAAGGTGTTGCCGTGGTGAAAGCTGACGCCGCCCTTCTTCACCGGCGCCGGCGACATCGGCTGCTTGTCGAGGATGGTGGCGGGGAGCTGCAGGTTGAACGGCTCGCCTTCTGGCGCGAAGTGCGCGTAGACCGGGCCGAGGTTCGTGCCGTCGCCGAAGTAGAGGCAGCCGTTCTCGAGCGTCGCATCGTCGAGCGCGATCCAGGCGGTGACGACGCCCTCGATGTCGGTCGGCCCGAAGTAGAAGTTGTCCTGATGCGCCGGCTTCGGGCCGCCGCCTTCGGGCGGCTTGAAGAAGATCTGGCTGAAGTAGACCGAGACGCCGGCGCCGAGAACGCTCTCGACGTGCCGCACCAGCCGCGCGTCGCGCGCCAGGGCTTGGACCGCTGGGCGATGGGCGTGCGGGTTGTCGAGCTTGCGCAGCACGCTGCGCGCCTTGACGCCGCCGTCGAGGTACCAGGCGCGTTGCGACTTGGGCAGCTCGGCGAGAAAGGCTTCGCCCCACTGCTCGATGTCGCGAACGACGGCGTCGACCTCGTCGGCGGCAAAGATGCCGTTGATCGTCAGGTGGCCCTGGTGGCGATAGAAGGCGAGGTCGATCGCGTCCATTCTGCTGTCAGGCGGCGCGCACGTAGCTCGTCACGACCGCTGTCATGTGCGAGAGACGCTCGGCCAGCGCGCTTTCGGTCATGAGATCGAGGCCGAAGATCGCGCCCAGCGTGTGCTTGTTCGAGAGGTAGAAATACGCCAGGCCGGCGATCGAGATGTAGAGCTGCATGGCGTCGATGCCGGGGCGCAGCTCACCGCTTTTTGCGCCGCGTGCGAGGACCTGCGCGAGCACCTCGATGAGCGGCGAGTTCATCTGGCGGATGCGGCGCGAGCGCTTCAGGTGGCCGGCGCGCAGCATGTTCTCGCTGTTGAGCAGGGCGAGGAACTCGGGGTGCGCGAGGTAGTGGCGCCAGGTGAAGGCGACCAGGCTCTCGATCGCTTGCAGGGGCTTGCTCGACTCGAGGTGCAGCTCGCGCTCTGCCGCGCGGATATCGGCGTAGGTCTGCTCGAGCACGGCGAGAAAGAGCTCGTCCTTGCCTTCGAAGTAGTAGTAGATGAGCTTCTTGTTGACGCCGGCGCGATCGGCGATCGCCTCGATTCGCGCGCCCCCGAAGCCGTGCGCAGCGAACTCGGCCGTCGCTGCGTCCAGGATCTCCTGCTGCGTACGGCCGGCGTCGCGCGAACGGAGCTCGACGACGTTGGCGGCTCGGCTGCTCACAGTCCGCATAATTCACCAAAAGGTGAATTACCGGGATCGGGACGAACCCTGAGGACGGAGAGACAACCTTGTCATCCTGAGCGCAGCGAAGGATCTCACCGGCGAACGAGATCCTTCACTTCGTTCAGGATGACAAGTAGCGCGCGATGGCAGACTCCGCGCTTCGGCCCACCAAGACACTGCAATGACCGACACCCTGACGCGACCCGCCGGCCACGCACTCGTCGAAGCACTCATCGCCCAGGGCGTGGACACCGCGTTCGGCGTTCCCGGCGAGAGCTTTCTCGCCGTGCTCGACGGCTTCTACGAGCACCGCGACCAGATTCGTTTCATCGCCTGCCGGCACGAAGGCGGCGCGAGCTTCATGGCCGATGCGCAGGGCAAGCTGAGCGGCCGCCCGGGCATCTGCTTCGTCACGCGCGGGCCCGGCGCAAGCAACGCTGCGATCGGCCTGCACACCGCCTTTCAGGACTCGACGCCGATGATCGTCTTCATCGGCCAGGTGGCGAGCGATCAGCGCGACCGCGAAGCATTCCAGGAGGTCGACTACCGACAGATGTTCGGTCCCGGCACGCTCGGCTTCGCCAAGTGGGTGGCGGAGATCGAGTCGGCGGATCGGCTGCCCGAGTACGTGGCGCGGGCCTTCCGCACGGCCATGCAGGGACGACCCGGACCCGTCGTGCTGGTGCTGCCCGAAGACATGCTGCGCAAGACGATCACGAGCCCGGTGTTGCCGCGCGTCGAGCCGGTCGCGGCCTGGCCCGCGCCTGGCGCACTGCGCGACTTGCGTGCGATGTTGATGCAGGCGAAGCAGCCTTTCGTCATCGTCGGCGGCAGCGGTTGGGATGCGCGTTCGTGCGAGGCTTTGCAGCGCTTCGCCGAAAGCTGGAGCCTGCCTGTCGGCTGCGCCTTCCGCTTCCAGGACCTGTTCGACAACCACCATCCGCTCTACGCCGGTGACGTCGGCATCGGCATCAATCCCCGGCTCGCGCGCCGCATCGGCGAGGCCGACCTCGTGCTCGCCATCGGCACGCGGCTCGGCGAGATGACGACCGGCGGCTATACGCTGCTGGAGGCGCCGCGGCCGCATCAGAAGCTCGTGCACATGCATGCCGGCGCCGAGGAGCTGGGCCGCGTCTACGCCGCCGACCTGATGCTGCAGTGCTCGATGGCGGCGGCCGGCAAGGCGCTCGAGACGCTGGCCGCACCGACGCAGGTCGCGTGGACCGAATGGTCGGCGCAGGCGCACGCCGACTACGAAGCCAACCACGTCGCCGAGCCGGTTGCGCCGCTCGACATGGCCGAGGTCGTGAAGACGATCCAGCGCCTCGTGCCTGCCGACAGCGTGCTCACCAACGGCGCCGGCAATTTCAGCGGCTGGCTGCATCGCTACTACCGTTATCCGGCCCTGCAGCACGGCGGCCGCACGCAACTCGCGCCGACCTCGGGCGCGATGGGCGCAGGACTGCCGGCGGCGGTGGCGGCGTCGCTGCTCTATCCCGATCGGACCGTCATCAATCTCGCCGGCGACGGCGACTTCCTGATGACCGGCCAGGAGCTCGCGACGGCGACCGGCTACGGCGCCGGCCGGGGCAAGGGAAGGCTGGTCAGCATCGTCGTCGACAACGGCAGCTACGGCACGATCCGCATGCACCAGGAGCGCGAGTATCCGGGGCGCGTGAGCGGCAGCAATCTCTTCAATCCGGACTTCGCGGCGCTGGCCAAGGCCTACGGCTGGTGGGCAAGCGAGCGCGTCGACGACACCGCCGCCTTCGAGCCTGCCTTTCGCGCCGCGCTCGAATGCGGCCGGCCGGCGCTCATCCATCTGCGCCTCGATGCCGACGTGATCACGAGCCGAACGACGCTTGCCGCGATTCGGCACGATGCACTGAAGCGCAACGCCGGGTAGAACCGTCCCATCGTCCTGAGCGAAGCGAAGGACCTCATCGCGACGCCGGGGATCCTTCACTTCGTTCAGGATGACGACGGCTCGTTCAGGATGACGACGGCTCGTTCAGGATGACGAAGGCGGCTCGTTCAGGATGACGAAGGCGGCTCGTTCAGCATGACGAAGGCGGCTCGTTCAGATGACAAATCGTTCAGGATGACAAACATGGCTGACGCGCCTTCGAACCACGCCGACTTTTCCACCTGCGATCTCTGCGACGCGCACAAGCACGAGCTCGGCACGCGCTTCTTCGTCGTGCCGCCGGTCTTTCGCGACCTCGGAGGCGTGCCTCGCTTCAACGGCATCGTCGCGACCGTCAAGTGCTTCGAGGACAACTCGCTGGTCAAGGTCGCGCTCGACGAGCCCGGGCACGGCCGCGTCCTCGTCGTCGATGGCGGCGCATCGTTGCGCCGTGCGCTGGTCGGCGGAAACGTGGCTGCTGCGGCGGCGAAGAACGGCTGGGCCGGCGTCGTCGTCGACGGGGCGGTACGCGACGTCACCGAGCTCGCGGCGACATCTGTCGGCATTCGCGCGCTCGCGCTGGTCCCGATCCCGACCGAGAAGCGCGGTGCCGGCGAGCGAGACATCACCGTGCAGATCCAGGGCATCTGGGTCCGCCCCGGCGACACGCTCTACGCCGACGCCGACGGCATCGTCATCCTCAGGGCCTGACGACCTCGAGCAGGCGGTCGAGTCCACCTTCGTCGATCGCCACTGTCGCCGCCTCGCGCACTCTCGGCTTGGCGTGCCAGGCGACCGAGAGGCCGGCCGCGGCCATCATCGGCAGGTCGTTGGCGCCGTCGCCGACGGCGATCGATCGTTGCGGCTCGATGCCGAGCCCGGCGCAGGTCTCGAGCAACATCTTCTTCTTCTCGGCGCCGTCGCAGATGTCGCCCCAGGGCTGGTCGACCATGCGCCCAGTCAACGCGCCATCGGCAATCTCGAGGACGTTGCTGCGCGTGAAGTCGAGGCCGAGCCGATCACGGACACGGTCGCTAAAAAAGGTGAAGCCGCCCGAGACAAGCAAGGTCTTCAGGCCGGCGCGCTTGCACGCCGCCACCAGCGCTTCGGCGCCCGGGTTGAGGCGCAGCCGCTCGTCGCAGACGCGCTGCAGGTCGCTTGCCGGAACGCCGGCCAGCATGGCGACGCGCCGGCGCAGGCTTTCCTTGTAGTCGGCGATCTCGCCGCGCATCGCGGCCTCGGTGATCGCCGAAACCTCGGCCTTTCGTCCCGCCATCGCCGCGATCTCGTCGACGCACTCGATCGAGATCAGCGTCGAGTCCATGTCGAAGGCGATGAGGCCGAAGTCGGCGAGTCGCCAAGGCCCAGCGTCGCCGCGAACGACAAGCCCGGGGGCAGGGTTCATGCCGCCTCGAGCAGTCGCGGCGCGCCGAGCGAGCGCAGCACGTCGCGCACCAGTTGCACACGGTCCTTGACTTCGGGTGCGGCGCGCTCGATGCGCAGCCGCTCGTTGCCCGTGAGCTTGATGTGGCGATGCTTCTGCACCAGATCGATGATGCGTGCCGCATCGATCGGCGGGTTGGCCATGAAGGTGATCGCCGTGACCTGCTCGCCGGCATCGATCTTGATCACGCCGTAAGCCTTGGCCATGACGCGCAAGCGATGCACGTCGAAGAGCGCCTGGCCTTGCGGCGGCAGTTTGCCGAAGCGGTCGGTGATCTCCTCGAGGATCGCGTCGATCTGCTCGGCCTTGCTCGTGCTCGCCAGCCGCTTGTAGAGCGACAGGCGGATGTGCACGTCGCCGCAATAAGCCGCGGGCAGCAGGGCGGGCGCGTGCAGGTTGATGTCGGTGACGGCCGAGAGGGGAGACAGCAGGTCGGGTTCGCGGCCAGCCTTGAGCGAGCGCACCGCTTCGGCCAGCATGTCGTTGTAGAGTTGGAAGCCGACCTCCATCATGTTGCCGCTCTGGTTGTCGCCCAGCACCTCGCCGGCGCCGCGGATCTCGAGGTCGTGCATGGCGAGGTAGAAGCCCGAGCCGAGCTCTTCCATCTGCTGGATCGCATCGAGCCGTTGCGCCGCCATCTTGGTCAGGCCTTCGACGTCGGGGACCATCAGGTAGGCGTAGGCCTGGTGATGCGATCGGCCGACGCGGCCGCGCAACTGGTGCAGTTGCGCGAGGCCGAACTTGTCGGCGCGGGCGATGACGATGGTGTTGGCGCTCGGCACGTCGATGCCGGTCTCGATGATGGTCGAGCAGAGCAGCACGTTGTGCCGCTGCGCCACGAAGTCGCGCATCACACGCTCGAGCTCGCGCTCGGGCATCTGCCCGTGCGCGACGGCGATGCGCGCCTCGGGCACGAGCGCCTGCAGCGTCTCGCGTCGGTGCTCGATGGTCGCGACGTCGTTGTGCAGGAAGTAGACCTGGCCACCGCGCTTCAGCTCGCGCAGCACGGCTTCCCTGATCGTGCTCGAGCCCTCGTTGCGCACGAAGGTCTTGATGGCGAGCCGCCGCTGCGGCGCGGTGGCGATGACCGACAGATCGCGCAGACCTTCGAGCGCCATGCCGAGCGTGCGCGGGATCGGCGTGGCGGTGAGCGTGAGCACGTCGACCTCGGCGCGCATCGCCTTCATCTGCTCCTTGTGGCGCACGCCGAAGCGGTGTTCCTCGTCGATGACGAGCAGGCCGAGGCGCTTGAACTTGACGTCGGCAGAGAGCAGCTTGTGCGTGCCGACGACGATGTCGATGCTGCCGTCTTCCATTCCGGCGAGCGCCACCTTCACTTCCTTCGGCGAGCGAAAGCGCGACAGCTCGGCGACCTTGATCGGCCACTTGCCGAAGCGGTCGGCGATGAGCTGGTAGTGCTGCTCGGCGAGCAGCGTCGTCGGCGCCAGGATCGCCACCTGTTTGCCGCCGTTGACGGCGACGAAGGCGGCGCGCAAGGCGACCTCGGTCTTGCCGAAGCCGACGTCGCCGCAGACCAGCCGGTCCATCGGCCGCGGCGAGATCATGTCCTGGATGACGGCGTGGATCGCGGCGTGCTGGTCGGGGGTTTCCTCGAAGCCGAAGCTCGCCGCGAAAGCCTCGTAGTCGTGCGGCGTGAAGCGGAACGCGAAGCCCTCGCGCGCGGCGCGCCGCGCGTAGAGGTTGAGCAACTCGGCGGCGGTGTCGCGCACCTGCTCGGCGGCCTTTCGTCGTGCCTTTTCCCATTGCCCCGAGCCGAGCCGATGCAGCGGCGCTTCTTCGGCGCTGACGCCGGTGTAGCGGGCGATCAGGTGCAGCTGCGCCACGGGCACGTAGAGCGTCGCCTTGTCGGCATACTCGAGATGCAGGAACTCGGCCGCTTCTTCCTCGGGTCCGCCGAGGGCCAGCGTGGTCAGGCCGAGGTAGCGGCCGATGCCGTGGTTGATGTGCACGACCGGGTCGCCGACCTTCAGTTCGGAGAGGTCCTTGATGAGCGCGTTGACGTCGCTGGTCGGCTCCTGGCGGCGGCGCTTGCGCGTGCCCGGCGAGGTGGCGAACAGCTCGGTCTCGGTGACGAACTCGATCGTCTCGGCGTCGGTCTCGCCGCGTCTCCACGCGAAGCCCTGCGCCAGCGGCGCGACGGCGATGGCGAAGCGATCGCTGCCGCTGTCGAAGGCGCCGAGCGAGGCGACGGCGGGCGGGTCGATGCGGCTGTCGCGCAGCAGCTCGAGCAGGCTCTCGCGGCGTCCTTCGCTCTCGGCGACGATGAGCACGCGATGCGGTGTCGCGGCGACGTGGTTCTGCAAGCGGCGCAAAGGCTCGGGTGCGCCGCGGTCGACGCTCAGGTCGGGCAAGGGCAGGGCCCATGCGTCTGCTGTTTCGCCGCCGCGGACGACGAGCTGCGCATGCGCATTGCAATGCGCGAAGAACTCCTCGGGCTTCAGGAACAGTACTTCCGGCGCCAGGATCGGCCGCTCCGGGTCGTGCTGCAGGAAACGATGGCGCTCCCGCGTGTCGGTCCAGAAGCGCTGCAATGCCGCATCGACCTCGCCGTGCAGCGCCAACGTCGCCTTTGCGCCGAGGTAGTCGAAAATCGTCGCCGTCGCGTCGAAGAAGAGCGGCAGGTAGTACTCGATGCCGGCGGTGGCGAGGCCGGCGCCCACGTCCTTGTAAAGCCGCGCCTTGGTCGGGTCGCCCTCCACGCGCTCGCGCCAGCGCGACCGAAAGGCGGCACGCGCCGTTTCGTCCATCGGGAACTCGCGACCGGGCAGCAGGCGCACTTCGGGTACCGGGTAGAGGCTGCGCTGGCTGTCCGGATCGAAAGTGCGGATCGAGTCGATCTCGTCGCCGAACAGGTCGACGCGATAGGGCATCGTCGAGCCCATCGGAAAGAGGTCGATCAGGCCGCCGCGCACCGCGTACTCGCCGGGCGAGACGACCTGGCTCACGTGCGTGTATCCGGCGAGCGTGAGCTGTGCCTTGAGCGCCGCCTCGTCGAGGCGCTGCTTCTGCTTGAAGAGGAAGGTGTATCCAGCGAGAAAGCTCGGCGGCGCGAGACGCACCAGCGCGGTCGTCGCCGGCATGAGCACGACGTCGACTTCGCCGCGGCCGATCTTCCAGAGCGTCGCGAGCCGCTCGGAGATCAGGTCCTCGTGCGGCGAAAAGGTGTCGTACGGAAGGGTCTCCCAATCGGGAAAGACCGAGACGCGCAGCTCGGGCGCAAAGAAGGCGAGCTCTTCGGCGAGGCGGCCGGTGTCGGCGGGGTCGGCGGTGAAGATCGCCGTCGTCGAGGGGTCGCTGTCGCGCTGCTTCGATGCGAAGCGCGCGAGGAGCAGGGCGTCGGCCGAGCCGGGCGGACGGGGCAGCGTGAAGCGCTTGCCGGGAGCGATGTCGGGAAGAAGCATGAAAGCGCCAGGCGGCGCGCCGGCAAAGAGCGACATTTTACGGAAAGCACCCTCGGCTTATCCTTGCAGGGCCTGTCCACGCGAGCGTCGATGCCACCCGCCCCGTCTTCCGCCCTTCGTTGCTTCGCCCTCGTGCCCTGCGCCGGCACGGGCTCGCGCGCCGGCTCGCATACCGCCAAACAGTACGTCGCCATCGACGGCGCGAGCATGGTCTGGCACACCTTGTCGGCCTTGGCCGGGGTCGAGCGGATCGGCCTGGTCGTCGTCGCCATCGCCCCCGACGACGACGAGTTCGAGCGACGCGTCGAGCTGCCCTCGACGACCCGCTTCGCGGTGGCCCGCTGCGGTGGCGCGACGCGCGCCGAGACGGTGGCCGCCGGCCTGGCCGAGTTGGCTCGACACGGTGCACGCGCCGGCGACTGGGTGCTCGTCCACGACGCCGCGCGCTGCCTGGTGCGTGCCGAGTGGATCGACCGGCTGATCGACGCCTGTGCCGGCGATGCGGTCGGCGGCCTGCTCGCCGTTCCGGTCGCCGACACCTTGAAGCGCGAGATCGAAGGACGCGTGGGCGAGACGCTGCCGCGCACTCACGTCTGGCAGGCGCAGACGCCGCAGATGTTTCGCCTCGGTCTGCTCGCCGATGCGCTGGCCCGTGCCGGCACGAACGTGACCGACGAGGCCGGCGCCGTCGAGGCGATGGGCCTCGCGCCGCGGCTCGTTGCCGGCTCGCCGGAGAATCTCAAGGTCACGCACGCCGAAGACTTCGCCCTCGCCGAGGCGATCCTGAAAGCGAGAAGGACATGAAGCCGCGCGGCCCGATCTGGCGTGTCGGCGAAGGCTGGGACACGCACGCGCTCGTCGCGGGCCGCAAGCTCATGCTCGGCGGCGTAGAGATCGCGCACACGCATGGCCTCGCCGGGCACTCCGACGCCGATGCCTTGTGCCACGCGATCATCGACGCCTTGTTCGGCGCCGCCGCGCTCGGCGACATCGGCCATCATTTTCCCGACACCGACGAGCAGTACCGCGGCGCCGATTCGTTGGCCCTGCTGTCGGAGGCGGGGCGCCGCGTCCTGGCGGCGGGCTGGCATATCGGCAACGTCGATGCGACCGTCATCGCCCAATCACCCAAACTCGCGCCGCACATCGTCGCCATGCGCCAGCGCATCGCCGGCGCCCTCGGCGTGGCGATCGATCAGGTCAGCGTCAAGGCGAAAACCGCCGAAGGCATGGGCCCGGTCGGCGAGAGCAAGGCCATTGAAGCGCGCGCGGTCTGCATGATCTGGAGGCCCTGAGGGTGTCACCCTGAGGAGCTGCCCTCTGCAGTTGGGGCAGCGCTCGGAAAAGTACGACGCCTGATCGTTCCTGCCGCGGGCGGCGATTCATTCCACCAGGACGAAGTCGATGAAGCCACGCTCGACGTCGGTCGAGACCAGCTTGACGCGGATCCGCTGGCCGACGTCGAGCTCGGCGCCGTGCGCCACGAGCTTGCCTTCCACCGGCGGCCGGAAGATTCGCACCCAGGTATCTGTCGGCGAGCGGCCGGTGACGATGCCGTCGTATTCCTGGCCGACGTGCGACTCGAGGAGTAGCGCCGCCTCCGACTTGCGCATGCGCCGCTCGACCTTCTGCGCCGCATCTTCCTGGCGGCTGCAGTGCGCTGCCAGATCCTCCAGCTCGACCAGGCTGTAGGCCGGCGCGCTGCCCGCCAGCACCGACTTGACCAGGCGCAGCGCGATCAGGTCCGGGAAGCGCCGGTTCGGCGCCGTGGCGTGCGTGTAGTCGCGCAACGCCAGACCGAAGTGGCCGATCGGGGTGCCGCCGGGTCGCTCGGCGACGTACTCGCCCGAGCCCATCAGCTTGACGATCACCAGCGACAGGTCCGGGAATCGCAGTGGATCGGCCTTGCGGCGCCGGGCGAGAAAGCCCTCGAGCGCGGCCGCGTCGGGCATGCTGGGCAGGGACTCACCGTATTGGCGCGCCACCTCCACGATGCGCGCCCAGCGCTCGGGCGAGCGCACGACGCGGCGCAGCGACGCGACGCCGGCGCCGGCCAGGAACTGCGCGACGCAGCCGTTGACGGCGATCATCAGCTCCTGGATCAGCTGCCGCGCCCGGTTCTGCTCCTGCTGCCGGATATCGACCACCCGCTCGCCGGCGAAGACGGCGTGAGGCTGGAAGGTCTCGAACTCGAGCGAGCCCTGCGCCTGCCGGCGCGCGCGCAGGCGCTGCGCCACCGCGTCCTGCGTGCGCAGCTGCTCGTCCAGGCCCGGCACCGCTCGCGCCGGCTCGGGCAGGGCGCCGCCGCCGTCGATCCAGGCGGCCACGGAGTCATAAGCCAGCTTGGCCTTGTTGCACACCCGAGCGCGGCGGACGCTGGAATGCGCCACCGACGCATCGGCCGCAATGGTCACTTCGGTGACGACGGCGAGCCTGTCCTGGTCGGGATTCAGCGACGTCAGGTCGGTCGACAGGCGTTCGGGAAGCATCGGAAAGACCTTGGCCGAGGTGTAGACCGAGGTGGTGTTGACCCTCGCGTGCTCGTCGATGGCCGAGCCTTTCCTGACCAGGGCATCGACGTCGGCCACCGCCACGAGGATCCTGACGCTGCCATCGGCGAGCGTCTCGCATGCGGTGAGCTGGTCGAGGTCGAGCGAGTCGTCGTTGTCGATCGAGCACCACGGCAGCGCCGTGAGATCGCTGATCTGCGGGCCTGTGTCGCGGCCGGGGCCGGTGATCGTCGTCAGCTGCTGCGCCACGGCCGGCGGAAATTGGGGCTCGAGGCCGCGCTCGGTCATCGCCTCGGTGGCGAGGCGAACCAGGTCGTTGCGGCGGCGCGCTGGCTGGCTGTTCATGGCGTCCCTGAGTTGTTGATCTGCTGCCCCAAGAAGGCATTTCGGATGAAAGGGGGCATCCATTTCGAGTTGCGCCAACGGTCTCCGTCGGCGCAACTTGGAGCCAAGCCTCGGGTGGCAAGGGACGGGCCCGCTCGCTCTGGGTAGTCCACGAGGGTGTTTCGGCCTGGCTCCGATCGATGACGGCGATGCTGACGATTCGCGTCGAAACTCAAGTGCAGACCAGGAGGGCGGATCGCCGCCATCTCCGCCGCAATCCGGGCCCGCCAGCGGCGATGAGCCCTCCGGATCTGTAAGACCTGACAGGTGCCCGGCGTCGATTTCGGCTGCACGATCCAAGCCCAGTCTCAAAGGAGAAATCCTCATGGCGACCAAGACCCCGGTCACGGCGGCTGCCGAAGACCGCGACCCCGATTTCGAGTTCGCGCTCAAGGCGCTTCTCGGCGCGTATCAACCTGTCCTCGAGCAAGAGTTGGCGCGCAGCAAGGATCCCCAGGCGCTGGAAAAGGAAGATGAGGCCCATCCCGAGAGCTGCGAGGACGAGATCGCGCAGACGAACCAGATCCTCGAGCGATTCTTCACCGAAGAGGTCGCGGTCCGCCTGCTGCCAGCCGAGGCGCGCGAGTTGCTCGGACCGGTCGATCGCTGGCGCTGGTGCCTGTTGCACATCCGCTGCTGCATCGTCTTCGGCTGGCTCCTGTGCCGGCGGCCGCGCAACTTCAGGCTCTTCATCTATTACCTGCATCGCTACTGGCTCTGCGTGCGCCAGGCCATCGGCGCACCTGTCAGCCATCCGCCGACGGCGCACGAGCGGGCCGACTTCCAGACCCTCGTCAAGGCGGCTGCTGCCGCGTACCGGCCCTTCCTCACCGATCAGCTAGCCACGGTCGACTTCCCGCTCGGGTTGCCCGAGGAAGTGCTGACCGGCAAGGTCGACTGCAACAGCGGCGAGGAGGATGCGAGTGCGATCTTCGAGCGGCTCCTCACCGTCGATGCGGCCCAGGCCCTGCTCGGCGCCAAGGCTTTCGAGCAGCACAGCAAGGAGCCGTTCTTCTGGTTCTGCCGCTGCTGGTGCCTCTGCGCAATCCGCTTCGGTTGCTGCCTGGGCCGGGCGCGTCGCCTCGTCGACGTTTTGCGCTGCCTGAAGTTCTATCGCCGCTGCCTGCGCGAATGCTTCCAGCCCTTGCGCTGCGAGTTGACCGCCCCTACCGGCTGCGCTCCCGAGAAGCCCCTCGAACAGGGCGGCGTCGGCCTCGAGATCGTCGGTACGGCGGCGGGCGGCATGTTCGACCACTACGTCCTGCAGTGGCGCAAGGTTCAGGGCCAGGACTGCTACGACGACTCCGACTGGTCGAGCATCGGCATCAGCTACCCGGGTGGTGGCGCGGTCGGCTCGGCGCAGGTCGTCTCGGGCACGCTCGGCAGGCTTGAGACCACCGTGCTCGCGCCCGACTCGTTCGAGGTGCGGGTGTGCGTGATCTCGACCGCCGGCGCGCGCACCTGCTGCTGCAAGTCGTTCGCGCTGTTCAAGGTCATGGTCTGGATCGACCACGTCGCCGAAGCGCCGATCAACCCGACCGATCCGTTCGATCCCGACGCGGTCATCTCGGGTGCCACCGGCGAGGTGGTGCCGGTCGGCTGCTGCGTGCGCGTGGGCGGAAGCGCCTTCGTGGGCGACTGCAGCGGCCGCAAGATCAAGTGCTTCGACCTGCGCTGGGGCATCGGCTATCTGCCGGGGCCGATGGAGATCGGCTTCAACCCGGCGGCCTACAGCGGCTCGCTGCTGCTGTCCGGACCCGTGTGCTACACCGACCCCGACCCGGCGATCGAGGCGAAGAAGCGCGCGCCGTGGAATCAGGTGATCGGCGTCAATGCGACCCTGACGACCGCGCTGGTCGACAACATCGACATCCCCTCGCTGGGCCTGCATCACCTCTGGAAGCTCCAGCCGACGTGCTACCCGAGCGCCGGTTCGCTGCCCTCGGGCGTCACCGACGCGGGCGGCTGCCCCGACCCGCACCACCGCTGCCAGAGCGGCAAGTACACGCTTCTGCTCGACGTGACCGACACCCTCGGCACGCACTACTACGACACGCAGCACGTGTTCTTCGACAACAAGCCGATGATCAGCGAGACCCACGTCTCGTTCGCCGGAATCCGCGGCTTGCCGTCGTGCACCGACCTGCATCTGACGCTGGACGGCAGCTTCATTCCGCCGGGCGCGCCGTGCCCGGCGCCCTGGCCGGCCGTGTTGCAGGGCATCGCGTACGACGAATACGTGGACGAGACCGACACCTCGTATCCGAGCGACAACTTCGACTACTACAGCCTGTGGATCACGCGCCAGGGCGGCCCGAGTTATCAGGTGCCGATCACGCCGACGCTGGCGCCCGCGATCTTCGGACCCGATCCGCTGAAAGGCACCAGCCGGGTCGGCGAGCCCGGCGTGCGCTGCGAGCCGCTGCCTGTCGTCGCCGGCTGCCCGCCCGTGCCGGCGATCCCGGTGCGGCTGACTGCCCCGCTCACGACCATCGACCTGCGCATCTTCGATGCCGTGTGCGCCGCTTCGCTCGTCGCGCCGTTCGCACCGCCGGCCGGGTTCGCACTTGATCGCCAGACGTGTTGCGGCTACACCTTCCAGCTCTACGCGCAGGACAAGACGCGCAGCAGTTCGCCGCCTTGCCACGCGGCCTGGTCGCTGCCCTGGGCGGTGTGCATCTGCAACGACCTGCCGGTCGTCAAGCCCTGAGCCCGAGGTGACCGGCGACGCCGCCTTCTGGGCCATGCTGGTGGTGGCGATCCTCGCCACCTGGCGGCTCACGCACCTGTTGGCGCGCGAGGACGGGCCGGCCGATCTCGTCGTGCGGCTGCGCAGCCGGCTCGGCGCCGGCTGGCTCGGCCGGGCGATGGACTGCTTCAACTGCGCGAGTCTCTGGGTCGCCGCGCCGGTCGCCTGGTGGCTCGGCACTTCCACCGCCGACCGGGTCGTGCTGTGGCTGGCGCTGTCGGGTGCGGTCTGCCTGCTCGAGCGTGCCCGCGCGGAGCAGCTCGACATTCGACCCTTGAACTCGGACGTGACGGGAGAAGACCATGGGATGTTGCGGACAGAACCGGGCGGCGGGCAGCGGCCCAGCGCCGATGCGTCAGCCGATGGAGTGGCCATCGAGCCTGTCCGGCCCGGCCTTGGCTTCCCGGGCGTCGTCGACGTCGGGTCGGCCAGCGACCTTCGACGCTGAGCGCCGCCGCACGGATCCGTCGACCCGGGCGCCCCGCCGTGCCATGGCACTGCGCTACGTCGAGCGCCAGCCGGTCGCCGTTCGCGGTCCGGCAAGCGGTGTCGAATACCGCTTCACGGCGCCGGGTGCGGTGCAAGAGGTCGATGTGCGCGATGCCGATGCGCTGTTGCGCAGCGGCTTGTTCGTGCGCGCTTAGCCTGCGACCGGAACAGACGCGACGATCGGACCGCTAGCTGACCGCCAGCAATTGCGCCGCCGCCTTGTCGTTGCCTTTGGCGGTCGACAGCGACTTCATCTGCGCCTCGAACTCTCCGCAGCCCGAGGCGCCGGGCCGACATCGGGCAGGCCATCGGGCGCTGTCAACCTTTCTTCAGACGCACATGGGCGACCAGGCCGCCTTCGGTCGCGTTGGCGACCTCGAACGCGCCGCCCATGCGCTGCACCGCTTTCTCGACGATCGCCAGGCCGAGTCCGGCGCCGGTCGCGGCGGTGCGCGCCGCGTCGCCGCGGAAGAACGGCGTCGTCAACTGGTCGAGCTTCTTCGGGTCGACGCCCTGCCCATAGTCGCGCACGCTGACGATCACCCAGAGTCCCGTGAGCGCGTAGCTGACGACGACGCGGGCGATGCCGGTGTCGGTCGAGCGGCCGTAGCGGCGCGCGTTCTCGAACAGGTTCTGGAAGACGCGGCCGAGCTCGACGTCGTCGGCCATGACGCGCGTGTCGATGGCGATGCGCGAGCTGATGCGGATCTGGCTGGTGTCGCGAAACGCCGCCGCCTCGCGCTCGACGATCGCCTGGACGTTGACCGGCACGAGCTTGACCTCGCCGGGCCGCGCGTAGTCCATGAACTTGTCGATGATGGCGTCGAGCTGGTCGATGTCCATCGCCATGTTGGCCTTGGCTTCTTCGTCCTGCACGCTCATCTCGGCCTCCAGGCGCAGCCGCGAGAGGGGAGTGCGCAGATCGTGCGAGATGCCGGCGAGCATGACGGCGCGGTCCTGCTCGACCTTGGCCAGCTCGCGCGCCATCCGGTTGAAGCCCATGTTGACCTGGCGGATCTCGCTCGT
>JBBRLS010000004.1:0-139495 GCA_038231215.1 Burkholderiales bacterium | reverse complement strand
GGCCACCGTGCGCATGAAGCTGAAGAGCCTGCTCAGCAACTCCGGCACCGAGGTCGTCTTCAAGGCCGACGACAAGATGGACCAGATCATCCTCGACAAGAAGGAGTGCACCTACTCCTACTTCGCCGACCCGATGTATGCGTTCATGGACGCCGAATACAACCAGTTCGAGGTCGAGTCCGAGAACATGGGCGACGCGATCCAGTACCTCGAAGACGGCATGCCGGTCGAGGTCGTGTTCTACGACGGCAAGGCGATCTCGGTCGAGCTGCCCACCTCGGTGGTGCGCGAGATCGTCGATACCGAGCCGGCCGTCAAGGGCGACACCTCGGGCAAGGTGCTGAAGAACGCCAAGCTCGCCACCGGCCTCGAGATCTCCGTGCCGCTGTTCGTGCAGACCGGCGACAAGGTCGAGATCGACACCCGCACCCACGAGTACCGCAAGCGGGTTTAGCGCCGGGTCGCGGCATCATTCAGCGATGCCGTTCGATTTCAACCAGGTCAGCGCGCCGTTCCGGATGCAGCCGGGGCTGCGCCGCATCGCGCCGGGCAGCATGCAACTGACGCCGGCGACGCCGAACAGCCGGCACTTGCGCGAGAAGATGGCGGTGCTCGCCAGCCACGCCGACGAAGCGCTGGTCGAGGTCGCGGGCTTCGACGCGGCGCCCGCGATGCGTGCCATTGCCGAAGAAGCGGCGCACCTCGAGCCGGCGCCCTTCGCGTTCGACGGTGGGAACGACTGCGAGGCGCCGCGGCTCGGCTGGGCGATCCGCGCCGGCCAGCCGACAGGCGCGGGCGACGCCGCGATCGGCGATCTGCTCGCATCGCTGCCACGGGCGAAGCGCACCACCGCCCTGCTCTGCCTCGCCTTCGAAGAAGACTTCGCCATCATCGACGGCGCGACAGCGACGATCCCCTGGCTCGCCGTCTGCCTGCCCTCGCACTGGGCACCCGAAGACAAGGTCGGCCGCCACTTCGCCGAGGTGCACGGACCGGTCGCCGACAACGCCCTCCTGATCGAAGCGAGCGACCGGCTGGCGCGACTCGTCACCGGTGCCGACCGCTGGGAACGCTTCGTCTGGACGATTTCCGCCGACCCGCGCCTGCATCAGCATCCGGCCCGCGGCGACGTGCGCTGGCCCGACGATGCCGACGCCGAAGCCCTCGCCGCGCTGGCCAGCTTTCGCCACGAGCACCAGACCTTCATCCCGGTGCGCGGCACCGGCCAGGCCGTGTTCACGATCCGCGTCGCCAGCGAGCCGCTCGATGCGGCACTGCGCTCGCACGACGATGCGCGGCGCCTGCACGATGCGCTGGCGAGCATGACGCCCGCCGTGCTCGCCTACCGCGGTCTCGCGACGGTGCAGGCACGCCTGCTCGAGGCGCTGACAAGCCGCATCGCCGCGCTGCCGGCGTCAGTGTGAGGACCGCGCCCGTCGTCGCCGGGCGCCTCGAGCTCGATGGCGAAGGCCTGCCCCGTTCGCCCGAGTTCGGCGACGTCTACCACCCACGCCAGGGCGCGGTGGCGCAGACACGCCAGGTCTTTCTCGGCGGCAACGGACTGCCGGGACGCTGGTGCCGTCGCCCGCGCTTCGTCATCCTCGAAACCGGCTTCGGCCTCGGCAACAACTTCCTCGCCACGTGGCGCGCCTGGCTCGACGACACCGAGCGCTGCGAACAGCTCCACTTCATCTCCATCGAAGCGCGGCCGCTGAGTCGCGACGACATGGTCGGCCTGCCGCGCGACCATGCACTCGCCTCGCTGTCGGCGCAGCTCGCCGAAGCGTGGCCGCCGCTCACCTGCAATCTACATCGCCTGGCCTTCGAGGACGGGCGCGTGCAATTGCTGCTCGCTTTCGGCGACGTCGCGGCCTGGCTGCCGCAGATCGTCGCCAGCGTCGATGCCTTCTATCTCGACGGCTTCGCGCCCGCGAAGAACCCGCAGATGTGGGAGGCGCGTCTCTTCAAGGCGATCGCGCGCGTCGCCGCGCCCGAGGCGACCGCGGCGACCTGGTCGGTGGCACGGCCAGTGCGCGACGGTTTGAGCGCCGCCGGCTTCGAGGTCCGGCTCGCACCGGGCAGCGGCGGCAAGCGCGAGATCACGGTGGCGCGATTCGCGCCACGCTTCACGCCGAGGCGAGGCCCGCGACAGGGGGCTTCGTTTGCCTCGGGCACGAGCAGCCGGACGCAGCACGAACCCGTCGCCATCGTCGGTGGCGGACTCGCGGGTTGCGCCACGGCATGGGCGCTCGCCGAGCAAGGGCGATCCTCGGTCGTGTTCGAGCGTCGAGCGGAGCTCGCCCGCGAAGGATCGGGCAATCCAGCGGGACTCTTTCACGGCGTCGTGCATCGACACGACGGCCACCACGCGCGCTTTCATCGCGCCGCAGCCTTGGAGGCCCAGCGCGTCGTCGCCCGAGCGGTCGCGGAGCACGGCGTTCGAGGCAACGCGTCGGGGCTGTTGCGCATCGATCGAAGCGTTGCCGATGCGGCCGACTTGCGTTCGACCCTGGACGCGCTCGGCTTGCCTCCCGACTTCGTCCGTGCCGTGACCGCAGCGGAGGCGAGCGAACTCGCCGGTGCGACGCTTACGGCGCCCGCATGGCAATTTCCCGGCGGCGGCTGGGTCGATCCGCACGGACTCGCCCTGTACTTCGTCGGTAGCGCCGGCGGGCAAGCGTCGATTCATTGCGACACCGACATCGCTGCGGTCCGCCGCGACGGCGTGAAGTGGCGTCTGCTCGACGCTTCGGAGCGCGTCGTCGCGACGGCCAGCAACGTGGTCCTCGCCAACGCCGGCGCCGCGATCGATCTCCTCGGCGCCGCGTCGTGGCCGGTTTCGAAGACACGCGGACAGATCAGCAGCATGGCGGCCGCGGATTGGCCGAGCGCGGCGCCGCTTCGAATGCCGGTCGCCGGCTCCGGCTACGTCTTGCCCGCGGTCGAAGGTCGGCTGTGGTTCGGTGCCAGCTCTCACGAGAACGACGCCGACGCGCAAGTGCGCGACACAGATCATCGTCGCAACGTCGAGCGGCTCGCCGAGCTGATCGGCGATCCACCGGGCATCGACATCGCAACGCTGGCCGGACGCGTGGCCTTTCGCTGGGCCAGCGTCGACCGCCTGCCCCTGATCGGCGCCGTGCCGCTTTCGGCGGTCGGTGCCGAACTCGGCCTGGAAGCGGATGCGCCGACCTCGCCTCGCCCCGACCAGCCGCGCTTCGCGCCGCGCGCGCCGGGGCTCTTCGTGTTCATCGGGCTGGGGTCGCGCGGCATCGCCGGATCGGCGCTTGGCGCGCAGGTGCTGGCGTCTTGCATCACCGGCGCGCCGATGCCGCTGGAGGCGGACCTGCTCGACGCCATCGACCCGGCGCGATTTGCAAGCCGCGCCTTTCGGCGCTCGGCCGCGCCGGGCGCCGCCGCCTGAGGATCAGTTGGTCGTCGGCCCCATCGCGGGCGGATCGGCAGGCGCCGGGCTCACGCCGTCTTCGGTGGGGGCGGCGATGCCGCCCTGCTCGGTCGCCACCTTGCGACCGGCCTTGTCCCTCTCCTTTTCTTCCTTCTTCTTCTTCTTCGCCAGCTCGCGCTGGCGCTTCTCGAACGAATAGTTGGGTTTGGCCACGGGCCGTCCTTACTGTGTGCTGCACCAAGCGTGCACGGGCCGGAGGTTACGCGCTTTTGCGACCCCGACTTGTAGCGATCAGAACACGAGGGTTCGCACGCCGTCCGAGGTGCCGAGGAGGCAGATCGACGCGCGATTGCGGGCGAAGATCCCGCAGCACACGACCCCCGGCCACTGGCTGATCTCGGCTTCGAGCACCGCCGGGTCGTCGATGGCGAGGCCCTGCACGTCGAGGATCAGGCCGCCGTTGTCGGTGACGAAGCCTTCGCGCACGCGCGGCACGGCGCCGAGCGCGACGAAGCGACGGGCGATCTGCGCGGCGGCCATAGCGATCACTTCCACCGGCAAGGGAAAGCGCCCCAGCCGCTCGACGAGCTTCGACTGATCGGCGATGCAGACGAAGCGCTTGGTCAAGTCGGCGACGATCTTCTCTCGTGTGAGCGCGCCGCCGCCGCCCTTGATCATGCAACCGGCGTGATCGATCTCGTCGGCGCCGTCGATATAGACGTCGAGCGACTCGACCTCGCTCGCGGCGAAAACACGGATGCCGATCGCGACGAGACGCGCCGTGCTTGCCTCGCTGCTCGATACCGCGCCGGCGACGCCGCCGGGCAGCCGGCCCAGCGCGTCGATGAAGCAGTTGACGGTCGATCCGGTGCCGACGCCGACAATGCTGCCCGGCACGACGTAGGCCAGCGCAGCCTCGCCCACCAGGCGCTTCAGCTCGGCCTGCGACGGCCCCGACGCCGTCTCGCTCATCGCGGACCGACCATCTGCTCCGGCACGACCCAGGCGTCGAACTGCTCGCCGGTGAGCCACCCCGACGCGACCGCCGCATCGCGCAAGGTCGAGCCGCTGCGATGTGCCTGCTTGGCGATCTTGGCAGCCTTGTCGTAGCCGATGTGCGGATTCAGCGCTGTCACGAGCATCAGCGAACGCTGCACCAGCTCTTCGATGCGCGCGCGATTCGGCTCGATGCCGCGTGCGCAATGCGTGTCGAAGCTGCGCATGCCGTCGCCGAGCAGCCGCGCACTCTGCAAGAAGTTGTGGATCAGCACCGGCTTGAAGACGTTGAGCTCGAAGTTGCCCGACGCACCTGCGATGTTGATGGCGACATCGTTGCCCAGCACCTGCACGCAGAGCATGGTCATCGCTTCGCACTGTGTCGGGTTGACCTTGCCCGGCATGATCGAGCTGCCCGGCTCATTCTCCGGGATGACGATCTCGCCGAGCCCCGAGCGCGGGCCCGAGGCGAGCCAGCGCACGTCGTTGGCGATCTTCATCAGCGAGGCGGCGAGCGTCTTCAGCGCGCCGTGGGCATGGACGATCGCGTCGTTGGCGGCGAGCGCCTCGAACTTGTTAGGCGCCGAGACGAAAGGCAAACCGGTGTGCGCCGCGAGGTCGGCAGCGACCTGGGCGCCGAACGTCGGCGGCGCGTTCAGCCCGGTGCCGACCGCCGTACCGCCAAGCGCCAGCTCGCACAGATGCGGCAGCGCCGCGCGCAGGTGCGCGAGGCCGTGGGATAGCTGCGCGACCCAGCCGGAGATTTCCTGGCCGAGCGTGAGCGGCGTCGCGTCCTGCAGGTGCGTGCGGCCGATCTTGACGATGTCGGCGAAGGCCTCGGCCTTGGCCACGAGCGTCGCGCGCAGCGATTCGAGCGCAGGAACGAGGCGCGTCTCGACGGCCTCGACGGACGCCACGCTCATCGCCGTCGGGAACACGTCGTTCGACGACTGGCTGCGATTGACGTCGTCGTTCGGATGAACGAGTCGTGCTTCGCCGATCGGACCGCCGAGCAGTTGCGATGCGCGATTGGCAAGCACCTCGTTCACGTTCATGTTGCTCTGCGTGCCCGAGCCGGTCTGCCAGACCGCGAGCGGAAACTCGGCGTCGTGCCGGCCCGCCAGGACTTCGTCGGCAGCTGCAACGATGGCGTCGGCCTTCTTCGCATCGAGCGTGCCGAGCTCACGGTTGACGCGCGCCGCGCTGCGCTTCACCAGCGCGAGCGCACGGATCAGCTCGGGCGGCATCTTCTCGGTCGAGATGTCGAAGTGATGCAGCGAGCGCTCGGTCTGCGCCCCCCACAGGCGATCGCCAGGCACGGCGATCTCGCCGAAGGTGTCCTTCTCGATGCGGGGCTCGGTCATGGTCGAATATCGGTTGCGGCGTCCAGTATGCAACGGGCAGTGCCAGAATCGCCCCGCCCCATGTCCCTCGTCCCGTATCCGCTCGCCCGCCCGTTCCTGTTCGGTCTCGATCCCGAGGACGCGCACGACCTCACGCTCGGCGCGTTGGCCGCGATCCAGCACACGCCGTTGGTCTGCACGATCGCGCAGCGGCGCGTCGACGATCCGGTCACGGTCGCAGGGCTGCGCTTTCCGAACCGCATCGGCCTGGCCGCCGGCCTCGACAAGAACGGCCGTTGCATCGATGCCTTCGGCGCACTCGGTTTCGGCAGCGTCGAGGTCGGTACGGTGACACCGCTCCCGCAGCCCGGCAATCCCAAGCCGCGCATGTTTCGCCTGCCGGCCGCGGACGCGCTCATCAATCGCCTCGGCTTCAACAACGACGGCCTGGGCATGTTCGTTGCCAACGTGCGTCGTGCGCGGTTCCGCCTGGGCGGTGGCATCCTTGGTCTGAACATCGGCAAGAACGCTGCGACGCCGATCGAGCGCGCCGCCGACGACTACCTCACCGCCCTCGCCGGCGTCTACCCCCATGCCGACTACGTCACGATCAATGTCTCCAGCCCGAACACGAAGAATCTGCGCGACCTGCAAGGCGACGCCGCGCTCGACACCTTGCTCGCCGCGATCCGCTTGCGCCGCGCCGAGCTGGCCGAGGAGCACGGTCGCGTCGTGCCGATCTTCCTCAAGATCGCGCCCGACCTCGACGCCGGCGAGGTCGAGGCGATCGCTGGCACCTTGCGCAAACACCGGATCGACGGTGTGATCGCCACCAACACCACCGTCGCGCGCGAGGCCGTCGCCCGTCTGCCGCACGGCGGCGAGGCGGGCGGGCTTTCGGGCGCGCCCTTGCTCGCGGCGTCCAATCGCGTCGTCGCCGGGTTGCGCGCCGCGCTCGGCCCGGGCTTTCCGATCATCGGCGTCGGCGGTGTCATGAGCGCCGCAGACGCGCGAGCCAAGCAAGCCGCAGGCGCCGACATCGTGCAGATCTACACCGGCTTCATCTACAACGGTCCGCAGCTCGTGACCGAGGCCGCGCGCGCGCTGGCGGCGAAGAAAGCGGTGAACGCAGCATGAGCATCGCGACGATCCGCCTGCCCTTGCGCGCGCTGGCCGCACTGGCGCTCGCCTGCCTGGCCGGCTGCAGCTCGCTGCCGGTGCTCACGCCCGACATGACGCCGGCCGATCCCGGCGCCGTGCAGTTTCAGGCGGCGAACGGGCGCATCGTATCGCCCGAGCGCAGCCGCGAGATCCTGGCCCGCCTCGCCGGCGCCGACGATCACCCCGATTCGCTGGCACGCCACCTTGCGCTCGAGCAGGAAGTGTCGGGAAGTCCGCTCAGCCTGGGCAACCGCGTCGTGCTGCTGGAGAACGGACCGGACACCTACGCGGCCATGCTCTCGGCCATCGCCGGCGCGCGCGATCACATCAACATGGAGACCTACATCTTCGAAGACGATGAGGCCGGGAGGCGCTTCGCCGATGCGTTGATCGAGAAGCAGCGCCAAGGCGTCCAGGTCAACGTGATCCACGACGGCGTCGGCACGCTGAGCACGCCGAAAGCCTTCTTCCAGCGCCTCAAGGACGCGGGCGTGCAGGTGCTCGAGTTCAACCCGGTCAACCCGCTCGCCAACAAGGCCGGCTGGGACGTGAACCAGCGCGATCACCGCAAGCTCCTGGTCGTCGACGGGCGGCTCGCCATATTGGGCGGCATCAACATCAGCAGCGTCTATTCGGGCGGCTCGGCAGGGAGCGGCGGTCGCCGCGGCGGCGACCCCAAGGATCGCCTGCCCTGGCGCGACACCGACCTGCAGATCGACGGGCCGGTCGTCGCATCGTTCCAGAAGCTCTTCATGGAAACGTGGCAGGCCCAGAAGGGACCGGCGCTCGCCGCGCGCAACTACTTTCCCGCCCTGACGCGGCAAGGCGACGCCGTGGTTCGCGCCATCGGCAGCGCACCCGACGAGCCCTACAGCCAGATCTACGTCACGCTGATCTCGGCCATCAACACCGCCGACACCGAGGTGCTGCTCACCAACGCCTACTTCGTGCCCGATCCGCAACTCATGCAGTCTCTTCTGCGCGCGGTGGCGCGCGGCGTCGAGGTCAGGATGATCGTGCCCAGCGTCAGCGACTCGTCGCTCGTCTTCAACGCCGGCCGCTCCCACTACGACGTGTTGCTGGCCGGCGGCGTCAAGCTCTACGAGCGGCGCAAGGCGCTGCTGCACGCCAAGACGGCGCTGATCGACGGCATCTGGTCGACGGTGGGCTCGACCAACCTCGACTGGCGCAGCTTCCTGCACAACCAGGAGGTGACGGCGGTCATACTGGGCTCGCCATTCGGCGTCAAGATGCGCGAAGCGTTCGACCGCGATCTCGCGGAGTCGGACCTGATCACGCTCGAGGCGTGGCGCAAACGATCGATCGGCACCCGCGCCAAGGAATGGTTCGGCCGCTTGTGGGAGTACTGGCTGTGATGCACCTTTCACTCGCCGCGAAGATGCTTCGCCGCTCCGGCTGGCTGCTCGCGGCTGCGCTGCTCTTTCCGGCGTTCGCGACGGCGCAGGACGCCAACGCCTTGCGCGCCAAGAGCGCGACCCTGCAGGACAAGTACGCGAGCAACCAGTTCGGCCGGCCACTGGTGCTCGAGTCGACGCAGACCTCGGGCGACCTGCGTGGCGATGTCTACACGGTGGTCGAACACCCGTTCGCGACGGTGCAGCAGGCGCTGCAGGCTATCGACCACTGGTGCGACATCCTGATCCTGCATCTCAACGTCAAGCGCTGCCGCGCCAATCCGACGAGCAAGCTGCTGTCGCTCAACGTCGGCCGCAAGTTCGACCAGCCGATCGAAGACGCCTACGAGCTCGAGTTCGCCTGGCGTGTCTTGCAGACAACGCCCGACTACCTGCTCTTGCAGCTCAGTGCCGAAGACGGCCCGCTCAGCACCAAGAACTACCGCATCCAGGTCGAAGCGATCCCGGTCGACGCGAAGAAGAGCGTGATCCACATGTCCTATGCCTACGGCTACGGCTTTGCGGCGCGGATGGCGATGCAGACCTACCTGGTGACCCTGGGCCGCAACAAGGTGGGCTTCTCGATCACCGGGCAGAACGCCGAGGGCCAGCCGGTGCACATCGGCGGCGTGCTCGGGCTGCTCGAGCGCAACACGATGCGCTACTACCTGGCCATCGATGCCTATCTGAGCGCCTACACGCTGCCGCCGGGCGAGCAGTTCGAGAAGCGCATCCGCGACTGGTACGGCAGCACCGAGCGCTACGCGCCGCAGTTGCACGAGATGGACCAGGCCGAGTATCTCGACATGAAGCGCAAGGAAATGCGCCGCCAGCAGCAGGGCTGACGGCCAAGGCGTCGCTCAGAAAAGAAGCGACACGCCCGTCTTCGACTGCAGTTCATCGCGGCTGACACCGTCGGCGATCTCGACGACCACCAGGCCCTTGGGCGTCACGTCCATGACGGCCAGGTCGGTGATGATGCGATTGACGACGCCCACGCCGGTGAGCGGCAAGGTGCAGGCGGGCAGGATCTTCAGGTCGATCGAGCCGTCCTTCTTCTTCGCCACGTGCTCCATCAGCACCAGCACACGCTCGACGCCGGCGACCAGGTCCATCGCCCCACCCATGCCCTTGACCATCTTGCCGGGGATCATCCAGTTGGCGAGATCGCCCTTCGCGCTGACCTGCATGGCGCCCAGGATCGAGAGGTTGATCTTGCCGCCGCGGATCATAGCGAACGAGTCGTGCGAGCCGAAAATCGACGAGCCGGGGATCGTCGTCACCGTCTGCTTGCCGGCATTGATGAGGTCGGCGTCGACCTCGTCTTCGGTCGGGAACGGGCCGATGCCGAGCATGCCGTTCTCGCTTTGCAGCCAGACCTCGGTGTCGCGCCGGACGTGGTTGGCGACGAGCGTGGGCAAGCCGATGCCGAGGTTGACGTAGAAGCCGTCCTTCAGCTCATGGGCAGCCTTGGCCGCCATCTTGTCGTGTGTCCAGGCCATGGTCAGACCCCCGTCTTTTCGGCAGCTTTGGCAATGGCTTCGATCGCTTGCCTGGCCGCGGCGTCGGCCGGCACGGCAGCCCTGACGGTGCGCTTCTCGATGCGTTTTTCCGGGTGCGCGTTGAGCACGATGCGGTGCACGTAGATGCCCGGCAGGTGTACGGCATCGGGATCGATGGAGCCGGTCTCGACGATCTCTTCGACCTCAGCGATCGTGATCTTGCCGGCCATCGCGCAGGCCGGGTTGAAGTTGCGCGCCGTGCGGCGGAACACGAGGTTGCCGCTCTTGTCGGCCTTCTGTGCCTTGACCAGTGCAACCTCGGGAACGAGCGAGCGCTCCATGACGTAGACGTGGCCGTCGAACTCGCGCGTTTCCTTGCCCTCGGCCACCAGCGTGCCGACGCCGGTGCGGGTGAAAAACGCCGGGATGCCGGCACCGCCGGCGCGCAGCTTCTCGGCCAAGGTGCCTTGCGGCGTGAACTCGAGTTCGAGTTCGCCGGCCAAGTACTGGCGCTCGAACTCCTTGTTCTCGCCGACGTAGCTCGAAATCATGCGCTTGATCTGGCGCGTCTCGAGCAGCATGCCGAGGCCGAAGCCGTCGACGCCGGCGTTGTTGGAGATGACCGTCAGGTCCTTGACCCGCGAGTCGCGCAGCGCCTCGATCAGCGCCTCAGGGATGCCGCAGAGGCCGAAGCCGCCGACCGCGAGCAATTGCCCGTCGTGCACGACGCCTGCGAGCGCCGCGGCGGCGCTCGGAAATATCTTGTTCATGGACCGATTCCTGCGAGCGAAGGCGGAGATTATCTCCGGAGCGGGCTCCTAGAATCGACAACACGATGATCGACGTGGCCACCCTGCAATCCATCTTCGACGGCGTCGCCGCCGAGTACGTCGGGCTGCTTCGGCTGCGCGTCGAGTCGGTCGGGGAGAACAGCGTGACGCTGAGCCTGCCCGTCGCGCCGGACCTCGTTCACGCGGGCGGCGTGCTGTGCGGGCAGGCGATCATGTCGGCGGCCGATTCGGCGATGCTGATCGCCATGATTGCGAAGCTCGGCGAATTCAAGCCGATGACGACGGTGCAATTGCAGACGAGCTTTTTGCGGCCGGTGGCGAAGGAGATCGAGGCGGTCACCGTGGTCGCCAAGGTGCTACGCCTTGGGAAGAGCCTGAGCTATGGCGAGGTCGAGTTTCGGACGCCGGATGGGAAGCTCGCTGCCCATGCGACGACGACTTATGCGCTGATCTGAAGCGGCCGGACTCGCCTACGCGGCGCGCGCGGTCGCGCTGTCGGGTCGCTCCTCCACGCCGTTGGCCGCGGGCGTATCGCTGCCGAGCCACTTCGCCACGAGGAAGCCCAGTTGCCTGAGCTCGATGGGTTTACTCAGGTAGTCGTCCATTCCATGGCGCAAGCAATGTTCGCGATCACCGGTAAGCGCATTGGCCGTCAGGGCAATGATGGGCGTGCGCGCCTTTCCGGTGCGGGCTTCGAATTCGCGGATGAGCCGGGTCGCGGCGAAGCCGTCCATTACCGGCATCTCGCAATCCATCAGGACCGCGTCGAAACCGCGTTCGCAGTAGCGCTGGAAGGCCTCGTCGCCGTTTGCCGCGTGGATGGAAGCGACTCCCATGCTCTCCAGCGACGCGGCGGAGATGAATGCATTGACCGCGTTGTCTTCCACCAAGAGCACCGTCTTGCCGCGAGCAGCGGCCAATCCCGCAGGTGCCAAAGCAGGGGCCGCCCTAACTTGCTCAACACGTTCGTTGCATTGCTTGAGGTGAAGGCGGACAGTGAAGACGCTTCCTCGTCCGACCACGCTACGTACGCGAACGCTCCCCCCCATCAACTCCGCCAGTTGCCGGGAGATCGCCAAACCCAAGCCGGTGCCGCCATAGCTGCGCGACATTCCCGACTCGACCTGATAGAACGGCTCGAACAGGAGCGGGGCTTTGTCGGCGGGGATGCCGATGCCGGTGTCGGCGACGCGCAGAACGACGTCGACACCTTCGGCCGATCGGATCCCGCGAAGGCGCAAAGTGACGCCGCCCTCGGCCGTGAACTTGATAGCGTTGCTGACCAAGTTCATGACGATCCTCCGCAGCTTCTCTTCGTCGCCGTACAGGGTCCAGAGATCGGTCGGATAGTAGGAGGCGTCGAACCGCAACGCGATACGTTTCGCCGTTGCGTTGGCTTGAAAAGTCTGGACAGCCAGCTGACAGATCCGACGCAAATCCATCGGAGCGACATGGAGCGAACCGCTCTTGGCATCGAGCTTTGCATAATCCAAAATTTCGTTCAAAGTCTGCAGAAGGCCGTCGGCGGCCTGTCGCGCGACGTCGATCAGGGTTCGACGCCGGTCCTCCGAATCTGTCTTGTCGAGCAACGCGAGCGAGCCAATGATCCCGTTCATTGGCGTACGGATCTCGTGACTCATGTTCGCCAAGAATGCAGATTTGGCGCGGCTCGCATCCTCCGCCTTGTCGCGGGCGCGTTTGAGGGCAAGGATGCTGCGTTGGCGCTTACCGCGCAGAAACAGCTTTCGCTCGCGGATGCTGATAAGGCGGTACAGCGCGTAGCACACGAAATTGATGGCCGTCAGATGCACAACGAGCCGCTGCATGACTGCTGCATCGCCGCCATGGCTTCTTGCGAACAGAATGGCCAGGCCGGCGTTTAACGCAGCGAGCATGAGCGTCGCCGGCAGCGACAGGCGAGTGAAGCCGAAGATGATGCAAGTAATGAACACGGCAGCCGAGAAGATCGCCCAGTAGCGGGAGTACGGCGACTCATCTACCCGATTCAAGCTACCAATGACTGACGTGCAAACGATGCAGACGACAAGGATCGAGCTGCAGATCCACTCGTAGTGCTTCGCCACGAAATGTCGTCTGAATCGGATCAGCGCAGCCCCGGATAGGAGAGCGACGACCATCGTCAGCCGTATGGGCTGCGGCTGTGCAAACGGAGAGTCCCGCGCCGCCAGCGCGTAGATCAGGAAGAATCCGAGGAATGCGAGTCCACCGATGCCGGTGGCAACTTCCAACGAGCGAACGCCAGCCGAACGGAAAACGAGGCGAAATTCGTGTTCTAGTTCACGATCTCGGAACGGACGTGCGCGCAAACGGCGAAGAGTTGACAGGAAACGATTGAAGGACATGCATTCTGACGCTGAGGCTTGGCTCGACGAGCACGTCTGTATCGGCACCTTCCCCGCAAAATGAATCGGTTGAACATCTTTCTACCTCCCACAAGGGCTTATTCCGTCGCGCCTGAACGCGTAGAGCACCTGCCATTCACGGTGCGCGTCGTTACAACACCTCAAGATCTGGAAAAAGCGGTCGAAGTCAGGGCATCCGCGTACATACGCCATATGCCGTTTCTGGGGCAGTCTCTACGGACGCCAGAGGCCGAGGATCTGAAGTCAGATGTACTTGTCCTGCTTGCCGAGAGAAAGTTCGACGGTCAACCCGTCGGCTCGTTGCGGCTTCAATCGAACGTCAAGCGACCCCTTCGCCTGGAAGGAGAGGCGGCGCTTCTTAAAGCCTTCTCCGACAAACGTCTGGTCGAGAGCACACGTCTCGGTGTCGAGGTCGGTGCGACAAGCAAGCTCGTCACCGCTGCCCTTGTCAAGGCTACATACGAAATCTGTCGCGCGGCAGGTGTTGACTTCAATGTCACTGGCGGGCGCAGGTCGATGGCGCAAGTCTTTCGTTCGCTCCAGTTCGACGAATTACAAGGCGGCCCGTTTCCCATTTCGTACGGCAATAACATTCCCCACTGGATTTTCGTCATGCCGACTTGCGAGTTCGAGGCACGACTTCGAAGAGCAGGCCATTGGTACTACGACTTCTTGGCCAAGACCGACCACCCCGACATTCACATCGACTGGCCGTACGTTTTCTCGGTCCTTAAGTACCCTTGAGCTTCACCGACAAGCGGCTCGGAAACGGTCCAAGCCATGAGCATCGGCACTTCGGTGATCCGGTGGGAATCCACTTCAGATCCGTCACGATGGGGCCTTGAGATCGCGCATCAAGCGCCAATTCAACGTCGGACGGGGATCGGAGTCGGCAAGCGAACCATCGACACCCACGTCGCGCCTCCTACGTTTGTCTTCGCGGCATTGCATTCAGTCCGCTCCGATGAAGTCGCCGGCGCCGTGTCTCGGGCGTCCAATTTGGCGCGCGGCGCTCGAATATTCATCGCCGTCGATCGAGACATTCTTTCTGCAATGGATGCGGAGTTTTTGACAGACCACCGCGTCGGTATCGTTCTCGATCACGTCAATTCTCATACGCCGCTCAGCGCGGTGTGCGGTGAGCTGATCGCGGCAGTGCGCTTCGACGACAGCTTCATTCAGCTAGCCTGCGAGGACGGCAGGACGGCTTGCATCCTCGACGCCATGCTGAGGCTCACCCACGACCTCGGCCTCGCCACGCTCGCAACCCATGCAGTTCGCGGCTGCTCCAGCGCGGGTTTCGAGTTCGACTACGTGGCGACGCCGGCTGCTCCAAGCGAGCAGGCCGTCTTGACGGCCAGGCCACTGCGCGAGGCTCATACGGTCGCTAGATGATCTTCCCTTCTCCCGGTGCGTCGACCGGGGGGTAGGGAATTTAGCGCACTCACCATCACAGGCGCGCGTCAGCACGCGTCGGACGATAGGTGCAACGCAAAATCGGCGCACCACACTCGGGAAGTGCTACCTGGGAAGGCTTCCGGCCCGGGGAACAACGGCCTATCCTTCCGCGACGGCTACAACGCGGCACGCCACATCCGCGAACTCGAGGCACGCACGGGCGCGCGACGAACGCCCATCATCGCCATCACCGCCAATACCCTGGCCGGCGACCGCGAGAAGTGCCTCGCCGCCGGCATGGACGACTACCTCGGCAAGCCGTATTCGGCGCGCGACCTCCGCCCCAAGCTGACGCGATGGATGCCCCGCCGCGTCACGGCCGCAGCAGCCTGAGCACCAGGTTCAGCCGATCAACGCCCGCAGCGCCTCCGGCAACGGCACCGACCGTTCCTGCCTGTAGTTGATCCAGACCGTCTTCGCTCCGCCGGTCGCGTAGAGCACGCCGGGCTCGTCGGTGCGTTCCAGCGTCACCCAGGCCATGAAGCTGGTGCGGCCCGGGTCGGACACGTAGTGCTTGGCCAGCACGTCGCCGGGGTACTTGAGCTGGCGCAGGAAATTGCAGAAGGTGTTGACGATCACGGGGCCCTCGCCGCTCACGTCCGGCGCGCCCCAGACCCGGGTCAGCCATTCGATGCGGACAATCTCCAGATAGCGCACGTACAGCGTGTTGTTGACGTGGCCCATCGCGTCCATGTCGCCCCAGCGGATGGGGATGACCATCTCGAAGGTGAGCTTCTTCGCTTCGGGTAGATCGAATCGCATGGCGGCCCGGCTCTCAGGTGCGGGAAATATCCAGCTCCGCGTAGAGCCGGTCGACCAGCGAACGAAGCGCGGCGATCTCCGCCTCGGCGCTGGCGAGGCGCGACTTCATTGCCGCGAGCTCGCTCACCGCGACGAAGTCTTCGCCATCGGCCGCCGTCGCGAGCGACGCCGCGCTCACGGGTCCGGTCAGGAGTTGCGCCCAGCGCGCCTCGCGCGAGCCCGGTGCGCGGGCCAGCCGTGCGACGAGCGCACCGCCCTTCTCGTCAGCGCGGGCCGCGAGTTCGTCGAGAAATCCCTCGACGGCGGAGACGTCGGCAAAGCGATGCAGTCGTTCGCAATTGGCGCGCAGCTCCGAGGTCGTCTGCGGCCCGCGCAGCATCAGCACCGCGAGCAATGCCACCGATTGCGAGGGCAGCCCGAGCGCGCGGCCCAGGTTGTGTTCGTAGCGGCTGACGCGCGACCCGCTCGATTCGAACGCCAGCGAAAGCTGCTTCAGCGCGTCGGCCGCGGCCTGCACTTCGGCGTCGCTCGCGGCGAGCACCGGGTCGCGCGCCGTCTTCTGGTTGCAGCCGAGCGTCAGCGCGTTGAGCGAGAGCGGATAGCTGTCGGGGACCGTGTGCGCCTTCTCGACGAGCACGCCGAGGGCACGAGCCTCCAGGAGGGAAAGTGGGCGCATCGGGGCGGGGAGATCCTTCGCTGCGCTCAGGATGACCCGGGCGTCAGCACAAGCATCAGAGGCCGAAACCGTCGTCGGCCGCGACCACGGCGCCGTTCACGAAGTGGCTCTCGTTCGCGCACAACATGATCAGCACCGCGTCGAGGTCGGCAGCGTTGCCGACGCGCTTGCGCGGCATCGTCTCCACGAACTTTCGGCCGGCCTCGGTCTGCCACTGCAGATGCGTCATCTCGGTGTCGATGTAGCCGGGGCAGATGGCGTTGACGTTGATGCCGTAGCGGCCCCACTCGAGTGCCATCGCCTTGGTCATGTGGATCATCGCCGCCTTGCTCATCGCGTAGACGCCGACGCGGCTCATCACGCGCAAGCCCAGCATCGACGCGATGTTGACGATGCGGCCGCCGGTGAAAGTGCCCGGCGCCGCGCCCTGGGCGCGCGCGATCATGCGCTTGCCGACCTCTTGCGCCACGAAGAAGGCGCCGCGCGTGTTGACGTCGAAGATGGTGTCGAAGTCTTCGGGCGTGACTTCGACGAGCTTCTGCGAGCTCGCCACGCCCGAGTTGTTGACGAGGATGTCGATCGTCCCCATCTCCGTCTCGGTGTGCGCCACGGCGGCCTTGATGCTGTCGTGGTCGGTCACGTCGAGCGGCACGACGTGTGCGTCGCCGCCTTCGGCCTCGATCTCGGCGCGCAGGGTCTTCAACCGCTCGACGCGCCGGCCCGCCAGCGCGACGCCGGCGCCGGCTTTCGCCAGCACGCGAGCGAACTGGGCGCCGAGCCCGCTCGACGCGCCGGTGACGAGCGCGACGCGGCCCGAGAGATCGATGTGGTAGCTCATGGGGAAAGGCGCTCCTAGAATCGCCTTCGAGTGTAGCCAAGAGAACAACGATGACAGCCGACGAGATCCTCACGAAGTACGGTCCGCGAGAGGCCATGGAATACGACGTCGTCATCGTCGGCGCGGGTCCGGCCGGCCTGGCCACGGCGATCCGGCTGAAACAGCTCGCCGCCGAGCGCTCGCACGAGGTCTCGGTGCTCGTTCTCGAGAAAGGCTCGGAGCCCGGCGCGCACATTCTTTCGGGCGCGATCATGGATCCGATCGCGCTGAACGAGCTGCTGCCAAAGTGGAAGGAAGACGGCGCACCTTTGAACCAGCCGGTGACGGCCGACCGCTTTCTTTTCCTGAGCGAGACCGGCACGAAGACCACGCCCGCCTTCTTCCTGCCCGATTGCTTCAAGAACCACGGCAACTACGTCATCAGTCTCGGCAATCTCGTGAAGTGGCTCGCCGTGCAGGCCGAAGGGCTGGGCGTCGAGATCTTTCCCGGCTTTCCCGCTGCCGAAGTGCTGTACGACGACAAGGGCGCAGTCAAGGGCGTGGCCACCGGCAACCTCGGCGTCGGCAAGGACGGCGAGCCGGGCGACGGCTTTCAGCTCGGCATGGAGTTGCACGCGAAGTACACGGTCTTCGCCGAAGGCTCGCGCGGCAGCCTCGGCAAGCAGCTCATCGCGCGCTTTGCGCTCGACGCGGGCAAGGACCCGCAGAGCTACGCCATCGGCATCAAGGAGCTGTGGGAAGTGGCGCCCGACAAGGCGCAACCCGGCCTCGTGATGCACACCGCCGGCTGGCCGCTCGACTCGGCGACCTACGGCGGCTCGTTCCTCTATCACCTCGACAAGAACCAGGTCGAGCTCGGCTTCGTCGTCGGCCTCGACTACGCCAATCCGTATCTGAGCCCGTTCGAGGAAATGCAGCGCTGGAAGCTGCACCCCGAGATCAGGAAGACGCTCGAAGGCGGCAAGCGCCTCGGCTACGGCGCGCGGGCACTGACGGCGGGCGGCATTCTCAGTTTGCCGAAGACGGTGTTTCCGGGCGGCGCATTCGTCGGCTGCGAAGCGGGCTATCTCAACGCCAGCCGCATCAAGGGCAGTCACGCCGCCATCAAGACCGGCATGCTCGCCGCCGAAGCTGCGTTCGACGCGCTCGTCGCGGGTCGCAGCCACGACGAGCTCTCGGCCTATCCGGCCGCCTTCGAGAAGAGCTGGCTGCATGCGGAGCTCGACCGCTCGCGCAACTTCAAGCAATGGTTCAAGAAGGGCCGCACGACGGCGACCTTGATGACCGGCATCGAGCAGTGGCTGCTGCCCAAGCTCGGCTTCAAGGCGCCGCCGTGGACGCTGCACCGCGCCAAGGCAGACCATCTCTATCTCGAGCCCGCGGCCGAGAGCGAGAAGATCGTCTACCCCAAGCCCGACGGCAAGCTCACCTTCGATCGGCTCTCGAGCGTGTTCATCAGCAACACCAACCACGCCGAGAACCAGCCCGCGCACCTGACGCTCAAGGACAAGAGCGTTCCGGTCGCCGTCAACCTCGCCAAGTACGCCGGGCCCGAGAGCCGTTATTGCCCGGCTGCCGTCTACGAGTACGTCAGCGACAACGGCACCGAGCGCCTGCAGATCAACGCGCAGAACTGCGTCCACTGCAAGACTTGCGACATCAAGGACCCGACCCAGAACATCGTCTGGGTCACGCCCGAAGGCGGCGGCGGGCCGAACTACGTCGGCATGTGATGACGGCCGCGACGCGGCTTCGCGGCGTCGTCTCTGCGGCGACGGCAAAGGCCTGGCTGGCCGCGATCGACGCGCATCCGGCGTGGTCGCATCGTTCGCCCGATCCGGGCGGCGACTTCAATGCGCACAGCTCGTCGTTGCGAGTCGCGGCGGTCGGAGGTCTCGACCTGGCGGCCATCGCCCGATCCGTGGTCGCCGGTGAAGTGGGCGCCCTGTGCCATGCGCAGCTGGGCGACGCGCTGGCGTGCGACATCGATCGCTGCTGGGTGCGGCGCCAATACGCGCCGCGCCGCTATCCGCCCGGGCATGCACCGCACAGCTGGCATCAGGACGGCGCGCTCGGCTTCGATTTTCTCGACCCGAAGGCTGCGGCATCCGACCCCGCATTGCTGTCGATGCTGACCTGCTGGATCGCCTTGACGCCGTGCGGCGTCGACGCGCCCGGGCTCGAGTTCATCGATCGCGAGTACGAGGCCTTGTTGCCCCTGTCCGCGCTCGCCGAGGAGGCGGTTCGTACGCGTCACGATGAGCGAGCGTTCTCGCGGCCGTCGCTGCAAGCCGGCGATGCGCTCGTCTTCAAAGGCGGCGTGCTGCACCATACGCACGTGCGTTCCGACATGGCGCTCGACCGCACCAGCCTCGAGCTTCGCTTCTTCGCCGCCGCAAGCATTCCGGCGCGACTGCGCCACGACCGCTTCCTGACACTGACACCAATACCGGAGACCTGCCGATGACGCCGCCCTCACCTGTCGCCGAAGGCGCGCAGCCCGAAGTCCTCGTCGTCGCCAAGCTCTGGCCGCCGATGATGGAGTCGCTGCGCTCGGCGTTCCGCGTTCACGACCGCATCCACCAGTCCGACGCGACCGCCTTCGCCGCGGTCGCGCCACGCATCCGCGCCATCTCGGCGAGCGGCGAGTCCAAGGTGTCGCGCGAGCTGATCGCGCAGTTGCCGGCGTTGGAGATCATCTCGGTGTTCGGCGTCGGCTACGACGGCATCGACGTCGCCGCGGCACGCGAGCGCGGCATCGGCGTCACCAACACGCCCGATGTGCTCAACGACGAGGTCGCCGACCTGGCGATCGGGCTGGTGCTCGCGGTCTCGCGTCGCATTCCGCAGGCCGATCGCTACGTGCGCGAAGGCCACTGGGCGAATGGGCCGATGCCATTGGCGCGCAAGGTCAGCGGCGCGCGGCTCGGCATCGTCGGGCTCGGCCGCATCGGCACGGCCATCGCCAAGCGGGCCGAGGCCTTCGGCATGTCGATCGCGTACACCGCGCGCAGCGAGAAGGCGGGGAACGGCTTTCGCTACTTTCCGAGCGCGGAAGCCCTGGCGGCCGAGGTCGACTTTCTCGTCGTCATCACGCCGGGCGGCGCCGGCACGCACAAGCTCATCGACGCCAAGGTGCTGCAGGCGCTCGGCAAGGAAGGCTACCTGATCAACGTCGCCCGCGGCTCGGTAGTCGACGAAGCGGCGCTCGTCGAGGCACTGCAGAACGGCACGATCGCCGGCGCCGGCCTCGACGTCTTCGAGAACGAGCCCAACGTGCCGGCGGCGCTGATCGCACTCGACAACGTCGTGCTCACGCCGCACGTCGGCAGCGCGACCTGGCAGACGCGCCGCGCCATGGCCGACCGCGCCTTCGGCAACCTCCAGGCGCATTTCGCCGGCAAGCCCTTGCTGTCGCCGGTGCCGTGATGGGCGCGCCCTTCGATCTGAGCGGCAAGACCGCCCTCGTCACCGGCGGCGGATCGGGTCTCGGCTTCGCCATGGCGCGCGGCCTGGCTGAAGCCGGCGCGCGGGTCGTCGTCAACGGTCGCGGCGCAGCCAAGCTCGATGCCGCTGCGGCAATCCTGACGAGCAACGGCCTGCAGGTCGAGACGGCGGTCTTCGACGTGACCGACTCTGCCGCGGTGAATGCCGGCATCGCCGACGTCATTGCCCGCTTCGAGCGGATCGACATCCTCGTCAACAACGCCGGCGTGCAGCATCGCGCGCCGATCGAGGAGTTCAGCGACGCGGACTGGCGCCGCGTCCTCGCCACCAACCTCGACGCGCCCTTCTTCCTCGCTCGCGCCGTCATCCCGGCGATGAAGGCGCGCAAGTCCGGCAAGATCATCAACATCGGCTCGTTGATGTCGAGACTGGCGCGGCCCACGACGGTGCCTTACCAGGCGAGCAAGGGCGGCATCGCGATGCTGACGCGCGGCCTCGCCGTCGAGTTGGCGCCGCACGGCATCCAGTGCAATGCGATCGCCCCCGGCTTCTTCGCGACCGAGATGAATTCTGCGTTGACCGCGAACGTCGAGTTCAGCGCCTGGGTCGCCAAGCGAACGCCCGCAGGTCGCTGGGCGCAGCCGCAGGAGATCGCCGGTGCGGCAGTGTTCCTGGCCTCGTCGGCCGCCGACTTCGTGACCGGGCAGGTGCTCTACGTCGACGGCGGCTTCACGGCCGGCATGTGACCATCGATGTCATCCTGGACACTCGATGTCATCCCGGACACTCGATGTCATCCCCAACACTCGATGTCATCCTGAACACTCGATGTCATCCTGAACACTCGATGTCATCCTGAACGAAGTGAAGGATCTCGTCGGTGGCGCTCAGGATGAAAACTGCGGTGGCGCGGAGATCCTTCGCTGCGCTCAGGATGACATTGCGGGGCGCGGGGCGCCCCGCGCCCAGCGCCCCGCAATGTCAGTTTTGCCCTTCGGTCAAGGCATCGAGCTGGAAGCGCCCGTCCTTGGTGACGAGCCAGATCTCGGTGAACTTGAAGTTGCCGGCAAGGCGTGACGGCGCCGGCAGGGGGCTGGCGCGACGGATCATCTCGACCACGGCGGCCGTTACGTCGGGCGCGTGCGAAGGTCCGCGCACGACCTTGACATCGCTCGGCCGGCCGCTCGCGTCGACGGTCGTCTCGACAACGACCACCGCGTGGATGAGCGGCGGCAGGCGCCCCTTGAAGATGCGCGGCGCGTAGGCTTCGTAGACATGGCGCGCGGCATCGACGCGATACGAGCGCGCATCGGCAGCAGTCGAGACCTTTTGCATACCCGCGCGCGGTTGGCTGAGGTAGACCGAGTCGCGTGCCGAGGCGATGCTCTGGGTAAGGAATAGAACAGTTCCAACGAGCCCGAGCCAGCGATTCATACGACCTCCCGCGCCGCGAGTGCCGGTGTGCGGAGGCACGCCATGGCTGGCAGCGAGAGAAGCGTAGGAGATCGGCCTCGCGTCGTGGGGCACGCCACGAACCGCCGGGAAAGCGGCACGAGGAAGTCGTGACACCGTTCATGGTGTCATCCGTAACCGCATCTTTCCGACGCTGCGTTCAGCGCCGAAACGGCGCCTTGCGCGTCAGGCCCGCATGGCGGCGCCGCTCGCCGGGTCGAAGAGGTGAACGCCGCCCAAATCGACGGCGAGTGAAATCGCCTGGCCGGGCCGCACGTCGGTGCGCCCATGCATGACGACGACGATCTGCGCCGCGCCGGCGCGTACCAGCAGCTCGGTCTCGGCGCCGGTCGGCTCGACGACGATCACCTCGGCCGGCACCGCGCCCTCGCCGCCGCCGACGGCCAGGTCGCCCGGCCGCACCCCATAGGCCACGGACTGGCCGTCCTGGCCCATCGCCGCGGCCGGCAGCGGCCAGCGAATGCCCGACTCGGCCTCGACCCAGGCCAAGCCGGCATTGCGCCGGAGCGTGCCGTGCACGACGTTCATGGCCGGCGAGCCGATGAACTGCGCGACGAACAGGTTGTTCGGGCGGTCGTAGAGCTCGAGCGGCGTGCCGATCTGCTCGATGTGCCCGTCCTGCATGACGACGATGCGGTCGGCCATCGTCATCGCCTCGACCTGGTCGTGCGTGACGTAGACGGTGGTCGTCTTCAGGCGCTGGTGCAGCGCCTTGATCTCGGCGCGCATCGCCACGCGCAGCTTGGCGTCGAGGTTCGACAAGGGCTCGTCGAAGAGAAAGACCTTGGGGTCGCGCACGATGGCGCGCCCCATCGCCACGCGCTGCCGCTGGCCGCCCGAGAGCTCGCGCGGATAGCGCTCGAGATAGGGGCCGAGGTTGAGGATCTTCGCTGCCTGCGCGACCCGCTCGGCCGTGAGCTTGGGGTCGGCCTTGCGCAGCTTCAGGCTGAAGCCCATGTTGTCGGCGACCGTCATGTGCGGATAGAGCGCGTAGCTCTGGAACACCATGGCGATGTCGCGGTCCTTGGACTCGACTTCGTTGACGACGTGGCCATCGATGGCGATCGTGCCGCCGCTGATGTCCTCGAGCCCGGCAAGCATGCGCAGCAAGGTCGACTTGCCGCAGCCCGAGGGGCCGACCAGCACGGCGAACTCGCCGTCGGCGATGTCGAAGCCGATGCCGTGGATGACCTTGACGCTGCCGAAGCTCTTTTCGACGTTGCGGAATGCGAGCGATGCCATAGGGCGGTGTCTTTCGGCTAGCTCTTCACGGCGCCGGCCGTCAGGCCGCCGACCATGTAGCGCTTGAATGCGTAGTAGATCGCCGCCGGCGGCAAGGCGTAGATCAGGCCGGTGGCCATCAGCAGTTCCCACGGCGAATCGTCGGCGGCGAGGAAGTTTCCCAGCGCCACCGAGAGCGTGAAGCTGCGGTCGTTCGAGAGCAGCAGGAAGGCGAACAGGTATTCGTTCCACGCCAGGAGCAACGCGTAGGTGCCCACCGCCACCAGCGAAGGCAGCATCAGCGGCAGGTAGACGAGGCGGAACAGCTGCAAGGGCGAGGCACCGTCGATGCGCGCCGCTTCGTCGAGCTCCCAGGGCAGCTTGTCGGAGGCCTGCTTGAGCACCCAGATGCAGTAGGGCGAGGCGATCGTCACCATCGCCAGGATGAGAGCCCACTGGCTGTTCAGCAGCCCGTAGTTGCCCATCGTCTTGTACATGGGCACGGCGAGAAAGGCGGCCGGGATGAAGTAGGTGAAGAGCGCGAGGTTCATCACCGTGCGCCCGCCGCGCACCTTGAGCCGGCTGATCGCGAACGCGGCGGTCGTGGCGACGAACAGCGTGATCGCGGCCACGGCGACGGCGATCAGTGTCGAGTTGCCGAGCTGCAGCCAGAAGTGCTCGAGATAGAAATGCTTCTCGCCGAAGACGAAGGCGAAGTTCTGCAGAGTCGGTTCCTTGGGCCAGAGGCGCCCGGACGTCGCGGAGTCCTTGCTCGAGATCGAGAACAGGAACAGGTGGTAGATCGGAACCATCGTCCAGATGAAGAGCGGCACGCCGATCAGCAACAGCTTCGCCTCCGTGGCGACCGCCTTCCAGCCGGTTTGCTTCACAGCGTGCTGCCCGTCTTCATTTGGAAAGCCGCTTCATCATGAAGTAGACGAGCGGCAACACCAGCGGCAGGGCGACGACGATCGACGCCATGGCCAGGTCGACCTGGTCGAGCCGAAGGTAGCGGATGCCGAGCGTGGCCAGCACGTGCGTCAGGTCGGCCGGGCCACCACCCGTCAGCAGGTAGACGCTGTTGAAGTCGCCGAGCGTGAAGATCATCGACAGGATGGTCGAGGTGAGGTAGAGCGTGCGCATCGACGGCCAGGTGATGAAGCGGAACTTCTGCCAACTCGTCGCGCCGTCGACCGATGCGGCTTCGTACTGCTCGGCCGGAATCGCCAGCCGGCCGGCGACGAGGATCAGCGTCCAGAAGGGCAGCGACTTCCAGATGTGCATCAACATCGAGAAGGAGAGCGCGAGCGTCGGGTCGTTCAGCCAGTTGGGGCCGTCGCGTCCGCTCAGGCTGAAGATGATCTGGTTGATGACGCCCCACTCCGGATTGAGCATGAAGCGCACCGACAGGATCGTCGGAATCGACGGCACCGCCCAGGGCAGGATGAAGATCAACGAGAGAATCTTGATCCACCAGCGTTGCTGAATCAGGAAGCCCGAGACCACCAGCGCCACGATCATCTTCAGGTTGATCGCAACGACGATGAAGACGATCGTGTTGACGACCGTGCGAAAGAAGATCGGGTCCTCGAACAGCTTGACGTAGCTGGCCGGATGGCGCGCCAGCCAGAGGCCGTAGCAGACCGGATAGAGAACGAAGACGAGAAAGACAAGCAGATAGGGCACGACGAACGCGAGGCCCCAGAAGCGCCAGCGGTCGAAGCCGCGCGGCGCCACGGGGGCGCCCGTGGCGACGGCGGTGCCGAGGACGGCGCTCATCGAGCGTCGCGCTTGCGGCTAGCCCGGAGAGCCGGCGACCGTCTTGATGCGCGAGATCATCTCGTCGACAGCCTTGTCGACCGGTACTTTCTCGTTGAGCACGCGGTTCATCGCCTTGGCCCAGACGTTCTCGTTGTTGAGGACCGTGAACTTGTAGTTCTTGGTGAATTCGAAGGTGACCGTGCCCGCCTTGAACTGGTTGTAGACCGCGAGCCGGTGCGGGTCGGCCTTCCAGAACGGGCTTTCCTGCCCGACCTTGGTGACCGGGAACCAGCGCCCGAGCGAACCCTCGACGTAGGGCTGCAAGTTGGCTTCGTCGAGCATGAAGGCGACGAACTGCTTGGCGCCGGCCAGGTTCTTGGCGTTCTTGAAGATGACGCCGGTCTTGATCGCGGCCCGGTAGACGAACTTGCTGCCGTCGGGCTTGTTCGGCCACTGCGCGGTCGCGATCAGCTCGGTGTAGTTCTTCTTCGCCTGGGCGCGCTGGGCGTCGGTGAGCGCCGCGTTGTTGGCGTCGTCGAGCCACTTGGCGGCGATCGAGATCGTCGCGTTGTGCGTCATCACCGTGGTCTTGTTGTGGAAGGCGACGTTGTTGTCCGGGTCCTTCCAGCTCGTCGACGACGGCGGCGAGCAGCCCCTGCTGTACACCGCCGTGTAGTCGGTCAGCGCATTGATCAGACCTTGGCGGACCGTCGGATCGTCGACGAGAAGCTTGCCGCTGTCGCTCACCATCTTGACGTTGTAGGCGTCGGCGAAGGTGAGGAACGAAAAAAACGAGTCGCTCGAATCAACGCCGAGCGGCTGGCCGATGCCGAAGGTGCGCTGACCCGTCTTCTGGCGCGAGGCCGGCTGCACCTTGTCGCACCAGAAGTTCCAGTAGTCCTTCCAGTCCTTCGGGATGTCCGACTCCTTGAAGCCGGCGTCGCCGAGCATGTCCTTCCAGTACTGGATGTGGATCGTCTGCTGCTTGATCGGAAAGGCGTAGTACGCGCGCTTCTTTTCGGCGTCGTTGTACAGGAAGGTCGTCTCGACCGTGTTGGGCGCAAAGCGCGAACGGATCGGATCGATGACGCTGCTGATGTCCTCGAGCTTGCCGTCGAAGGCCCACTTGGCGGTGACCTGGAAGTCGTAGACGTCGGCGTAGGCGACGTCGGGCGGGCTGCCCGAGTCGAGCGCGGACACGGTCTTCGGGATCATGTCCTGGATCGCGTATTGCGAGAGCTCGACCTTGATCTTCGGGTGCTTGGCCTCGAACTTCTTGATCGCCGCGAACAGCGCGTCGTCTTCCGACTTGTAGAAGCCCTTGACCCACCAGACGGTGAGCTTTTCCTGGGCCAGCGCCTGGCCGGCGAAGGCCAGCGCACAACCGGCGATGACGCCGACGATCGTCTTCCTCATCTTGTCTCCTCGAGCATGGTAAGCAGCGGCGGCGGCCTGACTGGCGCAGCCGCAAAACCATACCGGAAGCCGCGCCAAGTCTCAATCCGGACTTAGCGAAGGTTGTCTGGACAACCCTGCCCGTACCGCGGCTCTTGCGGGCTCAGCCGGACCAGGCGGGCTTGCGCTTGTCGATGAAGGCCTGCACGCCTTCGAGCGCGGACTCGTCCATCATGTTGCAGGCCATGGTGCGACCCGCATCCGCATAGGCGGCCTCGACACCGACCTCCAGCTGGCGGTAGAAAAGTTGCTTGCCCATCGCGATGGCCGTGCGCGGCTTGGCAACGATGGAGGCGACGAGCGCCTCGACCTCGGCATCGAGCGCTTCGGTCGGCGCGACGCGATTGACGAGACCGCGCGCCTTCGCTGCGTCGGCCGAGATGAAGTCTCCCGTGACGAGCATCTCGAAGGCCGCCTTCCTCTGCAGGTTTCGCGACAGCGCCACGCTCGGCGACGAGCAGAACAGGCCGAGATTGACCCCGCTCACCGCAAAGCGCGCCGTGCTCGCGGCGACCGCCAGGTCGCAGGCGGCGACGAGCTGGCAGCCGGCTGCGGTGGCGATGCCCTGCACGCGCGCGATCACTGGCACCGGCAGGCGCTGGATCGTCAGCATGACGTGCGCGCACTGCGCGAAGAGCGCCTCGTAGTAGGCCTGCGACGGCTCGGCGCGCATCTCCTTCAGGTCGTGGCCAGCGGAGAACGCCTTGCCCTCGGCGGCGAGGACGACGACGCGCAGCGTCTCGTCGGCGGCCGCAGCGTCGAGTTCGACCTGCAGCGCGCCGAGCATGGCGCTGCTCAGCGCATTGAACGACTGCGGTCGCGCCAGGGTGAGCGTCAGCACGCCGCGCGCGTCGCGCTCGCGGCGCACGAGCGGCGTGTGTTCGCCGGGTGTGTTCGTGGTCATCGCCGTCGTCTCCTATTCGATCGCCGCAGCGGACCTGGCCCGCTCGCGCAACTGGAACTTCTGGATCTTGCCGGTCGAGGTCTTGGGGATCGGCTCGAAGCGGATGTCGCGCGGCACCTTGTAGCCGGCGAGCAAGGCCTTGCAGTGCGCAACCAGTTCGGCCGCCTCGACCTGCGCACCGGGCCGCAACTCGACGAAGGCGACCGGCGCCTCACCCCACTTCGGATCGGGCCGCGCGACGACGGCGCAGGCCATCACCGCGGCATGGCGATAGAGCGCGTCTTCGACCTCGAGCGAGCTGATGTTCTCGCCGCCGGAGATGATGATGTCCTTGCTGCGGTCCTTGATCTTGACGTAGCGGTCGGCCTCGATGACGGCGAGGTCGCCGGTGTGGAACCAGCCGCCAGCAAACGCCTCGGCGGTCGACCTGGCGTTCTTCAGGTAGCCGTTCATGACGATGTTGCCGCGGAACATGATCTCGCCCATGGTCTCGCCGTCGGCGGGCACCTCGCGCATGGTCTTCGCGTCCATCACCGTCATGCCCTCCTCGAGCGCATAGCGTACGCCCTGACGACCGTTCAGTCGGGTCTGCTCGGAGAGCGACTCATCGCTCCACGACACGCGCCGCACCGCCACCGACGCCGGCCCGTAGACCTCGGTCAACCCGTAGACGTGCGTGATGTCGAAGCCGATGCGCGCCATGCCTTCGATCATCGCTGCAGGCGGTGCCGCGCCGGCGACCATCGCCCTCACCTTCTGTGCGATGCCGGCACGCATCGCGTCGGGCGCGGCGATGAGCAGGTTGTGCACGATCGGCGCGGCGCAGTAGTGATCGACACGTTCTCGGCGGATCGCGTCGAAGACCGCCTCGGCCTCGACCTTGCGCAGGCAGACGTGCGTGCCGCCGAGCATCGCCACCGTCCACGGAAAGCACCAGCCGTTGCAGTGGAACATCGGCAAGGTCCACAGGTAGCGCGGAAAGTGCGGCATGGTCCAGGTCGCCGCGTTGCACACCGCGTTGAGGTAGGCGCCGCGGTGATGCGTGACCACGCCTTTCGGGTCGCCGGTGGTGCCGGAGGTGTAGGAGACGGCGATTGCGTCCCACTCGTCCTTCGGTCCTCCGAGCTGCTCGACCGGGTCGTGCGCGGCGAGCAGCGCTTCGTACTCGTGCTGGCCGACGCGCTCTCCCGGGCCCGTGTATTCGCTGTCGCAGACGTCGACGACGATCGGCGTACGGCCGTGCTCGTCTTGCAGCAGGCGCAGCGCCGCGCTCACCGTCGGCGCCAGCTCGCGGTCGGTCAGCAGCACGGCGGTCTCGCAGTGGTTCATCTGCCAGGCGATCAGCCCGGCATCGAGTCGCGTGTTGAGCGTGTTGAGCACCGCGTTCAACGACGGAACGGCGTAGTGCGCCTCGACCATCTCGGGCGTGTTGTGCAGCATCACGCTCACCGTCGTGCCGCGGCCGACGCCGAACGAGGCGAGCGCCGCCGCGAGGCGCGCCGAACGTTCGCGCGTCTGTCGCCAGTCGTAGCGGCGTTTGCCGTGCACGACGGATTCGAGGTCGCCGAACACCTCGGCGCTGCGCTCGACGAAGCTCACCGGCGAAAGAGCGACGAAGTTGGCTGCCGTCTTGCCGAGATCCTGCTCGTAGATGTTCATGGTGTCATTCTGCGCGCAGCCATGTCATCCTGAGCGAAGCGAAGGATCTCGTCGCATGCGGAGATCCTTCGCCTGCGGCCCAGGATGACATCGCGCTCAGGACGACAGGGCCGTCGCGGCGAGCGCCTGGTCGATGTCCCACAGGATGTCGTCGATGTGCTCGAGGCCGACCGAGATGCGGACCATGTCGGGCTTGACGCCGGCGGCGAGTTGCTGCGCTTCGTCGAGCTGGCGATGCGTCGTCGACGCCGGGTGGATGATGAGCGTGCGCGTGTCGCCGATGTTGGCGAGGTGGCTCATGAAGCGCGCCGCCTCGATGAAGCGCACACCGGCGGCGAGGCCGCCCTCGACGCCGAAGGCGAGCAGGCCCGAGGCGCCGGGCTTGCCGCCGACGCTGCGCATCTGCTTCGTCACCAATGCGTGCTGCGGATGATCGGCCAGCCCCGGATAGTTGACCCAGCTCACGCGCTTGTGCGCGCGCAGGAACTCGGCGACGGCCAGCGCATTGGCGCAGTGCCGCTCCATGCGCAGCGGCAGCGTCTCGACGCCTTGCAGGATCTGCCAGGCGCTGCTCGGCGAGAGCGATGCGCCGTAGACGCGCAGCGTTTCCATGCGCGCCCGCATCGTGAAACCGAAGTCGCCGAAGGTCTCGAAAAACTTCACGCCGTGGTAGCCCTTCGACGGCTCGGTCATGCCGGGAAACTTGCCGTTGTCCCAGGGGAAGCGTCCGCTCTCGACCATCACGCCGGCGAGCGTGGTGCCGTGCCCGCCGAGGTACTTGGTGGCGGAATGCACGACGATGTCGGCGCCCATCCGGATCGGGTTGCAGAGAAAGGGCGACGGCACGGTGTTGTCGATGATCAGCGGCACGCCGTGCGCGTGCGCGACCTCGGCGACCGCTGCGATGTCGAGCACGGCCAGGCTCGGGTTGCCGATGCTCTCGGCGAAGACGGCGCGCGTGTTCGGCCGCATCGCCGCCGCGAAGGCTTCGGTCGACGAGGCATCGACGAAGCTCGTCGCGATGCCGAGCCGCTCGAGATTGACGGCGAGCAGGCTGACCGTGCCGCCGTAGAGCGAGCCGGCGGCGACGACGTGGTCGCCGGGGTTGAGCAAGGTCAGCAGCGCGATCGACTCGGCTGCCATGCCGCTCGCCGAGGCGAGCGCGGCGCGCCCGCCTTCGAGCGCGGCAATGCGTTCCTCGAGCGCGGCGACGGTCGGGTTGGACAGCCGCGAATAGACATTGCCGAAGGTCTGCAGGTTGAACAGGCTCGCGGCGTGGTCGCAACTGTCGAAGACAAAGCTGGTCGTCTGGTAGATCGGCAGGGCGCGCGCGCCGGTCGCGGCGTCGGGAATCTGCCCGGCGTGGATGGCCAGGGTCTCGGGCTGGAAGACGCGATCGGCCATGTCGCCAGGTCTCAGCCGCCGCGCCGCGAGGAGACCACGCCGGTGTTGACGCCCGCCCAATGGAGGCCGCCGAACAGGCGCGCGTGCTCGATCTTGACGCAGCGGTCCATGACCACGTCGAGACCTGCCTCGGCGGCGAGCCGCGCGGCCTCCAGGTTCTTCACGCCGATCTGCTGCCACAGGCACTTGGCGTGGATGGCGATCGCCTGTTGCGCGATCGGCAGCACGTCTTCGGTCTTGCGAAAGACGTCGACGATGTCGACAGGCACCTCGATCGTCTCCAGGCTGGCGTGACAGCGCTCGCCGAGAATTTCGTCGTAGCGCGGATTCACCGGGATGACTCGGTAGCCGTGCTCCTGCATGTACTTGGCGGCGAAGAAGCTCGGCCGATGCCACTCGGCAGAAAGGCCGACGACGGCGATGATCCGGGCCGAGCTCAGGATGCGGCGAAGCGTGGCAATGTCGTCGGGCACACCCGACCTTACCGAAACGTCAGTCGCCGGTCAAAGGCTCTCGCCCGCGAGAGAAGCCCGCGAGCGAGGGCCGGCCGGCGCGGGCGCCCTCAGGCGTGCTTGCGATCGAAGAACTGCTCGTCTTCGGTCGAGCCCTTGAGAGCCGCGGTCGATGCATCGCGCTCGATCGTCGTCGTCACCGCGTCGAAGTAGCCGGTGCCGACCTCGCGCTGGTGCTTGACGGCGGTGAAGCCCTTCTCGGCGGCGGCGAACTCGGCTTCCTGCAACTCGACGAAGGCGGTCATGTTGTTCTTCGCGTAGCCATGCGCCAGGTTGAACATCGAGTAGTTGAGACTGTGGAAGCCGGCCAGCGTGATGAACTGGAACTTGTATCCCATCGCGCCCAGCTCGCGCTGGAACTTGGCGATCGTCGCGTCGTCGAGGTTCTTCTTCCAGTTGAAGCTCGGCGAGCAGTTGTAGGCGAGCAGCTTGCCCGGAAACTTCTTGTGGATCGCATCGGCGAAGGCCTTGGCATAGGCGAGATCGGGCTTGCCGGTCTCGCACCAGACCATGTCGGCGTACTCGGAATAAGCCAGGCCGCGAGAGATTGCCTGCTCGAGCCCGGGCTTCGTGCGATAGAAGCCCTCGATGGTCCGCTCGCCGGTGAGAAAGCCCTTGTCGTTGGGATCGACGTCGCTCGTCACGAGGTCGGCCGCTTCGGCGTCGGTGCGGGCGATGACGAGAGTCGGCGTTCCCATCACGTCGGCGGCGAGACGCGCCGCGGTCAGCTTGGCTACCGCCTCGCGCGTCGGCACGAGCACCTTGCCGCCCATGTGGCCGCATTTCTTGACCGAGGCGAGCTGGTCCTCGAAGTGCACGCCGGCGGCGCCTGCGTCGATCATCGACTTCATCAGCTCGAAGGCGTTGAGCACGCCGCCGAAACCGGCTTCGGCATCGGCGACGATGGGCGCGAAGTAGTCGATCTCGTTCTTGCCTTCGGACCACTGGATCTGGTCGGCACGGGTGAAGGTGTTGTTGATGCGCTTGACGACCATCGGCACCGAATTCACCGGGTACAGCGACTGGTCCGGATACATCTCGCCGGCGATGTTGGCGTCGCCCGCGACCTGCCAGCCCGAGAGGTAGATCGCCTTCAGGCCAGCCTTGACCTGCTGCATCGCCTGGTTGCCGGTGAGGGCGCCGAGCGTATTGACGAAGGGCTCGGTGTTGACGAGGTTCCAGAGCTTTTCGGCGCCGCGGCGGGCCAGCGTGTGCTCGACCTGGACCGAGCCGCGCAAACGCACGACATCGGCGGCGGAGTACGTGCGCTTGATGCCCTTCCAGCGCGGGTTGGTCGCCCAATCGTGCTCTAGAGTTGCCACCTGCTGGTCACGCATCTGGGTCTGCATCGAATTCTCCATCTGTGGTTTTGTCGGGGCCGGCGGCGGGCCGATCAGGTGAGCCTAAAGGGAATGGCGGCGGCTTTTGCTGATGCGCGGTCGAAACGGTGGGAGGATATTTGCATACAACGACAATGGCTTGGCGTCGTTGTTTCGTAATATGGAATTCTATCCTTCACCATGAGAAATTTTGCGGCAATGCAGCAACGCATAGTTCCGCATTGTGAGAAGTCGATTTTCTGATGCGAAAGTGGCCGCCTCGAAAGTGCGGCGACGAAGTTCCCTTCTAGACTCCATCTTTCGCCGTCTCCCGCCCTTGGGCCGAACGAAGGAAGTTGCCAAATGCACAAAGATCCGAACCCCGCCGCCGCGCCCTCACCCGTCGTCCCCGCGGCCGGCGCAGCAGCGCTCGACCTCGACGCCTTCTGGATGCCGTTCACGGCGAGTCGCCAGTTCAAGACCGCGCCTCGCTTGCTGACCAAGGCCAAGGGCATGCACTACTGGACGCCCGAGGGCCGCCAGGTGCTCGACGCCGTCGCCGGCCTGTGGTGCGTGAACGCAGGCCACGCGCGGCCCAAGATCGTGAGCGCCATCGCCGAGCAGGCCGCGGAAATGGACTTCGCGCCGCCCTTCAACATGGCGCATCCGAAGTCCTTCGAGCTGGCGACCAAGCTCGTCGCACTCGCGCCCGAAGGCCTCGACAAGGTCTTCTACACGAACTCGGGCTCCGAGGCCGTCGAGACCGCGCTGAAGATGGCGATCGCCTATCACCGCACCCGCGGCGAAGGCCAGCGCACGCGCCTGATCGGCCGCGAGCGCGGCTATCACGGCGTCAACTTCGGCGGCATCTCGGTCGGCGGCATCGCCGGCAACCGCAAGAGCTTCGGCACGATGGTCGGCGGCGTCGACCATATGCGCCACACCCACGACCTGAAGAAGAATGCGTTCTCGCGTGGCCTGCCGGAGCACGGCGCCGAGCTCGCCGACGACCTGGAGCGAATCGTCGCGCTGCACGACGCATCGACGATCGCCGCCGTCATCGTCGAGCCGGTGGCCGGCTCGACGGGCGTGCTGATTCCGCCCAAGGGATACCTCGAGCGCCTGCGCGCGATCTGCGACAAGCACGGCATCCTGCTCATCTTCGACGAGGTCATCACCGGCTTCGGCCGCCTCGGCACGCCTTTCGCGGCCGACTATTTCAAGGTCACGCCCGACCTCATGACGGTCGCCAAGGGCATCACCAACGGCTGCGTACCGATGGGTGCGGTGTTCGCCCGGCGCGCCATCCACGACGTCTTCATGCAAGGCCCCGAGCACGTCGTCGAGTTCCCGCACGGCTACACCTACTCGGCGCATCCCCTCGCCTGCGCCGCCGCGCTCGGCACGCTCGAGACCTACGCCGACGAGGGCCTGTTGACGCGCGGCGCGAAGATGGCCGCCGGCTTCGAGCACGCCGTGCATTCGCTGGCCGAATCGCCGCACGTGATCGACGTGCGCAACATCGGCCTGGTCGGCGCGATCGAGCTCGAGTCGATTCCGGGCGCGCCCGGCAAGCGCGCCTTCGACGTCTTTCGCACCTGCTTCGAACGCGGCGTGCTGGTCCGCACGACCGGCGACATCATCGCCCTGTCGCCGCCGCTGATCGTCGAGGACACGCACATCGACCAGGCGATCAGCACCATCGCCGACGTGCTGAAGACGGTCGCCTGAACGGCGACGCGCCGCGGCTCGCCGCCGCGGTGGCGACCCTCATCATCGCGCGGGTGACGATCGGCGTTGTCGCGGCGAGCTTCGTGCTGGCGCGCAACGCGCGACGGCACGCCGAGGACATGGCGGCGGCCAAGCGGAGGCAAACATCATGAATGTGTGGCTCGCGTATCTGTGCCTGGCCTTGGCGATGGCCATCGTCGGCGGCTACGTCGGATTCTCGAAGGCGCTGGTCATCGTCTTCCCGATCTTCCTGCTGGCCTGGATGCGCTTTGCCATCGCCGCCGTGGCGATGGCGCCCTGGCTGCGCCGTCCCGCGGGCGAAGCCCCGCTCGACAAGCGCGCGCACCGGCTCGTGTTCCTCGAATCGTTCTTCGGCAACTTCCTGTTCTCGGTCTTCATGCTGTACGGCATGAAGCAGAGCTCGGCACTCGCGGCCGGCGTCATCATGGCGGCGATACCGGCGACGGTCGCCGTCCTGTCGTGGCTCATCCTCGAGGAGCGCGTGAGCTTGCGCGCCGTTGCCGGCATCGCCTGCGCGATCGCCGGCATCGCCCTGGTCTCGCTGGCCAAGGACGACGAAGGCGAAAGCATCGGTACGCTCGCCGGCAATCTGCTGCTCGTCGGCGCGATGGCCTGCGAAGCGATCTACGTCGTCATCGGCAAGAAGCTGGCGGCGCGCATCGGTCCCAAGCGCATCAGCGCGCTCATCAATCTCTGGGGCCTCGTGCTCGTCACGCCGTTCGCACTCTGGCAGTTGCCCGGCTTCCAGTTCAAGTTCATCGACTCGTCGTACTGGGGACTGCTCGTCATGTATTCGATCGGCGCGAGCATCCTCACCGTCTGGTTGTGGATGACCGGCCTGAAGCGCGTGCCGGCGTCGTCGGCGGGTGTCTTCACTGTCTTCTTGCCGGTCAGCGCGGCGGCGGTCGGCGTGTACGTCTACGGCGAGACACTGAACGCCTGGCAGTACGGCGCGATGGCGCTGGCGCTCGTCGGCGTCGTGCTGGCGGCCTGGCCGGCCGTCGGCGCCGAGTGGCCGGCGCCGACCTGAGCGAGAGAACCACGCGCTCGCGCTGACCCTAGCGCTTGCGCGCCAGGGTCAGGCCGTCGCCGATCGGCAGCATCGCCATGTCGACGCGCTCGTCGGCATGGATCTTGTCGTTGAGCGCCTGCAGTGCCATGGTGTCGACGTCGTCGGCCGGACGGGCGACCGCGCCGCCCCAGAGCACGTTGTCGATGGCGATCAGGCCGCCCGGGCGCAGCAGCACCAGGCAGCGCTCGTAGTAGGCGTCGTAGCCTGCCTTGTCGGCGTCGATGAAGGCGAAGTCGTAGCGACCCGACTCGCCCGCAGCGATGCGCGCATCGAGCGTCTCGCTCGCTGGCGCGAGCTTCAGCTCGATCTTGCCAGCGACGCCCGCCGCTTCCCAGAATGGGCGGCCGACGCGCGTGTACTCGTCGCTGATGTCGCAGGCGAGCAGCCGTCCGTCGTCGGGCATCGCCAGGGCGACGGTGAGGGCGCTGTAGCCGGTGAAGACGCCTATCTCGATGGCGCGACGCACGCCCATCAGCTTGACGAGCAAGGCCATGAACTGCGCCTGCTCGGGACCGATCTGCATGCCGGCGGCGCGGTGCGTTCGCGTCGCTTCGCGCAGACCGATCTGCGCCGGGTGCTCGCGCGCGGAATGGGCGACCAGGTAGTCGCGCAGGGTCTCGTCGAGCGGGGTGCTGCGGTTGGCCATGGCGGTGGTATTCCTCGTCGTTGATGATGTTCAGGCGGGCAAGGCCTCGTCGTGCTCGTGGTCGTGGCCGGCCATCGCGGCGCGCGCGAGCCGGGAGACGACATGCGCCGGCTCGCCCTTCAGGCGATGGTCGGACCAGACCTGGCGCCAGCGCCGCGCGCCGGGCTCGCCGTGGCGCAGGCCGAGCATGTGCCGGGCGATGCGCGACCAGGGTTCGCCGTCGCTGCGCACGCGCTGCGCCATGTAGCCGACCATCGCGCCTTCCACTGCGTCACGATCGAGCATGCCCGGCGCGTCGCCGAAGAACAGAGAGTCCCACGACGCGAGCGACCACGGATGGTGATAGGCCTCGCGGCCGATCATGACGCCATCGACCGACTGCAGATGCGTCGCGATCTGCGCGGGCGACGTCACGCCGCCGTTGACCACGAAGGTCAGCGCCGGAAAGTCGCGCTTCAGACGAGCGACGACCTCGTGGCGCAGCGGCGGCAGCTCGCGGTTCTCTTTCGGACTCACGCCCTTCAGCCAGGCGTTGCGGGCGTGCACGATGAAGGCCTCGCAGCCACCCGCACTCGCCACGGTGCCGACGAAGTCGCGCACGAACTCGTAACTTTCGAGACGATCGATGCCGATCCGGTGCTTGACTGTCACCGGCAGCGAGACCGCATCGCGCATCGCCTTGACGCAGTCGGCGACCAGCACCGGCTCGGCCATCAGGCAGGCGCCGAAAGAGCCGCGCTGCACCCGCTCGCTCGGGCAGCCGCAGTTGAGGTTGATCTCGGCGTAGCCCCAGCGCTCGCCGAGCCGCGCGCAGGCCGCGAGATCGCCCGGCTCGCTGCCGCCGAGCTGGAGCGCGACGGGATGTTCGGCGATGTCGAAGTCGAGATGGCGTGCGACGTCGCCATGCAACAGGGCGCCGGTCGTCACCATCTCGGTGTAGAGGCGCGCCCGCTTCGTCAGCAGGCGATGGAAGGTGCGGCAGTGGCGGTCGGTCCACTCCATCATCGGCGCAACCGCGAGCCGCCAGGGGCTGAAGGAAGCAGCGCAGCTCACGACGCCCCGCTCACTTCGGCACGCCGGCGGCGAGAAAGATCTCGCAGATGCGCCTGCGCCACTCGGCATCCTTGTAGGGGGCGACGCTGCGGTACCGCGACACGGTGAACTGCGGCGTCAGCTCGAGCAGGCGACGCGCCGCGACTCGGGCTTCGTCGAGCCGTCCGAGCAAGCCCAGCGCCGCGACCTTGAGGCGGTGGGCGAGGACGTACTCCGGGCTGTCGTGGGCCGAGCGCTCCGCAGCGGCCAGCGCCTCCTCGTACCGGCCGCACATCACGTGGGCGCCACCCGCCATGGCGACGTAGGCGCTCATGCCGGGGTCGAGCGGGCTCATCCGCATTGCCCGCTCGAAATGGACGAGCGCCGGCTCGGGGTCGCCGACGAAACACTTCACGACGCCGGCGCTGAACTGCACCGACAGCAGGTTCGGGCTCAGGCTCAGGGCCCGCTCGATCGAGAGCAGCGCCTCGTCGTAGCGGAACCCGAGCACGCGGACTCCGAGGATTCGGTAGCCGAGCGAAGCGAGCGCCAGGCCGGCGTAGCTCAAGACCGTCGGGTCGTCGCGCGTTTCGGCGAGCGCCTCGTCGGCGTGGCGCAATCCCGCCTTCACGTCCTCGGCATCGCCGTAGCCGTCGCCGATGCGCCGCATGCAGACAAACGCGCTCATCGCCTTGGCCAGCGCGTAGCGGGGGTCCTTCTCGAGCGCCTGGCGCAGGAACGACGCCGACTCGTCCTGCGCTGCCCGGGTCGAGCCGGGCATCAGCCCGGGCAGGCCGCGCAAGAGCAGGTCGTAGGCCTGCAGGTTGGCGGTCGGCTTGACGCGGGCGCGCGCGATCTCGGCGCGCCGCAGGTTCGGCTCCATCGCCGAGACGATGCTTTCGGTGATCCGGTCCTGGAGGTCGAACACGTCCTCGAGCGTCCCCTCGAACCGGTCGGCCCAGACGTGGTGGCCGTTCTCCGCCTCGATCAGCTGGCCGGTGATGCGCACCCGGTTGCCCGACCGGCGCACGCTCCCCTCGAGCACATAGCGCACCCCGAGCTCGCGCCCGACCTGCTTGATGTCGACCGCCCTGCCCTTGTAGACGAAGCTCGAATTGCGGGCGATCACGAAGAAGATGCGCATCCGCGCCAGCGCGGTGATGATGTCCTCGACCATGCCGTCGGCGAAATAGTCCTGCTCCGGGTCGCCGCTCATGTTGGTGAAGGGCAGCACCGCGATCGAAAGCGGCATCAGCGGCGTGTCGACCGGCGCCGCGAAAGCCGGCGCGGCCGCGAGCTCGCCGGTTCGGACCGCGAACGCGCGCACCGGGTGGGGCATGTTCTTCACCGCCTGCTCGCCCTGGTCGACGAAGCTCGCGGTCACCCTGCCGCGAACCGCGCCCTGGACTGCGTCGGAGACCGTGATCCCGCCGATCTCTGCGAGCGCCTGCAAGCGCGCGGCGATGTTCACACCGTCGCCGTAGACCGTGCCGTCGCCTTTCTCGATCACGTCGCCGAGGTGGACGCCGATGCGAAAGCGCATCTGCCGATCCTCGGGCACCGAGGTGCACGACGCATCGAGATCGCGCTGAACCGCAAGCGCTGCCGAAACCGCGCCGATGGCGGTCTCGAACACTGCGAGCACGGAATCACCCGCCGTGTCGACGACCCGGCCTCGATGAGCTTCGACCTTGCTGCGGAACAGCGCCCGTGCCGCATCGAGCGCAGCCATCGTCGCTCGCTCGTCGGCCGCCATCAGGCGCGAATAGCCCGCCGCATCGGCGGCCAGGATCGCCGCCAGGCGTTGCTTCGATTCCGTGTCGGTCACTGGCCTTCCTTCCGATGCATCGCTGAACCTCGGTCGCCCGCTCATCGCTGCCGATTGTGCCGCTCGACCGCTCGTCGCCGGCTCGCGACCGCACGTCGGGGCCGCGCGCGCCGAGTGCGACGGAAGTCTCGCGAACCCTGTCGCAAGGTGTAACGTCGCTTCCAAATGTGCTGGTTGCACATTTACGATGCCGGCCAAGGTCGAACGTCTCGGCCCGATCGCCTTCTGGGAGTACTTCATGAACCTTCGATCCTTCCCCGCGCCGCGCTCGTCGGCCCGACTCGCCCTTGCGCAACTCGCCTTCGCGACCGTCCTCGTGGCCGGCTGCGGCGGAGGCGGCGATGCCGGCCCCAGCGCCTCGGGCAGCGGCGCGCCCAAGGCGGCCTCGTTCGCAGCCGGTCCAATCACCGGCTTCGGCTCGATCATCGTCAACGGCGTGCGCTTCGATGACAGCACCGCGCACGTCAGCAACGACGACGGCAGCGCGAGCAGCAAAGACAACCTCAAGCTCGGCATGACGGCGCAGATCCATGGCGGCGTCATCAGCGACGACGGCACCGGCCCGAAGGCGACGGCCACCGAAATCGTCTTCGGTGCCGCGCTGGTCGGCCCCGTGAGCGCCGTCGACACGACGGCCAAGAGCCTCGTCATCCTCGGCCAGACGGTGCTCGTGCTCGACACCACGGTGTTCGACGAGCGCCTGGTCGGTGGCCTCGCCGGCGTCACCGTCGGCATGCTCGTCGAAATGCACGGCCAGCTCGACCCGACGACCGGCATCTACACCGCGACGCGCGTCGGCTCGACGATGGCGCTGGCCGGCTACAAGATCCGCGGCATCGTCGCCAACCTCGACACGACCGCCAAGACCTTCACGATGGGCGGCACGCTCATCTCCTACGCAGGCGTGACGGGCGTCCCGGCCAATCTTGCCAACGGGGTGCTGGTGTCGGTTCGCCTGCAGACGACACAGGTTGCCGGCGCCTGGGTGGCGACGCGAGTCGGTGGCGGTGCGCCGCCGGTCGGCGACTCGGACGCCGCGCATCTGGAGGGCAGCGTCACGGCCTTCACGTCGACCACCCAGTTCAGCGTCAACGGCATCCCCGTCGACGCGAGCAAGGCCGAGCTGAAGGACGGCGGCGCGGGCATCGTCCTGGGCGCGCAGGTGGAAGTCAAAGGCACCTCGAGCAACGGAGTCGTCATCGCGACCAGCGTCGAGGTGGAGACGCACGAAACGGTTCGCGCCACGGGCTTCGAGCTGCACGGCGCGGTCACCGCAATCGACACGGTGGCGCAGACCTTCGTGCTGCGCGGCGTGACGGTGAGCTATGCGTCGCCGAACATCTTCTACGAGCGCGGCTCGGCGGCGACACTTGCCGTTGGTGTCCAGCTCGAGGTGCATGGCACGCTCTCCGCCGATGGCACGACGCTGCAGGCGATGCGCATCGCCTTCGGCGGCTGAACACGGACCGCAAACTTGCGCCATGCGGCCACTCGTTGGCCGGTTCGGGCCCGCCTCTCGGCGGGCCCGGCCGCTCGTAGACTCGTGCCGTGAGTTCGACCCCGCGCAAGCGCCCTCCGGCGCCGCCCACACCGCTCAGCGCGATGCAGCGAGCGGCGGCAGCGCCGACGGCGGCCACGCCCAGGGCAGCGGCAGTGCCAGGCGGCCCGGCGATGACGGGCGCCCTCGCCTCGCTGCTCGAGCCGATCGCCGCGTTGGCAGTGGCGCGCGGCCTGCCCTTCGCCGCCGTCGAGGACCTTCTCAAGGCCGCCTTCGTCGAGGCCGCACGCAAGGCGCAACCGCCCGAGGCCGGGCAGCGCATCGTCAGCCGGGTCAGCACCGCGACTGGCCTGACGCGTCGCGAAGTGACGCGCCTGCTCGTCGCCGAAGGCGGCCTGCCGCCGCCCCGCCCTTCGCCCGCGACTCAGGTCTTTACGCGCTGGCGTGCCGACCCTGCGCTCAAGAACCGGCGCGGTCAGCCGATCACCTTGCCACGACAGGGCGCGGCGCCGAGCTTCGAGGCGCTCGCCCGGTCGGTGACGCAGGACGTGCATCCGCGCAGCCTGCTCGACGAGCTGTGCCGACTCGGGCTCGTCAGCGTCGAGGATGACACCGTGAAGCTTCTGCGAGAGAGCGTGGTCGCCGCGGGCGACAGCGACCGGGCCTACGGGTTCCTCGGCGGCAACGTCGGCGACCACCTGCGCGCGGCAGTGGCCAACGTGCTCGCCGATGAGCCACCACATGTCGAGCAGGCGGTGTTCGCCGACGAGCTCTCGGCCGAGTCGATGGCCGCCTTTCGCGACATCGCCAAGGCGCAATGGCAGGCGCTGCTCGCGGCGACCGTGCCGGCCCTGCAATCGCTCGTCGATGCCGACGCCGCCGCGGCGCGCGTTCGCGACCGGCGCGTCCGCATCGGCCTTTACACCTGGAACGACGTGATGAATGACGGCGAGGTCGCACCCTCCCTGCGCAAGACGCGCGAGACGAGCAAGACACGCGCGACGGCGAAGGCGACGGCTCGCGTCGTCAGGCGCGCGCCGAAGAAGGATCGATGATGCCGGCGTTCGAATCCGTCCAGTCCCTGACGCGCGGCTACCGCGCCCTTCGCGCCGCTTGCGGTCGCGGTCTCTTCGCGGCCATCGCCGGCGCCCTCATCGCGAGCTGCGGCGGCGGCGTCGACAGCGGCGGCACCGGCGCGCCGACCAGCTCGTTCGCGAGCGGCCCCATCACCGGCTTCGGCTCGGTGATCGTCAACAGCGTCCACTTCGACGATCGCGGCGCCGCGGTCACCGACACCGAGGGCAACGCGCGCAGCCGCGACGAGCTTCGCCTCGGCATGACGACCGAGGTGCACGGCTCGGCGATCGGCGTCGACGGCGACGGCAACTCCGCCAGCGTCGCGACCCGCATCGTCTTCGGCAGCGCGATCGTCGGCCCGCTCGCCGCCAACGACCTGGCGGCGCGAACCCTGACCGTCCTCGGCCAGACTGTCGACATCGCCACCAGCACCGTCTTCGACACCGGCCTGAGCGGCGGCCAGGCGGCGCTCGTCGCGGGCAACGTCGTCGAGGTCTACGGCCACTACGACGCAGCGACCGGCCGCTATGCGGCGACCCGCGTCGAGCGCAAGTCCGCTGTCCTGGCCTATCGGCTGCGCGGCGTGGTGAGCGGCCTCGACACGAGCGCACAACAGTTCTCGATCGGCGCGACACGCATCTCCTACCTCGGCCTTTCCGCAGCCAACCTGCCCCCGACGCTCGCCGACGGCCGCTTCGTGCGCGTCCTCATCGCGCTCGCGCCGAGCGGGCCGGTGTGGACGGCGCTTCGCGTTGCCGACGGCATGGCGCCCATCGCCAACACCGAAGAGGCGACGGTCAAGGGCCTGATCAGCGACTTCACGTCGCTGTCGACATTCAGCGTCAACGGCACGCCGGTCGATGCGCGAAACGCGCTGTTCCCGAACGGTTCGTCAGGACTCGGCCTCGGCGCCCGGGTCGAGGTGGAAGGTGCCGCCGTCGGCGGCATCCTGGTCGCGACGCGGGTCACGCTGGTGACCGACGGCGATGACGCGGGCCAGTCCTTCGAGACGCGCGGCGCCATCACGGCGCTCGACCCCGTCGAGAGGACCTTCGTCGTTCACGACGTGACAGTGAGCTACTCGGGCACCGTCGACTTTCGCAACGGCAGCGCTCCTGACCTTGCGATCGGCCGCATGGTCGAGGCGCGCGGCACGCTGTCGGCAGACGGCACGCGCCTGCAGGCGTCGCGCATCACCTTCCGCGACTGAGCGTCGGGTGCGGCCCGCCGTGCGCTCTCAGGCGCGCGCGGCCGCGCCCGCGATGCCGGCGACGAAGCGCGGCCAGAGCTCGCGCGGCAGGTCGTGGCCCATGCCCTCGATGACGTCGAGCGTCGCGCCAGGAATGCGCGCCGCGAGATCGCGGCCGGCGGCGATCGGGATGAGCGGGTCGGCGGCGCCGTGGATCACGTGCGTGTGCGGCCGCAGCCTGGGAAGCAGCGCCGAGCGGTCGCCGTCGGCGGCGATCGCGAGCATCTGCCGCGCGGTACCGGCGGGCCGGTACGAGCGCGTCACCGACTTCGTGAAGCGCTCGCGCAGATAGTCCTTGCTCGCAGGAAAGCCGGGGCTGCCGATGAGGCCGTAAAGGTTCACGTAGTGCTCGACGATGCTCTCGATGCGGCGCGGATCCTTGGGCCGCGCGATCATCGCCGCGCGCACCTTGAGCGAAGGGCCGGGCAGGCGTCGCGAGCCGCTCGAGGTCATCATCAATGTGAGACTCTTGACGCGATCGGGGTACTGCGCGGCCAGCCGCTGCGCGATCATGCCGCCCATCGATGCGCCGCAGACGTGGGCGCGGGCGATGCCGAGCGCATCGAGCAGGCCGGCCGTGTCGGCGGCCATGTCGACCAGCGTGTACGGGCTCCGGACCTCGAGGCCCACGGCATAGCGCAAGGAGTCGAGGACCAGGTTGGGCACACCCATCGCGTCGAAGCTCTGGCTGAGGCCGATGTCGCGGTTGTCGAAGCGGATGACGCGAAAGCCGCGTGCTACCAGCGAGGCGACGAAGTCCTCGTGCCAGGCGAGCAGTTGCATGCCCAGGCCCATGACGAGCAGGAGCGGCTCGCCTTGCGGCGAGCCGTGGTCCTCGACTTCGAGGGCGATGCCGTTGGCGGCGATCCGCATCCGCGCGTCAGCCCGCCGCCGCGGGCGCTTGCAACGCACCGGTTCGAAAGAACCAGCGCCGTGCGCCAGAAGCTTCGAAGGGCTGCCAGCGGCCGATCGGCTGGGCCAGGCGATCGGCCACCGCGTAGAGGGCGAGCGGGTTCATGCCCATGCCGACGTGGCTCGCCGGCACCTCGATGTTCTCGACCAGCGGGCCCGGCTCGTTGAGGCTGCAGCGCCAGGAAACGATGCCGTCGCTTCGCGAGAAGATCGAGGTCGTCGGCACCGGCGGCGGCGTGCGGATCTGCGCCATCATCTCGGGATCGCCGACGCTCGTGCCGGTCAGCCATTCGTAGACGCGCCAGACGTTGTTGGCGCGCGGATGTCCGGTGAAGGGCGTGCCGAGCGTGATCACGCAGCGCGCGATGTCGGGCTGCTGCTTGGCCATCTCGCGGGCGTAGATGCCGCCCAGGCTCCAGCCGACCAGGCTCACCGACTGGCCGGTGCGATCGGCCAGGGCGCGGATATCGGCGGCGCAGCGCTCGAGCACGCCGCGTCTCGGCCCGGCATTGATGCCTTGCCCCCAAGCCTGCGTGACGTAGCCGAGGCTGCGCAGGAATCTGCGCAGCGGCAAGGTGGTGAGGTCGTTGGCGGCCATGCCGGGGAAGACCATCACCGGATGACCGTCGCCGCGTTGCAGCTTGCGTAGCAACGGATAGGCGGCCAGCATGGCCAGGTATTCCAGGGGTGCCCGCCCCTCCAGGAGCATGAGCAAGGCGTGCGGTGGCTGCGGCGTGGCGCTCGGATTCGATGCGGCGTTCGGGCGGGGTCTCGGCATGCAGGTCGCGAGAGAAAAACGTGCGGCATGGTAGCCGCTCGGTTCGACTGCGGCTGAGGCGTCGGCCCTAAGCCGCGCTGTCGCGCCGGCGACACCTTCTGACGACACGCTAGCGCGTACGCCGCAAGGCGAAGGTTTCGTTGGCGACGAGTGCGCCGACAACCAGCGCGCCGCCGGCCAGCACTTGCGGCGAAGGAACCTCGTCGGCGCCCAGCCAGGTCCAGGTCACGCCGAAGACAATCTCGAGCAGCGACAGCAGGGCCGCCTCGGGAGCGCTGAGCGCACGTGCCGCCGTGACCGCGATCAGACAAGGGATCGCGAGCTGCGCCACACCGAGCAAGGCCAGCAGCACAAGGTCGTGCGCCGAGGCCGTGAAGGGCAGCGACGGCACGAGGCAGACGAGGCTCGATCCGACCGCGCCGATCAGCACGGCGGGCAGCAGGTCGACGTTGACGCTGCGGTTCTTCTGGATCACGGTCCAGTTCACCGCGGCGGCGATCGGCACGCCGAGCGCGATCGCCGTCCCGGCGAGCTGGCGCGCATCGGCGCCGGCGACCTGCGAGGCATACATCCAGCCAATGCCGATGCCCGCCACGACGACCGCACCCCAGGTCTGCGCCGGCAGGCGATGGCCGAGGGCGACGCGCGCCACGAGTGCCGTGACGAGCGGCGCGATCGCCATCGTCACGAGCACGTTGGCGACCGTCGTCAGGGTGATCGCGACCATGAAGGCGGTGAACATGACGGCCCAGCAAAGGCCGGACAGCCAGAGCGTCACGCCGCCCGAGCGCAGGGTCTTCGCCAGCTGCCGCATGCCGCGCAGCCACGCGAGCAGGCAGATGAGCGCGACAGCGTTGAAGAAGCTGCGCCAGAAGGTGGCCTCGAAGCTGCCCGCCGAGTCGAGGTGGCGCGTCACCACGCCGGCCATGCTCCAGAGGAGCGCGGCGACGACCATCGCGAGGACGGCTCGCGGATGCGTCAATTCAGTAATCGCTGCCCGCGCTGCCCGGTGCAAGGTTGTCGAACTTGGTGAGCGGCTTGAGAAAGGTCAGCTTGAAGGTGTCGGTCGGGCCGTTGCGCTGCTTGGCGATGATGATCTCGGCGACGCCCGGCTCCTTGCTCGGCGTGGGACCTTCGAGCTTGTTGTAGTAGTCGTCGCGGTAGATGAACATGATGACGTCGGCGTCCTGCTCGATCGCGCCCGACTCGCGCAGGTCGCTCATCATGGGCCGCTTGTCGGTGCGCGACTCGACGCCGCGGTTGAGCTGCGAGACGGCGATGAGCGGGCACTTCAGCTCCTTGGCCAGCGACTTCAGGGCGCGCGAGATCTCGCCGACGACGGTGGCGCGGTTCTCTTCGCTCGTCTCCGAGCTGCCGTTCATGAGCTGCAGGTAGTCGACGACGATCAGGCCGAGCTGGCCGCACTGGCGTGCCTGGCGGCGCGCCCGCGCGCGCAGCTCGCTCGGCCCGAGCGCGCCGCTCTCGTCGATGTAGAGGCTGACCTTGCCGAGCTTCTCCACGGCCTCCGAGAGGCGCCCCCACTCGTCGTCGCGCAAGGCGCCGGTGCGCAGCCGCTGCTGGTCGATGCGGCCGAGCGAGCCGACCATGCGCAAGGCGAGCTGCGAGGCGCCCATTTCCATCGAGAAGACGACGACCGGCAAGCCTTCCTTGACGGCGACGTGCTCGGCGATGTTCAGCGCCAGTGCCGTCTTGCCCATCGAGGGCCGCGCCGCCAGCACGATCAGGTCGCCCGCCTGCAGGCCGGCGGTGAGCCGGTCGAGGTCGTAAAAGCCGGTGCGAACGCCGGTCACTTCCTCGGCGCCGTTCTCGTGCAGCTCGTTGACGCGGTCGATCAACTGCACGACGAGCTGGTCCATGCTCTGGAAGCCCTGGCGCGACTTGGAGCCTTCCTCGCCGATGCGAAAGATCTTGCCCTCGGCCTCGTCGAGGATCTGCGCCACCGGCCGGCCTTGCGGATTGAAAGCGCTCGTAGCGATCTCGTCGCTCGCGGCGACGAGCTTGCGCAGCACCGAGCGCTCGCGCACGATCTCGGCGTAGCGGCGGATGTTGGCGGCACTCGGCACGCTCTGCGCCAGCGCATTCAGATAGGCCAGGCCTCCGCACTCCTCGGCCTTGCCCAGGCTTTGCAACTGCTCGAAGACGGTGATGACGTCGGCCGGCTTGGTCGCGTTGACCAGCACGGCCATGGCCGTGAAGATCAGCCGGTGCTCATAGCGGTAGAAGTCCGACTCGGTGAGTAAATCGCCGACGCGATCCCAGGCGCCGTTGTCGAGCAGCAGGCCGCCGAGCACGCTTTGTTCGGCCTCCACCGAATGCGGCGGCACGCGCAGTCGCGCGACCTCGTCGTCGGGCCGCGAAGCGGCGGCGAACTCGGGAGTTGAGAAGAGGGCCGACATCGGGAAATCATAGACCGCGCCGCGACCGCGCCGGTGGACAAAGCTGGGGACGGCGCGGGGAAATGCGGTGCAGAAAAGAAGCGGGGCCGCAAACGCGGCCCCGAGCCTGTCGAGCGCGACGAAACTAGCTCGACTCGCCCAGCACGACGACCTTGACATCGACGACGACGTCACTGTGCGGCGCCACCGTGACGACGTGCTCGCCCGTGGTCTTGAGCGGGCCATTAGGCATGCGCACCTGGGCCTTCGCGACCTTGAAGTCGATGCGGTTGAGCGCATCGGCGACGTCGGCATTGGTGACCGAGCCGAAGAGACGCCCGTCGACGCCGGCCTTCTGCGTGATGTGCACGGTGCGCCCGCTCATCTTCTCGCCGAGCGCTTGCGCGGTGGCGAGGCGATCGGCGGCGACTTTCTCGAGCTCGACGCGCTTGTCCTCGAACTCCTTGATCGCCACCGGCGTGGCGCGGCGCGCCACACGGGTCGGAATCAGGAAGTTGCGGGCAAAGCCGTCCTTCACCCTGACGACGTCGCCCAGGTTGCCGAGGTTGGCGACCTTTTCCAGAAGAATGACCTGCATGGCGTCAGCTCCTGTGCTGGTCGGTATACGGCATCATCGCCAGGAAGCGGGCGCGCTTGATGCACGTCGTCAACTGGCGCTGGAAGAAGGCGCGCGTCCCGGTCAGCCGGGCCGGCGTGATCTTGCCGTTTTCGTTGATGAAATCGCGCAAGGTGTCGATGTCCTTGTAGTCGATTTCCTTGACGCCGGTGACCGTGAAGCGACAGAAGCGCTTGCGACGGAACAACAGAGACTGGGTGTTGCGCTTGGGCTTGCGGTCCTTGGAGAACCGACCTTTACCGCGGGGCGGGGGCATGTGATGACCTCTCTACTTCAATTCGATGGATTGGATGTGGAACACGACGCCACGTCCGTTGCGTTGGGCGCCGATGAAGCCTTCGAACGCATGCTCGACGCCCAGCTCGGCGGCGAGCAGCGGCGCGGTGACCGGGCCGACGCCGCGAGCGCGGATCTCGACCGAGATCCGGCGCGGCGTGCCGAGCTGTGCAACTTCGGATTCATGCTTCAGACTCAGGTCGAGCGCTGGCAGGCCCGCCGGGGTGAATCGCAGAGCACCACGCTCGACGATGGACGCCGTCAGGGCCAACCGGTTCGTCAGGCCGAAGCCTCCTGAGGCGCGCGCCGCGATTCCTCGCGGTCGACGTTCTTCATCATGACCGAAGGCGTCGTCTCGGCATGGCTCTTCACCACCGTCAGGTGGCGCAGCACGGCGTCGTTGAAGCGAAAGCCGGTCTCGAGCTCGTTCAACACCTTGTTGTCGCACTCGATGTTGATGCACAGGTAGTGCGCTTTGGCGAGCTTCTGGATCATGTAGGCCAGCTGGCGCCGACCCCAATCCTCGACCCGGTGGACCTTGCCGCCGCCGGCGGTGACCAGGGTCTTGTAGCGTTCCAGCATGGCTGGAACCTGTTCGCTCTGATCCGGGTGGATCAGGAGCACGATCTCGTAGTGACGCATCGAATCTCCTTGTGGGTTCCGCCGGGGATCGGCGAGGAAGCCGCCGCGCGATCGACAGGCGTAGCGGCAAGGTAAAGCTCATCAGTATACCTCGACCGCGTCGACGCGTTGCCTCGCATCCGCTCTGCTCCGGCTTGCGTTTCGACCCTCGAAAGTCGCCTGCCGACACGTCGTTGCATTTCGCAACAGGTGGCGCAGCCTCGATGGGCTCGGAATGCGGAATTCGTCGACGCCAGCGCCTCGGCGCGGGCGTCTCGAGGGGTTGTCGACGCTGCCATGGAGATTACACTGCACACTTGGTGACGCCGACGCTCCGCGACGGCTCGCGCCACCTTCGGACCGACGGCACGCCAGTTGCCGCGGGCTTGGAATGGGATCGATTCGATGAGCAATTCCAGCGGCAGCAGCAAGTTTGCTCGGGAGTCCTCGAAGCCCGGGGCGGCGACTGTCGGTCCGCGGGAAGATTGGCCCGCAACCCGTGCCGAAGCCGCCACCCAGGAAGAGATCGACGAATGGCAGGCCACGCGGGCGCTGACCGGACGCCACAGGCCCGAGGAATGGCAAGCGACGCGAGCGCAACTGAGCACGCCGGCCCAGCCCGCCGACGAATGGCAGCCGACCCCGGCGGCGCGCAGCCCCGGCCCGACCGAGTCGCCCGACGCTTGGGCTTCGACGCGCGCCCACACCGCGCTGGCGACGCAACTGCTGCCTGACGAGAACGATTACCTCGCCGGCGAGAAGGACGAGATCGGCCGGCAGATCGGCGGCAATGAACACGAGCTGTTCGTCTCGTGCGCACCGGCCGAGGCGCTGCAGCAGCAGTTCGATCACCTCCATCCCGAGTTCATTGCGGTTCACGACATCGCCACCGCGTCGTCGCGCAGGCTCCTGGCCGGCATCGCCGCGGCCAGCGGTCGCGCCGTGCAAAAGCTCGTCATCCGGCGCCAGGGCTACGGCACGGCGCTGGCCACGCTCGAGTTCGTCGATCTGCCGACCACCGACAACCAGTCGCTGCGCCTCTACACCACCGAAGCCGACGCCGACAGCACGGCGCGCCACGCCTTGGCCAAGACACTGCTCGCGTACAGCCGGCTCGGCGTCGTCATGGTCGGCGAGTTGCCGGGCCACGCCATCGCCGCGGCTCTCAAGCCAGTGCACGACGACATCCTTTCCGGTCCCTGGCCGAACCGCAACCTGCTGCTGCTACCGCTGGCGTCGGCGAGCACGCTGGTCACGCACGGCCTCGATCTCGGCCGCGGCACCGGTGTCGCCGTGCGTACGACACCGCAGGTCGCGCGTCCGGCCGACGCCTGGGCCTTCATCACCGGCACCTGGAGCCGCCTGCGCGAACAGGCACCGACCGACGGCCGCGCCGTGCCCGAGCTCGGCGCCTTCAATCCGGCCGCCTACCAGCCGCGCAAGGCGCAACTCGCGCCCGTGATGGGCGGCATTCCTTCAGGCGACACCTTGCCGATGGAGGAGCAGCCGCCGATCACCCTGACGATGCAGCCAATGCCGGCGATCGCAACCACCGGCTTTGCCGCGACACCGCCTTCGACGCTGATCGAACGCTATGTGCGCCAAGTGAGCGAGCTGAACGGCGTCGTGAGTTGCTGCGTCTTCGAAACGCAAGGCGGCCACCCGATCGCGCATGGCGGCGCCAATCCGGGCGGTATCGCTCTCGCTAGCCACGGTAGCGAGCTGCTCGGCTCGATGATGAACGTCAGCCGCGCCCTCGGCTTCGGCCACACCTTGCCCGAGGCGGCCATCACGCTCGGATCGCATCACCTGTTGCTGCGCGGCGTGCCCAAGAATCCGGGCTTGGCGATGCATGCCGTGCTCGACAAGACGAGCGCCAACCTGACGCTTGCCCGCCTGCAGATCATGCGCCTCGACACGCTCTTCGACGAGCCGACGCAAGCCGCCTGACGCGGCGTGGCGGCTGCCGCGCCGCCTTAGTGGACGACGCGCTCGAAGGCGAAGGCGCCGTCCCTGAAGTCGACCGGAATCACGTCCTTCGGGCCGAAGCGGCCTTCGAGGATCAGCTTCGCGACGGGGTTCTCGATCTGCCGCTGGATCGCCCGCTTCAAGGGCCGCGCGCCGAACACCGGATCGAAGCCGGCCTTCGCCAGCTCGGCCAGCGCGCGCGGTGAAACGTCGAGCTTCATGTCCATCTTCTCGAGGCGTGCTTCGAGGATCTTGAGCTGGATCCTGGCAATCGCCGCGATGTTTTTGGCGTCGAGCGCGTGGAACACGACGGTCTCGTCGACGCGGTTCAGGAACTCCGGCCTGAAGTGCTTCTTGACCTCGACCCAGACCGCCTCGTTGATCGCCGCCGAACTCTGCCCGACCATCTGCATGATCTGCTGCGAGCCGAGGTTCGACGTCATCACGATGACCGTGTTCTTGAAGTCGACCGTGCGGCCCTGGCCGTCGGTAAGGCGACCGTCGTCGAGCACCTGGAGCAGGACGTTGAAGACGTCGGGGTGCGCCTTTTCCACCTCGTCGAGCAACAGCACGCAGTAGGGCTTGCGCCGCACTGCCTCGGTCAGGTAGCCGCCCTCGTCGTAGCCGACGTAGCCAGGCGGCGCGCCGATCATGCGCGCCACCGAATGCTTTTCCATGAACTCGCTCATGTCGAGGCGGATCAGGTGATCCTCGCTGTCGAAAAGAAAGCCGGCGAGCGCCTTGCAGAGCTCGGTCTTGCCCACGCCCGTGGGCCCGAGAAAGAGGAAGGAGCCGGTCGGCCGGTTCGGGTCCGACAAGCCCGAGCGTGAGCGCCTGATCGCGTTGGCGACCGCGGCGATCGCCTCGTCCTGGCCGACGACGCGCTCGTGCAGCTTCGCTTCCATCTGCAGCAGCTTGTCGCGCTCACCCTGCATCAGCTTCGAGACCGGAATGCCGGTCGCGCGCGCCACCACTTCGGCGATCTCCTCGGCGCCGACCATGGTGCGCAGCAGTTGCGGCCGGCCCTTGTCGGCGCTCTTCTTCTGCTCGGCCGTCTGCACTTCCTTGAGCTTGCGTTCGAGCTCCGGCAAGGTGCCGTACTGCAGCTCGGCGACCTTGTCGTAGTTGCCCTTGCGCTTCAGGTCCTCGATCTGCGTTCGTGTCGCGTCGATGTCCTCGAGCAATTGCGCCGAGCCCTGGGCGGCCGCCTTCTCCGACTTCCAGATCTCGTCGAGGTCGGCGATCTCGCGCTGCAAGCGGGTGATCTCTTCCTCGATCAGCTCGCGGCGGCGCTTGCTCGCCTCGTCCTTTTCCTTGAGCACCGAGGCACGCTCGATTTGCAGCTGGATCAGGCGACGGTCGAGCTTGTCGATCGCCTCGGGCTTGGAGTCGATCTCGATCTTGACCTTGGACGCGGCCTCGTCGATCAGGTCGATCGCCTTGTCGGGCAGGAAGCGGTCGGTGATGTAGCGATGCGAGAGCTCGGCCGCGGCGACGATCGCCGGATCGGTGATCTCGACGCCGTGGTGCACCTCGTACTTTTCCTGCAAGCCGCGCAGGATGGCGATCGTCGCCTCGACCGTCGGCTCGCCGACGAGGATCTTCTGGAAGCGACGCTCGAGCGCCGCATCCTTCTCGATGTACTTGCGGTACTCGGCCAGCGTGGTCGCGCCGATGCAATGCAACTCGCCGCGCGCCAGGGCGGGCTTGAGCATGTTGCCGGCGTCCATCGCGCCTTCGGCCTTGCCCGCGCCGACCATGGTGTGCAGCTCGTCGATGAAGACGATGGTCTGGCCCTCGTCCTGCGCCACTTCCTTGAGCACGCTTTTCAGCCGCTCCTCGAACTCGCCGCGGAACTTGGCGCCGGCGAGCAGGAGGGCCATGTCGAGCACGAGCACGCGCTTGTTCTTCAGCGTATCGGGCACCTCGCCCGCGACGATCCGCTGCGCCAGGCCTTCGACGATCGCCGTCTTGCCGACGCCCGGCTCGCCGATCAGCACCGGATTGTTCTTGGTGCGGCGCTGCAACACCTGGATGGCGCGGCGGATCTCGTCGTCGCGGCCGATCACAGGGTCGAGCTTGCCGGCGCGCGCCCGCTCGGTGAGATCCATCGTGTATTTCTTCAGCGCCTCGCGCTGGCCTTCGGACTCGGCGCTGTCGACCTTCTGGCCGCCGCGCACGGTGTCGATGGCGGCCTGCAGTCCGGCCTTGGTCACGCCGTTGTCCTTGAGCAGCTTGCCGATCGAGCTCTTGGCTTCAGCGGCGACGAGCAGGAACATCTCGCTGGCGACGAACTGGTCGCCTTGCTTGCCGGCTTCCTTCTCGGCCGCTTGCAGCAGGATCGCCAGATCGCGACCGGGCTGCACGACTTCGCCGCCTTGCACCTGCGGCAGCCTGGCGATATCGGCGTCGAGGGCCGACTGCAGCCGGCTCGCGTTGATGCCGGCGCGCGCCAGCAGCGCCTTCGGGCCGTCGGGCTGCGCCAGCATGGCCGAGACGAGGTGGGCCGGCTCGATGTAGGGATTGTCCTTGGCGACGGCCAGGCTCTGGGCTTCGGCGAGCGCCTGCTGGAAGGTGGTCGTGAGTTTGTCGAGTCGCATGGGGCGTTTCTCCGGATCGAATCCAGTTGAGGCGATCGTCGGCGCTTTTCAAGCGGCCGCGGTCCGGAGGAGCCGTCTACTTGACGAGGATCAACTGGCCGAGGCGAAAACCCAGCGCTGCGAACGCAAGAGCGCCCGCAACGTGCGCGAAGGCATGCATCAGCGCCAGCCCCCACGCGCCACGCTGCAGCATGATCAGCGACTCGACCGAGAAGGCAGAAAACGTCGTGAAGCCGCCGAGCACGCCGGTGACGACGAGCAGGCGCATCGCCTCGTTGGGCGTGCGCTCGAACCAGATCAGCGCCATGCCGATGAGCAGGCCGCCGAGGCAATTGACGAACAGCGTGCCGAGCGGAAAGCCGTTCCAGCGACCGTTCAGCCAGACGCCGGCGAGCCAGCGCATCACGGCGCCGAAGCTGGCACCCAGGGAAATGAGGGCGATCTGCAACCAGGGCATGGCCAAGCTCAGCGCTCGGGCGGGGTCGGCGCCGGTCCGACGTTCGCGGCCTCGATGCCCCAGCGCGCCAGCGCCGCGTCGTCGGCGACGCGGGCGTCGACCCAGCGCGCACCGGCGTCGGTCGTTTCCTTTTTCCAGAACGGCGCGTGCGTCTTGAGGTAGTCCATGAGGAACTCGCACGCGGAGAAGGCCTGACCGCGGTGCGCCGACGCGACCGCGACGAGCACGATCTGCTCGCGCGCCGCGAGAACGCCGACGCGATGCACGACGCGCGCGGCGCGGATGTCGAAGCGGCCGAAGGCCTGGTCGATCATGGCCTCGATCGCCGCTTCGGTCATGGCCGGATAGTGTTCGAGCTCCATCGACGCCACGATCGCGCCGTCGCGGCGATCGCGCACCGTGCCGACGAAGACGGCGACCGCACCGACGCCGCCGTCGCCGCCACGCAGCGCGGCGACTTCGGCGCTCACGTCGAAGTCCCCGGTCTGGATGGCGACACGCGAAGCAGCCACTCAGCCTCCCGTCACCGGCGGAAAGAAGCCGACCTCGTCGCCATCACCGAGCGGCGCCGACTCTGCGCACATGACGCGGTTTCGGGCGCTGCGCACGGCACGCTGGCGGCCGAGCGCTTCCGCATGACGGCCGCCGCGCGCCGAAAGCGTATCGCGCAAGGCGCCGACCGTCGCCGGTTCGGGCACGTCGACTGTTTCGCTGCTGCCCAGCGCCTCGCGCAGCGATGCGAAATAGCGCACCTCGAGCTTCATCCGAGCAGCTCGGCAAAAGGCAGGTAGCGCACCGTGTCGCCCGGCGCGATCGTCGTGCCGCCGGGGTTGTCGACCAGGCCGTCGCCCCACACCGTCGAGGTGAGGACGCCCGAGCCCTGGTTGGCGAAGAGCTCGAGGCCGCCTTCGTCGTTGCGCCGCACGCGCAGGAACTCGCGCCGCTTGTCGGCACGCGGCCAGGCGAAGTCGGCGCGCATCGCGATCGGCTTCGGTGCGAGGTCCGTGCCGCCCTGCAGCTTGAGCAGCACCGGCCGCGCCGCGAACAGGAAGGTGACGAACGACGAGACCGGATTGCCAGGCAGGCCGATGAACCACGCCGACGAGCCGTCGCCGCGAAACACTTCGCCGAATGCCAAGGGCTTGCCCGGCTTGATGGCGATCTGCCAGAGGTCGAGCCGGCCTTCCTTCTCGACCGCGGGCTTGAGGTGGTCTTCTTCGCCGACCGAGACGCCGCCGCAGGTGACGATCAGGTCGTTGCCCTCTGCGGCACGCCTCAGCGTCTCGCGGGTCGCATCGAGGCGATCGGGAACGATGCCCAGGTCGACGCAGATGCCGCCGAGCGATTCGATGAGGCCGCGCAAGGTAAAGCGGTTCGAGTTGTAGATCGCGCCGGGCTTGAGCACCTCGCCCGGCATGGCCAGCTCGTCGCCGGTCGAGAACAGCGCGACGCGCGGCTGGGCTCCGACCCTGACCGTCGAGGCGCCGACCGCCGCGGCCATGCCGAGCGCCTGCGGCGAAAGACGCATGCCCGCGCGCAGGACGACGGAATCGCGCTGCACGTCCTCGCCTCGACGGCGGATCGAGGTGCCCGCCCGGACGGTCGCGTTGACGCGTACGCCATTCGGCGCGGTCTCGCACTGCTCCTGCATGACGACGGCGTCGGCGCCGGCCGGAATCTGCGCGCCGGTGAAGATGCGCGCTGCCGTGCCCGACGCGAGCGGCGTGCCGATGCGGCCGGCGGGGATGCGCTGGCTCACCGGCAACACCATGCCGGCGATCGGCACGTCGGCGGCGCGCAGCGCGTAGCCGTCCATTGCGCTGTTGTCGGCAGGCGGCACGTCGATCAGGGAGCGCACGTCTTCGGCGAGGACGCGGCGCAGCGCATCGAAGCTCGAGATCGTTTCGGCGCGCTCGGGCGGCGGCGCCTGCACCCGCGCCAACACGCGCTGCACCGCTTCGTCGAGCGAGAGCATCGTCGGCATGAAGTGGGCGTTCGGGTCGGCACTCATGGCTCAGCCATTTTCGGCGATGAAGGCCTTGAGACGTTCGACATCGACCGGCAGGGTCGTGAAGCGGCGCGGCAGCTTTTCGATGCCTTCGAAGCGCGCCGGCCGCGGCGCATCGATGCCGATTGCTTCGCGAACCGTGGCGTTGAACTTGGTCGCCAGGGCGGTCTCGAGAACGATCATCGGCGTGCCTGCCTCGGCGTGCTCGCGGCCGACCTTCAAGGCGTCGGCGGTGTGCGGGTCGATGACTTCGCCGTGCGCCCCGTGCACTGCACGAATCGTCGCCAGCCTGTCCTCGCCGCTGCTGCAACCGGTCGCGAAGCCGAACGCTCCAACCCGGTCGCGCTCGTCGGCGGTCAGCGAGAAGACACGCCGGGTCTCGACCGTCTCGAACAGCTCGCGCGTTCGCGCGGCGTCGCGCCCCAGCGCATCGAACACGAAGCGCTCGAAGTTCGACGCCTTCGAGATGTCCATCGACGGGCTCGAGGTCTCGTGCGTCTCGGCCGCCGATCGCACGCGATAGACGCCGGTACGAAAGAACTCGTCGAGCACGTCGTTCTCGTTGGTGGCGAGCACGAGCCGGCGGATCGGCAGTCCCATCTGTCGGGCGACGTGGCCGGCGCAGATGTTGCCGAAGTTGCCTGTCGGCACGGCGAAGTCGACTTGCTCTGCGTTCGACGTCGTCGCCTGGAAATAGCCCGCGAAGTAGTAGACGACCTGGGCGACGAGGCGCGCCCAGTTGATCGAGTTGACGGTGCCGATCGAATGGCGCGCCTTGAAGGCGAGGTCGGCCGAGACGGCCTTGACGAGGTCCTGGCAGTCGTCGAACACGCCTTCGACGGCGATGTTGTGGATGTTCGCGTCCTGCAGGCCGAACATCTGCGCCTGCTGGAACGGGCTCATGCGGCCGAGCGGCGACAGCATGAAGACCTCGACGCCGCGCTTGCCCTTCAGCGCATATTCGGCGGCGCTGCCGGTGTCGCCCGAGGTCGCGCCCAGCACCTCGAGCACGCGGCCGCGCCTCGCCAGCTCGTACTCGAAGACGTTGCCGAGGAACTGCATCGCCAGGTCCTTGAACGCCAGCGTCGGCCCGTTGGAAAGGCCGAGGATGAACACGCCCGGCTCGAGCCGACGCAGCGGCACGATGCGCGGATCGCCGAAGATCTCTGCCGTGTAGGTCCTGGCAACGAGGCGACGCAAGTCGGCGGCAGGAACGTCGTCGATGTAGAGCGAGAGCATCTCGAAGGCCAGCTCGGCGTAGGGCAGGCCGCGCCAGCGCGACAGCGTCGCCGCGTCGACCTTTGGATAGCGCTCCGGCAGATACAGCCCGCCGTCGGGCGCCAGTCCTTCGAGCAGGATCTCGCTGAAACGGCGCCCGGGACCTTCACCGCGCGTGCTGAGATATTTCAACCCAGGTCTTCCTTGCGGATGCGCACGATCTTCGCGAGCACCGTCGGCAAGGCCTGCATCGCTGCGATCGCCTTCGTCATCCGGCCTTCGACCGTGTCGTGCGTGAGGATGATGACGTCGGTGCGCGCCGCGCCTTCGTGCGCGCCGATCTGGGCCGGCCGCTGCAGCAACGCGTCGATGGAGATGTCGTGATCGGCAAGGATGCCGGTGACGCGCGCCAGCACGCCGGCGATGTCGGCCACCTGCAGGCGCAGATAGAACGAGGTCACGACCTCGTCGATCGACAGCACGCCGAGGTTCTGCATCGAGGCGGGCTGGAACGCGAGATGAGGCACGCGGTGGTCCGGGTCGGCGGTGGCCAGCCGCGCCAGGTCGACGAGGTCGGCGATCACCGCCGAGGCGGTCGGCTCGGCGCCCGCGCCCTTGCCGTAGTAGAGCGTGGTGCCGACCGCGTCGCCCTGGACCAGCACGGCGTTCATTGCGCCCTCGACGTTGGCGATGAGGCGCGTGGCCGGCACCAGCGTCGGATGGACGCGCAACTCGATGCCCGCCGGCGCGCCGTCCTTCGCCTCGCGCCGCTTGGTGATGGCGAGCAGCTTGATGCGATAGCCGAGCTGCTCGGCGTAGGCGATGTCGGCGGCCTGCAGCTCGGCGATGCCTTCGACATGCGCCTTCGCGAACTGCACCGGAACGCCGAAGGCGATCGCCGAGACCAGCGTCGCCTTGTGCGCCGCGTCGATGCCGTGGATGTCGAAGCTCGGATCCGCCTCTGCGTAGCCCAGGCGCTGGGCGTCGGCGAGCGCGGTCGCGAAATCGATGCCCTTGGCGCGCATCTCCGAGAGGATGAAGTTGGTCGTCCCGTTGATGATCCCGGCGATCCATTCGATGCGGTTCGCGGTCAGGCCTTCGCGCAGCGCCTTGATGATGGGAATGCCTCCCGCGACCGCCGCCTCGAACGCGACGACGACGCCGCGCTCGCGCGCCGCCGCGAAGATTTCGGTGCCGTGCACCGCGAGCAGCGCCTTGTTCGCCGTGACCACATGCTTGCCCGCGGCGATCGCCTCGAGCACGAGCGCTTTCGCGACGCCGGTGCCGCCGATCAGCTCGACGATGACGTCGATCTCGGGCCGGGCGATGACGGCGCGTGCGTCGGCCAGCACTTCGGCCGCGTCGCCGACCAACGCCTTCGCACGTGCCGTGTCGAGGTCGGCGACGTGGGTGATGCGGATCTCGCGCCCGGCGCGGCGCCGGATCTCTTCCTGGTTGCGGCGCAAGACGACGAAGGTGCCGCTGCCGACGACGCCGGCGCCGAGCAGGCCGACCTGGATCGGTTTCATCGTGCTCACCGCGAGTGCCGCGTTCGGTAGTGGTCGAGGAAGGCGGCGATGCGGCCGATCGCGTCGGTCAGGTCGTCGGAGTTGGGCAGGAAAACGACGCGGATGTGATCGGGCCGTACCCAGTTGAAGCCGGTGCCCTGGACGATCAGCACCTTCTGCTCGGCGAGCAGTTCGTAGGCAAATTGCTGATCGTCCTCGATCGGATAGAGCGCCGGGTCGAGCCTCGGGAACATGTAGAGCGCGGCTTTCGGCTTGACGCAGGTCACGCCGGGAATCGCCGTCAGCAGTTTGTGCGCCAGGTCGCGCTGCCGGCACAGGCGCCCGCCCGGTGCGACGAGGTCGTCGATGCTCTGGTAGCCGCCCAGCGCGGTCTGGATCGCGAGTTGTCCCGGCGTGTTCGAGCAAAGGCGCATCGAGGCAAGCATGTTCAGGCCCTCGATGTAGTCGGCGGCGTGCCGCTTCTCGCCCGAGACGACCATCCAGCCGGCGCGGTAACCGCACGAGCGGTAGTTCTTCGACAGGCCGTTGAAGGTGAGAAAGAGCAGGTCGTCGGCGAGCGAGGCGATCGAGGTGTGCGCGCAGCCGTCGTAGAGCGTCTTGTCGTAGATCTCGTCGGCGAAGACGATCAGGCCGTGGCGGCGCGCCAGGGCGACGATCTTCTCGAGCACCTCGTCCGGATAGAGCGCGCCGGTCGGGTTGTTCGGATTGATGACGACGACCGCGCGCGTGCGCGAGGTGACCTTCGCTTCCATGTCGGCCAGGTCAGGCATCCAGTCCGACGCCTCGTCGCACAGGTAGTGCACCGGCGTGCCGCCCGAAAGCGCGACCGAAGCGGTCCAGAGCGGGTAGTCGGGGGCCGGGATCAGCACCTCGTCGCCGTCGTTGAGCAGCGCGTTCATGCTCATCGTGATCAGCTCGGAGGCGCCGTTGCCGAGATAGACGTCGTCGATCGTCACACCCTTGATGTGCTTTTGCTGCGTGTAGTGGACGATCGCCTTGCGTGGTGCGAACAGGCCCTTCGAATCGGTGTAGCCGGCGGCGTTCGGCAGGTTGCGGATCATGTCCTGCACGATCTCGTCGGGCGGCTCGAGCCCGAACGCGGCGATGTTGCCGATGTTGAGCTTGATGATGTGCTGGCCCTCTTCTTCCATCTGCCGGGCCTTCTCGAGCACCGGGCCGCGGATGTCGTAGCAGACGTTGGCGAGCTTGCTCGACTTCAAGAGGGACTGCACGAGAAAGACTCCGGCACGAAGGGGCAGTTATTTGACCACAGGGGTGCGCGCAGGACGGCCCACGGATAATCCGGGCATGAAGATGCGTGCCGACCGGATCGAAGGCCAGAACGCGATCGCGCGTCACGGCCCCGATGGCGTCGTCGTCAACGGCGTCGAATACACCGAGAGCGTCATCGTGCCGTGGACGGGCGCGGTCGAGCCCTGGAAGGCCGCGGGATTCGAGGCGCTGGGCGCGGCCCATTTCGAGCGGCTGGCCGCGCTCGCGCCGGAGCTCGTCATCTTCGGCAGCGGCGCGCGACTTCGCTTTCCGCCCGCCGCACTGCTCAGGCCGCTGATCGACGCGTGCATCGGCGTGGAGACCATGGACACGGCGGCGGCCTGTCGCACCTACAACGTGTTGGTGGCCGAGGGCCGTTCGGTCGTTGCTGCGCTGCTCTTCGCCACCGCGCCCGCCCCTGCCTGACCGGCCTGGGCAGGGGCTAAGTGTCACTGCCAAGCCCTATAATCGTGGGCTACGCCCCGCAACGGGGTTGATGATGACAAGAGCTTCATGACGCCTGCACTCAATAAACCTGTACCGGAATTTGAAGCGCTCGCGACCGGAGGAGTGAAGTTCACGCCGCAGGCCTACGCAGGCAAGATCGTCGTCCTCTACTTCTACCCCAAGGACAACACGCCCGGTTGCACCACCGAGGCGATGCAGTTCCGCGATCACTACAAGGAATTCGTCAAGGCCGGCGCCGTCCTGTTCGGCGTCTCGCGCGACAACATGGCGTCGCACGATCGCTTCAAGACCAACCTCGAGCTGCCCTTCGAGCTGATCGCCGACACCGAAGAAAAGCTTTGCCACATGTTCGGTGTGGTCAAGAACAAGATCATGTACGGCAAGAAGGTCAAGGGCATCGAGCGCAGCACCTTCCTCATCGACGGCGTCGGCATCCTGCGCGCCGAGTGGCGCGGCCTCACGGTCGCCGGCCACGTCGAGGAAGTGCTCAAGGCCGTCAAGGCGATCAAGAAGAGCGGCTGAAACGGCCCGTCTACCCGCACCGCACCCCGGGCTGTCATCCTGAGCGAAGCGAAGGATCCCGGCGACGGCAGAGATCCTTCACTGCGTTCAGGATGACGTTCCGGCGCATCCACCGCACTCCCGCATGCCCCTGCCCAAGCCCCCCGCCAAGCGCGCAGATTTCCTGAGCCGCGAGCAGTTCGAGTCTCAGGGCGCCGCGGCGCCGGGCAAAAGCGCGCGGCGCGCCAGACCCGCGGCCGAACCGGTCGCGCCGGCACTGCTCGAGCTGAGCAACGACATCCCGTTGCCGGCCGCGCCCGCACAGTCGAAGCTGCCGGCCGTGACGCAAGCGCCGGCGCCGACGCGCAGCGGCCATCACGCCATTCGTCCCGAGCGCGAGAAGAAGGCGCCGCGCGCGAACGGACCGACGACGCTGTTCGTGCTCGACACCAATGTGCTGATGCACGACCCGACCTCGCTGTTCCGCTTCGAAGAGCACGACATCTACCTGCCGATGATCACGCTCGAGGAGCTCGACGGGCACAAGCGCGGCATGACCGAGGTGGCGCGCAACGCCCGCCAGGTGAGCCGCGACCTCGACGCGCTGGCCGCCAACATGCCGACGCGCAACGCCGCCGGGCGCACCGAGGGCATCGCCCTCGCCCGCACCGGCCATCGCGAGGCCGGCGGCAAACTCTTCTTCCAGACCGACCTGATCGACATCGCCCTGCCGCAGGGATTGCCGCAGGGCAAGGCCGACAACCAGATCCTCGGCGTCGTCAAGGCGCTCGGCGAGCAGCAACCCGAGCGCGATGTCGTGCTGGTGTCCAAGGACATCAACATGCGCATCAAGGCGCGTGCCCTCGGCCTGCCCGCCGAGGACTACTTCAACGACAAGACGCTCGAAGACGGCGACCTGCTCTACACCGGCGTGCTGCAGTTGCCCGGCGACTTCTGGGACAAGCACGGCAAGACCGTCGAGAGCTGGCAGCAGAGCGGCCTGACCTACTACCGCATCAACGGCCCGATCGTTCCGCAGCTTCTCATCAACCAGTTCGTCTACCTCGAGGCGCCGGGCGCCGCGTCGCTCTACGCCAAGGTCATCGAGATCACGGGCAAGACGGCCGTGCTGCGCACGCTCAAGGACTACACGCACCAGAAGAACTCGGTCTGGGGCGTGATGGCCAGGAACCGCGACCAGAACTTCGCCTTCAACCTGCTGATGGACCCCGACTGCGACTTCATCACCCTGACCGGCACCGCCGGCTCGGGCAAGACGCTGATGTCGCTGGCCTCGGGGCTGGCGCAGGTGATGGACGACCGCCGCTACACCGAGATCATCGTCACCCGCGTCACCGTGCCGGTCGGCGAGGACATCGGCTTTCTGCCCGGCACCGAGGAAGAGAAGATGGGCCCCTGGATGGGCGCCCTCGACGACAACCTCGAGGTGCTGTCCAAGACCGACAGCGGCGCCGGCGAATGGGGCCGCGCCGCGACCAACGACCTGGTCCGCTCGAAGATCAAGATCAAGAGTCTGAACTTCATGCGCGGCCGCACATTCCTCAACAAGTTCGTCATCATCGACGAGGCGCAGAACCTCACGCCCAAGCAGATGAAGACGCTGATCACGCGGGCCGGCCCGGGCACGAAGATCGTCTGCCTCGGCAATCTGGCGCAGATCGACACGCCCTACCTCACCGAAGGCTCGTCGGGCCTCACCTACGCGGTCGACCGCTTCAAGGGCTGGGCCCACTCGGGCCACGTCACCCTGGCGCGCGGCGAGCGCTCGCGGCTCGCCGACTTCGCCTCCGAAGTGCTCTGACGAGCGGCGTGCCAATCAGGCCGCGGTGGCCGCGGCGATCGCCTTCTTCGGATTGACGAGGTTGCGCCGGCCGTCGGCCGAGCGGTCGGTGGTGTCGACGATGATGCGGATCAGGTCGGCCGGCGTGAGCTTCGGGTTCACGGCGAGCAGCTTGCCCGCGAGATTGGCGACCTGCGGCGACGCCATCGACGTGCCGGACATCGGCACCCGGCTTCCGCCCGGCAGGTAGCTCTCGACCTGGTAGCCGTTGGCGTGCACCTTGACGGTCGGGCCGTAGCTCGTGAAGGGCGCTTCCTCGCCGGCGCTGTCGACGGCGCCGACCGTGATCAGGTTGGGCAGGGTGATGCCGCTCGGCACGAACTCGACGAAGCTGGCGTCGTTGTTGCTGTTGCCGGCGGCGGTGACGAAGAGGATCTCGGGCGCACTGCTGAACGCCTTGGTCAAGGATGCCTTCTGGATCTCGAAATATTCGCGCGCCAACGCCTTGCGCTCGTCGGCCGTCTTTCCGATGCCGCACTTCTCGAGGTCGGATTCGAAGTCGCCGACGCTGCCACCCCAGCTCATGTTGACGACGCGCACGTGCTGGCGCTTGAAAAAGTCGACGTAGGCTTGCGAGGCCAGCGCGTCGCGCTCGGAAAACTCGCGGCTGGGGCAGGGATCGGGCTTGAGCGTGTAGCTGAACTCGATGCGCGCGACAACGAGTCGCGCCGCCGGATTGCCGGCCAGCGTGATGCCGGCGACATGCGTGCCGTGCGAGTAGTCGCCGGCCAGGCCCAGTTCCTCGATGGCCGGCCGGTAGCGATCGGCGGTCAGACTCGAGAGGTAGCTCTTGACCTCGCTCGCCTCCTTGCTGTCGACGTTCGAGCGCAGGTCCGAGAAGCCCTTGGTGCGCGACATCATCTCGGCGACGTGACCTTGGTTCGCGGCCGGGATCGGCATCAGCTCGCCGGTCGACAAGCGGCTGAACTTGTCGAACGCGATCACCGCCGGCTGCCCGTTCTCGCGGACCACCTGGTTGCCGAAGAGCTGGGTGTCGACGCCGCTGTCCCACACGCCGATGACGACCGGGCCTCGCGTCTGCACGGGCTGCAGCGTCACGTCGCGCGCCGCCCAGATGTCGGTCTTCTGCACCTGATGCGCGGCGAGATAGCTGCCGTAGGTGTCGATCATCGTCTGCTTCAACGGCAGGAAGGCGGTCAGGGCAAAGCGCGCGTTGACGACGCCAGGCGCGAAGTCGGAGCTGAGCGAGCCGCTCTGGTCGACGATGGGCTGCATGACCTCGCGCACCTGGCCGAGGATCAGCGCCTCGCCGATCAGCTCGGCGTTGGCCTTGGCGCCCTTGATGTCGTTCTCGATGGTTGCGTAGGGCAGCGGCGCGAGCTCGCGCTGGATCGCCTCGGCGACGGCGCGCCGGTAGGTGTCGCCCGCCGGGCCGTTTGCCTTCGCCGCTGCCGCCATGGCCTTGAGCCGCTGGCCGGCGATCAGCTTGTCGGAAGGCTTGTCCTGCAGGGCGCGGAACTCGGCCATGCGGGTCGTCGCGCTGTCGTAGCGGCCGTCGAGGTAGTCGAGCGTCGCCAGCAGGTTGATCAGGCCGCGCCGCGTCGACTTGTCGGGGATGTCGTAGCCGGCGAGCACGCTCTCGGTGTCGCGCCGGACTGCGGCGGCGAAGGGCGCGAAGCGCTCCGGCGAGCGCACCACGTCCTCGACCTTGCCGGAGATGGCATAGCTGAAACGCGGCAGGTCGGCCGCCTTGTCGATGCGCGGCCTGGTCTGTGCGGCGACGGGGCCGGCGGCCAGGGCGAGGCCGACGACCAGAACGAGACGCGGCGGGAAGGCTTTGAGGAACATGATGGTCTGGAGGTGGCGTCGCGTGGACAAGCAGGCGCGATGCTAGTGGCCGCGGCGGCGGCGATCGGCAACCATGCGACGAAATGCGGATTGGCGGGATGAGTGGCCGAGAGGCCCCTCATCCTCTAGGCTCCGCCGACGACCTCGCGCAGGCCCTGCAATGCGGCGGGATCCTCGATCGTCGTCAGGTCACCGGGGTCGCGGCGCTCGCAGATCGCCTGGATGGCACGGCGCAGCAGCTTTCCCGAGCGCGTCTTCGGCAAGGCAGTGACGAAGTACACGCGCGCCGGCCGCGCCAACGCGCCAAGCTGCCCGTCGACGGTCTTCATGATGTCGCCTTCGAGCTTGAGGCACGCCGCGAGCTCGTCGAGCCCGCTCGCGTCGCGGGCGACGACGAAGGCTATCGCCACCTGCCCTTTCAGCGCATCGGCGACGCCGACGACGGCGACCTCGGCGACGTTGGGGTGGCTCGAGATGCTCTCCTCGATCTCGCGCGTGCCGAGGCGGTGGCCGGCGACGTTGATGACGTCGTCGGTGCGGCCGAGGATGAAGAAGTAGCCATCGGCATCGCGGATGCCCCAGTCGAAGGTGTTGTAGACCATGCGACCGGCGATGCTCTTCCAGTAGGTCTCGACGAAGCGCGCGTCGTCGCGCCAGACGGTCTGCATGAAGCCGGGCGGTGTCGGCCCCTCGATGACGACGACGCCCTTGGTGTCGGGCGTCGTGATGTCCTGGCCGGTCGCCTCGTCGACGATCTTCACGTCGTATCCGTACATCGGCACGCCCGGGCTGCCGAGCTTGCTCAGTGCCTTCTCGATGCCGTTGGCGAGGGTCAGGATCGGCCAGCCGCTTTCGGTCTGCCAGTAGTTGTCGATGATGGGCTTGCCGATCGCCTCGCCGATCCAGGTCGCGGTCGGCTCGTCGAGCGGCTCGCCGGCGAGAAAGAGCGCACGCAGGCTCGACAGGTCGTGCTGGCGCAGGAACTTCGGGTCCTGCTTCTTCAGCACACGGATGGCGGTCGGTGCGGTGAACATCGCCGTCACCTTGTACTTCTCGACCAGGCTCCACCAGATCGCGGCGTCGGGCCGGATCGGCAAGCCTTCGTACATGATGGTCGCCATGCCGGCGATGAGCGGGCCGTAGACGATGTAGCTGTGGCCGACGACCCAGCCGATGTCGCTGGTCGAGAAGTAGGTCTCGCCGGCGTTGCCGCAGAAGATGTGCTTCATGCTCGCCGCCAGCGCCACCGCGTAGCCGCCGGTGTCGCGCTGCACACCCTTCGGCCGGCCGGTCGTGCCGCTGGTGTAGAGCGTGTAGCTCGGGTGCGTCGAGTCGACCCAGGTGCAGGGCACGACGCTGTCGAGATGACGCTCTCGCCATGGCGCGTACAGCTCGTCGCGGCCTTCGACGAGCGCCATCGGCGCCAGGCCGCGATCGACGAGCAGCACCTTCGCCGGCTTGTGCGCGGCGCGCACGATCGCCTCGTCGAGCAGCGGCTTGTAGGCGAGCACCTTGCCGGCGCGGCTGCCCGCGTCGGCGCTGACCACGACCTTGGGCTCGGCATCATCGATACGGTTGGCCAGGCTGACGCTGGCGAAGCCGCCGAACACGACCGAGTGGATGGCGCCGATGCGCGCACAGGCGAGCATGGCGAAGGCCGCCTCGGGAATCATCGGCATGTAGATCAGGACGCGGTCACCCTGGCCGACGCCGAGCGCGATCAGCACCGCCGCCATGCGCTGCACCTCGGCGTGCAACTCGGCGAAGGTCCAGGTCTGCTCGCTACCGGTCTCGGTCGAAACGTGGATCAGCGCGGCCTGCGCGCCGCGCGTCGCGACATGGCGATCGACGGCGTTGTGGCACAGGTTGGTCGCGCCGCCGGCGAACCAGCTCACGAACGGAAGCCGGCTCGCATCGCAGACCGTGTCGAACGGCTTGTGCCAGTCGACCAGCGCGGCCTGCTCGGTCCAGAAGGCGTCGCGCTGCTCGAGCGAGCGGCGGTGGAATTCTGCAAATGACTGGGGACGGATCTGGCTCATCCTGGTTCTTTCGTGGCGCGTGGCGCCGCCATCTCGACCATGGTCGTGCGCGGCGGCGGCGTGCAGCCGGTATCGCAGCACTTGCCAGGCTGGCGGTTGCCGGTGATCTTGCGCCCCGGATCGGCAAGGACATTGCGCTCGAGCAAACGCTCGACGAGTTCCACCTTGTTGCCGACCGGATAGTTGCGCCAGATCTCCTGCTTCATCGCCGCCGGCGATCCGCCGCCGTGCAGGCTGATCACCGAGTACCAGCCGCCCTGGTACGACGCGGTCAGGTCCTCGATGAAGCGCGCCGCCTCGATGCGCTTGTCGTAGGGCACGTCGGGATTGGCACGCAGGACGTCGGCGAGCCTGGCCGCGGTCTCGGGGTTGTGATCCTCGTCGGGCCCGGGCAAGGTGACGATCAGCCCGCCCGAGACGTAGTGGGCGATGCGGTGCATCTCGTAGATCTGGTTGGCGAGCAGGAGCTTGCCGATGTTGGAAAACACCGGATCGGGCATGACCACGCCCGACGGCGCGTCCGCGCTGGCATAGACGCTGGCCGCGACGCCGCAGGCATAGAAGCCCTCGACGATCGTGATGAGCTGCACCATCTGCTCGCGCAGGTGCGACTCCTCGCCCGGGTCGAAGCCGTTCGCTTCGCACATCAGCGCGCCGGCGCCGATGAGCAGGTCGCCGAAGCCGGCGCGCGCGGCGATGCAGGTGTGGCGATGATGCGTCGCGTAGCTGTAGGTGAGATGCGACGAGTGCTGCCATTCGCCGGCCAGGAAGACGCGCTCCCACGGCACGAAGACCTTGTCGAAGACGACGACGCCGGTCGACTGCCCGTACTTGTTCGAGAACAGCGCAGCCTTCTCGCCGGGCCGACCTGCCGGCCGCGCGACGATCGTCACGCCGTCGGCATCGCATGGCACGGCGCAGCAGACCGCGAAATCGGCGTCGGCCTCGCTCATGTTCCGGCACGGCATGACGAGGAATTCGTGCATGTACGGCGCGCCGGTGACGATCGCCTTGGTCCCCGAGATGAAGATCCCCTTGCCGTTGCGCTCGACGATGTGCACGTAGCTGTCGGCGTTGGCCTGCTCGTGCGGCCGCTTGCTGCGGTCGCCCTTGGCATCGGTCATGGCGATGCCGATCGCGAGGTCCTTGTCCTGGAAGTCGTGCAGGTAGGCGGTGAAGCGCTCGCCGTAGCGCGTGCCCAGGTCGGCGTCGATGCACGCGGTCGTCTGCGCCAGCGCGCTGAACGCGTCGTGCGCCAGGTAGCGCTGCGCGCAACCGGTTTCCTGGCACAGCACGCGCACCGCCTCGAGCTTGTTGAGCAGGTCGGCACTGCTCGTGTCGACGTGAAGCATCCGGTTGACGGTCTTGCCGCTCGACGCCTGCACTGCGCGCATGATGGGCGCGAGCTCGTCGCGCAATGCGAAGTCGTAGGTCACGCCGAGCGCGTTGATGCCGGGCGCGAGCTGCGGTGCATCGGCGACGCTGTCGATGCGCTGGCCGTCGACCCAGACGCGCGGCTTGTAGCGGCGCAGCGACTCCCGGTATTCGGCAGCGTTCATGGGCATGCGTTGTCTCCTGCAAACGGATCCGCCGCGAATTGTCGCGAATCGGTGCGAGGGCGCCGGTGCTTGACGGAAAATGTCGAGGTGTCCGGCCGAGGAGCCACCCGATGAGCATGCTCTGCGATCCCGCCGACTGCACCTTGCTGATCATCGATCCGCAGGCCCGCCTGATGCCGGCGATCCACGACGCCGAGACCGTCATCCGTCGCTGCCTGCAGCTCGCCACGGCAGCGCGCGAGCTCGACATCCACGTCATCGGCACCGAGCAAAACCCGGACGGCCTGGGGCCGCTGGTACCGGAGATCGCCGCGCTCTGCGACACGACGCTCTCGAAGTTCCACTTCTCGGCGACCGCCGAGGAAGGCTTTCTGTCGCGCCTGCCGCAGGGCCGCAACACCTTCGTCGTCGGTGGCTGCGAAGCGCACGTCTGTGTGCTGCAGACAGTGGCCGGGCTGATCGATGCGGGTCACCAGGTGAAGTGGGTCACCGACGCCGTCGGCTCGCGCCATCCGCACAACCGCGCCTGCGCCACCGAGCGGGCGCGCAGCTTCGGCGCCGACGTCGTGACGACCGAGATGGTCATCTTCGAATGGCTGGGCACGAGCCAGCACCCGAAGTTCAGGCGCCTGTCGCAAATCATCCGATAGCGACGACGACACGTCCGCGCACCCGGCCGGCCATCAGCGCCTCGGCCTTCTCGATGGCCCGATCCATCGGCACTTCTTCGGTGATGAGCTCGAGCAGGCGCGGATCGAGATCGTGCGCCAGACGCTCCCAGGCCTGCCGGCGCAAGGCGATCGGCGCCATCACGCTGTCGATGCCGGCCAGCGTCACGCCGCGCAGGATGAACGGCATGACGGTGCCGGGCAGATCGTGCCCTTGCGCCAGCCCGCAGGCCGCGACGACGCCGCCGTAGCGCGTCTGCGCCAAGGCGTTGACAAGCGTGTGGCTGCCGACCGCGTCGACCACGGCGCTCCAGCGCTCCTTCTGCAAAGGCTTGCCGGGCGCGGCCAGTTCGGCGCGGGCGATCACGTCGGTGGCGCCGAGTTGCGCGAGGTAGTCGGCCTGGTTGGCCCGTCCGGTCGCCGCGGTCACGTGATGGCCGAGCCGCGCGAGCAGGGCGACCGCGACGCTGCCGACGCCGCCCGTCGCCCCGGTGACGAGCACCTTGCCGTCGCCCGGCGCGAGCCCATGCCGCTCGAGCGCCAGCACGCAAAGCATCGCGGTATATCCGGCCGTGCCGATCGCCATCGCCTGGCGTGTCGTGAACGCCGACGGCAATCGCACCAGCCACTCGCCTTTCAAACGGGCGCGCTCGGCCAGGCCACCCCAGCGCGTTTCGCCGACGCCCCAGCCGTTGTGCACGACGAGGTCGCCGGGGCGCCAGTCGGCGTGACTGGATTCGAGCACCGTGCCCGCACCATCGATGCCCGCCACCATCGGCCACGACCGCACGATCGGGCTGCGGTTGGTGATGGCGAGACCGTCCTTGTAGTTGAGTGTCGAATGCGCGACGCCGACGAGCACGTCGCCCTCCGGCATCGAGACCTCGTCGACCGTTCGAAGGCCGGCGCGAAATCCCGCCTCGTCCTTTTCGAGCAGAACCGCCTTGAACATGGTCTCGTTCCCGCGCGCTGTGGTCGGCAAACGATAGCGCAGTGCCCCGGTGCAGGCCGGAATTACACCCTGAAACGCCAGGTTTCCGAGGTTGACGCCCCCAGACGCCCTCGCCTATCCTGCGCCCCGATGCGAAATTTTCCCCCGTCGCCTAGCCGCTCTGCCCGCTCGCTCGCGTGGGCCTTGGCCCTTTCGGCGGCCTGCGGGCTGGCGGTGGCCGCACCCGACGATGCGGTCGACCCGGTGATGAAGCTGCTCGCCGACAAGGGCCTCGTCGGCGGCGCGGCGCCCGCCTCCACGTCCGATTCACCGACTACCCACGAGCCCGGCCTGATGCAGCGCGTCCAGGATCGCGCCTCCGACATGGTCGTCTCGGCGATGAACTTCATCGGCGTGCCCTATCGCCGCGGCGGCAATTCGGCGGAGACGGGATTCGATTGCAGCGGCTTCACGCGCAAGGTGTTCGAGAGCAGCCTGGGCCTCGTGCTGCCGCGCCGCGCCGACGAACAGGCTGCCGCGCCGGGCCTGATCAAGGTCAAGCGCGAAGAGCTCAGGCCCGGCGACCTGGTTTTCTTCAACACCATGCGCCGTACCTTCTCGCATGTCGGCATCTACATCGGCGACGACCGCTTCATCCACGCGCCCAGCCACGGCAAGGACGTGCGCACCGACAGCCTGGGCTTCGCCTACTGGGCCAAGCGCTTCACCGGCGCGCGCCGTGCCGAGTTGCCGGCGACGACACAGGCCTCTGCGCAGGCCACAGTCGAAAGCCCAGCCGGGATCGCGACGCACTGATCTCCGGCCGCCGGCCCGCGCCGGCACGAGGCGCAGGCCGCAAAGGCACAATCGTCGGATGGTCGACAGAGTCATTCCGGTCGCCGACCACCGTTACCTGGCGACCCTGCCCCTCATCCCGGCGACGCTCGCGGCACCGACCGGTGAGGTGCTCGACCGCCTGAAGCGGCCGCTGCACGACCTGCGCATCTCCGTCACCGACCGCTGCAACTTCCGCTGCAGCTATTGCATGCCGAAGGAGATCTTCGACAAGCAGTACGGCTTTTTGCCGCAGTCGTCGTTGCTGAGCTTCGAGGAGATCGCGCGGCTCGCGGGCCTGTTCGTCGCCCACGGCGTGCGCAAGATCCGCCTCACCGGCGGCGAGCCACTGCTGCGCCGCGACCTCGAACGGCTGGTCGCCATGCTGTCCAGCCTTCGCACTGCCTGCGGCGAGCCGCTCGACCTCACGCTGACGACCAACGGCTCGATCCTCGCCAAGAAGGCCGAGGCGCTGAAGCGCGCCGGCCTCGGCCGCGTCACTGTCAGCCTCGACGCGCTCGACGACACGGTCTTCAGGCGCATGAACGACGCCGACTTCCCGGTCGCTGAAGTGCTGGCCGGCATCGACGCCGCCGAGCGTGCCGGACTCGGCCCGATCAAGATCAACATGGTCGTCAAGCGCGGCACCAACGACCACGAGATCGTGCCGATGGCGCGTCATTTCCGTGGCCGCCACGTCGCGTTGCGCTTCATCGAATACATGGACGTCGGCGCGACCAACGGCTGGCGCATGGACGACGTGCTGCCGTCGGCCGAGGTCATCGCGCGGATCGGCGAGGTCTTCCCGCTGGAACGCATGGCTGCCAGCACCGTCGGCGAGACGGCTGAGCGATGGCGCTATGCCGCGGCTGGCGGCGTAGGCGTCGTGCCCGGCGAGATCGGCACGATCTCGAGCGTCACCCAAGCGTTTTGCCACGACTGCAACCGGGCCCGGCTCTCGACCGAGGGCAAGCTCTTTCTCTGCCTGTTCGCGAGCCGCGGCCATGACCTGCGCGGCCTCCTGCGCGCCGGCGCGAGCGACGCCGAAATCGCCGCCGCGATCGGCTTGGTCTGGCAAGGACGCGAGGACCGCTATTCCGAGCTGCGCGGACGCGCCGATGCCGCCGTCGGCGCGGGCGAGCGCCGCGTCGAGATGCATTACATCGGCGGTTGAAGCGGCCACTGCAGCGATGTCTGAAAGCGCATTCGCGATCCGCGCGCTGGTCGCCGCCGACCTGCCCGCCTACAAGACGCTGCGCGACGAGATGCTGTTCGCGCATCCCGAAGCGTTCACCTCCGACGCCGCCGAAGAGGTCGTGAAGGAGCCCGCCGACTATCTGCAGCGGCTCGGCCTGGATCGCCGCGAACGCGGCCACTTCGTGCTCGGCGCCTGGCGCGGCGAACGCCTTATCGGTGCGATCGGCCTGGAGCGCGATCGCCGCCGCAAGGGCAAGCACATCGGCCATGTCATCGGCATGATGGTGCGGCCCGAAGCGCGTGGCCAAGGCATCGGTCGCGAGCTGCTCGAAGGTCTGATCGGCGAGGCGCGCCGCAGCGAGGGCATGGAGATGCTGACGCTGACCGTGACAGCCGGCAACGCCGCAGCGGTCGGCCTCTACGAGATCACCGGCTTCGTTCCCTACGGCGTCCTGGTCCGCGCCATCAAGCTGGCCAGCGGCAAGTACCACGACAAGCTGCACATGGTGCTCACGCTCTGAACGGGCGACGCGCCGCGCGCTTTCTCAGCGCGTCGCCAGCCTCTGCCAGGTCTCGACCACCGAGTCCGGGTTGAGCGAAATCGAGGCGATGCCTTCGTCGGCGAGCCAATCGGCAAAGTCCGGGTGGTCGCTCGGCCCCTGGCCGCAGATGCCGATGTACTTGCCGGTGGCGCGGCAGGCGGCGATGGCGCGCGAGATCAGCGCCTTGACGGCCGGGTCGCGCTCGTCGAAATCCTTGGCGAGCTGCTCGAGGCCGGAGTCGCGATCGAGGCCGAGCGTGAGCTGTGTCAGGTCGTTCGAGCCGATCGACATGCCGTCGAAATGCTCGAGGAACTGCTCGGCGAGGATGGCGTTGCTCGGTACCTCGCACATCATGATGACCTTGAGGCCGTCGCTGCCGCCGGCCGAGGCGCGCTTCAGCCCGTGCTCGGCGAGCATGCCGACGACCTGCGCCGCCTGGCCGAGGGTGCGCACGAAGGGCACCATCACCTCGACGTTGGTCAGGCCCATGTCCCGCCGCACGCGGACCAGCGCTTCGCACTCCATGGCGAAGGCCTCGCCGAAGGCCTCGCTGACGTAGCGTGAAGCGCCGCGAAAGCCGAGCATCGGGTTCTCTTCCTCGGGCTCGTAGCGCGAGCCGCCTATGAGCTTTCGGTACTCGTTGCTCTTGAAGTCCGAAAGGCGAACGATCACCGGCTTGGGCCAGAACGCCGCGGCGATCGTCGCGATGCCCTCGGTGAGCTTGTCGACGTAGAAGGCACGCGGCGAGGCGTGGCCGCGCGCCACGCTCTCGACCGCCTTCTTCAGGTCGGCATCGATGTTCGGATAGTCGAGGATCGCCTTCGGGTGCACGCCGATGTTGTTGTTGATGATGAACTCGAGTCGCGCCAGGCCGACGCCCGAGTTCGGCATCTGCGCGAAGTCGAAGGCGAGTTGCGGGTTGCCGACGTTCATCATGATCTTCACCGGCGAGTGCGGCAGCTCGACCTTCTGCACCTCGGTGATCTCGGTCTCGAGCAGGCCGTCGTAGACGTAGCCGGTGTCGCCCTCGGAGCAGGCGACGGTGACGAGCGCACCCTCCTTCAGCACCTCGGTCGCGTCACCGCAGCCGACCACCGCCGGGATGCCGAGTTCGCGGGCGATGATGGCGGCGTGGCAGGTGCGCCCGCCTCGGTTGGTGACGATCGCCGAGGCCCGCTTCATGACCGGCTCCCAATTGGGGTCGGTCATGTCGGTGACGAGCACGTCGCCGGCCTGCACGCGATCCATGTCGGCCGTCCCTTCGACGAGGCGGACCGGCCCGGTGCCGATCTTCTGGCCGATCGCCCGGCCTTCGGCGAGCACCGTGCCCGTCCCCTTCAAGGCGTAGCGATGCTCGACCTTGCCGGCGCTCTGGCTCTTCACCGTCTCGGGCCGCGCCTGCAGGATGTAGAGCAGGCCGGTCGCGCCGTCCTTGCCCCATTCGATGTCCATCGCCCGGCCGTAGTGCTTCTCGATGACGAGCGCGTAGCGGGCGAGTTCCATCACGTCGGCATCGCTCAGCGAATAGCGGTTGCGCTGCTCGGTCGCGGTGTCCTGCGTCGTCACCAGCTTGCCGCTACTGCGGTGCTCCTCGGCCAAGGCGAAGCCCATGCGGATCAGCTTGGAGCCCAGGATGCGCCGGATGATCGCCTGCTTGCCATTGCGCAGGGCGGGCTTGTGCACGTAGAACTCGTCCGGATTGACCGCGCCTTGAACGACCGTCTCGCCGAGGCCGTAGCTCGAGGTGATGAAGACGACGTCGGTGAAGCCGCTCTCGGTGTCGATGGTGAACATCACGCCGGCGGCGCCGAGGTCGCTGCGCACCATGCGCTGCACCCCGGCCGAAAGCGCCACATCGTTGTGCGCGTAGCCCTTGTGCACGCGATAGCTGATGGCGCGGTCGTTGTACAGGCTGGCGAACACCTCGCGCATCCTGGCCAGCACCTCATCGATGCCGGAGACGTTGAGAAAGGTCTCCTGCTGGCCGGCGAAGGACGCGTCGGGCAGGTCTTCGGCGGTGGCCGACGAGCGCACGGCGAAGGTCGCCCCCGGGTCGGCGCCGGCAAGGCGCCCGTACTCGGCGCGGATCGCCGCTTCGAGCGCCGGCGAGAACGGCTGCCGCGCGATCCAGCTTCGAATCTCGGCGCCCGTCTCGGCGAGCGCGCGCACGTCGTCGGTATCGAGCTTGGCCAGGCGCTCGGCGATCCGCTTGGCGAGTCCACCTTCGGCGAGAAACAGGCGAAAGGCATGCGCCGTCGTCGCGAACCCGCCCGGCACGCGGACGCCCGACTCGCCGAGCTGGCTGATCATTTCGCCGAGGGAGGCGTTCTTGCCGCCGACCGCCTCGACATCCGCCATTCTCAGGTGTTCGAAGCGGGCGACGAGGGCGGTCGCCAGGTAGGTGGATGACATGGGAAAGCTCCGCGAAGGTGGCAAACCGGTGCTTCCCGGCCCTGGGCGGCGAGTCTTGCGGCGCTCTGCGATGGCGCGCCAGCGGTGCGGCCGGCGACGTCGGGTCGGCGGCAGGCACGGCGGGGGCGATCGGCGGATGGCATGAGCGCGGACAGCGACACGAGGGAAACAGGCTCCGATTCTACGAGCGCGCTTTTTGCGAGCCGTCGGCCGAGGCGCCGCGCCGCGATGTCATGATCGCCGACATGAGCGACGCTGCCTCGCCCCCGCCCGCCGTGCCTGCGCCGCCCGGTTCGCGCCACACTGTCTTCTTCGTCTCCGACGGCACCGGCATCACGGCCGAGACCTTCGGCAACTCGATCCTTTCGCAGTTCGCGATCAAGCCGCGGCACGTGCGCCGGCCGTTCATCGACTCGACCGACAAGGCGCACCAGGTCGTGCGCGAAATCAACCACACGGCGGAGGTCGAGGGTCGAAAGCCGGTGGTCTTCGTGACGCTGGTCAACGCCGAGATCCTCGCCGTCGTGAAGGAGCGCTCGCACGGCCTGGTGATGGACATGTTCAACACCTTCATCGAGCCGCTCGAGGCGGAGTTCGGCATCACCTCGAACCACCGCATCGGGCGCTTCGCCGACGTCTCGGAAAGCCAGGAATACACCGACCGCATCGAGGCCATCAACTTCGCCCTTGCCCATGACGACGGCCAATCGACGAAGAGCCTGGCCGAGGCTGACGTCATCCTGGTCGGCGTGAGCCGCAGCGGCAAGACGCCGACCTCGCTCTACCTGGCCATGCAGCACGGCATCAAGGCGGCGAACTACCCGCTGATCCCCGAGGACTTCGAGCGCGGCCGGATCCCCGCCACGCTCGCGCCGTGGAAAGCCAAGTGCTTCGGCCTGACCATCGATCCGGAACGGCTGGCGCGCATCCGCAACGAGCGGCGGCCGAACAGCAAGTACGCATCGATCGAGAACTGCCGCTGGGAAGTCAGGGAAGGCGAGACGATGATGAAGAAGGAAGGCATCGCCTGGCTCTCGTCGACGCACAAGTCGATCGAGGAGATCGCGACGACGATCCTGCGCGATCTGCGCCCCGATCGCCTCATGTACTGACGGGTGGCGGTTGCGGGGTATGTCGCAAGCGTGAGCGGATCGCTTCGTAAAGACACACCGCCGCCGCCGACGCCACATTCAGCGACTCTTCGCCACCCGGCTGCGGAATGCGGATCAGGGTCGTGCAGCGCGCTTGCGCAGCGGCACTCGCGCCAGCGCCCTCGTTGCCGAAGAGCCAGGAACTCGGCCATGGCAGCGCGGCGTCGGGCAAGGCCGTGTCCGCGTGCGAGCTCGTGCCGAGCAAGGGAATCGTCAGCTTGGCAAGCGCGTCGACATCGACGCCTTCGATCAGGCAAAGGCCGAAGTGCGCGCCCATCGCTGCGCGCAGCACCTTGGGTGACCACAGCGATGCGCTGCCCGACAGCGCGATCACCTGGCCGAAGCCGAAGGCCGCCGCGCTGCGCAGGATGGCGCCGACGTTGCCGGCGTCCTGGACGCGGTCGAGAACGACGCTGGGTGCATCGGCCTGCAACTCCGGCCGGGCCGGCAGGGGCACGACGAAAGCGATCGGCGCGGGCGTGTCGAGCGTGCCGAGCTCGGCCATCGCCGCGTCGGCGACGATCACCGTCGACGTCGCCGCCTCGGCGAGTTCGAGGAACCGGCCTTCGTGCCATGCCGATTCGCTCATCACCGCGTGCTGCGCCGGGGCGCCGCCGCGCGCGGCCCAGGCCTGGCAGAGGTGCTCGCCTTCGAGCAGCACCTGGCCGAGCTTGCGATAGTCGCCGGGATGGCGCGCCAGCTTGCGCAGGCGCACCAGCAACGGGTTGTCGCGTGACGTGATGTAGGTGAGCTTGTTGTTGGCCACGCCTTTTGCATCCCGCTCAGAACAACCGGTCCACCACCTCGCGCACCGGCGCGAAGCTGCGCCGATGGTGCGGGCAGGCGCCGTGCTCGCGCAGCGCCGCCAGATGCTCCGGGGTCGAGTAGCCCTTGTGGCCGTCGAATCCGTACTGCGGATGCTCCTCGTGCAGGGCGATCAAGAGGCGGTCGCGATAGACCTTGGCGATGATCGATGCCGCCGAGATGGCGCGCACCTTGGCGTCGCCGCCGACGACGGTTCGCACCGGCATGCTCAGGTCGGGCCGCTGGTTGCCGTCGACGAGAACGATGCTCGGCAACTCGCGCAGGCCTTCGACGGCGCGGCGCATCGCCAGCAGGGCAGCGCGCAGGATGTTGAGGCGGTCGATCTCCTCGACGCTCGCCTCGCCGATGCTCCAGCATACGGCGCGGCGACGGATCTCGAGATCGAGCCGCTCGCGCTCTTCGGCTTGCAACAGCTTCGAATCGTTGAGGCCGCGGATCGTCCGCTTCTGGTCCAGGATGACGGCCGCCGCCACCACCGGACCGGCCAAGGGACCGCGGCCTACCTCGTCGACACCGGCCATCGGGCCGCTCACGTCGACGATGAGGCGAAGCTGCGCGGCGCGAAGAAAGGTCCTGGCGTGCATGCGTCGTTGCGCTTCAGGAGCGAAGCACAGCTTCGATCGCTTCGGTCGCCAGCCTGGCGGTATCGCGGCGCAGCTCGCGGTGGATCGCCTCGAAGCGCACGCGAAGCGCCTCGCATGCCGCCGGATCGTCCAGCCACTTGAAGGCGGCGTCGGCGATCTTGACCGGGCTCGCGTCGCGCTGCAACAGCTCCGGAACGGCGAAATCGCGCAACAGGATGTTGGGCAGCGAGATCCACGGCTGGTAATGCATGCGCTTGCCCATCTGCCAGCTGATCGCGTGCATGGCGTAGACGACGACCATCGGCCGCTTGAAGAGCGCGGTCTCGAGTGTCGCCGTGCCGCTGGCCACCAGCGCCACGTCGCAGGCGGCGAGCGCGTCATGGGCGCCGCCGTCGAGCAGCTCGATCGGCGCGTCGGCCGCGTACTGGCGGCGCAGCGGCTCGATGACGTGGCGCAGGCCGGTCACTACCGGGATGACGAAGCGGAGCCCCGGCTGCCTGCGCAACATCTCGACGGCAGCGCCGAACAGGCGCGGCGCGATGTACTGGATCTCGGAGCGTCGGCTGCCCGGCAGGATGGCGACCAGCGTCTCTGCGTCACCGACGCCGAGCGCGGCACGCGCCGCCGCGCGCGGCACCTCGAGCGGGATCTGGCTGGCGAGCGGATGGCCGACGTAGACGGCGTTGACATTGGCCTTTGCGTAGATCTCGGGTTCGAAGGGAAAGATGCAGAGCACGAGGTCGGCGGCCTTCCTGATCTTTTCGATGCGCTTGCCGCGCCAGGCCCAGATCGACGGGCTGATGAAGTGCACCGTCTTCACGCCGGCGGCGCGCAGCTTCACTTCGAGATCGAGATTGAAGTCGGGCGCGTCGACGCCGATGAACGCGTCGGGCTTCTCGCGCATCAGGCGTTCGGTGAGCTGGTTGCGGATGCCGACGATCTCGCGAAAGTGCCCGAGCACCTCGACGTAGCCTCGCACCGCTAGCTTGTCGTGCGGCCACCAGGCCTCGAAGCCCTGCGCCGCCATCTTCGGGCCGCCGATGCCCTGCGAAGAAAGATCCGGCCAGCGGGCGCGCAGACCTTCGAGCAGCAGGCCGGCGAGCACATCGCCCGAAGCCTCGCCCGCGACCATCGCGAAACGCGGAGATTCGAGATTCATTTTTCGACGCGGGAAAGGATCAGCGCGCGATGCCCCGCGTCGCCCCGGTGAGAAACGCCGACATGAGGCGCACGTCGGTCGCGGCCTCGGGCTCGCTCCCCGCGAGCGCGTCGATGCGGGCGCGCGCCTCGTCGAGAGTCAGGCCCTCGCGATAGAGCAGGCGATGCATCTGCTTCACGGCGGCGATGCGCGCCGCGCTGAAGCCGCGCCGGCGCAGGCCCTCGCCGTTGAAGCCGCGCACGGTGAGCGGGTTGCCGTCGACCATCATGTAGGGAGGCACGTCCTGCGAGACGTGGCTCTGGAAGCCGGTCATGGCGTGCGCGCCCATCTTGACGAACTGGTGCAGGCCGCTCATCGCGCCGACGATCGCCCAGTCGCCGAGGTGGACGTGGCCGGCCAATCCGGCGTAGCCGGCGACGATGGTCTGGTTGCCGACGACGCAGTCGTGCGCGATGTGCACGTTGTTCATGAGCCAGTTGTCGCTGCCGATCTTCGTCGTGCCGGCGTCCTGGACGGTGCCGAGGTTGAAATTGCAGTACTCGCGGATGGTGTTGCGGTCGCCGATCTCGAGGGAGGTCGGCTCGCCCGCGTACTTCTTGTCCTGCGGCACGGCGCCGAGCGAGACGAACTGGAAGATCCGGTTGTCGCGGCCGATCGTCGTGCGGCCCTCGATCACGCAGTGCGGGCCGACCACCGTGCCGGCGCCTATGCGCACGTGCTCGCGGATGATGCTGTAAGGACCGATGGTCACCGATTCGGCGAGCTCGGCGCCCGCCTCGACGATCGCCGTCGGGTGAATCTCGGCCATCCTCTTCTGCTCAGTCCAGGCGACGCACCGTGCACATCAGCTGCGCCTCGACGGCAAGCTCGCCGTCAACCGTGGCACGCGCCGTGAACTTGAAGACGCCCGACTTCATGCGATCGAGCGTCACGTCGAGGATCAGTTGATCGCCAGGCTCGACCGGGCGCTTGAAGCGCGCGGCGTCGATGCCGGCGAAGTAGTAGATCTGGTTTTCCTCCGGCGACGCGCCGACCGCGTCGAACGAGAGCAGCGCCGCGGCCTGCGCGAGCGCTTCGATCATCATCACGCCCGGCATCACCGGACGGCGCGGAAAGTGGCCGAGGAAGTACGGCTCGTTGGCGGTGACGTTCTTCAGCGCCTTGATGCGCTTGCCGTGCTCGAGCTCGAGCACGCGGTCGACCATCAGGAACGGATAGCGATGCGGAAGCTGCTTCAGGATCTCGTGGATGTCGAGCGTCATGGCATCTTCTTTTCCAGCGCCTTCACCCGCTCGCGCAAGGCGTGCAGGTTGCGCAGCGTGGCCGCGTTCTTCTCCCATGAAGCATTGTCGTCGAACGGGAACGAGCCGCTGTAGAAACCTGCCTTGGCGATCGAGCGCGTGATCTGCGTCGCACCGCCGACGACCACGTAGTCGGCGATCTTCACGTGACCGTTGACGCCGCTGCCACCGCCGAGCATGCAGTGCGCGCCTATCGTCGCGCTGCCCGCGATGCCGACGCAACCGGCGATCGCGGTATGCGCGCCGATCTGCACGTTGTGGCCGATCTGCACGAGGTTGTCGATCTTGACGCCCTCGCCGATCACGGTGTCGCCGGCGGTACCGCGGTCGATGCAGGTGTTGGCGCCGATCTCGACGTCGTCGCCGATGCGTACGCGGCCGAGCTGCTCGATCTTTTCCCAGCGGCCGCGATCGGGGGCGAAGCCGAAGCCGTCGGAGCCGAGCACCGCTCCCGGGTGAACGATGCAACGCTCGCCGAGGACCGTCTCGAAGAGCAGGGTCACCCGCGCCGCCAGGCGCGTGCCGGCGCCGATGCGGCAGTCGCGTCCGACGACGCTGTGTGCGCCGATGGACACGCCGGCGCCGATCGACACGCCGGCCTCGATCACGACGAAGGCGTCCAGGGTCGCGTCGTCGGCGACCTCGGCGGTCGGGTCGACCTGTGCAGTCGGATGCACGCCGGGAACGCGCGCCGGTCGGGTCCGCTCGGCCCACCACTGCGTCAGGCGCGCGAAATACAGGTAAGGATCCGGCGTGACGATGGCGGCGCCGCGCGCGATCGCCGCTTCCCGGAACGCCGGCGCGACGATCACGCAGCCCGCCTGCGACGCAGCGATCTGCTTTTCGTAGAGGGGATTGGCGAGAAAGGCGATCGCCTGCGGCGTCGCCGATTCGAGCGGGCCGATCGCGGCGATGCGCGTCGCGGCGTCGCCGATCAGCTCGCCGCCGAGCCGTTCGCTGATCTCGCCGAGCGAAACGTCGGCCACTGTCGGGTCACTTGCCGCCCTGGGCGTTGAGTGCCTTGATCACCTTGTCGGTGATGTCGACCTTCGGACTCCAGAACACGGCTTCCTGCAAGATGAGGTCGTACTTCTCGGTCTCGAAGATCTGCTTGATGACCTTGTTCGTGCGCTCGACCACGGCGCCGAGTTCCTCGTTCTTGCGCTGGCTCAGATCTTCCTGGAATTCGCGCCGCTTGCGCTGCAACTCGCGGTCCTGGTCGACCAGCTCGCGCTGGCGCCGCACGCGCTCGGTCTCGGCGAGGGTCGGCGCCTCCTTGTCGAGCTTGTCGCTCGCCGACTTCAGGCGGTTGGCAAGGTCGGTGAGGTCTTTCTCGCGCTTGGAGAACTCGGCCTCGAGCTTGGCCTGCGCCGCCTTGGCGGGCACCGCGTCGCGCAGCACCTTGTCGCTGTTGACGTAGCCGATCTTCAATTCCTGCGCGGAGGCGCCGACCGTTGCGCCGGCGAGCAGTGTCGCGGCGACGAGCGTTTTCAGAGTACGGATGTTCATCATCAGAAGGCGGTCCCGATCTGAAACTGAAGGCGCTGGATTCTATCGTTCGGCTGTTTGCGGATGGGCGTGCCGTAACTCAGCTTGAGCGGGCCGACCGGCGAGATCCAGCTCACGCCGGCACCTGCCGAGGCACGGATGCTCGAGAGCGTCAGGGGCTGGGCTTCGCCCCAGACGTTGCCGGCGTCGGCGTAGAGAAAGATGCGCAACGTGCGGTCGACGCCGGCGCCGGGCACCGGCAGATAGAGCTCGTTGTTGAGATTGAAGCGGCGGTTGCCGCCGATGAAGGCGCCGGTCACGTCGACCTGGCCAAGCGAGCCCTGGTCGAAGCCGCGCACTGTGCCCAGGCCGCCGCCGTAGAAGTTCTTGAAGATCGGATAAGGCCTGCCGCCCAGGCCGCGGCCGTAGCCGATCTCGGCGTTGACGCCGTAGGTGAAGGCACGCGTGATCTGGATGTACTGCTGCGCCTGCAGGTTGACGCGCAGGAAGCGCGCGTCGCCGAGCACGGCGTAGTCGGCATTGACCCGCGTGTAGCGCCCTGCCGTGGGAACCAGCGCGCTGTCGCGGCTGTCCCTCGACCAGCCGAGCGTCAGCGGAATCGAATAGCTGGTCGCCCCGAAATCGCGCACGTAGTTGGCGTAGCTGTTCGGCAGGTTGGTGCCCTTGATCTCGGTGCGTTCCGCGCCAATGCCGAAGAAGACCGTGTCGTACTCGCTGAACGGCACGCCGAAGCGGATCGATGCGCCCGGCGTCACCAGCTTGTATTGCTCGCCCTGGCTGTTGATCGGGCGGGTCGTGCGGTAGTAGACGTCGATGGCGCGCGAGATGCCGTCGATCGTGAAGTACGGGTCGACCGTGCTGACGACCAGCGTCTTGTTGAACTTGCTGGTGTTGATCTCCAGGCCCAGGTAGTTGCCCGAGCCGAAGATGTTTTCCTGCTTGATCGATGCCGTCAGCGAGAGCTTGTCGGCCGAGGAGAAGCCGGCACCGACCGAGATCGCGCCGGTGGGCTTTTCCTTGACGGTGATCGTCAGGTCGACCTGGTCGGCGGTGCCCGGCACTTCGGCGCTGTCGATGCTGACGTCGCTGAAGTAGCCGAGCCGGTCGACGCGGTCGCGCGAGAGCTTGATCTTGCGGCCGTCGTACCAGGCCGACTCGAGCTGGCGGAACTCGCGCCGGATCACCTCGTCGCGGGTGCGCGTGTTGCCCGAGACGCTGACGCGCCGCACGTACACGCGACGTTGCGGCTCGGCGACCAGCGTCACCACGACCTGCCCGGTCGTACGGTCGATCTCGGGCCGCGAATCGACCTTGGCAAAGGCGTAACCGAAGGTGCCGAAAAGGTCGACGAACTGGCGCGTCGTGTCGGCCACCGCGGCGCCGCTATAGGGCTGGCCGGGCTTGACGGTGACCAGCGACTTGAAGTCGTCTTCCTTGCCGAGGTAGTCGCCCTCGAGCTTGACGGCCGTCACGGTGAAGGGCTGGCCCTCCTTGACGTTGACGGTGATCGTGATGTCCTGCTTGTCGGGCGAGATCGCGACTTGCGTCGACTCGACCTCGAACTCGAGGTAGCCGCGGTTCTGGTAGTAGGCGCGCAGGGTCTCGAGGTCGGCGTTGAGCTTGGCGCGCGAGTAGCGATCGCCCTTGAGGTAGAAGTTGAGCCAGGCCCCGTCGTTGAGCTCGAACAGGCCTTTCAACGTGCCTTCCGAGAAGACCTTGTTGCCGACGATGCGGATCTCGCGGATCTTCGACGGCGCGCCTTCGGTGACGGTGAACGTGACGTTGACGCGGTTGCGCTCCTGCGGCGTCACGGTCGTCACGATCTCGGCGCCGTAAAGGCTGCGGGTCAGGTACTGGCGCTTCAACTCCTGTTCGGCGCGGTCGGCGAGCGCCTTGTCGAAAGGCAGGCCCTCGCCGATTCCGAAGTCCTTCAGCGACTTGATCAGCGCGTCCTTCTCGAATTCCTTCATGCCGATGAAGTCGATGTTGGCGATCACCGAGCGCTCGTCGACGATGACGACAGCGACGCCGGCATCGATGTCGATGCGCACGTCCTTGAAAAGGCCGGTGGCGAAGAGGGCACGCAGCGCAGCCGCGCCCTTCTCATCGTTGTAGGTGTCGCCGATGCGAAACGGCAGCGCCGCGAACACGGTGCCGGCGTCGGTGCGCTGCAGGCCCTCGACGCGGATGTCCTTCAGCACGAAGGGCTCGACCGCCCAGGCCGAGCCCGTCTGCAGGGCAAAGGCGATTGCGACCGAGATGGGAGCGAGTCGAAGCAGGCGCGTACGGGCGGGCGAACGTGCAAGAAAAGGCATGCGGTCGGTCATTGGAGGCCCAGCAATCGGGCCATGTCGTTGTAGAGCGCCAGGGACATCATCATCAGCATGATGGCAACCCCGCCTCGCTGCAGCCTCTCGAGCCACAACTCGGAGACCTGACGTCCCGTCACGGCCTCGAAAAGATAATACATCAGGTGCCCGCCGTCGAGGACGGGCAGCGGCAGCAGGTTGAGCACGCCGAGACTGATGCTGACGACCGCCAGAAAGCCGAGGTAGTACGCGAAGCCGAGCCGGACCGACTGGCCGGCGTAGTCGGCAATGGTCACCGGCCCGCTCAGGTTCTTGAGCGAGGCCTGGCCGACGATCATCTTGCCAAGCATCTTCACGGTGATGGCCGACATCTGCCAGGTCTGCGTCACGGCGCCGGTCAGACCCTCGAGGGCGCCGTAGCGCACCGAGACCATTTCCGGGGCCTGCCCGGGGACGATCTCGAGCCGGCCGATGCGGTTGCCGGCGTCGACGACGATCGCCGGCGTTACCGCGAGGTCGAGTCTCGACCCGCCACGCTCGATACGCCACTGCATGGGCGTCGCCACGCCCGTCTTGCCGCTGCCGACGATCGCGGCACGAATCTGCGCCGAGTCGTCGATGCCGCGAGCGTCGATGGCGAGAACGCGGTCGCCTGACTTCAATCCCGCCGCCGCGCCGGCGCCGCCGGCCTTCACTTCACCCAGCACCGGCTCGCTGAACGTACTGCCCAGGCCGATGCGCTGCATCAGCTTGCTGTCGACTTCGCTGGACGCCAGCGACGCCAGATCGAGCGTCGCGCGCCGCTGGCCGCGGCCGTCGCGGCCGCTCACCATCAACTCGAGGCTTTCGCCATGCAGCAGGCTTTGCGTGACCTGCCAGCGCAGATCGGTCATCGAGCGGACGTCGCGCCATTCGACACCGTCGCTCGACACCGAACGCACCCAGTCGCCAGCGTGCAGTCCGGCGCGCTCGGCGAGGCTGGCCGTGGCCGGCGGCCCGAGAACCGCCTTGGGCTCGTCGACGCCGACCCAGAACTGCGTCGCGTACAGCGCGATCGCGAGCAGCAGGTTGGCCGCCGGCCCGGCAGCGACGATGGCCGTGCGCTGCCACAAGGTCTTGCGGTTGAAGGCGCGGTCGAGCTCGGCCGGCGCGACCGCGCCCTCGCGCTCGTCGAGCATGCGCACGTAGCCGCCGAGGGGCAACGCGCAGATGACGAACTCGGTGCTGTCGGGCCGGGCCTGGCGACGCCAGAGCACGCGGCCGAAGCCGATCGAGAAACGCAGCACGCGCACGCCGCAGGCGACGGCGACGCGATAGTGCCCGTATTCATGGACGACGATGAGCACGCCGAGCGTGAACAGGAAGGCCAGGACAGTGGTGATCATCAGGCAAGCGCTTTGAGAAACTGGAGAGCGTGGCGCCTTGCTTCGGCATCGAGCGCCAGCAGGGACTCGAGCGAATCGGCAGCGCCGCGCTGCGGGATCACCGCCGCGACGGTGCGAGCGTTGACCTTGTGAATACAGTCGAAGCGGATGGTTCCTGAAAGAAACGCGGCGACCGCTTCTTCGTTGGCGGCGTTCAGCACCGCGCTCGTTCCGGGCGGCCCGTGCAATGCTTCGGCGGCCAGACCCAGCGACGGGTAGATCAGCGGGTCGGCGTCCTCGAAAGTGAGCGAAGCGACGGTGCGCCAGTCGAGCGGCTCGGCGCCTGACGCGACGCGGTCCGGCCAGGCCAGGCCGTAGGCGATCGGCACGCGCATGTCGGCGGTGCCGAGTTGCGCCAACACCGACTGGTCACGGTACACGACCATCGAATGAATGATGCTCTGCGGATGGATGACGACCCGGATCTGCTCTGGCGCGAGGCCGAACAGGAAGTGCGCCTCGATGACCTCGAGCGCCTTGTTCATCATGGTCGCCGAGTCGACCGAGATCTTGCGCCCCATGACCCAGTTGGGATGGGCGCATGCCTGGTCGGGCGTGACGTCGCCCAGCGTCGCCTGGGCGCGACCGCGGAACGGTCCGCCCGAGGCGGTGAGGACGATGTGGTCGATGCGCTCGCGCCACGTCGACCGATCTTCGGGAAGGCACTGGAAGATCGCCGAGTGCTCGCTGTCGATCGGCAGCAGCGTCGCCCCGCCCTCCTCGACCGCGGCCATGAAGAGGTGGCCGCCGACGACGAGCGCCTCCTTGTTGGCGAGCAGCAGGCGCTTGCCGGCGCGCGCCGCGGCGAGACATGGCGCCAGCCCGGCGGCACCGACGATCGCCGCCATCACGGTGTCGACCTCGTCGTGCGCGGCCAGCTCGCAAAGGGCGCGCTCACCGTACATCGCCTCGGTCTTCAGCTTCGCGTCGGCGAGGCGCCTCGAGAGCGTCGCCGCGCCCTCCGCAGTGGCGACGACGACATGGCGCGGCCGAAAGCGCAGGCAGAGTGCGAACAGCTCGTCGAGTCGCGCGTGCGCGGTGAGTGCGAAGACTTCGAAGCGCTCGGGGTGGCAGCCGATGACGTCGAGCGTCGCCATGCCGACCGAGCCGGTCGCGCCGAGGATGCAGACGCGCTGCGGCCGCGATGTGTCGACTCGGCTCATAGCGAAGCCATCGCCAGGGCAATCGGAAAGACCGGCAGCAGCGCGTCGACCCGGTCGAGCACGCCGCCATGGCCGGGCAGGAGGCCGCTGCTGTCCTTCGCGCCGGCGCTGCGCTTGACGAGAGACTCGAACAGATCGCCGACGACGCTCATCGCCACGAGAAAGACGACGACGAGGGCCAGTCCCGCGTAGCCCAGATGCGCGGTGATGACCTGATAGAGGCTCGCCGAATCGACGACGCCGGTCGAGTCGACAGCGAGCCAAACCGCGGCGACGACTAGCGCGCCCAGCATGCCGCTCCACACGCCTTCCCAGCTCTTGCCGGGGCTGATGCCGGGCGCGAGCTTTCGCTTGCCGAAGGCGCGGCCGCCGGCGTAGGCGCAGATGTCGGCCGACCAGACCAGGCAGAAGACCGAGAGGATGAAGTTGAGGCCGATCGCCTTGGCGTTGGCGAAAGCGAGCCAGGCGGTCCACAAGGCAAGCAGGCCGATCGCCCAGCGCACGACGCGCGGCAGGCGCGGCCAGGCGGCAACGCCGCCGCGCAACACCCAGACGCCGCCGAGCACCCAGACCGCCATCGCGATCCACCACGCCAGACGAGGGGCGGCTTCGCCCCAGCCGGCCCACAGTGCGAGGCCGCAGGCGATGCCGAGGGCCGCCCCCATCGGCACCGAGAAGCTGCCGCCGCCGTTGAGGCGCACCCACTCCCAGCCGGCGGCGGCCATGACGACCAGCGTCAGCACGGCGAAAGGCCAGGGCGTCTTGACGACGAGTGCCGGAAGAAGAAACGCCAGCAACACCAGCGCGGTGACGATGCGTTGCTTGAGCACGCTCAGCTACCGGCCGGGGCCAACGCGGCGCGACTCGAGACGGCGCCGAAGCGACGCTCGCGGCGCGCGTACTGGGCAAGCGCGGCGTCGAGCTCCTCGTTGCCGAACTCGGGCCAGAGACAATCGGTGAAGACGAGCTCGGAGTAGGCGGCCTGCCAGAGCAGGAAGTTGCTGATGCGGACCTCGCCGCCGGTGCGGATGAAGAGGTCGGGGTCGGGCGCGTAGCTGAGCGCCATGTAGCTGTTGAGCTTTTCCTCGTCGAGGTCCTCGGCACGCACGCCGGCGGCCATCGCCTGCCGGCAAGCCTGCACGATGTCCCAGCGGCCGCCGTAGTTGAAGGCGACCGAGAGGTTGATGCGCGTGTTGTGGCGCGTGCTGTCTTCGGCATGCTGCCAGGCCTCGCGCAGCTTGTCGGAGACCTGGGCTCGATCGCCGACGATGCGTACGCGCACGCCGTCACCGGCGAGCTTGGCGAGGTACTTCGAGACGGCGACGAGCACGAGGCCCATCAGGCCCGAGACCTCTTCGCTCGGCCGCTTCCAGTTCTCCGACGAGAAGGCAAACACCGTGAGGTACTCGACGCCACGGTCGGCACAGGCGAGCACCGTGCGCACCAAGGCATCGACGCCCTGCTTGTGGCCGAAGAAGCGTGGCATGTAGCGCGACTTCGCCCAGCGGCCGTTGCCGTCCATGACGATCGCCACGTGACGCGGCACGGCGGCGGCGAGTTCGCTCCGGTCGTTCACTGGGCGGCGCCGGAAAGCATCGTGGACGGATGCCCGTCGCGCATCAGACCGCCATGATCTCGGCTTCCTTGGCCGAGGTGAGGCGATCGACTTCGCCAATCGTGCGATCGGTGAGCTTTTGCAGCTCGTCGAGCGAGCGGCGCTCTTCGTCCTCGGTGATCTCCTTGTCCTTGCTCAGGCGCTTCGCGTGCTCGTTGGCGTCGCGGCGCAGGTTGCGGATGGCGACCTTGGCGTCTTCGCTGGCGTGGCGCACGACCTTCGTCAGGTCCTTGCGGCGCTCTTCGGTCAGGGCCGGCATCGGCACGCGCAGCAGGTCGCCCTGCGCCGCAGGGTTGAGGCCGAGGCCGGACTCGCGAATCGCCTTCTCGAGCTTTGCGCCCATGCCCTTTTCCCAGGGCTGGACGCTGATCGTTCGCGAGTCGAGCAAGGTGACGTTGGCGACCTGGCTGATCGGCACGTGCGAGCCGTAGTACTCGACCTGCACCTGGTCGAGGATGCCCGGATGGGCGCGGCCGGTGCGGATCTTCTGCAACTCGGCCTTGAACGACTCGATCGAGCGGCCCATCTTCTGCTCGGCGGTCTTCTTGATGTCGGCGATCGTCATCTCGATTTTCCCCTACACGTGAACGAGCGTGCCCTCGTCCTCGCCTTGCACGACGCGCTTGAGCGCGCCCGACTTGAAGATCGAAAAGACGCGGATCGGCAGCTTCTGGTCGCGGCACAGCGCGAACGCCGTGGCGTCGAGCACCTGCAGGTTCTTGATGATCGCCTCGTCGAAGCTGATCCGCGAATAGCGGACCGCGGTCGGGTCCTTGTTCGGGTCGGCGCTGTACACGCCGTCGACCTTGGTCGCCTTCAGCACGATCTGCGCGCCGATCTCGGCGCCACGCAGGGCGGCGGCGGTGTCGGTCGTGAAGAACGGGTTGCCGGTGCCGGCAGCGAAGATCACGACCTTGCCTTCTTCGAGGTACTGCAGGGCCTTGGGCCGCACGTAGGGCTCGACGACCTGCTCGATGGCGATGGCCGACATGACACGCGCCGTGATGCCCTCCTGGCGCATCGTGTCGGCCAGGGCCAGCGCGTTCATGACCGTCGCCAGCATGCCCATGTAGTCGGCGGTGGCGCGGTCCATGCCGACCGAGCCGCCGGCGACGCCGCGAAAGATGTTGCCGCCGCCGATCACGATCGCGAGTTCGCAGCCGAGCTGCGTCACCTCCTGCACTTCGCGGACGATGCGCACGATGGTGGCGCGGTTGATGCCGTAGGCGTCTTCCCCCATCAAGGCTTCGCCGGAAAGCTTGAGCAGGATGCGCTTGTACGCGGCCATGGGCCTGTTCCTCGTTGTTGTGCTTGTCGGCGAAGTCTATCCGGCTGTTCGGCCCGCTCCGACAGCCTTTACCCCGTCAACCGCCCTTGGCGGCCGCCACCTGCGCCGCCACCTCGGCCGCGAAATCGTCGGTCTTCTTCTCGATCCCTTCGCCGACCACGTAGAGCGTGAAGGCATGCACCTTGGTCGCCTTTTCCTTGAGCATCTGCTCGACCGTCTGCTTGTCGTTCTTGACGAAAGCCTGGTTGTGCAGGCTGACCTCCTTCAGGAACTTGCCGACCGAGCCCTCGATGCGGCGGGCGACGATCTCGGGCGTCTGTACGGCCTTGCCTTCCGCCTTGGCCTTCTCGGCGTCTTCGGCGGCGCGCAGCGTCGCCACCGAGCGCTCGGCGGCGATCAGCGACTCGGCAACGTCGGCGGTGGTGAGCGCCTTCGGCTTCATCGCCGCGACGTGCATCGCCACGTCCTTGGCCGCCGTCTCGTCGCCTTCGTATTGCACGAGCACGCCGATGCGCGTTCCGTGCAGGTAGCAGGCCAGCTTGCCGCTGCCGGCATAGCGCGCGAAGCGGCGGACCGACATGTTCTCGCCGATCTTGCCGATCAGGCCCTTGCGCACGTCTTCCACCGTGGGGCCAAAGCCGTCGAGGCTGAGCGGCGAGGCGGCGAGCGCCGCGACATCGGCCGGCGCCTGCTTCGCCACGACCTCGGCGAGCGCGCTTGCGAAGGCGAGGAAGGAATCGTTCTTGGTGACGAAGTCGGTCTCGCAATTGACTTCGACGAGCGCACCGGTCGTGCCTTCGATCGAGGCGGCGACGACGCCTTCGGCGGCGATCCGCGACGAGGCCTTCGAGGCCTTGCTGCCGAGCTTGACGCGCAGCAACTCCTCGGCCTTGTCCATGTCGCCGTCGGCCTCGGTCAGCGCCTTCTTGCATTCCATCATCGGCGCGTCTGTCTTGGCGCGCAGCGCGCCGACCATGCTTGCGGTGATTGCCGCCATCGTCTTGCTCCTGGGGTGCCACACAGGCCGAGCGATCGGCGGTGCTGCTTTCGGTTCAGTTGGAAAAAAGGGGCTGAAACAGCCCCTGGGTCCGCTCGCCGCGAGGGCGGGCCGGGGCTCGAATGTCAGACTGCCGTTTCGTCGACTTCGACGAACTCGTCGCCTTCGGCCGCGGCTTGAACCACGTCACTGGCGGCGTTGGCCTTGCCTTCGAGCACTGCGTCGGCGACCGCCTTGGCGTACAGCGCGACCGCCTTCGACGAGTCGTCGTTGCCGGGGATCACATAGTCGATGCCGATCGGCGAATGGTTCGAGTCGACGATGCCGATGATCGGAATGCCGAGCTTCTTGGCCTCGGCGACGGCGATCTTGTGAAAGCCGACGTCGATCACGAACATGGCGTCGGGCAGGGCATTCATGTCCTGGATGCCGCCGATGTCCTTCTCGAGCTTGGCCATCTCGCGCGTGAACATCAGCGCTTCCTTCTTGATGCGGATCTCGGTGCCGGCCTCGATCTGCGCCTTCATTTCCTTCAGGCGCTTGAGCGAGCCCTTGACGGTCTTGAAGTTGGTCATCATGCCGCCGAGCCAGCGCTGGTCGACGAAAGGCATGCCGCAACGCTTGGCTTCCTGGGCGATCACCTCGCGCGCCTGGCGCTTGGTGCCGATCATCAGGATGGTGCCGCGCCGCGAGGCCAGCTGGCGGATGAACTTCATCGCGTCGTCGAAGAGCGGCTGCGTCTTCTCGAGGTTGATGATGTGGATCTTGTTGCGATGGCCGTAGATGTACGGGGCCATCTTGGGGTTCCAGAAGCGGGTCTGGTGTCCGAAATGGACGCCGGCTTCCAGCATGTCACGCATCGATATCGACATTCGTCATTCCAAAGGTTGGTTCTAGAATCCCGGCTCGAATCGCGAAGCGCTTCCGGTCCCTCTTCGGGGCTGGATCGCACCTCGCAACACCTTGAATGAACCGGTTCGCGAGTTCTATCGTCTGTCTTTGTTTCGCCGGGAGGCTGCTGAGCCGAGCCGGTGGGTGGAGCCGTTCGTCCGCTCCTAGGAAAGCTCGCGATCATAGCATTGGCGATGGCCACTGATCTCACCGGAGCCCGCGCCGACGTGATGGCGCGGAGGGTGTCGGCAGCCGACCTGATCGAGCGCTCGATCGACGCCGCCGGCAGTGCGACCTGTGCGCACGCCTTTCTCGCCAACAACTTCGACGCGGCCCGGCTCGCCGCGCAAGCGGCCGATCGTGCCGTCGCAGAGGGCCGCGATCCTGGCCGCCTCGCCGGACTCGCCGTCTCCATCAAGGACCTGTTCGACGTCGCCGGCGAGCCCACGCGCGCCGGCTCGACGGTGCTCGCCGATGCGCCTCCCGCCAGCCACGACGCACCCGTCGTCGCGCGATTGCGGCGGGCCGGCGCGGCCTTCGTGGGCCGCACCAACATGTCGGAGTTCGCGTTCTCCGGCGTCGGCATCAATCCGCACTTCGGCACGCCAGCCAACGCAGCGACCGCTACGCTCGACGCGACGCCGCGCACCCCCGGCGGCTCGACCTCGGGCGGCGCCACCTCGATCGCGGCGGGCGCCGCATGGGTCGCGCTCGGCTCGGACACCGGCGGCTCGATCCGCATCCCCGCGGCGCTGCAAGGGGTGGTCGGCTTCAAAAGCACGGCCCGACTCGTGCCAACCGATGGTGCGGTGCCGCTCTCGACCACGCTCGACACGGTGTCGGCGATGACGCACTCGGTGCGCGACGCGATCTCGGTCCACGAGATCCTCGCGGAACGTCGCGTTGCGCTGGCCGGCAAGCCGCTCGGCGCACTCAAGCTCGCAGTCCCGCGCACCACGATGATCGACGGTCTCGATGCAACGGTCGCACGCGCCTTCGAGCGGGCGCTTGCGACGCTGGCCTCGGCCGGCGCCCGCGTCGAGACGATCGATCTTCCGCTGCTCGAGGAGCTTGCGGCGATCAACGCCAGCGGCGGCTTCGCGGCGGCGGAAAGCTGGACCTGGCATCGCCGCCTTCTTGCCGATCACGGCGCCGACTACGACCCGCGCGTCGCCCTGCGCATCCGTCGCGGCGAGACGATGTCGGCGGCCGACTACATCGAGCTCGTCGCGGCCCGTCGCGACTGGATCGCACGCATGGAAGCCGCGCTTGCGCCCTACGACGCGATGCTTTCGCCGACGGTGCCCGTCGTCGCCCCGGCGCTCGCACCACTGGTCGCCGACGACACGGCGTTCTTCGCCACGAACGGCCAGCTGCTGCGCAACCCGGCTGTCGTCAATTTCCTCGACGGCTGCGCCCTCAGCCTGCCTTGCCACGTCCGAGGCGAGTTGCCGGTCGGTCTGATGCTGTGGGCAGCCTCGCTGCACGACGACGCGCTCCTCGACGCTGGCCTGGCCGTCGAATCCGCCCTCGCCGGACCCGAAGCGACGCCGCGCTGACGATGCGCGTCGCTGTCATCGGTGCCGGCGTGATCGGCGTGACGACGGCGTACGAGCTCGGCGTCGACGGTCACGAGGTCACGGTCTTCGAGCGCCGCGGCACGGTCGCCGCCGAGTCGAGCTTCGCCAACGCCGGGCTGGTCGCCCCGGGGTACGTGGCGCCGTGGGCCGCGCCGGGCATGCCTGGCAAGGTCGTCTCGCACCTGCTTCGCGCGCATGCGCCGGTGCGCTTCGGCGGACCTCTCGATGCCTCGACCCTCCACTGGCTCTGGCGCTGGTGGCGCGCCTGTCGGCCCGGGACCTATCGCGCGAACCGGGCACGCATGCATCGCCTCGCCCACTTCAGCCGCGAGCGGCTGCACGAGCTGACGGCCCGCCTGCACCTCGACTTCGAGCGCGCGCAGGGCTTTCTCGTGCTACTGCGCTCGCCGCGCGATCTCGCTCTCGCCGAGCCCGGCATCCGCGCCCTTGCCGAGCTCGGCGTCGCGCCGCAGGTGCTCGATGCCGCCGCGTGCCGGCTCGTCGAGCCCGGGCTCAACACGGAGACTGCCCTGCACGCCGGCATCTACTCGAAGGACGACGAGGTCGGCAACTGCCGCGAGTTCACGCACCTGCTGCGCAAGGAGGCGGCGCGCCGCGGCGTGCACTTCCGATTCGAGGTGCAGGTCGATCGCATCGTCGCCGGCGCCCGGCCCAGCCTGCTCGTCACGCGCACGCCGGGCGACCGGCGTGACGAAGCGGCAGCGCGGTCGCGCAGCGGAACGAGCGGCTGGTCGAACACCGATGTGCAGGAAGACACGGCGAGCGAAGCGATCTTCGACGCCGTCGTCGTCTGCGCCGCGCTCGGCTCGAGCGCCCTGCTGCGGCCGCTCGGCATCAGGTTGCCGCTGTTGCCGGTCTACGGTTACTCGGTAACGGCGCCGCTACGCCACGACGACAGGCATCTGCACTTCGAGCCGCGCGCCGCGCTCATGGACGAACGCTACAAGGTCGCCATCAGCCGGCTCGGCAACCGCGTCCGCGTCGCCGGCAGCGCCGAGATCGGCGGTCATCCCGACCGGCAGAACGAAGCCGCGCAGAAGACCCTCGACAAGGTCCTCGACGACTGGTTTCCCGGCGTGACGCAGCGCGCCCACGCACAACGCTGGAAGGGCGCGCGGCCGATGCTGCCCGACGGCCCACCGGTGCTTGGACCGAGCGGCGCCGAGGGCGTCTGGCTCAACCTCGGACACGGCGGCAGCGGCTGGGCGCTCTCGTGCGGCTCGGCGCGCCTCGTTGCCGACGCGGTGGCCGGCCGCAAGACGCCGATCGGCATCGACGGGCTGGGCATCGAGCGCTTGTGGCGCTGAAACGCAGTCCGCTCGCAAGGTCGCAGGCGCGCGACGTGGCAAGCTCCGCGTCGTGAGCAGGGTCCAACGTGTCGATGCGAGCGCCGTTCGGCAGGCGCTGTTCGGCGTCGCCTCGACCCGGCGCATCGAGGCCGCCGCAGTCGCCGGCGTGCCGCCGTTCACGCTCATGGCGCGCGCCGGCGATGCGGCGGCGCGGCTTGCATTGGCCCTGGCACCACATGCGCAACGAATGCTTGTCGTCGCCGGTCCCGGCAACAACGGCGGCGACGGCATCGAGGCCGCGACGCGACTGCGCCAGTTCGGCAAGGACGCATCCGTCCATCTCGTCGGCGATCCCCGCGCCTTGCCGGCCGATGCGGCGCACGCACTCGCCCGCGCCACGCAGGCCGGCGTTCGAATCGACACCGGGCCGACGCTCGACATCGCGTCGCGCGAGCGGCCCGGGCTCGTCATCGACGCGCTGCTCGGCCTCGGCGCTTCACGCGCGCCCGCCGGCGAGATCGCCGCGGCCATCGAAGCCATCGCTGCCTGTGCGGTGCGAGGCGCATGCGTGCTCGCCGTCGACCTGCCTTCGGGACTCGACGCGGAACACGGCCAGCCGCTCGGCGAAGCCTGCGTCACCGCGCAACACACGCTCAGCTTGCTCGGGGCCAAGCCCGGCCTCTTCACGGCATCGGGTCGCGATCATGCCGGCACGGTCTGGCTCGATTCGCTCGGCGTCGACCTGTCGGGCGAGACGCCGGACGCCTGGCTTGTCGGAGGCGGCGAGCTCGCGCTGCATTCGCTCGCGCGGCTGCATGCTCAACACAAGGGGAGCTTCGGCGATGTCGCCATCGTGGGTGGCGCCTCCGGCATGGCCGGCGCCGCGTGGCTGGCGGCACGCGCCGCGCATGCGGCCGGAGCAGGCCGCGTCTTCGTCGATCTGCTCGACCCCGGCCAAGGCGCGATCGCCTTCGACCCCGCGCGGCCGGAGCTGATGCTGCGTCCCGACTGGTGGCAAGGTGCAGGCGATGCGATCGAACAAAGCACGGTCGTCTGCGGCTGTGGCGGCGGCGATGCGGTGCGCGCCGCGTTGCCGCGCCTGATCGCGCTGGCACCGCGGCTCGTCCTCGACGCCGACGCGCTCAACGCGATCGCCGCCGACACCTCCTTGCAATCCATGACGACCGCGCGTGCCGCACGCTCGCGCGCCACCATCCTCACGCCGCATCCGCTCGAAGCCGCGCGGCTGCTCGGCGCGACGACGCGCGACATGCAAGCCGATCGCCTCGGCGCGGCCAAGGCGCTTGCCGAGCGCTTTCGCAGCGTCGTCGTCCTCAAGGGATCCGGAAGCATCATCGCCGCGCCCGGCGAAGTGCCGCGCATCAACGCCACTGGCAACGCTTCGCTGGCGACCGCCGGCACCGGCGACGTCCTCGCCGGCTGGATCGGCGGACGCTGGCGCGCCGATGCGTCCGCCTTCGAGACCGCGACGCTCGGCGTTGTCGAGCACGGCGCCGCGGCGGAACCCGGCCAGCCGGGCGCTTTGCGCGCGGCCGATCTCGTCGAACGTCTCTACCTGCGGTCGCGAGGCGAGTAGAACGCGACGCCGCCGGGCCTAGACTCGGCACGGAAATGCCGAAACATCCCATTGCTTCGTGGCTCAGCCGGGCCGCGGCGCGCTTGCGCGGGCGCGCCCCGCGACCCCGCGACACGGCAGACATTCCCGATCGCGATCTGTACCGGCCGCTGTTCTCGCCCTGGCTCGCGCAGAGCGGCGCATTCCACCACTACTACGAGATCGCCGCGCCGCGCACGCTGGTCTCAGCCGATCGCTGCCACGTTCTCTACACGTTGCTGCGCCAGGCGCTCGGCGTCGAGGGCGACGTCTGGGAGTGCGGCGTCTATCGCGGCGGCACCGCGGCGATGCTGGCTGCGTTGCTCGCCGAAAGGAAGTCGACCAAGCGCCTGTTTCTGTTCGACACCTTCGAAGGCATGCCCGCGACCGACGCCGCGAAAGACAAGCACCTCGGAGGCGACTTCGCCGACACCAGCGCCCGGGAGGTCGCCGACTATGTCGGCCACGCCGAGTTGTGCGTCATTCGCAAGGGCTTCATTCCCGAAACCTTCGCAGGACTCGAATCGGCGCGGATCGCGTTCGCGCACATCGACGTCGACATCTACCGTTCGATCATCGACTGTCTCGATTTCATCTGGCCGCGCCTGTCGCCCGGCGGCTTTGTCGTCTTCGACGACTACGGCTTTGCGTCGTGCCCCGGGGCACGCGCGGCGGTCGACGAGTTCTTTCACGACCAGCTCGCGGTGCCGCTTTGCCTGCCGACCGGCCAGGCCGTCGTCTTCAAGGCGCCGGAAAGTAGTTAGCCGAGGGCGCGCTTCCCCTTGCCGATCTCGAGCATTCCTTGCGCCGCCCCGCTCTCCGGCACGGACTCGCCCTCACGGTCGGAGATCGCGTCCCATTGCGCGGCAACCTGTTCGGCAGCATCTTCCGGCAGCCCGATGTGGATGCCTTCGGTCAAGGTCACGTGTGCGCGTTCGAACGAGCCGGCTCCGGCACAGAGGATGGTGCGCGTCGGCGCGTCTTCGGAGACCAGCGCGATGAGCCCGGGCGTCACCGCCTCGGCCTCGAGCAGCTTCAGCATCGCCTCGGGCAACAGATGCTCGGTCATCCGCGTCGTCGCCGTCGGCGCCAGGCAGTTGACGCGAATGTCGTGCTTGACGCCTTCGATCGAGAGCGTCTGCATGAGCCCGACCAGCGCCATCTTCGCCGTTCCGTAGTTGGCCTGGCCGAAGTTGCCGTAAAGGCCCGACGACGAGGTCGTCATGACGATGCGGCCGTAGTTCTGCGCGCGCATGATTTCCCACACCGCCTTCGTGCAGTGCACGGCGCCCATCAGGTGAACGTCCATCACCAGGCGAAAATCGGCGAGCTCCATCTTGGCGAAGCTCTTGTCGCGCAGGATGCCGGCGTTGTTGACGAGGATGTCGACGCGGCCCCACTCGCGCATCGCCTCTTCGACCATCGCCTGCACGGCGACGAAATCGGTCACCGACGCGGCGCTGGCGATCGCCTTGCCGCCAGCGGCGCGAATCTCTTCGGCGACGGCAAGGGCGGCGACGGGCGCACCGCCGCTGCCGTCGATCGCACCGCCGAGGTCGTTGACGACGACCGCCGCGCCGCGCGCCGCCAACGCGAGCGCGTGCAGCCGGCCGAGGCCCCCGCCCGCGCCGGTGACGATCGCAACCCGTCCATCGAATCGAATCGACATCTGCTACCTCTCCCGCTTCGGATGACTGGAGACGCTCAGCGCCGCGGCGCGCCACGTGGCGTACCGCGCGTGCCCGACTTGCGCGCCGTCGATTTCCCGGCGCGCGAAGGCAACAAGGCGGCACCGGAACGGTCGCGCGCCTTCGCCTTGGTGGCAGCCTTGACGGCGCGATCGGCCTGCTTCAGAGCGACGATCTCGCTCGTCGCCGTCTCGTTGGCGGCAGCCTTGTCGCGCCTGGCGCGCGGCGCCATCGCGTCTTCGCCTTCGCGAACGAGGCGGAAGTCGATCTTGCGGCCGTCGAGGTCGACACGGCTCACCTGGACGCGAACGCGCGTGCCGACGACGTAGCGCGTGCCGGTGCGCTCGCCGCGCAGCTCCTGCTTGACCTCGTCGAAGCGGTAGTACTCGCTGCCGAGCTCGGTGATGTGCACCAGGCCCTCGACGTACAGGCCGTCGAGCGTGACGAAGAGGCCGAAGCTCGTCACCGCGCTCACCGTGCCGCCGTATTCCTCGCCGAGGTGCTCGCGCATGTAGCGGCACTTGAGCCAGGCCTCGACGTCGCGCGAGGCTTCGTCGGCGCGTCGTTCGTTCGCGCTGCAATGGGCGCCGGCGACTTCCCAGGCTTCGAGTTCGCCGCCCGGCACCAACACCGGTGCGGCAGGCGAAGCGGCGGCCTTGGCGCTCTTGCCTGCCTTCTTGGCCGGCACCGGGCGGGTATTGCCGGCGCGCGAGGCCAGCATGTATCGCTTGCCGTCGATCAGCGCCTTGATGACGCGATGCACGAGCAGGTCGGGATAGCGCCGGATCGGGCTGGTGAAGTGCGTGTAGGCCTCGTAGGCCAGGCCGAAATGGCCGCTGTTCGTGCCGGTATAGATCGCCTGCTGCATCGAACGCAGAAGCATCGAATGGATTTGCGCCGCGTCGGGCCGGTCCTTGGTCGCATGGGCGATGGCCTGGAACTCGGCGGGCTTGGGATCGTCGCCGATCGCCAGCCCGAGGCCGAGTGCCTTCAGGTAGTTCTGCAGCAGCGTCTTCTTCTCGGGCGTCGGTCCTTCGTGCACGCGATAGAGCGCAGGGTGCTTGGCGCGGGCGATGAAGTCGGCCGAGCAGACGTTGGCCGCCAGCATCGATTCCTCGATCAGGCGATGCGCCTCGGTGCGCGTACGCGGCACGATCTTGTCGATGCGGCCGTTCTCGTCGCAGACGATCTGCGTCTCGGTGGTCTCGAAGTCGATGGCGCCGCGCTTGACGCGCGCCTTCAGCAAGGCGCGATAGACATCGTGCAGGTCGAGCAGTTGCGGCACCCGTGCCTCGCGGCGCGCTGCCTCGGGACCGCGGGTGTTGGCCAGGATCGCCGCGACCTCGGTGTAGCTGAAGCGCGCCGCCGAGCGGATCACGCCCGGAAAGAACTGGTATGCATGGACCTCGCCTTCGGCCGTGACAAGCATGTCGCAGACCATGGCAAGGCGCTCGACGTCGGGATTGAGCGAGCACAGGCCGTTTGAGATTTTCTCCGGCAGCATCGGGATGACGCGGCGCGGAAAGTAGACCGAGGTCGCGCGTTCGTAGGCGTCGGCGTCGAGCGCCTCGCCGGGCTTCACGTAGTGGCTCACGTCGGCGATGGCGACGACGAGGCGCCAGCCCTTGGCGCGCCCGACCTTCGCCGGCTCGCAGTAGACGGCGTCGTCGAAGTCGCGCGCGTCCTCGCCGTCGATGGTGACCAGCGGCACGTCGGTGAGGTCGATGCGGCCCTTCTTGTCTGCGGCGCCGACGGTGTCCGGCAAGGCTGCGGCCTGCGCCAGTGTCGCGTCGGAGAAGACATGCGGCACTTCGTACTTGCGCACCGCGATCTCGATCTCCATGCCGGGATCGTCGATCTCGCCGAGCACTTCGGTGACGCGGCCGAGTGGCTGCGAATGCAGCGAAGGCGGCTCCGTCAGCTCGATGGCGACGACCTGGCCGACGGTGGCACCGGCCACCGCGTTGCGCGGCACGATGATGTCCTGCCCGTAGCGCTTGTCTTCGGGCGCCACCAGCCAGATGCCGCTTTCGTGCAGCAGCCGGCCGATGATGGGCGCCTTCTTGCGCTCGAGGATTTCGAGGACGCGGCCTTCGGGCCGGCCCTTCTTGTCGTAGCGGACGATGCGCGCCTTGACGCGGTCTCGATGCAGCACCGATCGCATTTCCTGCGGTGCCAGAAATATGTCGGGGAGTGCGCCTTCGCGCACGAGAAAACCGTGGCCGTCGCGGTGGCCGAAAACCGTGCCCTCGACTTCTGCCATCAGCTCGGTGTCGATGGATGCGGGGGTCTTGGAGGATGTTGCTTTGATGATAAAGTCCGTGGTTGCCTGAGATGCCCAGGTGGCGGAATTGGTAGACGCACTAGTTTCAGGTACTAGCGGGTAACTCCGTGGGGGTTCGAGTCCCTTCCTGGGCACCACGATCGACGAGGACATCTGATGCGTCCTCGAATTGATTGAATGAAGAGCCCGCTTCGGCGGGCTTTTTGCTGCCTGTGTCGCAAGCGTCGACGCGCGGTCGCGGCATCAGATGACGAACTTCTTCGCCAATCCGTCGGGGCGAAGGTCGTCGTACTCTTCGAACGGCTGATGGATCCACGGGCTCGTGGGCAGCAGCTCGACGTGGTAGTCGGGCATGTAGGTCGACAAGCCCTTGGTCCAGAGAACGGCGGAACGCAACTCGCTGATCGAGGGCATGCCGCGCAGCCGGTCGACGACGGCGCGCAAGGTGATGCCCGAATCGGCGAGGTCGTCGACGAGCAGCACGCGGCCGGCCAGCTCGCCCTTGGGCAGCGTGATGTACTTGGCCAGGTCGAGCCGGCCCTGGATGGTGCCGGCCTCGGCCCGATACGAGCTCGTCGACATGATCGCCAGCGGCTTGTCGAAGACACGCGACAACACGTCGCCCGGTCGCATGCCGCCGCGCGCCAGGCAGAGGATCTGGTCGAAGGCCCAGCCCGAAGCATGGATCTTGAGCGCCAGGCGCTCGATCAGCATGTGGTACTCGTCCCAGGAAACGTAGAGGTGTTTGCCGTCGTCGGTGAGCATGCTGGATGGTCGGAGGCGTTGCGTCGATTACGCGGCGAGTCGGCGCGCCGCCGCTTCGCCGGGCTGGTAGGGATGGCGCAGCAGAATCGTGTGCTCGCGATCCGGCCCGGTCGAAACCATGTCGACCGGCGCGCCGATGAAGGCCTCGACGCGCTGCAGATAGCGCCGCGCGTTGAGCGGCAAGGCGCTCCACTGCGTCACGCCGAAGGTGCTTTCGCTCCAGCCCGGAAAGGTCTCGTAGACCGGCACGCAGGCAGCGATGTCGTCGGCGTCGAGCGGCAGGATGTCGATGCGCTCGCCGCGCAACTCGTAGCCCACCGCCACCTTGATCTCCGAGAGGCCGTCGAGCACGTCGAGCTTGGTGATGCACAGGCCCGAGATGCCGTTGATGATGATCGAGCGCTTGAGCAGCGCCGCGTCGAGCCAGCCGCAGCGGCGCGCCCGGCCGGTGACGGTACCGCGCTCCTGCCCGATCGTCGAGAGGTGATGGCCGATCGTGCCCGGCTCGTCGATCGGCAGCTCGCTCGGAAACGGCCCGCCGCCGACGCGCGTGGTGTAGGCCTTGGTGATGCCGAGAATGTAGTGGAGCTGGTCCGGGCCGACGCCCGAGCCGGCCGACGCATTGCCGGCGACGCAATTGCTCGAGGTCACGAACGGATAGGTGCCGTGGTCGATGTCGAGCAGCGTTCCCTGCGCGCCTTCGAACAGGATGTTGGCACCGCGGCCGTGCAGTTTGTGCAGCGCGTAGCCGACGTCGCCGATCATCGGCCGCATCTCCTCGCCGGCGCGCATCGCCGTCTCGAAGATCGGCTCGAACTCGAGCGCCGTGCCGCCGAGCTGGCCGACCAGCACATAGTTGTGCAGCTCGAGCAGCTCGCGCAGCTTGGCGGCGAATCGCTCCGGGTGCTTCAGGTCCTGCACCCGCAAGGCACGCCGCGCCACCTTGTCTTCGTAGGCCGGGCCGATGCCTTTGCCGGTTGTACCGATCTTGCCGGCGCCGCTGGCCTCGCGCCTGCGCTCGCGCGCCTTGTCGAGCTCGACGTGGAAAGGCAGGATGAGCGGGCACGATTCGCTGACGAGCAGGCGCGAGCGGACGTCGACCCCGATCGCCTCGAGCCGGCCGATCTCGCCGAGCAGATGCGCCGGATCGACGACCACGCCGTTGCCGATGAAGCAGGCCACGCCGTCGCGCATGACACCCGAGGGAATGAGCTGCAGCGCCGTCTTGACGCCGCGGATGACGAGCGTGTGGCCGGCGTTGTGCCCGCCCTGGAAGCGGACCACCGCCTCGGCGTGGTCGGTCAGCCAGTCGACGACCTTGCCCTTGCCCTCGTCACCCCACTGCGTGCCGACGACGACGACGTTGCGCCCGCCGTGGGTCGTGTTGCTGGTCGCGTTCATGCCCCCGCCCCGTCCTGCAGCGACCATTGGCCTTGTCGCGCGACGAGCGAACGGTCGAAGTCCATGCCTTCGTTGTCGCCACCGCCAGGAAACTCGCGCACGACGACCTCGCCTCGTCGGCGCAGGCCGCGCACCGTATCGCGCAGTCCGGCATCGTTCGACCAGGGTGCGCGCACGGCCTTCTTCGCCGTCGTCGCCGGGGCAAGCTCGACCAGGTCCTTCACATCGAGGCCGAAGCCGACCGCCGGACGCGTTCGGCCGAAGATCGCGCCGACTTCGTCGTAGCGGCCGCCACGCGCGATGGCGTCGCTCGCACCTTCGACGTAGACCGCGAAGCGGGCGCCGCTGTAGTAGGCGTAGCCGCTGGAATCCGCAAGGTCGAAGCCGATCGTGACGCCTGGATGCGCTTCGCTCGCATGTGCGGCAAGCTGCTTCAGCTCGTCGAGCGCGGTGGCAATCGACGCACGCGCGGGCAGGACGCGGCGCGCCTCGTCGAGTACCGACGCGTCGCCGTACAGGGACAGCAACAACTCGAGTCCACGCCGCGTTTCGGCGGGAAACCCTTTGGCCACGGAAGCGAGCTCGGCGGCGTCTTTGGCGGCGAGTGCGTCATGCACAGCGTCGAGACGTGCGGCGTCGACCGGCACACCGGCGAGCACGGCGCGGACGATGCGCGTGTCGGCCAGGTCGAGCACCGCGCCTTCGAGGCCGGCCACGCCCAGGCATTCGAGCGCCAGGTCGAGGATCTCGAGATCGGCCTCGAGCCCGGCGTGGCCGTAGATCTCGGCGCCGAACTGCAAGGGCTCGCGCGTTGCGCCGCTGCCCGAGGCGCGGGTGTGAAGCACCGGGCCGCAGTAGCACAGGCGCGCCACGCCGCTGCGGTTGAGCAGGTGCGCGTCGATGCGGGCGACCTGCGGCGTGCTGTCGGCGCGGATGCCGAGCGTGCGCCCGCTCAACTGGTCGACCAGTTTGAAGGTCTGCAGATCGAGCGAATGACCGGTACCGGAAAGAAGCGATTCGATGTGCTCGAGCATCGGCGGGATGACCAGCTCGAAGCCGAAGCTTTCCGCCGCGTCCAGCAAGCCGCGACGCAGCTTTTCGACCTGGCGGGCCCGGGCGGGCAGGACATCGGCAATGTGCTCCGGCAAGAGCCAGGCAGAGGACATGCAAAAAGCGCCGGGGATTAAAATGGCGATTGTACGGGGGTGCGTGCGCCGGACTCCGGCACTACGACCAGAAGACGAAGAGCATCGCGAGACCGGCAAGCATGCTCGTCAGGCCGAGAAAGCGGATCTGTCCGTCGCTCATCTGCATCGCCTTCTCGAACACGCGCCGCCACGCGCCGGGACTGAGGAAGGGCAGCAGCCCTTCGGCGACGAGCATCAGCGCGCAAGCGCTCAGTGCGATGTCCCAGAAGCCGACTTCCGCCAACGCCTATTTCCTGGCCGGCGCAGCGTTCGGCGCCGCGCTGCCGCCACGCATCGCCTTGAAGAACTCGCTACCGGTCGGATCGACCACCATCAGGTCGCTCTTGCTGCGAAAGCTCGAGCGATAGGCATCGAGGCTGCGATAGAACTGGGCGAACTGCGGGTCCTTGCCGAACGAATCGGCGAAGATGGCCGAAGCCTTGGCGTCGCCCTCGCCCTTGGCCTTTTGAGCGTCGCGGTAGGCCTCGGCGACGATCACCTCGCGCTGCCGGTCGGCATCGGCGCGGATCTTCTCGCCCTCGGCACCACCGGTCGCGCGCAACTGGTTGGCGACCTGCTTGCGCTCCGAGGCCATGCGGCTGTAGATCGACTCGGTGATGTTGGCGACGAAGTCGACGCGCTTGATGCGCACGTCGAGGATCTCGATGCCGAAGGACTTGGCGTCGTCGGCCAGGCGCGAGCGAACGTCCTGCATCACCTTGTCGCGTCCACTCGAGAGCACCTCGCCTACCGTGCGCTTGGTCACCTCCTCGTTGAAGGCGGCGTGCACGATCGGCGACAGGCGCGCCTCGAGGTTGCGGATGTCGACGCCGTTGTTGCGGATGAACTGGCGCGGGTCGGTGACACGCCACTTGACGAGCCAGTCGATGACCAGGCTCTTCTTCTCGGCGGTGAAGATGGGCCGTGTCTCCGGACTGTCGAGCGTCTGGATGCGGCGGTCGAGAAAGCCCACGTTCTGGAACGGCGGCGGCAGCTTCACCTTGAGCCCGGGCTCGGTGATCACTTCCTTGATCTGGCCGAACTCGTAGATGACGGCGACTTGGCGCTGGTCGACGATGAAGAGGGTGGACGAGGCGATCAGCAGCAAGAGCAGCAGGCCGCCGACGATGAAACCGAGACGATTCATGAAGAGGCTTCGAGAGAGTTAGCGGCCTTCGCGGTCGCGACCGCGCTGGCCGTCGCGCGAGCGCACGTCCACAGTTCCGGATGTCGACGGCGTCGCGTCGACGGCGGCCTGCGCCGCGGCCGGCTGGCCAGCCACCGGCGCCGAGCCCGCCGCCGCCTGTTGCAGCAGCTTGTCGAGCGGAAGGTTGAGCAGGCTGGCGTTGTTGCGGGCGTCGATCATCACCTTGCTGACGTTGCTGTAGACCTCGCGCATGGTGTCGATGTAGAGGCGGTCACGCGTGACCTGCGGCGCCTTCTGGTATTCGGCAAGCTGGCTGGCAAAGCGCTCCGAATCGCCCTGCGCTTGCGCGACGACGCGCGACTTGTATCCCTCGGCTTCCTGGCGAAGGCGCGCCGCCGTGCCCTGCGCCTTGGGGATCTCGGCGCTGGCGTAGGCGAGACCTTCCTTCTTCAGCCGGTCTCCGTCCTGGCCGGCCTTCAAGGTGTCTTCGAAGGCGGCCTGCACCTGCTCGGGCGGCTGCACGCTTTGCACGTTGACGTTGACGATGACGATGCCCGTCTTCAGTCGATCGAGCTGACCCTGGATGGAGCGCACGAGCTCGGAGGCGATGGCGTCGCGCTGCTCGTAGAGGACCGAATCGATCTTGCTCTTGCCGACGATCTCGCGCACCGCCGACTCGGCCGCGAGCGTCACCGCCTCTTCGGGCTCGCGGTTCTCGAACAGGAAGGCACGCGCGTCCTTCAACCGGTATTGCACGGTGAAGCGGATGTCGACGATGTTCTCGTCCTGCGTCAGCATCGACGAGTCTTTGAGGCCGGTCGCCTGCGTCACCGCGTTGCGACCCACTTCCTTGGAGCGAAGTTGCGTCACGCTCACCGTCTCGTGCGCCTGGAACGGATACGGAAAGCGCCACTGGAAGCCGGCATCGGCGGTGTGGCTGTAGCGACCGAACGAAGTGACGACGGCCTGCTGTCCTTCCTGGACGATGAAGACGCCGCTGCCCAACCAGATCAGGACGACGACGCCGCCGATCAGGGCCGCGCCGACGCCGGCGCTGCGCATGTTCGGCTGGAAGTTGGGGCCGCCGTTCGGATCGCTGCCGTTGCCGCGCCGCGGACCGCCGCCCTTGCCGCCAAAGAGCCCGCTCAGCTTGCGATTGAAATCGCGCCACAGCTCGTCGAGGTCGGGCGGGCCGTCACGGCCGCCGCCGCCGTTTTGCGCCAGCATCGGATCGCCGACAGGGTCGCGCCGGGCGTCTCCGAACAGCCGCGCGATCACACCCGCGAGCATGGCCCGTGCCGCTGCGGCCAGCGCAGCCCAAGGGCGCGAAGACGCGGGTTCGGCGGCGGAAGAAATAGGCAAGGTCATAGACAGGTCGAAGCTTGGGGATTCGCGGGGGCCGTTGGTTTCAAGCGAGCGAATGATAGGTGCCGTCGCGAAGGTCCTGTTCAGCGCCTTCGCCCTGGGTCATCGAGTCCTGCGCCGCGCTGTCCTCACCTGAGGCCTCGGCGTCGCGATTCAAGTGCGGCCGCTCGGCCGGGTCGCGCGTTGCCATCTCGGCGATGCACTGACGCAAGGCATCGAGGCCCTCGCCACTGACGGCACTGACGAAGATGCGTTGCACGCGCCGGCCGCCGGCGAGCTCGATGCTGTCGCTCAACACGCGCGGCCGCTCGGTCTCGTCGAGGCGATCGATCTTGTTGAAGACGACAACCTGATGGACTTCAGCGGCACCGATCTCGCCGAGCACGCGCTCGACCTCGCGCATCTGCTCGGCCAGCTCGGGGCTGGCGGCGTCGACGACGTGCAGCAGCAAGTCGGCGTCAGCGGCCTCCTGAAGCGTCGCCTGGAAGGCGTCGATCAGCGTGTGCGGCAGGTCGCGGATGAAGCCGACCGTGTCCGACAGCGCCACGCCCCGCGGGGTGCCTTCGAGATGCAGTTGCCGCGTCGTCGTGTCGAGCGTCGCGAAGAGCTGATCGGCGGCGTAGGCGTCGGCGTTGACCAGCGCGTTGAAGAGCGTCGACTTTCCGGCATTCGTATAGCCGACCAGCGAGACGCGAAACGTCTGGTTGCGCTCGCGCGCGCGCCGCTGCGTGCTGCGCTGGCGCTTGACCTTCTCGAGCTGCTTCTTGATCGCCTTGATGCGCTCGCCGATCATGCGTCGATCGAGCTCGATCTGCGCTTCGCCCGGGCCGCCGCGATTGCCGATGCCGCCGCGCTGACGCTCGAGGTGGCTCCAGCGCCGGACCAGCCGAGTCGACAGGTATTGCAGGCGGGCCAGCTCGACCTGGAGCTTGCCTTCATGACTTCTTGCGCGCTCGCCGAAGATCTCGAGGATCAGCATGGTCCGGTCGGCGACGGCGACGCCCAGATGCTTTTCGAGATTACGCTGCTGCGCCGGCGAAAGCGCCTGGTCGAAAATGACGACCTCGGCCTGGTAGAGCTGCACCATCTCCTTCAGCTCGTCGGCCTTGCCCGAGCCGACAAAGAAGGCCGCGTCGGGCGCCTTTCGCCGCGCGACGACGCGGGCGACAGCGACGTCGCCCGCCGACTCGGCAAGCAGCGCCAGTTCGTCGAGCGAGGCATCGAAGTGGACGCCGCGCGTGCCGAAATCGACGCCGACGAGGATCGCGCGCGCAGGCGCGCCACGCGGCCCGGCTTGCGCCGTGAGGGTGGCGCTCATGACGCCTTCCAGCCGCGGCGCAGTTCGCGCGTCAAGGTTGCTCGGGGACGTCCGGGGCGGTCTGGAAATTCACCGCACGGCCCGGCACGACGGTCGAGATCGCGTGCTTGTAGACCATCTGGGTCACGGTATTGCGAAGCAGGACGACGTATTGATCGAAAGACTCGATGTGCCCCTGCAGCTTGATCCCGTTCACCAGGTAGATCGAAACCGGAACGTGCTCCTTGCGCAGCAGGTTCAGGAAGGGGTCTTGTAAGAGCTGCCCTTTGTTGCTCACGTTGAAACTCCGTGATGTGTTCTGGAACGGGGAACATTAACACAGCGATTCTCGATTCGCTTCGCGTAAGGACATGCGTCACGAGCGCTTTCCCACGAACGGATTCTTCGACGAACGCATCTCGATGCGCAGCGGTGTTCCGGTCAGCTTGAAGTGGGCGCGGATGCGCCCTTCGAGGAAGCGCTTGTAGACGTCGGTGACGTGCTCGAGCGAGTTGCCGTGGATGATGACGACGGGCGGATTCATGCCGCCCTGGTGCGCGTAGCGCAGCTTGGGGCGGAAGGCGCCGGCGCGCTTCGGGCTCTGGTGCTGCACCGCTTCGAGAAGCAGCCGGGTCAGCACCGGCGTCGGCATCTTGCGATTGGCCGAGGCGTGCGCGTCGGCAATCGCCTTCCAGACCGGCCCGAAGCCCTGCCGCTTGACCGCCGAGATCTGCATCACCGGCGCGAACTTGAGGAACGGCAGCCGCTGCACGATCGAGCGCTCGAGCTGCTCCTTCTGGTAGGCGTCGACGGCGTCCCACTTGTTGACGGCGACGACGACGGCGCGGCCGCTCTCGAGGATGTAGCCGGCGATGTGCGCGTCCTGGTCGGTCACGCCCTGGGTCGCGTCGAGCAGGAGCAGGACGACGTTGGCCTCGGCGATCGCCTGCAGCGTCTTCACGACCGAGAACTTCTCGACCGCCTCGAAGACCTTGCCCTTGCGGCGCAGCCCTGCCGTGTCGATCAGCTCGAAGTGCGTACCGCCTCGCTCGAAGGGCACGACGATGGCGTCGCGCGTGGTGCCGGGCTGGTCGAAGGCGACCAGCCGCTCCTCGCCGAGCCAGGCGTTGATCAGCGTCGACTTGCCGACGTTGGGCCGGCCAGCCACGGCAAGGCGGATCGGCACCGAAGAGGCGTCGGAATCGACCGGCTCGGGCTCGACCTCGTCGAAGGCCGCCGGGCCGAGCGCCGCGAGCAGCGCCGCTTCCGCGAGGTTGCCGATGCCCTGGCCGTGCGCCGCCGAGATCGGAATCGGATCGCCCAGGCCGAGCTCGTGAAACTCGGCGAGCAGCGGCGAGTCGGCCATGCCCTCGGCCTTGTTGACCGCAAGCAGCACCTTCTTGCTGGCGCTGCGCAGGTACTTGGCGATGTCATGGTCCTGCCCGGAGACGCCGGCACGCACGTCGGTGACGAAGATCACCGCGTCGGCCTCGGCCACCGCCTGGCGCGTCTGCTTGGCCATCTCGCGGACGATGCCGGTCGGATTCTCCGGCTCGAAGCCGCCGGTGTCGACGACGATGAAGTCGCGGCCACCGATCGTGGCGTCGCCGTAGTGGCGGTCGCGCGTCAGTCCGGAGAAGTCGGCGACGATGGCGTCGCGCGTCTTCGTCAGGCGATTGAAGAGCGTCGACTTGCCGACGTTGGGCCGGCCCACCACCGCGATCACGGGCTTCATGCGACCGCCGCTAGCTGAGTTGTAGCGAAGCCGGCCGGCTGCCGGGCCGCCCCAAGGCCGGCCGCGCCCCATGGGCCACTAGGTGGCCCGTTCCGGCCCCTGGAAGCAGCGAGCGAAGCGAGCGTGGGGGCTCCATTCAGTTCGGCCGGAACGCGAACATCCCGCCCGAGCGCGTGACGACGATCAAGGTGCCGCCCACGACCACGGGCGGCACGGCCAGCGCGCTGCCGTCGGTGGGCGAGCGAAGCTGCGCCTCGCCCTTGGCGCGCGACAACCAGTGCAGCGTGCCGTCGAGATCGCCGAAGACGACCGAGGAGCCGACCACCGCCGGCGCGCCGAGGCCGCGGAACATGAGCGACTCCGAGGTCCATGCAACATCACCGCTCGCCGTCTTCCACGCCGTCACGCGGTCCGATGCGTCGGCGCCGAACAGCAGCTCGGAATCGCCGCCGATGGCATCGGTGCCGCCGATCGTCTTCGTCCAGAGAATGCGGCCCCTGTTGGCGTCGACGCAGCCCACCGCCGCCTGGAACGAGCGCGCGCAGAGCAGGTCGCCTGTGCGCAGCGCCGGGCCGATCAGGTCGGCAAGTCGCTCCACCTCGTTGGCGCCGCGCGGCGAGCCGATCGCCACTTCCCAGCGCACTGTCGCGGCCACCGGATCGAAGCCGGCCATGCGCGGCCCCTGGCCGGCGACGAGTGTGTCCTTGAAGGCGGCGATGACGCCGGACTGGGCCAGCGTCAGCGGGTCGCCCGGGCGCTGAACCTGCCAGATTTTGGCGCCGTCCAGGGCGTCGAAGGCCTGCACGGTGCGGTCGATGCCGAGCACGAAGACGCGGCCGCCGGCCACCAGCGGCGCCGTCGCGACACGCACGCCGAGCGGCTTCTTCCACTTGACCTGGCCGGCTTCGAGGGCGACCAGGTCGCCGTCGCGTGTCACCACTGCGGCGACCTTGCCGTCGCTGCCGACACCGGCCGAAAGCTTGGCGTCGAGGTTGCCGCGCCAGAGCACCTTGCCGCTCTCGGCCTCGACGGCGAGCACCGTGCCGTCGCTCGCGGCGACCGTGACGACGCCGCCGCTGACGGCCATCGTGAGCGGAAACTGGACCGCGCCGATGCCCTGGTTCCAGACCTGGCGCGCCGCGATCGGCGCAGCAATCGATTCGAGCGGCTTGGGCTTGGGCCTGTCGGGGCCGAACAGCGAGCAGGCGCCTAGCAGGACCGCGAACAGAAGAACAAATGCCGTCCTCACTTGCCCGCCTCCGCGCCACTCGCCGCGGCCCCGGCCGGATTGAGCCCGAGCACATTGAGCTTGGCCTCGACGATGCGGCGGTACTCGACCTTGCTGTCCATCGCGCTCCACGCCTTCTGGTAGGCGGCCTTGGCTTCGTCGACCTTTCCTTGCGCCATCAGGATATCGCCGCGCCGGTCGGCGGCGAGCGGCGCGAAGTCGGGCCCGTCGACGGCGTCGAGCTGCTTCAGGGCCTCGTCGTACTTCTTCTCGTCGAGCAGCACGCCGGCCAGGCGAAGCCGCGCGATCGCCCGGTACTCGCTCTCCGATCCGCTCTCGGCGACCCAGGTCAGATCGGCGCGCGCCACTTCGGCCTGGCCCTTCTCGGCGGCCAGCTTGCCGGCGAGCAAGCCGGCTTGGCCGGTGAAGGCGGTGCGCGGAAAACGCTCCTTCATGTCGCTGAAGATGCGGCCGGCGCGATCGGCGTCGTTGGCCTGCGCGGCGCGGTCGAACTCGTCGTACATCGAGCCCGCCTTCGAACCCTGATCGCGCTGATACCAGTTCCAGCCGAACCAGGCGAGGTAGGCGCCGGCGACGACGACGATGAGCCCGGTGATGAGGTTGCCGTACTGATTCCAGAACGCCTTCAGCTGGTCGAGCTGTTCCTGTTCTTCGAGGTCGAGTTGGGTGGCCATGGTGAGGAATCTGCGGGCAAACCGGGGATTATGCGGTGAGGGTCACGGCCCACGATGCCACGTCGGCCAGCGCCACGACGCGCTGCGTCGCGCCGGCGTCGCGCAGCGGCTTGATGGCCACTTGGCCGCGCGCGATCTCGTCGTCGCCGAAGACGATCGCGTGGCGCGCGCCGCTGGCGTCGGCTCGTCTGAACTGCGTCTTCATGCTGCCTCGACCTTCGGCGCCGCCGGCATGCAGATGCACCGAGACGCCGGCGGCGCGCAGCGCCTCGCAGGTCTGCATCGCGACGACGAGAGCACGGTCGTTCGGCACGACCGCGTAGACGTCAGGCGATGCCGGCGGCATCGCCACGCCGACCTCCTCGAGCAGCAACAGGATGCGCTCGATGCCCATGCCCCAGCCGACCGCCGGCGTCGGCTTGCCGCCGAGCTGCTCGAAGAGGCCGTCGTAGCGGCCGCCGCCGCAGACGGTGCCTTGCGCGCCGAGCAGGTCCGTCATCCACTCGAAGACGGTCAGGTTGTAGTAGTCGAGGCCGCGCACCAGACGCGGATTGACGCGGTAGCCGAGGCCGGCTGCGTCGAGCACGGCGCGCACCGCGTCGAAGTGCGCCAGCGATTCGGCGCCCAGGAATTCCATCAGCCGTGGCGCCGCTTCGATGACCGGCTGCATCGCCGGGTTCTTGCTGTCGAGGATGCGTAGCGGATTGCTGTGCAGACGACGACGTCCGTCCTCGTCGAGCGCGTCGGCGTGCTTTTCGAAGTGCGCGATCAGGGCCGCGCGATGCGCGGTGCGTTCGTCCGGCTGGCCGAGGCTGTTGATTTCGAGGCGGACGTCGCGGCCTTCGACCAGGCCGAGGTCGCACCACAGCGCGCGGCACATCAGGATCTGCTCGGCGTCGACGTCGGGGCCGGGGTGACCGAGCGCCTCGACGTCGATCTGGTGGAACTGGCGATAGCGGCCCTTCTGCGGCCGCTCGTGGCGGAACACGGCGACCTGGCTCCACAGGCGCAGCGGCCCGTTGTAGAGCGCGTTGTGCTCGACCATGGCGCGCACGATGCCGGCCGTCGCTTCGGGCCGCAGCGTCAGGCGATCGCCGTTCATCGCGTCCTCGAAGGAATACATCTCCTTCTCGACGATGTCGGTCAGCTCGCCGATGCCGCGCACGAAGAGCGCCGTTGGCTCGACGATCGGCGTGCGCACATTGCGGTACGCATAGCGGCGCATCAGTGCGCGCACTTTGTCCTCGAACCACTCCCAGCGCGCCGATTCCGGCGGCAGGATGTCGTTCATGCCCTTGACGGCGCGCAGTGCTTCGCTCATCTCCTGGTCATCCTGGGCGCAGCGAAGGACCCCATCGCCGCGCAGTGTCGAGATCCTTCGCTTCGCTCAGGATGACAGCTCCGCGATGGCGGGGGTGCCGAAGCGCTTCTCGATGTAGCTCTCGACCAGCGCCTGGAACTCGGTGGCGATGCCTTCGCCGCGCAAGGTCATCGCCTTCTTGCCGTCGATGAAGACCGGCGCCGCGGGCGCCTCGCCGGTGCCGGGCAGGCTGATGCCGATGTCGGCGTGCTTGCTCTCGCCGGGGCCATTGACGATGCAGCCCATGATCGCCACCTTCATCGTCTCGACGCCGGGATAGCGCACCTTCCACACCGGCATCTGGGCGCGCAGGAAGTCGTCGATCTGCTTGGCCAGCTCCTGGAAGGTGGTGCTCGTGGTGCGGCCGCAGCCCGGGCAGGCGGTGACGCTCGGATTGAAGGCGCGCAGGCCGAGCGACTGCAGGATCTCGAGCGCGATCACGACCTCTTGCGTGCGCGCCTCGCCCGGCTGCGGCGTGAGCGAGACGCGGATCGTGTCGCCGATGCCTTCCTGGAGCAGGATCGCCAGCGCCGTCGTCGAGGCGACCGTGCCCTTGGTGCCCATGCCGGCTTCCGTCAGGCCGAGGTGCAGTGGATAGTCGCATTGCCGTGCCAGCGCCCGGTAGACGCTGATCAGGTCCTGCACGCCAGACATCTTGCACGACAGGATGATCTGCTCCGGCGCAAGGCCGATCTCCTCGGCGCGCCGCGCCGACGACAGCGCCGAAAGGATGATCGCGCGGTACATGATCTGGCGCGGCTCCTGCGGCTCGGCGAGCCTGGCGTTCTCGTCCATCAACTCGGTGAGCAGCTCCTGGTCGAGGCTGCCCCAGTTGACGCCGATGCGCACCGGTTTGGCGTACTTCGCCGCCACTTCGACCATCTGTGCGAACTGGCGGTCGTGCTTGTCCCCCTTGCCGACATTGCCGGGGTTGATGCGGTACTTGGACAGCGCCTCGGCGCAGGCCGGAAAGTCGGCGAGCAGACGATGCCCGTTGTAGTGGAAGTCGCCGATCAAGGGGACGTCGATGCCCATGCGGTCGAGCTGCTCGCGGATGTGCGGTACCGCCGCCGCAGCCTCCGGCGTGTTGACGGTGATGCGAACCATCTCCGAGCCGGCGATGGCCAGCTCCTTGACCTGGATCGCCGTGCCGATGGCGTCGACAGTGTCGGTGTTGGTCATCGCCTGGACGCGCACCGGCGCATCGCCGCCGACGGTGACGACGTGCGAGCCCCACGCGACACGCGCCTGCCTTGATCGACGCGGCGCCGGGTGCGCGGGCTCGATGAAGTCGGCCAGGGAAGTACGGTCGTCTCGCATGATGTCGCTCTCTCTACCTGAGTTCGAGGCGGGCCACGTTGTCGCGCGTGAATGCCTTGAGGTCGGTGGGCTGACCCCGAAACACGAGTTGCGTTCCCGCCGCGTTGCCGATGCGCACCCGCAAGGGCGGCACGCCATCGACGCCGGCCGACTCGCCGGCCTTCATCAGGCGCGAGACGAGCGGCTGGCCGCGGCCGTCGCTGACCTCGATCCACGACGCCGACACAGTACGCAATTGAAGCATGCCGGGCGGCAGCGCGGCGACCCCGGCCACCGGCGCCGCCGATGCAGCCGGGATGGCGGGAGGCACGAGCAGGCTGGCCGGCGCCAGCGCTGCGATCGCCGTCGTCGCAAGGGCAGCGCTGCCCGCGACGGCCGGCGCCGACGTGGCGTCGCGCGGCTCGACGATCGGCGGCGCAATGACGGTGGCGGGCGCTGCGCTTGGCGCTGGCGACGATGCGTCGTTGGCGGCGTCAGGCGGCATGCCGGGCTCGACGCCCGCTTGCGCCGCCGCAGAAGCCGCGCGAGGTCGAGCCGTCGGCAAGCCGGTCAGGCTCGCCGGCAGGAAATAGACGACCGCCGCCGCCGCCAGGATCAGCAGAGTCAGCCAGACTGCTGGGCTGGCGACGAACTGCATCCAGTCGCGTTGCACGAGCGTCCCGGGTCGCTCCCTGAATGGCGTGTTGAGCCCTTCGCCGACCTGCTCGAGACGATGCCCGACCGGCGGCGGCAGCAGGCGCATGACGACGCTCGGGTCGGTCTTGAGGGCGCGGCAGACGGTCTGCGCGAGCGCCCGCGTGAAAGTCGCGTCGGGCAGTTCGTCGAAGCGATCCGATTCGAGCAGCTCGAGCTTTTTCGGCGAGACCTTGATCGAGGCGGCGAGCGCCGCGATATGCAGCCCCTGCTTCTCGCGCGCTTCGCGCAGAAGGCGCCCCGCCGACGGCGCGGAAGCCGGAGCCGGCGCGCCCTCCCCCTCACTCATCGAATGCGCCGCGCGAAAAGGCCGATGCTTCGCGCGATTGCGGAAAGCGGTTGCTCAACTGCCGGCCGAATTCGGTGGTGCCCTGCCAGTTGCCGAGCTTGTTTTCGATGCGCGTCGCGAGCCAGAGCGTCTGCGCGTTCGACACTTCGGGCAAGGCATTGACGCGTCGGATGTAGAAGCGCGCCCGCTCGTAGTCGCCGCGCCGATACAGCACCTCGGCGAGGTTGGTGGCGGTGAAAGGGCTCGCCGGGTCGAGCTCGTAGGCCCGCGACAGCGACGCCTCCGATTCGGCGAGTTGGCCGGCATAAGCCAGGCACACGCCCTGGGTCAGCAGCGTGCGCACCACGGCCGTGTACTGCGGCGCCGCGAGTGCTTGTGCGAACAGCGCATTCGACTCGACGTAGCGCTTCTGCTGGCACAGGTAGTAGCCGTAGTTGTGCATCGTGTCGGCGTCGCGCGGATTGATCTGCAGGGCGCGCTTGAAGCTCTCTTCGGCCAGCACCGCGTCGCCCAGGTTGGCGTAGATCAGGCCGCGCAGGTTGAAGGCTTCGCCATAGAGGGGATCGGCAACGATGGCGAGCTTGACCTGGTCGAGCGCGGTCGTCATCTGGCCCTGGCCGAAGTACGCCGAGGCCAGCTCCATGCGTGCGCGTGCCCGCTTTTGCGCGTCGGGCTCGTCGGAAGCGGTGATCCGGTCCTTGGACTCGTTGGCCGGCGTCGCCGCCGTGCGCGGCCCACCTGCATTGGTTCCCGCCGCGACGCAGCCGCACAGCGCCGCCGCGACGACCAGCAGAAGCGCGACCGGGTGCAGGCGAACGTCGCGGCTCATGACACGCTTCGCTCGCGAGCTGCCGGGCCGGCTCGCCGCGACACCGGCGCAGCAACACGCGCTTCGATACGCAGCGGCACGGCCCGGGTCGTCCGCTCGCCGATGCGCGTGCGGTCCTGCACTTCGCCGGCAAGCTGGCCGCAAGCGGCGGCGATGTCGTCGCCGCGCGTCTTGCGCACCGTCGTGACGATGCCGCCATCGTGAAGGACCGCCGCGAATGCCGCGACGCGGACGGCTGGCGAGCGACGCAACCCGGACTCGGGAAACGGATTGAACGGAATGAGATTGATCTTGCACGCGAGGCCGGGCGACGCCTCGGTGCCGTCGCCGCGAACCAGTGCCAGCAAGGCCTCGGCCTGGGCTGGCGAGTCGTTGACGCCGTCGAGCATGCAGTACTCGAGGGTGATGAAGTCGCGCGGCGCACGCTCGAGGTAGAGGCGGCAGGCGGCGAGCAGCTCGGCGATCGGGTACTTGCGGTTCAGCGGCACGAGGTCGTTGCGCAAGGCGTCGTCGGGCGCGTGCAGCGACACGGCGAGCGCGACCGGGCAGTCTTCGCGCAGCCGATCGATCATCGGCACGACACCCGAGGTCGAGACGGTGACGCGGCGACGCGACAGGCCGTAGCCGTGATCGTCGAGCATCACGCGAAGCGCCGGCACGAGCGCCGCGTAGTTCTGCAAGGGCTCGCCCATGCCCATCATGACGACGTTGGTGATCGCCCGTTCACCGGGCGCCAGCGCCAGGCGGCGGCGCAATTCAAACTCGGCATGCCAGAGCTGGGCGACGATCTCGGCGGTCGTGAGATTGCGGCTGAAGCCCTGGTGGCCGGTCGCGCAGAAGCGGCAATTGACGGCACAGCCCGCCTGCGACGAGATGCACAAGGTGCCGCGGCCCGGCTCGGGGATGAAGACGGTTTCGACGGCGTCGCCGCCGCCGATGTCGAACAGCCACTTGATCGTGCCGTCGGCGGCGACCTGCTCGCTCGCCACCGGCAGGGACTCGATTGCGGCGCTGGTCGCGAGCTTGTCGCGCAGGGACTTCGCGAGGTCGGTCATGGCCGCCGGGTCGCGCTCGCCGCGCTGGTGAATCCAGCGAAAGAGTTGCGTCGCGCGAAAGCGCTTCTCGCCGAGCTGCTCGCAGAAGTCGCCGAGCCCGGCGCGGTCGAACTGGAGCAGGTTGACCATGCCGGCGCTCGTGGGCGACTCAGCGCCCGTGCACGTTCATGCCGGCGAAAAAGAAGGCGATCTCGACGGCAGCCGTCTCGGCAGCGTCCGAGCCGTGCACGGCATTGGCGTCGATGCTCGCCGCGAAGTCGGCGCGGATCGTTCCCTTGTCGGCCTTCTTCGGGTCGGTCGCGCCCATCAGCTCGCGGTTCTTCACGATCGCGCTCTCGCCTTCGAGCACCTGGATCGTCACCGGGCCGGAGATCATGAAGGAAACGAGGTCGTTGAAGAACGGCCTCGCCCTGTGCACCGCGTAGAAGGCCTCGGCCTCGGCCCGCGAAAGCTGCGTCATCTTCGCGGCGATGATCCTGAGACCGGCACCTTCGAAGCGCGAATAGATGGCACCGATGACGTTCTTCGCGACGGCATCTGGCTTGATGATCGAAAGCGTGCGTTCGACGGCCATGTTCTGTGTTCTCCGGCTACTCGGGCAAAGCCTTCTATTGTAGGGCCGGCGCGGCCCCCGGCCCGGTGCGCATACCTAACGACCGCGCCGGCCGCCGCCACCCGCTCCACCGCCGCCGCCGCCGCTACCACCGCTACCACCGCCGTAACCGCCGCCCCCGCCCGAACCGCCGCCGCCGAAGCCGCCGCCACGGTTGCCGCCGCCGCCGCCGCCGCGGCCGCGGTTCTTGCCGTGAAATGCATTGGCGCCGATGTAGCCTACCGAAGTCTGCAAGGGATCGGGCTGCTTCGGGTCGCCCTTGCCGCCGCCGGACGGGGCACGCGGCGCGCTGCCGCCGGCACCGAAGCCGCTGTTCGGCCCGATGCGGCGACCCTGCACGAAGCGATGGTCGAAGGTCTGCTGCAACGGATTGGGAATCCGGCTCGGATCGAAGTCGTCTTCGATCTCGTCGTCGCCTGCCTCGCGTGGCGCTGCCTCGACGGGCGGCGCATCGAAGCGTGCCTCGTCGGGCCGGCGCGGCGCGGGCGGCGGCCGGTTGCGGTCGTTGCCCTGGCGATCGTTGCCCTGGCGGTTGTTGTTGTTGTTGCCCCGGTTGCCGCGGTCGTCGCGGCGCTTTCCTTCGCCGCGATCCTCGTGGCGCTGTCCCTCGCCCTGCGGATTGGCGAGGCGGCGGATCGCACGCACGTCGTTCTCGTCGAGATCGACCCAGACGCCACGTTTCAGCCCGAGCGGCAACACCACCGTTCCGTAGCGGATCCGGATCAGCCGGCTCACTGTCAAGCCGACCGCCTCGAAGAGCTTTCTCACCTCGCGGTTGCGACCTTCGGTGATCACGACGCGATACCAGGTGTTGAGACCCTCGCCGCCGCCGTTGACGATCGACTTGAAGGCAGCGCGCTGGCCGTCGACCTCGACGCCTTCGAGCAACTGCGCCCGCTCGGCATCGCCGAGCGTGCCCATCACCCGCACCGCGTACTCGCGCTCGACGCCGAAGCGCGGATGCATGAGCTGGTTGGCGAGGCCGCCCGAGTTCGTGAACAGGAGCAGGCCCTCGGTGTTGATGTCGAGCCGGCCGACCGACTGCCACTTGCCCTGATGCAATCGCGGCAGGCGCCGAAACACCGTCGGGCGATGCTCGGGATCGTCATTGGTGACGATCTCGCCGGCCGGCTTGTGGTACGCGATGATGCGCGCCGGCGGCGGCACGATGCGAACGCGGACCGGCTTGCCGTCGACCTCGATGCGGTCGCCGAAAGAGATGCGTTGGCCGGTGTGCGCCGGCTCGCCGTTGACCTTGATCCGGCCCTCGACGATCAGCTCTTCCATGTCGCGGCGCGAGCCGATGCCGGCCTGCGCCAGCACCTTGTGCAGCTTGGGCGCGTCGGCCTCGGCGGCGAGCACGCGCTTGTTGGTCGCCTCTTCGGACTCAACGGATTCCACGGCTTCGGTTTCGGTGTCGAACTCCCCCGAAAGCAGCTTGGCGAAGACCTCGCCCGCCTCAGGCGCGACAACGGGCTGCAGATGACGCGGCAGCGGCCCTTCGAAGTTGGGCGGCAGCGGCAGCATCTGCGCGGCGGCCCGCGGCCGCGGGCCGCCGTCACCGGCGTCTCCCGCTTCGCCGCGGTGCCGATCGCGCCGGCCGCGTCTGCGCCCGCCACGATCGTTCTCGCTGCGTTCGCCCTCGCCGCGCGGCCTCGGCTCGCCTGCGTTGTCGGCAAGGGCCGTCGGTGCATCGCCACTGGACGTGCCCGGGGCGGCGGAAGGCGGCGCTTCGCCGGGCCCCTCGCCTTCGAGGTCGGCGTGCGGCGCGGAGTCGGCAGATCGGTTCATGGGTGGGATTCCAGGGCGGGGTCGATGGGCATGGCGGGCGAATCGGTGGGAGCCGAACGCGAAGCCGGATCGGCTGCGGCAGGCGTCCCGGTATCGACGGACATCTCGCCTTCGGCAGAAGTCTCGACAGACGCTTCGGCGAAGGACAGCACGGCTTGCGACGCGAGGGCGGCGAGGGCATCGCCACCTGCATCGGCAGCGTCGCCCGTGCCACCCTGTAGGGGCAGCTGGTCGAGGCTCGCGAGGCCCAGGTCGTCGAGGAAATGGCGCGTCGTCGCGAGCAAAGCCGGACGCCCGGGCGCTTCTCGGTAGCCGATCGCTTCGATCCAGCCGCGCTCTTCGAGCTGCTTGACGATGGTGCTCGCGACAGCGACGCCGCGAATGTCCTCGATGTCGCCGCGCGTCACCGGTTGACGGTAGGCAATGATGGCCAGCGTTTCCATGACCGCACGCGAATAACGGGGCGGCTTCTCGGGATTGAGCCGTGCCAGGTAGCTGGCCATCTCGGGCCGGCTCTGGAAACGCCAGCCGCTCGCCAGCGAGACAAGCTCGATGCCGCGGCCGGCGCATTCACGACTCAGTTCGTCGAGCAGGCTGCGCAAGGTGTCGGGCCCGATCTCGTCGGCGAACAGCGCGCCCAGCTCGCGCAATGGCATGGGCTGGCCCGAGCAGATGAGCGCTGCCTCGAGGACGCGTTTGGCATCCAGGGTCTTCATGTCTTCGTGATAGTCCTCGGCCGCGTCACCTCGCGGCGTGTCTTCGCGTCCGTAACGCGGTGGATTCGGCAGCGCAACGCGCTTGCCGGGGTCGAGATGCACCGTGGGTGCGATCCGGTCTCGAAGTCTCGAAGGTCGCGCGGGTTGCAGCAGACGGCGCCGCAACGGCGGGATCAATCAAAACGGATTACAGCGATTGTAGCGAACCGGCGGGATCGGGCTCAGGCCATCGCTCCGGTCAGTTGCCGCCAGGCCGGGGCGAGATCGGCGGGCAAGGCCGATGCGAGGGCAATCCGTCGTTGCGAGACCGGATGAGCGAAGGCCAGTTCGGCGGCGTGCAGGGCTTGCCGCTCGATGCCGAACGCCGGTCGTCCGCCGTACAGACGATCGCCCACCAGCGGCAGGCCGCGCGATGCGAGGTGGACGCGGATCTGGTGCGTGCGTCCGCTGTGCAGGGTGCAGCGCAGGGCGCCGTGCGTGCCGTCGGAAGCGACACATTCGACGTCGGTGCGTGCCGGCTTGCCCGAGGCGACGACGGCCATGCGCAAGCGCATCTGCGGATCGCGGCCGATCGGCGCCTCGACGCTGAACGCCGTCGCAACCGGCCGGCCCTGGGCGATCGCAAGATAGCGCCGATGCACCTCGCGCGCCGCGATCGCGCGCACCAGCGCCGTTACCGCGACCAGCGTCTTGCCGACGACCATCAGCCCCGAGGTGTCCTTGTCGAGCCGGTGCACGATGCCGGCGCGCGGTAGTGCGGCGCTTTGCGGATAGCGCGCCAGCAAGCCGTTGAGCAAGGTTCCCGACCAGTTGCCCGCGGCCGGGTGAACGACCATGCCTGCGGCCTTGTCGACGACGAGCAGGTCGTCGTCCTCGTAAGCGACGACCAAGGGCAGCGCCTCGGCGCGATAGGCGCGGCTCTCCTCGGTCGGCAGCAAGGTGACAGCGAGATGCTGGCCGGCACGCACCCGCTGCGAAGCGCCCGCTGCCGGCTTGCCGTCGATGCGCACCTGCGCGCCCTTGATGAGACCTTGCAGATGGCTTCGCGAGAACTCGGGCGCGAGGGTGACGATGGCCTTGTCGAGACGCTCGCCATGCAGTGCCTCGCCGACCGTGCCTTCGCGCGTCTCGGGCTGGTCGTCGTCCGCTTCGGCGGGCGTGTCGGCTCCGGCCGATGCGGCGCTCGCATCGGCCGGCCCCCCGTCGACCCTATAAGATTCGCCTTCCACGTTCACCCTCTCGTCGCGGCGGCCCTGCAGGTCGCGCGACCGCGATTGCCGCATGACGACGTTCCCGATCCCCATTCGTTCCTGGCTGACAGTGTCGGCGATGTCGGCCGCGGCCATCTTCCTCGCCGCTTGCGACACGACGCCCAAGGACGAGACGGCGCGCATGTCGCCCGAGAAGATCTATGCCGAGGCCAAGGAGGAAGCAGCCTCCGGAGGCTACGACAAGGCGATCAAGCTCTACGAGCGGCTCGAAGGCCGCGCCGCCGGCACCGTGCTGACGCAACAGGCGCAGATAGAGCGCGCCTATCTGCTCTACAAGACCGGCGAGAAGGCGCAGGCGCTGTCGACGCTGGAGCGCTTCATCAAGCTGCACCCGACCAGTCCTGCACTCGACTACGCGCTCTACCTGCAAGGCCTCGTCAATTTCAACGACAACCTCGGCCTGCTCGGCTCGCTGGCGAGCCAGGACCTTTCCGAGCGCGACCAGCAGGCCTCGCGCGACGCCTACCAGTCGTTTCGCCAGCTCATCGAGCAGTTTCCGCAGTCGACCTACGCCGACGACGCGCGGCTGCGCATGAACTACATCGTCAACTCGCTGGCCGCGTACGAAGTGCACGTCGCCCGCTACTACTTCCGTCGCGGCGCCTACGTCGCCGCGGCGAACCGGGCGCAGCAAACGGTGCAGGAGTTCCAGCAGACGCCTTCGGTCGAAGAAGCGCTCTACATCATGATGCAGAGCTACGACAAGCTCGGACTGACGCAGCTTCGCGACGATGCAGGCCGCGTGCTGAAGACGAGCTTTCCGAACTCGACGATCCTCGCCAACGGCCTCGGCAACAAGAAGACGCGCTGGTGGCAGCTCTGGTAGCGGCTAGCGCAAGGCGCTGACCGGCATCGCCGCAAGCCCGGCCAGCCAGTCCATCGCCTCGCTCTCGCGCTCGAGTCGGGCCATCGGCGGCAAGGCGGCGAACAGGCGCCGCCCGTAGCTCATCGTGGCCATGCGCGGATCGCAGACGACGAGCAGGCCGCGGTCGGTCTCGCTGCGGATCAATCGCCCCGCGCCCTGCTTGAGCGAGATCGCCGCCTCGGCGACGAAGTAGTCGGCGAAGGCGTTGCGCCCTTCGGCCTCGAGCCGTCGCACCCGCGCTTCGACGAGCGGGTCGTTCGGCGGCGGGAAAGGCAGCTTGTCGATGACGACGCACTGCAAGGCTTCGCCCGGCACGTCGATGCCTTCCCAGAAGCTTTGCGAGCCGACCAGCACGGCCTGCGGCGCGTCGAGAAAGCGCTGCATCAATTGGCGCTTCGAGCCCTGCCCCTGCACCAGCACTTCGATGACGCTCTCTTCGCCGGCGAAGCTTTCGCGCAGGCGCGCGCCGACCGCCTGGAGCGAGCGCAGCGTCGTCGTCAGGACGAAGGTGCGGCCGCCGAGCGCGCGCGCGCATCGGGCCGCCAGGTCGGCAACGGCCGGCGCGTGAGCCGGGTCGCCCGGCTTGGCAAAGACGCGTGGCACGAACACGCGGGCGTGGTTCGCATAGTCGAAGGGACTGCCGACGCGCAAGGTCGGCGCCTTCTCCAGGCCCGCGCCTTCGGTGAACCAGCTGAGGCGCTCGTCGTCGCCCAGCGTCGCCGAAGTGAAGATCCACGCCTTCGTGGCACCCTCCATCTCTTCCTGCATGGCTTCGCGGATGTCGAGTGGAGATTCGACGAGTCGCGCCTGATGCGTCGACAGGTCGAGCCAGCGAATCTTGCCGTCTTCTGGCGTCTCGCCGAAGCTGGCGGCCAGCGCAGCCAGACGCGATGCACGCTCGGCCAGGCGAACGAAGTCCGGCGCAAGTTCGCTCACCGTGTCGAGCGCTTCGCGGGCCGCCTCGCAAGCCGCGCCGACCTCACGCAGTGCCTGAACGAATGCTTCTTCCTCGCTGCGCTCGGCCCAGCGCAGCTTGAAGCTCGCGCGCAGCTCGCCGAGTCGGCCCACGGCGGCGAGCCTCAGCTCGCGCGCGCTCCTGTCGCAGGCAGCAGCGAGTTCCGGCCAGGGCAGCAGACCGCGCGCCTGTTGCAGGCCGGCGCCCAGCATGTCGCGCGCGAAGTCGATGAGCTGCGCCGAGCCGAGCACGGTGCCGAGGAACTGCACGCCCGCTTCGGCGAGCTGATGCGCCTCGTCGAAGATGGCGAGCTCAACGCTCGGCAGCAGCTCGGCGACACCGCTGTCGCGCAGCGCGAGATCGGCGAAGAAGAGGTGATGGTTGACGACGACGAGGTCGGCGGCCATGGCGTCGCGCCGCGCCTTGTTGACGTGACAGCCCTTGAACTGCGGACAGTTGCTGCCCAGACAGTTCTCACGCGACGAGGTGACCAGCGGGATGACGCTGCTGCGCTCGTCGAGGCCATCGAGCTCGGCCAGGTCGCCGCTCGCCGTCGTCTGTGCCCAGGCTTCGATGCGCGCCAGCGCACGCACGGCAAAGCGGTCGGGAAGCTGCGCGTCGTGGCGGGCGAGGCCGAGGCGATGCGAGCACAGATAGCTCGAGCGCCCCTTCAGCAAGGCGATCGTCACCGGCACGCCGAGCGCGTCGCGCAAGCGCGGCAGATCGCGCAGGAAGAGCTGGTCCTGCAGCGTCTTGGTGGCCGTGCTGAGCAGCGTCCGCACGCCGGAAAGCAAGGCCGGAACGAGATACGCGTAGGTCTTGCCGACGCCCGTCCCGGCTTCGACGACGAGCGGCGTGCGCTCGTCGATCGCTGCCGCGACGGCGGCGGCCATGTCGAGCTGTTCCTGGCGCTCGGCGTGGTGCGGATCGGAGGCGGCGAGCGCGCCGGTCTTGCCGAGCGCATCGATCACGGCGTGCTGCAGCGGACTCAAGGGTGAACCCTTGGCACTGCCGGACGGGTCATGCCGGCTGCTGCGGCTCGAGCTCGGCTTCGATGCGCGCCATCTTGTCGCGAAGCAGCAGGCGACGCTTCTTCAACCGGCGCAAGGACAGGTCGTCGCCGCCGCTGTCTTCGGTCGCACGATCGATCAGGTTGTCGAGGTCCGCATGCTCGATCCGCAATTCGATCAGTCGGCGAGGCAGGGAGTGCAGGTTGTCGTCCATTGGCGCCCTGGGACACGCGACTAGTTCGCGGATTTGGGCCTTTTGATGAAGGTCAAAGCGATTATAGTTTTCTGTCATGGCGACCTCGAGCTTGGGCTACCGGCTTTCCGCGACAACGGGCTTGCACCGCGGCGACCGGGCCTATCAGCAAGACCAGGTTCAGGTTCTCCCGCACGGCCGGGTGCCTGGCTGCGTGATGGGCGTGCTCGCCGACGGCATGGGCGGCAAGAGCGGCGGGCGCAAGGCCGCCGACCAGGTCCTCCTCACCGCGCAACAGCTCTTCGAGCGCTACTCGCCGAGCCGCGACGACCCGACCGAGGCGCTCAAGCAGCTCGTGCTCGAGGCGCACCTGATGATCAAGCTGACGGCCATCACTTCCGAAGAAGAACCGCACAGCACGATCGCCGCGTTTCTCATCAGCCCGACGCGCGAGTGCGACTTCGTGCATGCCGGCGATTCGCGCATCTATCACTTCCGCGCCGCCGAGATGGTGAGCCGCTCGATCGATCACTCATACGTGCAGCGCCTCGTCGATGAGCGACAGATCTCCGAGGAAGAGGCGAACAACCATCCGCAGTCGAACCTGCTGACCGGCTGCCTCGGCACCTTCCAGGATCCGCCCCTGTCGCAGAAGCACATCGACAAGCTCGAGATCGGCGACAGCGTGCTGTCGTGCAGCGACGGCCTCTGGCACTACTTCACGCCACGCGAGCTGGGCGCCATCGTCCATGCGCTGCCGCCGCGCGAGGCGACCGAGATGCTGGTCGGCAAGGCGCGCCAGCGCGCCCGTGGCTCGGGCGACAACCTGTCGCTGGCGCTGGTGCGGGTCGAGCCGCTGGGCTGAGTCGGCGCAGCGTCGAGCGCCTTCGCCGCGACCGGGCCGACGCCTTCCCTCCGATCGTCTATCGAGCCTTCGTCGCCGAAGCAGCACTCGCCGCCGGCAGGGGCGCCGCCGGCGATTTCGACGCCATGCGCCGCAGTGTGGCCGTCGTCGCCTCCTCGCGATGCTCGGCGGCTTGCCGCTGACGCTTCTCGAACTCAGCGCGACTGCGCGCTTCCCTGTCCTGTCGCGAGGCTGCCGTCTCAGGCGGACGCGGGCTGAAGCCGAACACCTTGTCGGGCTCGTTGGCGTGCGTCGATGCAGCGCTCGCCGCGCGATCGGGCGGCGCGCCGCGACGCGGCGACGAAATGCGGATGCGCGCCGGCTGCGAGGCAGCGCCCGACGCGCTAGCCGCAGCGGCACGGGCCGCTCGCTCCTTCTCGACACGCGCGTCTTCCGCAGCCTTTTCGGCGAGCTCGGACTGGCGCTGCGCGGCGCGTTCGCGACGCCTCACCTCGTCGGCGCCGAGCTGGCGCGCGCGCAGCTTGTCGAGCGCATCGCGCCGCTCGATCTTGGCTTCATCGACGCACGACGTGACGATGAAGCGGGCGTTGCATTCGCGTTCGCGGGTGGCGAAGCGCACCTCGACGGCCGCCCGTTCGCTGGCGATGCGCTGGCGCTCCGTAGCCGAGGCCACGCTCGTGGGCGCGGGCGAGATCGCGCTGCCGACGGCATCGGCCGCGAGAACCTCGGCGGCCACGCCAAGGCTCATTGCCGCGAACAGCATCGTGCCGGCACATCGCATGGCGCGCTTCGTGATCATGGATTCAGGTCAGCGAGGTGTCGACGCTGCGCTTGGCTTCGGCCAGAAACTCGGCCGAGCGCATCTCGCGCAGTCGCGACACGGTACGCGGAAACTCGTGCACCAGCGGTCCTTCGGTGTAGAGCGCCTCCGGCTCGACGGCCGCCGACATGATGAGCTTGACGCGCCGGTCGTACAGCACGTCGACGAGCCAGGTGAAGCGGCGCGCTTCCGAAGCCAGCCGCGGCGACATCTGCGGCACGCCGGAGAGGAGCAGCGTATGGAACTGGGTGGCAAGCTCGAGGTAGTCGTTCTGCGAGCGCGGCCCTCCGCACAGTTCGCGGAAGTCGAACCAGACGACGCTGCCGGCACGCCGCCGCGCCCGGATCTCGCGATGCTCGATCTTCAGGATCGGGCTTTCGTCCTTGGCTTCGGCGAGGCGCTCGAAGGCCTGGTTCATGGCGGCGTCGGCCTCGGGGCCGAGCGGCGTGTGATAGAGCTCGACGTCCATCAAGGTTGATTGCCGGTAATCGACGCCATTGTCGACGTTGACCACTTCGAGCTTGTCCTCGAGCAGCTCGATCGCCGGCAGGAAGCGGTCGCGGTGCAGGCCGTTCGGATAGAGGCCGTCGGGGGAGAAGTTGGAGGTGGTGACGATGCTTGCCCGGTTCTCGAACAGCGATTCGAGCAGGCGATGCAGGATCATCGCGTCGGTGATGTCGGCGACGTGGAATTCGTCGAGGCAGATCAGGCGGAAGCGCCGCGCGATCTCCTTGCCGAGATGCTGCAAGGGGTCGCTGATGCCGTGCAGGTCGGCGAGCTCGCGATGCACTTCGCGCATGAACTCGTGGAAGTGCAGGCGCGTCTTTCGCTGCAAGGGAACGGCGTTGAAGAAGCAGTCCATGAGGAAGCTCTTGCCCCGCCCGACGCCGCCCCACAGATAGACGCCGCGCGGGATCGGCGGCCGCGCGATCAGCTTGGTGATCGCGTTGTTGCGCCGCGCCTTGTAGTCGGCCCACTCGTTCTCGCAGCGCTCGAGCGCGTCGATGGCGCGCAACTGCGCCGGATCGGACTGGTAGCCGCGTTCGGCGAGCGTTTGCTCGTGTAGCGCGCGGACGCCCACTCAGAAGCCAGCGCCCGCCGGGCCGTTCCCAAGGGCGCTGCCGCCCCCCCGGGGGGCAGTGAACGTAGTGAGCGTGGGGGTCAAAAATTCAAGGCACGCTTGTCGACCGCGAGCGCCGCTTCCTTGGTCGCTTCGCTGAGACTGGGGTGCGCATGACAGATGCGGCCGATGTCTTCGGCAGAGGCGCGGAACTCCATCGCCGTCCCCGCCTCGGCGATCAGCTCGGAAACCATCGGGCCGATCATGTGCACGCCGAGGATCTCGTCGGTCTTCGCGTCGGCCAGCATCTTCACCATGCCGGTGGTGTCGCCGAGCGCCCGTGCCCGTCCGTTGGCCATGAAAGGAAACGTCCCGGCGCGGTACTCCCGGCCGGCCGCCTTGAGCTGCTGCTCGGTCTGCCCGACCCAGGCGATCTCCGGGCTGGTGTAGATGACCCAGGGCACGGTGTTGAAGTCGACATGCGGCTTCTGGCCGGCGATCCGCTCCGCGACCGACGCGCCCTCTTCCTCGGCCTTGTGCGCGAGCATCGGCCCGCGCACGACGTCGCCGACCGCCCACACGTTTTCGAGGTTGGTCTTGCAATCGCCGTCGACGGTGACGAAGCCGCGCTCGTCGAGCGCGAGGCCGACGGCTTCGGCACTGAGGCCGATCGTGTTCGGCACGCGCCCGATCGAGACGATGAGCTTCTCGCAGGCCAGCGTCTGCGCCGTGCCGGCCGCGTCCGTGTAGCTCACCGCAACGCCGTCGGCACCGGAGGCGACGCCACTGATCTTGACGCCGAGGACGATCTTCAATCCCTGCCGCGCGAACACCTTGTGCGCTTCTGCGGCGATCTGCGTGTCGACCGCGCCCAGGAAAGTCGGCAGCGCTTCGAGGATCGTCACGTCGGCGCCGAGACGGCGCCACACCGAGCCCATCTCGAGTCCGATGACGCCCGAGCCGACGATGCCCAGCGTCTTCGGCACGTGGTCTACCGCGAGCGCGCCGTCGTTCGAGAGGATGGCTTTCTCGTCGAAGGGTGCGCCCGGCAAGGCGCGCGCGCTGGAGCCGGTGGCGACGATCACGTGCTTCGCCACCAGCGTCTCGGTCCTGGCGCCGGCAACCGCGATTTCCCAGCCGCCTTCGACCTTCTTCGCGAACGAGCCGCGGCCGTGGAAGAACTGGATCTTGTTCTTCTTGAAGAGGTAGGCGATGCCGTCGTTGTTCTGCTTCACGACCGTCTTCTTGCGCGCCATCATCTTCGGCACGTCGATCGTCAGGTTCGTCAGGCCAATGCCATGGTCCGCGAAATGATGTCCGGCCTGCTCGAAGTTTTCCGACGATTGCAGCAGCGCCTTCGACGGGATGCAGCCGATGTTGGTGCAGGTGCCGCCCGGCGCCGGACCGCCCTTCTCGTTTTTCCACTCGTCGATGCAGGCGACGGAGAAGCCGAGCTGCGCGGCGCGGATCGCGGCGATGTAGCCGCCCGGACCGGCGCCGATGACGACGACGTCGAAGGTGTTCGAAGTCGCCATGATCAGATATCGAACAGGAGTCGGGCAGGGTCTTCGAGCGCGTCCTTCATCGCCACGAGTCCGAGCACGGCCTCGCGGCCGTCGATGATGCGGTGGTCGTACGACATCGCCAGGTAGTTCATCGGCCGGATCACGATCTGGCCGTTCTCGACGACGGCGCGGTCCTTGGTGGCGTGCACGCCGAGGATCGCCGCCTGCGGCGGGTTGATGATCGGCGTCGAGAGCATCGAGCCGAACACGCCGCCGTTGGAGATCGAGAAGGTACCGCCGGTCAGGTCGTCGAGCGAGAGCTTGCCGTCTGCCGCCTTCTTGCCGAACTCGGCGATCTTCTTCTCGATGTCGGCAAAGCTCATCTGGTCGGCATTGCGCAGGATCGGCACGACCAGGCCGCGCGGCGAGCCGACGGCGATGCCGATGTCGAAGTAGCCGTGATAGACGATGTCGTTGCCGTCGACCGAGGCGTTGATGATCGGGTACTTCTTCAGCGCCGCGACGGCCGCCTTCACGAAGAAGCTCATGAAACCGATCTTGACCCCGTGCTCCTTCTCGAACTTCTCCTGGAAGCGTTTGCGCATCTCGATCACCGGCGCCATGTTCACTTCGTTGAACGTGGTGAGGATCGCGGCGGTCGCTTGCGATTGCAGCAGCCGCTCGGCGATGCGCGCGCGCAGCCGGCTCATCGGCACGCGCTGCTCGGGCCGGTCGCCGTAGCTCGCGCCGGAGCGCGCAACCACCGCCGGCAAGGGCCTGGGCGCAGACGGAGCAGGCGCGTCGACACGCGCAGGTGGCGCAGCCTTGGCAACCGGCGCTGCCGGGGCGGCGACAGGCGCCGGCGCCATCTTGGCGGTGCCGCTCTCCACCGCCTCGAGCACGTCGCCCTTGGTCACGCGACCGCCACGGCCGGTGCCCTGCACGGAGCCGACGGGCAGGTCGAGCTCGGCCATGAGCTTGGCAGCGGCGGGCATCGCGATCTCGCTCCTGGTCTCGGCCAGCGCCGCGACGTCGGATGGCACGCCCGGCGTTTCACCGGGTGCCGGCTGCGCGTCGGGGATGCTGCGGATCTGCATGGCGCCGGAGACCGTCTCCTGGCCTTCGGTGTCGATCTTGGCGATCACCTCTTCGGCGATGCAACTGTCGCCGTCGTTCTTGAGCACCTGCGCGAGCACGCCGGCGGCCGGCGCGGGCACTTCGAGGACCACCTTGTCGGTCTCGATCTCGATCAGGATCTCGTCCATCTCGACCGCCTGGCCGGGCTTCTTCTTCCATTGCAGAAGCGTCGCTTCCGCCACCGATTCCGACAGTTGCGGAACCTTCACTTCGATCAGTGCCATCTCGATCCTTGTTGTTCTCGCGGACGCCGCTTCACTTCGTCAACACGAAGCCTTTCAGCTTGGCGAAGGCCTGTTCCAGCAGCGCCTTCTGCTGCTCCTGGTGCAGGTGCGCATAGCCCACCGCCGGCGACGACGACGGCGCGCGGCCCGCGTAACCCAGGCGCTGGCCTTCGGTCATGTTCTCGTGGATGTAGTGCTGGACGAAGAACCACGCGCCCTGGTTCTGCGGCTCGTCCTGGCACCACACCACCTCGGCGAGGTTCGGGTACTTCTTCAGCTCGGCGGCAAAGGCCTTGTGCGGGAACGGATAGAGCTGCTCGACGCGGATGATCGCCACATCCGCGTTCTTGCGCTCGCTGCGCGCCCGCACGAGGTCGTAGTAGACCTTGCCCGAGCAGGCGATGACGCGCTTGACGCGCTCGGCGTTGAGCTCGACGCTCTGCTCGGCGATCACGGTCTTGAACTCGCCCTTGGTGAAGTCGGTAAGCGGCGACGACGCGTCCTTGGCGCGCAGCAGCGACTTGGGCGTCATGATGATCAGGGGCTTCCTGAACATGCGCACCATCTGCCTGCGCAGCACGTGGAAGATCTGGCTCGCCGAGGTGGGCTGTACGACCTGCATGTTGTTGTCGGCCGAGAGCTGCATGAAGCGCTCGAGCCGCGCCGACGAGTGCTCCGGGCCCTGCCCTTCGTACCCGTGCGGCAGCATCAGCGTCAAGCCGTTGGCGCGGCCCCATTTCACCTCGCCCGAGGCGATGAACTGGTCGATGACGACCTGTGCACCGTTCGCGAAGTCGCCGAACTGCGCCTCCCAGATGACGAGCGTGTTCGGCTCGGCGCTGGCGTAGCCATATTCGAAGCCGAGCACCGCTTCTTCCGAGAGCAACGAGTCGATGACGACGAAGGGCGCCTGGCCGTCTGCGACGTGCTGCAGCGGTGTGTAGGTGCCCTCGTCCCAGCGCTCGCGGTTCTGGTCGTGCAACACCGAGTGGCGGTGCGTGAAGGTGCCGCGCGCCGAGTCTTCGCCCGAGAGGCGCACTGCATAGCCGCTCGCCACCAGCGAGGCGAAGGCGAGATGCTCGCCCATGCCCCAGTCGACGCGCTGGTCGCCCTTGCCCATCGCGGCGCGGTCGGCAAGCACCTTCTCGACAAGAGGATGCACCTTGAACGTCGACGGCACGGTCGTGATGCGCTCGGCCAGGCGCTTGATCTCCGCCATCGGCAGCGCAGTGTCGGCCGCATCGGTCCACTTCTTGCCGAGGAAGGGCGACCAGTCGACCGCGTACTTGCTCTTGTAGTTGGTGAGCACCGGGTCGTAGCTGCTCTTGCCGGCATCGAGGGCGGCGCGGGTCGCCTTGACCATGGCGTCGGGGCCGTCGGCCTGCAACACGCCCTGCGCGACCAGCTTGTCGCCGTAGATCTTGCGCGTGCCCGGATGCGCCGCGATCTTCTTGTACATCAGCGGCTGCGTCATCGCCGGCGTGTCCTGCTCGTTGTGGCCGAGCTTGCGGAAGCAGACGATGTCGACGACGACGTCCTTGTTGAACTCCTGCCGGTAGTCGAGCGCGATCTGGCTGCACAGGACGACCGCCTCCGGGTCATCGCCATTCACGTGCAGGACGGGCGCCTCGATCATCTTGACGACGTCGGTGCAGTAGAGCGTCGAGCGCGAGTCGCGCGGATCGGAGGTGGTGAAGCCGATCTGGTTGTTGATGACCACGTGCACCGTGCCGCCGGTGTAGTAGCCGCGCGTCTGCGCCAGGGCCAGCGTCTCCATCACGACGCCCTGCCCGGCGAAGGCCGCGTCGCCGTGGACGATGACGGGCAGAACCGTGTCGCCTTCGTGGTCGCCGCGCCGGTCGAGCCGCGCCTTCACGGAGCCTTCGACGACCGGGTTGACGATCTCGAGGTGCGAGGGGTTGAACGACAGGCTGAGGTGGACCGGGCCGCCGCCGGTCGTGATGTCGCTCGAGAAGCCCTGGTGGTACTTGACGTCGCCCGAGGGCAGGTTCTCCGGCGCCGTGTGGTCGAACTCGGCGAACATGTCCTTGGGCATCTTGCCCAGGGTGTTGACGAGCACGTTGAGGCGGCCGCGGTGGGCCATGCCGATGACGATCTCCTGCACGCCTTTTTCGCCGCTGCGCTGCACGAACTCGTCCATCGAGGCGATGAAGCTCTCGCCGCCTTCGAGCGAGAAGCGCTTCTGGCCGACGTACTTGGTGTGCAGGTAGCGCTCGAGTCCCTCGGCGGAGGTCAGCCGGTCGAGGATGTGGATCTTTTCCTCAGCACTGAAGTTCGGCTTGGAGCGAATCGACTCGAGCCGCTGCTGCCACCAGCGCTTCTCGGTCGGCGCGGTGATGTGCATGTACTCGGCGCCGATCGTGCCGCAATAAGTCTCGCGCAAGGCCTGCGAGATTTCGCGCAGCGTCATGTGCTCGGCGGTCGTGAAGTAGGTGTTTGTGGCGCTGAACACCATGTCCATGTCGGCCTCAGTGAGGTCGTAGAACGCGGGCTCGAGCTCGGGGATCTTCGGCCGCTCGGTGCGCTTGAGCGGGTCGAGGTCGGCCCAGCGCGAGCCAAGCGAGCGATAGGCGGCGATCAGCGACTGGACATAGACCTGCTTTCGCGCGATCGCCAGGTCCTCGCTCGACGCCCTGTTGCCGAAGGCGTTGGCCTTGCCGCGCTGGGCGAACGATTCGATGACCGGCGCGTGCGCCATGTCGCGAGCCGTCGTGCCGTCGGCGGCGGGGACATTTTGCAGCGCGTCGAAATACGAGCGCCAGTTGTCGGGGACCGAGCCGGGGTTGTCGAGGTAGGCCTCGTAGAGCTCCTCGACGTACGGGGCGTTGCCGCCGAACAGGTACGAGTTCGCCCGGGATTCCTGCATCATCTTCGCTCACCTTCCACACCGGTATGCGGCGTTGCAGTGGGTTTGAAAACCTTCCGCGGTTCGGCTCCACCGGCGCACGGATTGCGACCCGGCCTCTGCGCGCTGGCGGCGATCAGGCGGACGGGAAGGACCTCTTCAAGTCACCGTTGACTGTAGCACCCGACCCTGACTTCGCTGCGAACGCGGCCTGTGCGAGCGTGATGCTTGCCTCGCGCGCTCGACCCTAGAGCAGCCTGGCACGCGCTTGCTCGTACTCGCGGGTCAGCCGCTCGATGAGCTCGCGCGCCGGCACGACCTTCTTGATCGCGCCGATGCCCTGGCCGCAGCCCCAGATGTCCTTCCAGGCCTTCTTCGCATCGCCGCCGAAGTTCATCTTCGTCGGGTCGCTTTCGGGCAGCGCGTCGGGATCGAGGCCGGCGTTCTTCACCGAGCCCTTCAGGTAGTTGCCGTGCACGCCCGTAAAGAGGTTCGAATAGACGATGTCGTCGCTCGTGCTCTCGACGATCATCTGCTTGTAGCCCTCGACGGCGCGCGCCTCTTCGGTGGCGATGAAGGCCGAGCCGATATAGGCGAAGTCGGCGCCCATGGCTCGCGCCGCGAGCACGGCACCGCCGGTCGAGATGGCGCCAGAGAGCGCGAGCGGCCCGTCGAACCACTCGCGGATCTCGGAGATCAGCGCGAACGGGCTCTTCACGCCGGCGTGCCCGCCAGCGCCCGCCGCCACCGCGATGAGGCCGTCGGCGCCCTTCTCGATCGCCTTCTTCGCGAAGAAGTTGTTGATGATGTCGTGCAGCACGACGCCGCCCCAGGCATGCACGGCGTCATTGACGTCGGTGCGCGCGCCTAGCGAGGTGATGACGATGGGCACCTTGTACTTGGCGCACATCTGCATGTCGTGCTCGAGCCGGTCGTTGCTCTTGTGCACGATCTGGTTCACGGCAAAGGGCGCAGCCGGACGCTCCGGATGGTCGCGGTTCCACGCCGCCAGCGTCTCGGTGATCTCGGCCAGCCACTCGTCGAGCTGCTCGGCCGGGCGGGCATTGAGCGACGGCATCGCGCCGACCACGCCCGCCGTGCACTGTGCGATGACGAGCTTGGGGTTGCTGATGATGAAGAGAGGCGCGCCGATGATCGGCAGAGGCAGCGACTGAAGAACGGGCGGCAAAGGCATGCTTGTCTTCCCCCCTCTCCCGCTCAGCGGGAGAGGGTTGGCGTGAGGGTTGGGATCAGGTTCAGAACGCTTCGAGCGGCAGCGCCATGACGCTCTCGGCGCCGTCGACGATCGCGTCGCGCAGACCTGGCGCCTTGCTGAGCAGGTGCTCGGCGTAAAAGCGCGCCGTCGCGATTTTGGCGTTCAGGAATGAGGTGTCCCCGTCGCCGCCGGCAAGCATGCGCTGGGCAGCCAGCAAGGCACGCGCCATCTGCCAGCCGGCCATGAGGTTGCCGGCGAGCATGAGATAGGTCACCGAGCCCGCGAACACGGCGTTCGGGTCGGTCTTGCTTTCGCTGACGACGAAGTCGACGACCTGCTCGAACGCGGCTCGCGCAGCTTTCAGGCCCTTCAGCATCGAGCGCGACGCCGCGCTGTCGCTCGCCGCGAGCTCGGCTTCGGTCGCCGCGACCTGCGCCGCGATTCCCTTGGCGACACGCCCGCCGTCGCGTCCCGTCTTTCGGCCGACCAGGTCATTGGCCTGGATGGCCGTCGTGCCTTCGTAGATGGTCAGGATGCGCGCATCGCGCAGGTACTGCGCCGCGCCGGTCTCCTCGATGAAGCCCATGCCGCCGTGCACCTGCACGCCGAGGCTGGCGACCTCGATGCTCATCTCGGTGCTGTAACCCTTGACCAGAGGCACCATGAACTCGTAGAAGGCCCGGTTCTGCTTGCGCGTCTCGGCGTCGGGATGGCGATGCGCCGCGTCGAACGCCGCTGCGGCGACGATCGCCAGAGCGCGACAACCCTCGGTGTAGGCACGCATCGTCATCAGCATGCGCCGCACGTCGGGGTGGTGGATGATCGTCACGCTGCCCGCCACAGAGCCGTCGACGGGCCGCGACTGCACGCGATCCTTGGCGAAGGCCGCCGCTTTCTGGTAGGCGCGCTCGGCGATCGCAATGCCCTGCATGCCGACCGCGTAGCGCGCCGCGTTCATCATGATGAACATGTACTCGAGGCCGCGATTCTCCTGGCCGATCAGCGTGCCGATGGCACCGGGCGCGTCGAGACCCGGCCCGCCCTTGTCGCCGAACTGGAGCACCGCCGTCGGGCTCGCCTTGATGCCGAGCTTGTGCTCGATGCTCACGCACCAGGCGTCGTTGCGCGCACCGAGCGAACCATCGGCATTGACCAGGAACTTCGGCACGATGAACAGGCTGATGCCCTTCACGCCTTCCGGCGCGCCGACGACGCGGGCGAGCACGAGATGGACGATGTTCTTCGCCATGTCGTGCTCGCCGTACGTGATGTAGATCTTGGTGCCGAAGAGGCGAAAGCGGCCATCGCCCAGCGGCTCGGCGCGCGTGCGCACCAGCGCCAGGTCGGAGCCGGCCTGCGGCTCGGTGAGGTTCATCGTGCCGGTCCACTCGCCCGAAATCATCCTAGGGATGAAGGCCTGCTGCTGCTCGGCGGTTCCGGCGGTGAGCAGGGCCTCGATCGCGCCGTCGGTGAGCAACGGGCAGAGCGAGAAGCTCAGGTTCGCGCTGTTGATCATCTCGATGCAGGCCGCGCCTATCGTCTTGGGCAAGCCCTGGCCGCCGAACTCGTCCGGATGCTGCAGGCCTTGCCAGCCGCCTTCGCTGAACTGGCGAAACGCCTGATTGAACCCGGGCGTCGTCGTCACGACGCCGTCCTTCCAGGTCGAAGGGTTGACGTCGCCCTCCCGATTGAGCGGCGCCAGCACTTCCTGGCTGAAGCGCGCGCATTCCTCGAGCACGGCCTGCGCCGTCTCGATGCCGGCATCGTCGAAGCCGGGCAGCCCGGCGATCGCTTCGAGGTCGGCCAGCTCCTTCATGCAGAACAGCATGTCCTTGACCGGGGCGGTGTAGCTCATGGCATGACCTCTCGAGACGGGAGTGACATCAGGGCCGGGAAACAGCCCGCTGGCCCTTGCATCGGGCAAGCGGGCTTGCCCTCGTCGAGCCCGCGCTCAGAGTGCGGCGACGAGCTCGGGGACGGCGACGAAAAGATCCTGCACCAGGCCGTAGTCGGCGACGCTGAAGATCGGCGCCTCTTCGTCCTTGTTGATGGCGACGATGACCTTCGAGTCCTTCATCCCCGCCAGGTGCTGGATCGCGCCGCTGATGCCGATGGCGATGTAGAGCTGCGGCGCGACGATCTTGCCGGTCTGCCCCACCTGCCAGTCGTTCGGCGCATAGCCGGCGTCGACGGCGGCGCGGCTCGCGCCCAAGGCGGCATTGAGCTTGTCGGCGAGCGGCGTCAGGACTTCGTTGAACTTGTCGTTGGAGCCCATTGCCCGGCCGCCCGAGACGATGATCTTGGCCGAGGTCAGCTCGGGCCGGTCGTTCTTCACGATCTCCGAACCGACGAAGCTCGACTTGCCGTAGTCGCCGACGGCAGCGAGGCTTTCGACGGCCGCCGAGCCGCCGGTCGAAGGCGCGGGATCGAAGCCGGTCGTGCGCACCGTGATCACCTTGATGGCGTCGAGACTCTGCACCGTGGCGATCGCATTGCCGGCGTAGATGGGGCGCTCGAAGGTGTCGGGCGCGTCGACCTTGGTGATGTCGGAGATCTGGCCGACGTCGAGCTTGGCGGCGACGCGCGGCGCGATGTTCTTGCCCCAGGCGGTCGCGGCGAAGAGGATGTGCGAGTAGCCGGGCGCCAGCGCGAGCACCTGCGCCGCGACGTTCTCGGCCAGGCCGTGCGCGAACAGCTCGCCATCGGCATGCAGGACCTTGGCGACGCCGCTGATCGCGGCAGCCGCGGCAGCGGCGGCCGAGGCCCCCGACCCTGCGATCAGCACATGCACTTCGCCGCCCAGCTTGGCGGCGGCGGTAACAGTGTTGAGCGTCGCCGGGCGGACCGTTGCGTTGTCGTGCTCGGCGACGACGAGCGCCTTGATTTCAGTGCTCATCTCAGATCACCTTCGCTTCGTTCTTGAGCTTGGCGACCAGCGTCGCGACATCGGGCACCTTGACGCCGGCGCCGCGCTTCGGCGGCTCGCTGACCTTGAGCGTCTTCAGGTGCGACTTGATGTCGACACCGAGGTCGGCCGGCTTGAAGATGTCCATCTGCTTCTTCTTTGCCTTCATGATGTTGGGCAAGGTCACGTAGCGCGGCTCGTTGAGGCGCAGGTCGGTGGTGACGATGGCCGGCAGCGAGAGCTTGAGCGTCTCGAGCCCGCCGTCTACCTCGCGCGTGACGCTGACCGATCCGTCGGCGACTTCGACCCTGGAGGCAAAGGTCGCCTGCGGCAGGTCGAGCAGCGCGGCGAGCATCTGCCCGGTCTGGTTGCAGTCGTCGTCGATCGCCTGCTTGCCGAGGATCACGAGGCCGGGCTGCTCCTTCTCGAACAGCGCCTTCAATAGCTTGGCAACGGCGAGCGGCTGCAGCTCCTCGGTGGTCTCGACGAGGATGGCACGGTCGGCGCCGATCGCCATTGCCGTGCGCAGCGTCTCCTGGCATTGCGTGACGCCGCAGGACACGGCGATCACCTCGGTCGCCACGCCCTTCTCGCGCAACCGGACCGCCTCTTCGATGGCGATCTCGTCGAAGGGATTCATGCTCATCTTGACGTTGGCGATGTCGACGCCGCTGCCGTCGGACTTGACCCGCACCTTGACGTTGTAGTCGACGACGCGCTTGACGGGGACGAGAACTTTCATCGAGGCGGCTCCTGCCAGCGAAGGGTCAATCGAACAGTCGTTCTATTTTAGCGGCTGCTTGCCACGCCTCGAGGACACGACCTCACGCGCGTTTGAAGAGCGACGTCTCGGCTCGATTCCGACTGATGGCGGGAAACCATAGATCACGATCCTCCGCGAGCACGCTCGCGAGAATCAGACCGTCACCGCTAAACGACTCGATAACGTCGTGCTCGATCAGGATCGTTGCGCCGAGGTCGCGAAGAGCCTCAAGGCAGTCGCCGTGGGTCGTGGCGGAACCAGAGATCGAGCTGTGATGAGTCGAAACCATGATGAAGCGCAGCCGCTCGCGCGCAGCATCGACGGCGATAGACCGCAGGAAAGGCAGCTCCGCGCCCTGGATATCGAGATGCAGCAACTCGATGACTCCGCCAGCCGCCTCGAGCACGGAAGGCGCATCAAGCACCGGCACGGGCATCGGCGTCACGGAGTTCTCGCTCCACGTCACCGCCTCGCCGCCGATCGAGGCATGAATGAAGCGCACTCGGTCGACGTTCCCGTTAAGTGCCGTATTGCGACGTCCTACCTCAAGGTTGTGCGCGACGGGTTCAATGCAGAGCGCCACAGAGTCAGGAATCGCTTTCAGGTACCACTGGGTGTAGTAGGCCCAGAAGCTTCCCAGCTCGACGATTCTGGTGCTGTGACGAACATACCGGAGCAGCACATGAAAGACCAGCTCTTCCTGCGGCTCGTGGTGGCCCTCGAGCGCTCGGATCACGTGCGACATCCATTCGCCCTGGTAGGCGCCGTAGACCACTTCGACTCCGTTGTGCATGACTTGGACCCGCTCGGGGCCCCGGTGTACAACACCGCCGGCACCGGGAACCTTGGGGATCACGTCCGAATCGCGGCACGAAATTGTCATCAGGCTGCGCTGCAGGATGTTCATCGGCGGAGGCCTATCGGAGATCCGAGCCTGCTTCGCCCGAGGCATCAGCGGGAAGCCGGATGCACAACAGGTCGGTATGTGGATGGTGATTGGCGCGGGTCTCCTGGAGCATGCGCTCGTAGTCCTCCAGCAGCTCTTCGACACTGACCCGGCCCTTGTTCGCCCAGTCCTCGCGATTGATGTCGTAGATTAAGTTGGCGCCTGCAAGGAACTCGAAGTAGCTCGACTTGCCGCCCGCACGTTGCAATCCATAGGGCCAGAACTCCATCACGACTGCTGGGGCGTGCGCCACGAGCGTCGCACGGGCGCCTGCGAGTATGTGGCCTTCGTGGCCCTGCGTATCCATCCAGACCAGTGCTTCACGCCACTTCATCGGCTCGTTCGCGAAGAGACTGTCGAACGTATTGGCCGGCACAGAGACAGTCCTACGCGCGGATTCGCCGAGGTCGCGCGCCTGCATGACGCCGGGAACCCTGACCCGGTGATCACCGAAATTCGCCGGCCCCAGTTCCAGCTCGACCGTACCAATCGAGTCGGAAAGCGCGCAGTGGATCAGGCGAGTCCGCGCGCCGTGTCCACGGAGAGCGACGTTAGCCTTCAGTAGCATGAAATTGTCGGGATCCGCCTCGACCGCGATGGCCTGATCGAAATGACCGGAGTCGATGGCGTGGATGGCGTGGGTGCCGATGTTTGCTCCGATGTCCACGAAGCACCGCAGCTTCAATCCGAGACGCGAGACCGCAGCAGACACTTCGTCAATCTTGTCCTCGCCGAAATGACCTGCGGTCGCAAGGGAGCGGCCGATGACAGAGTCGGCGGCAAAGACGAGCATCGGACCATTGCAGGTGTCGCAGAGAAGAAGCTCACGAGGTGCTTGCCGTTCGGCCATAGATGTCGATCAGAAGGAGGTGCGTGGACACCACTAGGCAATCGTCTTGGTACCCAGGGCGGGACTCGAACCCGCACGCCTTGCGACTGCGAGTTTTAAGCCCGCTACGTCTACCAATTCCGTCACCTGGGCCGACCGAGCAGATGATAGCGATGCGCGAGCACCAGGCACCAGCGGATTCAGTCCACCGGCCGACGGTCGGGATCGAATCCCACCGTGATCGGACCCGAGGCCCACTCGACCACCGGCCGCTTGATCACACCCGGCTGCGCGAGCATCAGCGCGCGTGCGGACGCAGCATCGACCACGTCGTCGCGCGTCCTGTCGTCGAGCTTGCGCCACGTCGTTCCTTTGCGATTGAGCAGACGCTCCCAGCCGACCGCAGCCAGCCAGGCATCGAGACGGGTTGCCGGCACGCCAGACTTCTTGAAGTCGTGGAAGGAGGCGGCGATGCCTTGCTCGGCCAGCCAGCCACGCGCCCGTTTGACGGTGTCGCAGTTGGCAATGCCGTAGAGGGTCGTCGTCATGCGACTGGAGGCGCGGGCCGGAGTCGAACCGACCTACTCGGATTTGCAATCCGGTGCATAACCGCTTTGCTACCGCGCCGTGTCTCTTGCTCGATAAAAAGGGAAGCCTGGGCTTCCCTTTTTCTTTGTCTGGAGCGGGAGAAGAGTCTCGAACTCTCGACCTCAACCTTGGCAAGGTTGCGCTCTACCAACTGAGCTACTCCCGCATCGTTCGCCGGGCTCGGGAGCCCGGCGACGAAGGCCGCAAGTATAGCGGCCCTTTTTGACCTTGACGGAGGGGTGGACCTCGATCGCCGGGATCCTTCGCTCCGCTCAGGATGACAAGGACCGGTCAGTGCGTGAGCACGTCCGGGGCCGGCGGAACCACGGCAGCGGCAGGCGCTGCCACCGCTTCGGCCGGCTTCGCCGGCTCGTCGTCGGGCAAGGCCTTGGGCACCGATTCGAGCGCGTACTCCAGCACCTGGTCGATCCACTTGACGGGAACGATCTCGAGCTGGTTCTTCACGTTCTCCGGGATGTCCTGCAGGTCCTTTACGTTGTCCTGCGGGATCAGCACGGTCTTGATGCCGCCGCGGCGCGCCGCGAGCAGCTTCTCCTTGAGGCCGCCGATCGCCGTGACCTCGCCGCGCAGCGTGATCTCGCCGGTCATCGCCACGTGGGCGCGCACCGGGATGCCGGTCAACGCCGAGACGAAGGCCGTCGTCATCGCCGCGCCGGCGCTCGGGCCGTCTTTCGGCGTCGCGCCGTCGGGCACGTGGATGTGCACGTCGCGCTTCTCGAACATGTCGTCGCGGATGCCGAGCCGGCGGGCGCGGCTGCGCACCACCGAGCGGGCCGCTTCGACCGACTCCTTCATCACGTCGCCGAGCTGGCCGGTGCGGATGATGTTGCCCTTGCCGGGCATCACCGCCGCCTCGATCGTCAGCAGGTCGCCGCCAACTTCGGTCCACGCCAGACCGACGACCTGGCCGACCTGGTTCTCCTTTTCGGCCTGGCCGTAGTCGAACTTGCGCACGCCAAGGTAGTCGTTGAGGTTGTCCTCGACGACGGTGATTTTCTCGGTGACCTGCTTGAGCTGGATCGCCTTGACCACCTTGCGGCAGATCTTCGAGATCTCGCGCTCGAGCGAGCGCACGCCGGCTTCACGCGTGTAGTAGCGGACGATGCCGCGCACGCCCGACTCGGTGATCTCGAGCTCGCCTTCGCGGATGCCGTTGTTCTTGGCCTGCTTGGGCAGCAGGTAGCGCAATGCGATGTTGACCTTCTCGTCTTCGGTGTAGCCGGCAAGACGGATCACTTCCATCCGGTCGAGCAGCGCCGGCGGAATGTTCATCGAGTTCGAAGTGGCGATGAACATCGTGTCCGACAGGTCGAAGTCGACCTCGACGTAGTGGTCACTGAAGGTGTGGTTCTGCTCGGGATCGAGCACCTCGAGCAACGCGCTCGAAGGGTCACCGCGGAAGTCCATGCCAAGCTTGTCGATCTCGTCGAGCAGGAACAGCGGGTTGCGCGTGCCGATCTTCGACAGGCTCTGCAGCACCTTGCCCGGCATCGAGCCGATGTAGGTGCGGCGATGGCCGCGGATCTCGGCTTCGTCGCGCACGCCGCCGAGCGCCATGCGCACGAACTTGCGGCCAGTGGCGCGCGCCACGCTCTGGCCGAGCGAGGTCTTGCCGACGCCGGGAGGCCCGACCAGGCAGAGGATCGGCGACTTGACCTTCTCGACCCGCTGCTGCACCGCGAGGTACTCGAGGATGCGGTCCTTGACCTTCTCGAGGCCGTAGTGGTCCTCGTCGAGCACCTG